>CAJUCI010000003.1 GCA_910584825.1 uncultured Duncaniella sp. | reverse complement strand
CACAAAGATACGTAAAAATTTCGATATAAACTAATTTTCAACATCTACTTATGATTATTGAACCTGTTGAATAGCATGACTGAAGTTTAGCTAATATTTTGGAATGGTACATAAGGACATAGGTGACAAAAGTGACATATGCCCTTATGTCCCCTTCCAAAATATTACCCGGCTTCATTCCAACCCTTTGTGAACCGTTCTCTCCGATTAAGTTCGGATCTCTGCTATAAGGTCTGCAAGCCTTATCTTACAATTTTAATCAAACCTCATTTCTTTATTTATCAACCAAAAACCTTAAGTTTATGAAACTTAATTACCACAAAACACTTGCTGCCATCGCACTTGGCACAGCATGTGCACTGCCTTCGATGGCCGAGACAGTATCACAGGAACTTTGCCTCAATTTTGAGGATGTAGCAGTCGGCACCAAGTATAACTCATTCTGGGGTGGCCCCAACGATAAAATTGCTGTCGTAGAGGATGCCGATCAGGGTCACTGCGTATATGTGTCAGGCGACAGCGGTGAGAATCCAGATGTATGGAGCACCTATGCCCGTATCCCCAGCATCTCAGCTCCCGGCGGTTGCGCCCTCAAGGACCTCCTTATGGTTACAGTGACCTACAAGGCCACCATCGAGAACCCCGATGTGCCCCTGCGCATACAGTTCCTCGCCGGAGGCACCAGCACCGGCTATTGCGAACCCGTAGCTCCCACCGATGCCATCGTGTTCAACGAGTGGGCTACCGCTACATTTGACGCATCCGAGCTCGGCCTTTCAGCCGACGGCATGAATGCCATGACTTTCGGTCTCGCTTTCGGTTTCAACGGCAGCACCCGTTACTATATCGACGACATCACTTTCTATTTCGAGAAGGAGATGACCCAGCGCGAGCTTGACGAGGCTGCTCTCGACAAGACCACTGCCGCATGCGTGACTGTTGATTTCGATGACATCGAGGCCAACGAGGCCGGTTGCCCCAACCTCGGCTCGAACGGCGGTATGACAAACCGCGCCGACATGATTGTTGACAAGGGTCCCGAAGGTTACAACAACAACTGTGCCCACATCATCTATGGCGGTTACACCAACATCTTTATCTGGAACTATATCAAGTGCCCCGAAGGCTACACCTTCGATGACCTCCGCGAGGTAGAGTATGACATCTATGAGACCGAGATTCCCGGTAAGGACGCTAGTAACGGAACCGAATTCCCCGGCAAGAACGGCGCACCTGTAATCAAAATCAAGGATGCACCCTGGAGCATTGACAGCAACGTTAACGGCTCAGATTGCGGCAACGCTGCTCTCTCCACCGTTAACGAGTGGCACCACGTTTCATTCAAGCCCTCAGGCATCGCATGGGCAGCCCGTGACTTCGAAATCACTGAAGGTGAGGGTGACGACGCTGTAAAGACTCCCGTACACTGGGATGCTGACCAGACCTGCGCCGAGATGGGCAAGAAGACCAGCTTCGCCATCTCTATCGGCTTCTTCCCCTGTCTTAACCAGTGCTACGTTGACAACGTGAAGCTGTGGTTCCAGAAGGGTGCACAGTCAGGCATCGAGGACACCGTAATCGACGCTGCCGAGGCTGAGATTTTCACCGTCTACAACCTCCAGGGCATCGCAGTAATGCGCACTGCCGACGAGGCTCAGATTAATACCCTTGCCCCCGGCCTCTACATCGCCAACGGCAAGAAGTATCTCGTGAAGTAACAGGCCCTGACTTACCTGTGTTATAGAAATTCCTATATCTTAGTTTAGTTTTTATAGGGGGTGTTGCCCATATCCCTCAGGCCTTTTGGCCTGAGGATTTCATAAATCTCTGCAACACCCCCTATATTTTTTTATACCTTTGCGAATAATTCATAATGAAAAGATTTTTACTGACACTCATCATGGCGGTCGTGGTCACGGCATCGGCTATGGCTCTCGAGAATATCACAGTCAACGGGGCCGTGCGCACTATGATAGTGCATGCGCCCAAGGATATTGCCGAGAATGCAGCTCTCGTAATAGCATGCCACGGAGCCAATCAGGATGCCAACTTTCACTCCACGCAGAATTCGGCCTGGATAGAAGTGGCCGACAGGGAGAAGTTTGTCGTAGTGTTTCCCAATGGTGAGAATCATTTCTGGGACATCTCAGGCAACAAGGATATCGATTTTGTGCTCGCCATCATCAAGGAGATGGAGAGCCGTTACGGCATCAACACCAACCGTGTGTATATGACGGGATTCTCGATGGGTGGCATGTTCACCTATCACTGCGCCAACCGCATCGCCGACCGTATTGCGGCATTCGTGCCTGTGAGCGGTTATCCTATGGGTGAAAAGGTTGCCGCCAGCTCGCGCCCCGTGCCCATACTTCATTGCCACGGCACAGGCGACGATGTGTGCGTGTTCTCGGGCGTGCAGCCCACTCTCGATGCGTGGATTAAGCGCAACGGATGCAGCACCACCCCTAAGACCATGCGCCCTTATCCCGCAGGCAATCCTAACGTAAACACCACCCGCACCGACTGGCTTGACGGCGAGAACGGCGTGGAGGTGTCGCTGCTGGCATTTGACGGCAAGGGCCACTGGCAGTGCGAGGACAAGGCTTTCGCACGCGTGAGCGATGAGGGATGGGCTTTTATGAAACGCTGGTCGCTCGGGCCAGATGCCCCCAAGGTGGTGGAGATTGACCCCGAAAACGGTTCATTTGACCTCCCGCAGAGCGGTCTGGAGATAAATGTCAAGTTTAATGAGAATATATCGGCCGAGGGTGTCACCGCCTCAATCTCAGGCTCGGCGGGCTCGTGTGAGCTTGGCGTCACCGCGTCGGCCGACATCCTTACACTCACCATGCCTTCGGGCGTGACCCTTCCCAAGGGGGCGTACACACTCACCGTCAGTAATGTAAAAGGTGAGAACGGCGGCGTGACGGGCAAAATCGCGTGCAGCTACATAATCGGCATCGAGGAGGTGGGCGAGCAGCTTGCCATAAAGACTGTCTTTGAGCCTGACATGCGTGCCGAGCAGGGCATGGTGGGTGAGGGTATCCCCACCGGCTGGTATCGTGTCAACTCCAGGGCCAACGGCGAGAAGGACGAGAAGGGTTCAGGCTCGTCCAACACCGGCGGTGCCCGTATGAAATATTTCCTCGATGGGGGCGATTTCAGCGAAGGTTTCTATCTTAGTGCCCGCGACTATGACAAGTGTGAGATTACCTATGGAAAGTATGACGGTTACCGTCTGCATCTCACCCCCGGAAAGTACACTGTGCAGTTTAACTCCATATTCTGGAACAAGGGGTCGATGGACGGAAACGTGACATTCGATTTCGCGGTTTCCGACCTCGCCGGTTCGCCAGTAGCGCGTTTCGGCTCGCTCTCGTCGACAGGCAATCTTGACGAGAACAGCGGTCAGACCATCACAGGCTCCAAGACGCATATCTATGAGTTCACTATCGAAGAGGAGTCGGACTATCTCGTGGGCTACACGATGTCGTCAGGCTGGGCGGCCGTGATAGTCGGCGGTCTGAAGATTACCACATCGGCCTCGGCTGCCGATAAGTACAAGGGCGGATTTCTCCGCGCTATGGCTTCGGCCCGCACTCTTTATGACTCGGTTGACGAGAAGTATCTTGGAGATGCCACGGTCGTGACCCTCAGAAATGTCATTGACAAGTATGACGGATTCACATCCACATCCCCCTCGAAATATGAGGCTGCCACTGACGAGGTGCTTGCCGCCATCGCCGGTGTCGACCCCTCGATGTCGGGTATCGACAGCATTGGTGCTGACGGCGAAATGCCTGTGAGTGTAGAGTATTACGATGTGGCCGGACGCCGTCTGCCGCAGCTCACCAAGGGTGTGAACATCGTGCTTTACCGCTATCCCTCAGGACGCGCGGTGACCGAAAAAAGGATTGTAACGCAAAACTAACCTTATAAAACCTAATATCGATGTATTATCGTATCATCCCATTGTTGTTCCTCCTGCTGTCGTTGGGCATGCAGGCTCAGGACAGGCTTTATCACAACGAATTTCCCCTCGGTGATGTGGAATTGCTTGACGGACCGTTCAAGCATGCCCGTGACCTGAATGTGGAGGTATTGTTGAAGTATGACACCGACCGTCTGCTTGCTCCGTTTCTCAAGGAGGCAGGACTGACCCCCAAGGCCGAGAGTTTCCCCTGCTGGGATGCTCTTGACGGACATGTCGGCGGCCATTACCTGTCGGCTCTCGCCATCCATTATGCCGCCACAGGCGATTCGCGCCTCAAGGCTCGTATGGACTATATGCTTGACGAGCTGAAACGCTGTCAGGATGCCAACGGTGACGGATATGTCGGAGGCGTGCCCGGCGGTGCCACGCTGTGGGATGAACTTCGCAAGGGCAATGTGGCTCTGATATGGAAATACTGGGTGCCCTGGTATAACGTGCACAAGACATATGCCGGACTGCGCGACGCGTGGGTCTACACCGGCAATGAGACGGCCCGCGATATGTTCCTGAAACTCTGCGACTGGGGCCTCACCGTGATTGACCCCATCAGTGACGAGGATATGGAGAGCATGCTCGGCAATGAGTTTGGAGGTATGGATGAGGTGTATGCCGATGCCTATGCCATGACGGGTGACCGCAAGTATCTCGACGCGGCACGCAAATTCTCTCACCACTGGCTCCTTGACAGCATGGCCAAGGGGGTGGACAATCTTGACAATAAGCATGCCAATACACAGGTGCCCAAAGTAGTCGGCTATCAGCGTATAGCCGAACTCGGAGGTGGCAAGGAGTATGACGACGCTGCCCGTTTCTTCTGGCACACCGTGGCCGACACCCGTTCGCTCTCGATAGGCGGCAACAGCCGTCGCGAGCACTTCGCGTCAAAGGATGACTGCAAGAGCTACGTGACCGACCGCGAAGGCCCCGAGACCTGCAACACCAACAATATGCTCAAACTCACCGAGGGGCTGTTCCGCATGACCCCCGACGGGCATCTCGCCGACTTCTATGAGCGCGCCCTGTATAATCACATCCTTTCATCACAGCATCCCGGTCATGGCGGATATGTCTATTTCACCTCGGCACGTCCCGGCCATTACCGCGTGTATTCCCAGCCCAACTCCGGCATGTGGTGCTGCGTGGGCACCGGCATGGAGAATCATGGCAAGTACGGACAGTTCATCTACACACATGCCTCGGATTCGCTCTACATCAACCTCTTTATCCCTTCACGACTCAACTGGAAGGAAAAAGGGATTACAGTAACCCAGGAGACATCGTTCCCTGACAGCGAGTCGACCCGACTGAAGATGCAGATGCGCAAGTCGCGCCGCTTCCCGCTCATGGTGCGCTGCCCCGAATGGTGTGACGGATTCTCAATCAAGGTCAACGGCAAGGAGTATCCTGTCAAGGCTTCGGCCGGCTCGTATGTGGCTGTGGACCGCAAGTGGAAAAACGGCGATGTCGTGGAGATAGCCCTGCCGATGGAGATGCGTCTCGAGGAGCTGCCCAACACCCCTGAATATGTGTCGATAGTGCGCGGCCCCATAGTGCTCGGTGCGTCATACAGCACCGACGACCTCAAGGGGCTTGTGGCTGACGACAGCCGTTGGGCGCATATAGCCGGTGGCCGGCTGGTGTCGGTGTTCGATACCCCGATACTCGTGGGCGAAAGGGCCGATATTCTTGCCCGCCTCCGTCAGGCCGAGCCTGTCGAGGGGGAGGGTATGACTTACAAGGTGAAGGGGTTGACCTCGGAGCCTGACCGTGAGATTACGTTGCGTCCGTTCGCACGTCTGCACGACTGCCGCTACATGATGTACTGGCTGTCGATGACCCCCGGCGAATACAGTGCCTATCTTGAGCGTGAGCGTGCGGCCGAGGAGGCTATGCTCGCGCTTGACCGCCGCACGGTCGATGCCGTAAATACCGGCGAGCAGCAGCCCGAGGCTGACCATTTCATGGAGAATGACAAGTCTAACTCGGGTGTGAACTTCGGCCAGGCATGGCGCGACGCCTCGGATGGCGGTTATTTCAAATACCGCATGAAGTCGTCGGGGCTTACCGACCTCGTGCTGCGTGTGCGCTACTGGGGTAATGAGAATGGCAAGAGGGCATTTACGATATATGTCGATGACACTTTGCTTGCGTCAGAGAATGTGGCTGACAAGTGGAAAAAAGAGGAGTTTGTGGATGTGGAATATCCCATCCCCCCGTCACTGCTTGAGGGCAAGAATAACGTCGAGGTGACATTCCGCAGCGATGCCGGGAATATAGCCGGTGGCGTATATCACGTGAGACTTGTGAAACCTGAAAACGATAAATGATTACAACGATGAGAAAATTCGCTATATTGCTGGCCGGTGTCGCAGCATCGGCAATGGCTCATAACCCGATAGTGCAAACGCGGTTTACCACCGACCCTGCGCCTATGGTGCACGGCGACACACTGTATCTTTACACCGGCCATGACGAGCGTGGGGCTGACTTCTTCTGGATGCAGGACTGGCGCGTGTATTCCACTACCGATATGGCCAACTGGACTGACCACGGTTCGCCCCTCGCAATCGAGGACTTCGAGTGGGGCGATGACCGTGCATGGGCCCCGCAGTGTGTGGAGCGTAACGGCAAGTTCTATTTTTATGTGCCGCTTCATTCCAAGCTGTCAGGCACTATGGCTATCGGCGTGGCTGTAGGCGATACGCCGGTCGGCCCGTTCCGCGATGCCATAGGCCGTCCGCTCGTCGATGGCAGCTGGGATTATATTGACCCGACAGTGTTTGTCGACAATGACGGTCAGGCTTACCTGTATTGGGGCAACCCCGAGATTTATTATGTGAAGCTCAATGATGACATGGTGTCGTTTGATGGCGACGTAATGAAGGTTGAGCAGACGGTGGAGGGATTCGGTGCCCCCGGTCCCAAGATGCGCGTGAAGGGCGAGTCGTATAAGGATTCCTATACCGAAGGCCCGTGGTTCTACAGGCGTGGTGACAAGTATTATCTGCTTTACGCAGCCGGAGGTGTGCCCGAGCATATAGCCTACTCCATGAGCGATACGCCGACAGGCCCGTGGAAGTATATGGGTGAGATTATGCCCCTGTGCGACACAGGCTCTTTCACAAACCACTGCGGTGTGGCCGATTTCAAGGGTCAGTCATATTTCTTCTATCACACCGGCAAGTTGCCGCAGGGTGGGGGATTTGCCCGCAGCGTGGCTGTGGAGCCGTTTACCTACAATGCCGACGGCACAATCCCCACGATACTTCCCACCGTTGAGGGCGCAAAGGCTGTGATGACGTTTGACCCCTACCGTCGCGTCGAGGCCGAGACTATGGCATTCTCAAGCGGCGTAACCTCGGAGCCGAATGCCGCGACCGGCGTGTATGTCTCTGACATCCATGACGGCGATTATGTGAAGGTGAGCAATGTCGACTTCAAGAGCGGAGGCACGCGCACATTCGGCGCATCGGTGGCGAGTGCCCTGCGCGGCGGCCGTATTGAGGTGCGCACCGACAGCATCGACGGCCCGCTCAAGGCCACGCTGAATGTGCCCGGCACAGGCGGCTGGGAGGAGTGGAAATATATCGAGACTCCCGTGGATGCCGAGATTTTGGGCGTGCATGACCTTTACTTCGTGTTCAAGGGTCGCAAGGGTCCGAAGTTGTTCAATTTCGATTACTGGACATTCAAATAATCATGAATAAGCTGAGGCTAATATTAGCCGTCATCACAGTGATGTGCGCGGCATCGTTGCGCGCATGGCCGGGTATGGACATGCCGGTGCTCCATGTCGAGGGGCGTTATCTTGTGGATGACAAGGGCAACAAGGTGAATCTTCACGGCTTCGGTCAGACATATAGCCCGTGGTTTAACGAGCAGAATTCCAAGTGGGGCAATTATGATGTGAACAAGTGCCTTGCGTATAACAAAGAGAAGATTGACCGGATACTCGATGCGGGCTGGAAGGTCAACTATCTGCGTCTGCACATGGACCCCTATTGGTCAAACACTCCCGGCGTGAAGACTACGGGCGAGAACGATATTTCGGCGTTTGACTTCAATCGTTTCTGCACTTATCTTGACCGTGTGTTCATCCCTATGGCCGAATATGCCATATCCAAGGGGCTGTATGTGGTGATGCGCCCGCCGGGCGTGTGCCCCGAGAACATCGCTGTCGGCGATGCTTATCACGCCTATCTGAAAAAGGTGTGGGGGCATGTGTCGAGCCACAAGAGACTGACCGACAATCCCTACATCATGTTCGAGCTGGCCAACGAGCCTGTGAGAATCAAGGGCAGCGACGGACAGTATGGTGCGAACAATGACGGATGTAACCGCAACATAAGCCGGTTCTTTCAGGAGATTGTCGACCTGATGCGTGCCAACGGATGCAACAACATCCTGTGGGTGCCAGGCACCGGCTATCAGTCGCATTACGCAGGATTTGCCAAATATCCCGTCAAGGGTGACAATATCGGTTATGCTGTGCATGTGTATCCCGGATGGTATGGCAGTGACGCTCTTGAGCCGAGCCATGAGCTTGGCGGCACGTATGGCGGCGGATTTGACAAGTTTGCCGCCGGTTGGGATGCCCAGGTGCGTCCTGCGGCCGAGATAGCTCCTATCATGGTCACTGAGATGGACTGGGCTCCGTCGAAATACAATGCCTCGTGGGGCAAGAGCATCACGGGCAAGATGATGGGTGACGGATTCGGTGCCAATTTCAAACTCATTGCCGACAACACCGGCAATGTGAGCTGGATGCTGTTTACCGGGGCGGAGTGGCTTGCCAAGTTCCGCGACACCCCCGGGCAGCCGGGCAGCTACACATTCCTCACTGACCCTGAGGCTTGTCCGTGGCCGATATATCATTGGTTCAAGGATTATGCAGGTGACGAGCTTGAGCCGATGGAGGATGTGACTGTCAACTTCTCTCCGCGCAGGTCGAGCAACGGCTCGGATATAGTAGTCATCCCCGGCGGTAAGACTTATCTTACACTTATCGGTGACAACGGCAGGGGATATGAACTGAATCTAAGCTCCGACAGGATTTCAGTGGACATAGATGACCCCTCGGTCATTGAATGGAATGACGGATATTTCACCGCGCTTAAGCCGGGCAACACCCGCGTGACCATCGAGTATGAGAAGGGTGGGGCGAAGGTGTCGGAGGAGTATAACTTCACGGCCTCGCAATTCCCGCTGATGGAGGGTTTCTTTAACCCCTCGATTTGGGAAAACGGCACGTTCAATCCTGCAACCGGCGAGGTTCACACCGGCCAGTGGGGATTTGCCGGATGGTATTTCCCGCATGGTATCGACCTCTCGGACGCTGACGAACTTGTGGCAGAGATTGTGGGCGACAACTGGTGTGGTGTGTCATTCAGGGTGTTTGATGAGAACAGCTATTGGAGTGACCCTGCCATTGTGAATTTTGAGAACCTCCGTTCGGTGAAATTCAACCTCCATAACCTCCGCTCCGAGAAGGGGCGTCTTATGAATCCGTCGCATATATATTATGTGGGATTCTGGACTACAGGCGGCGCACCGTTCCGTCCGTCGGCTGTCTACACCACCGGCAAATTGTCCGGCACGCCGATAATCACCGTGGGCGATGATGAGGGTGAGACCTTTGTCGATGTCTACACTCTGCAGGGCTTCAGGCTGAAGTCGCAGGTGGCAAGAGAAGTGGCTACCGAAGGATTGCAGCCGGGCATATACATAATAGGAGGACGCAAGATGGCCGTGACACGCTGACATGCCTTCGCATAGTAACACAACCTGAAATCATATAGATTGATGAAACTTTTAAAAACAATATTTTCTGCCGTGGCCATGACGGGCATGTGTGCCGTCATGACTGCGCAGACCCCTGACCCGAACTTTCATATCTATCTTTGCATCGGGCAGTCCAACATGGAGGGCAACGCCCCGGTTGAGCCTGTCGACCGCATTGATGTGCCTGAACGGTTTAAGGTGATGGCGACTGCTGATTTCACCGGCCCGGTGAGAAAAATCGGCGAATGGTACACGGCCACTCCGCCGCTCGTACGTCAGGGCACCGGGCTTACGCCGATGGATTATTTCGGCCGCACGATGGTGGCGAATCTGCCTGAGAATGTAACTGTTGGCGTGATACCCGTGGCAATAGGCGGATGCAAGATAGAGCATCTCGACAAGGACTTTGACCCTGCCACGCTCGAAGGTGAGGCCGATTGGTTTAAAGGCTATATGCGCGAGTATGACAATGCCCCGTATGCGAGGCTTATGGCATGTGCCAAAATAGCTCAGAAACAGGGCGTCATAAAGGGCATACTGCTGCATCAGGGGGAGTCAAACAACGGTGACAACGCCTGGCCGTCGAAGGTAAAGAAAATATATGAGGATATACTCGCTGACCTCGGTATGTCTGAGCTGTCAGTGCCTCTGCTTGCCGGCGAGGTGGTCACCACGGACGAAGGGGGCGCATGCGGCGGTATGAATCCGATTATCAACCGACTGCCGTCGACTCTTCCTGTGGCTCGTGTGGTCACGGCGGCAAATCTGCCTCAAAAAGGCGACCGACTGCATTTCACTGCCCACGGTTACAGGGTGCTCGGCTGCAGATACGCGACCGAAATGCTCGCCACGATGGGTATTACTGACCCTAAGGTGGATTATTCCGAGGAGATTCCGTTCGTTCCTACCCCCAAGCCATCCGAGGGTGATTTCGTGTTTGACCTGAAGCACTTCAATCCCCGTATATGGGAGGAGGGAACGTTTGACATCTCTACAGGAGTGTTCCAGGCCGGCAAATACGGTTTCGGCGGATGGCAGTATGACCGTCCCATTGACCTGTCAGGCTACAAATATATCGTCGCCGAACTTGGTGAGGATGATTGTGACGGTGTGGTGTTCAAAGTATTTGACACGGCAAGCTATTGGGAGACTCCGTACGAGTCGAAATTTAGCGGTGGCAGTCTGATTGTGGCCGAGCTTGACGGCATGATGAAGAATCTTGACTCAGGCATCAAGCCCCTCAATACATCCCAGGTCTATAGGGTAGGATTTTGGGGATATGGCAACAAGCCCACAAATATCCGTCAGGTATTTGCCACAAACAATAATCCTTACACTTCAGGTGTGGATGCCGTGGGTGAGGATGCCGAAAACGTATCGCATGAGGTATATGACCTGCATGGACGTCTCGTGGGGCATTCGGCTGAACTTGATAGCCTGCCCGCCGGGATATACATTTCAGGCGGCAGGAAGATTGCTGTTAAATAATGCTCGGAGGATTGTAGCAATCCTCTGAGTGACGTAGATGTTCTCTACGTAAAAAAGAGACGGACTATATAAAGTCCGTCTCTTTTGCTTTGCTCTTATTGGATGTGCTGTGAAGCCGTCCTAAAGGGTGGATGTGCGTTTATTTCTTGGGGCTGAACGACCAGTAATCGAGGTCGAAAAGATTGCGCTGCTGTCTCGGGTTGCCACGGAATACCAAATACAGGTCGCGGATGCCTTGTGCGCCCTCTACAGGTACTGTGAAATCCGTCAGGCGGGTTTTGGTATTGCCGATATTGACTGTGCCTATCAGCGGGCCGTCCACCTCGTCAAGGTGCAGTTCGATGCTTCCTCCCCATAAGTGTGCCGATGCATTGACTGTGAAGGTGTCGGCTCCCTTTCCGAAATCCACGCCTTTGACAAGCAGGTATTCGCCATCGTCGACATTAGTCACCAACTGATTCCATTTCTCATTTCCCCAGGGATTCTTTTGCACGGTTTTCAGTCCGTAGCCCCAGGCCATAGTCTCGGCCTCGACTTTGCGATAGGGGTTGAACGGCTCGATTTGCTCCAACTTGCAGTCGTGGAAATAGGGCAGTTCCTTGATTGTGCCGTCAGGGTTGTATTCCATTTCGGCAGCCGATACCGAGCGACGTTCGGCATGACGGCTTTCGTCAAGACGGAATATGTCATAGTTCTGACCGAAACAATATGATTTGCCCTTGTAGTCGATAATTCCGGGATGGTTTCCTCGGGTTCTTGGAGTGTGGTCCATGATGTGACCCTTGTACTCCCAGGGGCCGAGCGGCGAGTCGCTCATGGCATAACCTATGCCCTCGGGGCAACATGTCGAGGCAAATGCCATGTAATAGTGGCCGTTGCGTTTGTAGAACCACGGGCCCTCCTGATAGTCGGAAATTTTAGACATCATCATGATTTCGCCCGAGTAGGATATCATGTCGTCGTTGAGCTTTACGCAGTAAAGGTTGGGGTTGCCCCAGTACATGTAAGCCTGGCCGTCGTCGTCGATAAACACTGTGGGGTCTATGTCATACCAGTGTTCTTTCTGCCATACGAGAGGATGCCCTATGGGGTCGGTGAACGGGCCGAAGGGTGAGTCGGCTACGAGCACGCCTATACCGTGTCCGTGTATGGGGCAATACATGTACCACTTACCGTTCTTCTCAACAACCTGTATGGCCCATGCGCCGTTGTTGCCGTCAAACCATTTGAAATCCTTGAGCGAGGCCGGTGCTCCGCGGTCCTGCCAGTTTACCATGTCGGTGGATGTGTACAGCAGCCAGTCGACCATCTTGAAGTTTTCGGCATCGTCGCCGTCATGCGACGTGTAGAGATAAATGGTGTCGTTATGCACTATCGGTGCAGGGTCAGCCGTGTACTTGGTCTGTATCAACGGCATATTAAGTGACCGTATCTCGGCCAGGCAATTTGATGACGCGGCCAATGTCAATGGGATTGCGAGAGAGAGGCTCAAACGTTTTTTCATGACTTATATTTATGGTTATTCTAAAGACTATACAAATGTACCAAATACCATAAAATTTCAGATTCACTTGTGTCTCATAAACCTTACGAAATGTCGCATCAGCCGGGAGTCATAAGCTTTAGCAGGAAGACAAAATTAAATCGCTAAATCTCTAATCAATTAGAAATTTAGCGATTTGAAACGTTGTCTTACCTGGATTCGAACCAAGACAGGCAGAACCAAAAACTGCAGTGCTACCATTACACCATAAGACAATCCTTGTGCCCAAGCGTGGGTTGCGTGGCGGAGTGCTGTTGCATTCCATTTGGCGCAAATCCGTGCCTAAAGCGGTGCAAAGTTATCACTTTTTAAGGATATGTGCAAATGCCGACTGATAATTTTGTATAAAAAGTTCCCGAACCGATAATTTTCGTGGCTGTTATCGATTCGGGAATTTTCTGCATATCACTATCCTATATCTGACAGTGATATGATATAGAGGTGGGCAATGTGATGTCGCCGGGTAGCTTAGTCGAGCTTGTGGATGATGAGGCCGGAGCGGAGTTTAGGCTCAAACCATGTGGTCTTGGGGGGCATGATGTTGCCTGAGTCGGCTATGTCCATGAGCTGCTTCATCGACACGGGATAGAGCGCGAGAGCCATAGCCATTTCGCCTGAATCCACTCGACGCTTGAGTTCGCCGAGTCCACGGATGCCGCCTACGAAGTCGATGCGTTTGTCGGAGCGGAGGTCGGTGATGCCGAGGATGTCGCGCAGGATGAGGTCGCTCGATATGGTGACATCGAGTATGCCTATCGGGTCATTGTCATCATATGTGCCGGGCTTGGCTGTGAGCGAATACCACTGTCCGCCGAGATAGAGCGAGAAGTTGTGGAGCGATGCGGGGCGGTACTCTTCGGTGCCCTTGGCCTCGACAGTGAAGTTTTCGGCGAGACGTGCGAGGAACTCTTCGGGGGTGAGTCCGTTGAGGTCGCGCACCACGCGGTTGTAGTCGATGATGTTGAGGTGGGATGCGGGGAATGCCACGGCGAGGAAATAGTTGTATTCCTCGTCGCCCTTATGCTCGGGGTTGGCCTGTGCCTTTTCGTGGCCTACGAGTGCGGCTGCGGCCGAGCGGTGATGGCCGTCGGCGATGTAGAGGTAGGGGATGTCGGCAAACTCCTTGGTGATTGTGTCAATCATCTCGGGGGAGTTGATGACCCAGAAGTGGTGGCCGAATCCGTCAGGTGCGGTGAAGTCATATTCCGGCTCGCCCTTGGTCACTTCGTCGATGATGCGCTGGAGCACTTCGTTGTCGGGGAATGCGAAGAATACCGGCTCGATGTTGGCATTGTTGATGCGCACATGCTTCATGCGGTCTTCCTCCTTGTCGCGGCGGGTCAGCTCATGCTTCTTGATGCGTCCCTCCATGTAATCGGCCACGTTGGCGGCGATTACGATGCCATACTGTGTGCGGCCGTTCATGGTCTGGGCATATATGTAGTAGTGCTCGGCGTCGTCCTGCACAAGCCATCCGTTCTGCTGGAAGGCGTTGAAGTTCTCGACGGCCTTGCCGTACACTTTGGGGTCATGTTCGTCAGTACCCGGCTCGAAATCAATCTCTGGCTTGATGATGTGATAGAGCGAGCGGGGATTGCCCTCGGCTTCGGTGCGGGCTTCTTCGGAGTTGAGCACGTCGTAAGGGCGTGACGCTACTTGGGTGACGAGGTCGCGGGGCGGACGTACGCCGCGGAATGGTTTGACTTTGGCCATGGTATGATGATTGGATTAATCAGGCCGCACCTGTGCGCGGCCTGATGGTTAAGGTGTGTTTACCGTAGGATGATTATTTCTTCCTTTCGATAGTCTGCTTGCGGTCGGGGCCAATCGACACAATGGTGATGGGGGTGGCAAGCTCCTTCTCGAGGAACGAGATGTAGTCTTTGAATTCCTGGGGGAACTCATCTTCGCTTTGCATCTTGGTCATGTCGGTCTTCCAGCCGGGGAGGGTTGTGTAAACCGGCTCGATGTCCTCCTCGATGGAGTAGGGGAACTGTGTGGTGACATCGTCGCCGATGCGATAGGCTGTGCAGGCCTTGATTTCATCAAAACCGTCAAGCACGTCGCTCTTCATCATGATGAGCTGGGTCACACCGTTGAGCATGATGGCATAGCGGAGTGCGACGAGGTCAATCCATCCGCAGCGACGCTCGCGGCCGGTGACAGCACCGTACTCGTGGCCGAGGTCGCGGATGCGCTTGCCGGTGGCGTCGAAAAGCTCGGTGGGGAAGGGGCCGCTGCCCACGCGTGTGCAGTAAGCCTTGAATATTCCGAACACCTCGCCAATCTTGTTGGGTGCGACGCCGAGGCCCGAACATGCGCCCGAGCTGATGGTGTTGGATGATGTCACGAAGGGATATGAGCCGAAATCGATGTCGAGGAGTGTGCCCTGTGCGCCTTCGCAAAGTACGCTCTTGCCCTCGGCGAGAAGGCCGTTGATGAGGAATTCCGAGTCGACGATGTCAAAGCCCTTGAGATACTCGATGGCGTCCATCCAGGTGTCCTCGAGCGTGGCGAGCTGCTCGGCATCGGGGGTCGAGTCGAGCGAGGCGAGGCGTGCGAGGTGCATGCTGCGCAGCGCGCCGTACTTCTCGTCAAAGTTGTGGAACACATCGCCGAGACGGATGCCGTTACGCGAAATCTTGTCGGTATAGGTGGGGCCGATACCCTTGCCGGTGGTGCCGATTTTCTTGCCGCCCTTGGCCTTCTCGTTGGCCGCGTCGAGCAGACGGTGGGTAGGGGCGATGAGGTGAACCTTCTTGGAAATACGCAGGATTGAGCGCAGGTCCACGCCGCTCTTCTCAAGCTCCTCAGCCTCCTGCTTGAAGAGCACCGGGTCAAGGACTACGCCGTTGCCGATTATATTAATCTGTCCATGCTGGAATATGCCTGAGGGGATGGAGCGGAGCACATATTTTTTGCCCTCGAATTCGAGGGTGTGGCCGGCATTGGGGCCGCCCTGAAATCTTGCCACGGCATCGTAGCGGGGGGTGAGTACATCTACCACTTTGCCTTTACCTTCGTCGCCCCATTGGAGCCCGAGCAGCACATCTACTTTCATCGTTTTCAGTTACTATATATTATATAATGTGTGTATTTATTTCATTATTTCTTGTCCTTCAGTCCTTTGGCGCGGCATCGCGAGCACAGGCCGGTCATGCACACCTCGTAGCCGTCGGGGATGAACGACTGATAACGTTTCAGTGCAAGCGTGCGGGCCAGTTGCTGGTCACGCATTTCGCGCACCTTTCCGCATTTGCGACACACGAGCCTGACGGTGAGCTGCGGGTCGATGGCCAGTTCGTAGACATCGGCCTGGAGATGCAGCCGCCTGAGGATTCCGGCGTCGCAGAACAGCTTGACCGAATTATAGACCGTGGCATGGCTCACACGAAAATCGCCCTCGTCAATAGCTCTGCACAGCTCGTCGATGGTGAAACGTGAGTTGAGTCCCAGTATCATGTCGAGCACGGCAGACCTCTCGGGGGTGCAACGCCTGTGATGGTCGGCTATATATCGGCTCAGGGCCTCGTGAGCAAGCCCCTTGCGCTTATCCTCGTTCATCACTCACAAAATTACAACCAAGGGGCGAAATTTCCAAAAAATCGCCCGTGTTTTTATCGCTACATCCTTATGACGCCGCTCGATGTGAGTATGCGGAAAGTGAGGTCCTTGAGCAGGTCATACGGATTTTGTCTCGACCCTATGCCCTTGCTGCGGCAGTCACACTCGCGCAGGGCCGAGATAATCTCTATGGTCTGACGCACGTTGTAGTTGCGTGAGGCGGTCTCGTAGGGGCGCAGTCGCCACGTGTCCCTGAATCCGAGCGCATCCATGTAGCCGGCCGGTGATTTGTCGCGGGTGTAGTGATATATCAGCAGGTTGGCGAAGTGATTGAAGAGCATGGTGACGGTCAGAATCGTGGGATTGTTCTTGGGATTGTTGCGGAAATACTCCACTATCGACATCGCCTTTGCGGCATTGCGGGTTATGATTGCGTCGAGCAGCTCAAAGTTGTTGTAGTCCTTCGATATGCCTATGTTTCGCTCGATGGCCTCGGGGGTAATCATGGCGTTGGGGCCGAGGATGAACGAGAGCTTGTCAATCTCATTGTAGAGCCTCGACAGGTCGGTGCCGATATAGTCGCGGAGCATCGACAGGGCTTTGGGGTCGACAGTCATCCCCTTCTCCTTTATGAGGTCGGAGATTACCGGGAGGATATTGCGCTCGTTAACCTTTTTCGACTCGAATATCACACCGTTTTTTTTCACGGCGGCAAGCAGCTCCTTACCCTTGGCCTTGTCGCCTCGACATGCTATCACGAGCACCGTCGACGGGTTGGGGCGTTCGGCATAATGGTGCAGCTTGTTGAGCGAGTCGGCGCGTATGGCCTGTGCCTCCTTGACAATCACCACCTGGCGTGCGGCCATCATAGGCAGCCTTTGGCATACGTCCATCACCGTCTCCACCCCGGTCTCAGGCCCGTAGAGCGTATAGAGGTTGAAGTCGCGCTCCTCCTCGGGCAGAAGTGTCTCAAACTCCTTGACAAGCTCGTCGATATAATACCCCTCCTCTCCGTGGAGCAGATAGACGGGGGCGAGCTGCCCGGCTGAAATCATCTTTTTCAGCTGCGGAAATGTGATGCCTGAGGCACTGTCGGTTTTGGGTGATTTTGCAGCTTTTTGATTGTAATTCCCCGCGCTCATACGTTTATTATTGATTTGCCGAAAAATGCGGAAAGCATGGCAAGGGTTGAGATAGTGAAGTTGTGTTGTCCGCTGAGCCACTTGGTGACTTCACACGGACGTTTGCCGAGAGCTTCGGCAAACTGTTTCTTCGTCAGCCCGCGCTCCTGCATCAAGTCATAAATACGGTCGGATATTTGAAACGACAGGTCAGTTTCCCGCTGTATTCGCTCCGGGATAGGCCCCAACATTTCCTCAAGAGATTTGTTTGTCCTTTTCATAGGTCAAAAATATTGTCGGTTTCTATTGTGGATTCGGTTATATTTACGTTGCCGTTTGCTGCTTCTTGTCTGAGAAGTTTCTCAAACTTTTGCAGTGTCATGACATAACCGTTTAATACGGGGTCTTCCTCATAACGGCGTGTGTTTTTGACTCCTCCGTTGCCAAGTACAAGGATTTTGTCGGAAAGACGCAGACAATAGAGCCGGAGTTTGGATGATGTAACCGGCAAAGCTACAACCGAGTCGCTAATTTTGCCCTCGTTGCGGAAGTAACGCTCCAATGCTCCGTTTCGAGCTATCCGTGTCACAAAAGTCGCAATGCGGGCATAATCTTCGCTGTATTCGGCATCATTCCTGAATTCGGCAATGAATTTCTCAAATTCAGATTCCTTATCATTGAGAAACTGCAATGTGTATATTGTGCAGTTCTCTCCGTCTTTTATCAGGAAAAGTTCAACTTCGCTCATGTTGTCGTGTATTGCGTTTGTTATTATAACGCAAAAGTACGACAAAAATTTTACTTTAAAATAAAATTGGCGATAACTTTTATGCCCAATTTGTAGAGATTTGTTATACACTTATCTTTAGGCAAAATCCTGCTTCTCCGTTTTATGTCGCAGAAATTCAGCAATATCACAGGTTTGGGCAAAAGTTTTTTGATGCGGGGTAGGGGGATTGTCGTGTGAATTGATTACTTTTGTTAGAGTAATAATCATGTAAAGCAGTCTCCGTATATGCCGTTGCCATTACAATCCGCTCCTCCGCAGCTCAATCTCCCGCCGGCCGACCTCGCGCTGAGGTCCGCTCCCAAGGGGGTGGAGGTGCGTGACATCCTGAGGAAGAAATGGGTGCTTCTGACCCCTGAGGAGTGGGTGAGGCAGCATTTCGTGCATTTTCTCGTTGGTCGGCTCGGTTTTCCGGCTTCGATGATGGCCAACGAGATGGGCATTACGCTCAACTCCACGTCGCGTCGGTGCGATACGGTAATCTATACGCGTAGCCTTGAACCTCTTGCCATTGTGGAATACAAGGCCCCGAATGTGAGAATCGACCGCAAGGTGTTCGACCAGATTATACGCTACAACATAGTGCTGCGGGTGCCTTATCTAATAATCAGCAATGGCATGGAGCACTATTGCATGAGGGTGGATATGGGTGCGCATAAATGCACCATGCTTGCCGCGATGCCGTCGTATGACGATATGTTGGCAAGCATGTGATGTGGTTGGAATCTTGAATAATAAGGCTTTAGCCGTGCTTAGTGCGCCGATTGTTTACTCGGCCATAAGCTCGCGCTCTATCTGCGAAAGGTCGTCCTGGAGTTTCTTCTCAAGAGGCAGACGTTCGTCTATGAGCTTGCATGCATAGAGCACGGTGGCGTGTGAACGCTGCAGACGTGCGCCGATGGCCTTGAACGGCATCTTGGTGTGCTTCTTGGCGAGATACATCACCATCTGGCGTGCGTCTGACACCTCGCGCTTGCGTGACTTGTCGAAAATCTGAGTCGGGTCGATGTTGTAGAAGTCGCTGACTACCTTGGCGATTGACTCGAAGTTGGTCTTGCGCTGGTTGAGCTTGACCGAGTTGGCGAGCACACGGCGGGCAAGGTTGATGTCGATTTCGCAGTTAAGGCCGGTAGCGTAAGCGAGGAGCGATACCATCACGCCCTCAATCTCGCGGATGCTTTGGGTGACATTGGTGACGATGAACTCCACAACGTCGTCGGGCAGCTTGATGCCGTCACGGCGGGCCTTCTGAAGCAGCACCTCGCGGCGCAGGGCATAGTCGGGCTTGTCGAGACGTGCGGTCATGCCGCTCTTGAATCGTGAGAGCAGACGCTCCTCCATGCCCTCCATATCGGCAGGGGCACAGTCGCTCGACATGATGAGCTGCTTGTTGTTCTGCTTGAGGTGGTTGAAGATGTGGAAGAATGTCCTTTGTGTCTTCTCCTTGCCTATCAGCTCCTGGATGTCGTCGATGATGAGTGTGTCAATGCTCTGGTAGAACTTGATGAACTCGTTGATTTTGCCACGGAGTGTAGCTGACGAGAACTGGTCCTGGAAGAGGCGCGCAGTAATATATAGTACGCGTGTGCGCGAGTCGCGCTCTTTGATGCGGATACCGATGGCCTGAATGAGGTGGGTCTTGCCCACACCGCACGGGCCGAAGATAAAGAGCGGGTTAAAGGTCTTGAGCTTGGGGTCGTTGGCGATAGCCTCGCCGATTGACTGGGCCACCTTGTTGCTCTCGCTTATGCAGTAGTTCTCGAATGTGTATTCGGGATTGAGCTGCGAGTTGATTTCCTCGACATACTTGTCCTGAAACGGATTGGCCGATGCGCCCGGTGCCGGCTTTACGGCAGGGCTGGGGTGGGCACTCTCCTGTGTGATAGTAGTGGAGGGGTCGTTGGCTACGATGGGGAACTCGTAGGTCAGTCTGATACCCTTGCCGAACACTCGCTCGAGAGTGTACTTGAGCACGCTCACATAGCGTTCGTCAAGCTGCTCTGCGAAGAATTCCGACGGGCACGAAATCGTGAGCACGTTGTCATTCAGGCTTACGAACGACAGCGGGCTAAACCAGTAGCGGAATTGTTCGGCGGGAATAGTGTCCTTGATTATCTCCAGGCACTTGTCCCATTGCGGCGAGTTTTGGTATTGCATGGGGTTAAAGACTGTTAGAGAAGAGAGTCAATAGTGTTGATTGGCGGCTGTAGTCATGCCGCTATTCTTTTGCAAATTTCCTAAAAAAAAACTGTAAAATCAAATCGCTTTTCTCTTGCATTTTTGGCGGAAAGTGCAGTGTGTTGAGATTCAGTGGATTATGATTTTGTTAAAAATACTCTAACAAGTGAATTTTTTTAGAATTGTAATTCGGCTAAAATCAGTGAAATACACCGTGGAACACGTGGAACTATCGGGCCTCTGACGGTGTTGCGTATGGCGCAAATGCTTGATGTTGGGGCGGTTTTGAAAAGTGTTCGTTCGGGCCGGCGAAATTTTTGTTATTTAGATTGATTCTAAATAGCGTCAAGGCCGGATATGTAGTCACTCGTCAAGTTTTACAAATGTAAACACTCTGCCCGAACTGATTCCGAGGGCGCGGGCTGACCAGTAACGGTCACTGTTGTGACGTGTGCATAACGCGTGGTCAAACGGTGTTATGTTCATTGGCGGCAAGCCGCATTGCATGAGTTCCGACGCAATGTGGCTGTGGAGCGATACATGCGGCTTGCGGCCAGGCTCGCGCTTCACGCAGCTGTCGTTGAAAAATGTGGCTACCTCTTCCCCCACTTCAAAGCACTCCACGCATATCGACGGGCCCATTGCCGCTTGTATGTCGGAGGCCGATGAGCCTAAACTCGTCATTGCCTCAACCGTGGCTCGCACAATGCCGTTGACAGCTCCGCGCCATCCGGCATGAGCGACGCCGATAACCTTATTTATAGGGTCAATCAATACCACGGGCACGCAGTCGGCGGTGTTGACGCCGATTGCAATGCCTGGCACGTTAGTGACCAGTGCGTCCACCGCCTCTAGGCTTTCGGCTTCGACCGGGAGCGAGGTTATGGTAAGGACATTTGTGGAGTGGGTCTGACGCGGAATGATGAGGCGGTCGGGACGGATGCCAAGCCCGTCGGCCAACGCTTGTCGGCATTCGGCGATGTGCTCGGGCGCGTCGCCTGTATAGTGGCATACGTTAAATCCGCTATACGGCTGGGTCGGGTCGCAGTCGCCTCGGACGGTGAACCATGCCCGGGCACCGGGTTGCTGCATGAGCTGTATGAGGGGTAGGGTGGATTGCATATCTTATGTCATAAATATTTTGTAATTTTGCGGCGATTTTGCGCAAAGTCGCGCAAGTCGAACTTAATATGAGAGTGATGAGAGATTTCAATATCAAGGGCCATGTGGCGATGATTGGAGCCAATACCATGTGGGGTCTTATGGCCCCCATTGCCAAGATGGTAATGGCCGCGGGGCTTGTATCGCCGTTGCTGATGACCAATTTCCGTATAGTCGGGGCGGCTCTGCTGTTTTGGACGGCGTCGCTGTTTGTGCCGAGCGAGAAGGTGCCTCCGCGTGACTTGCTTTTGTTGGCCGGGGCGGCGATGCTCTCCATACTGTTCAACCAGGGCTGCTACGTGTTTGGCGTAGGATTCACTTCGCCCGGCGAGGCGTCGATTATAACCACCACCATGCCGTTGTGGGTGATGCTTCTCGCGGCCCTGATACTCGGCGAACCGATAACGCTCAAGAAGGTGGGCGGTATCGCGCTCGGAGCATCGGGCGCGCTTATCCTCGTGCTCGGCTCGGGCAAATCGGTAATCAAGGGTGATAACCCTATGCTCGGCGACCTCCTTGTGCTCACAGCCCAGCTCAGTTACGCACTCTATCTGACCTTTTACCGCAACTTTATCAGAAAGTATTCGGTGGTCACGCTGATGAAGTGGATGTTCACTTTCGCGTCCGTAGCCATATTGCCGGTCGCGCTTCCCGAGCTGATGTCGGCCCGATGGGATGAGTTCACATTCCGCGAGATTGGCGGAGTGGGCTATGTGGTGTTCTGCGCGACATTCATTGCATATATATGTGTAATGGTCGGTCAGAAGAACCTGCGGCCTACGCTCGTTGGCATGTATAATTACGTGCAGCCTATCGTCGCGTCGTGTGTCGGCGTGTATCTCGGCCTCGACAGCTTCAACGCCTCCAAGGTTCTGGCTGTCGCTCTTATCTTCACGGGTGTGTTCCTGGTGACCATAAGCAAGGCGGCTCCTCAGAAGGTGTCGGCTGACTGACGCACTCTCACGCTGTCGGCCTCCATGCGCTCGAAGTAGCTTTGCATGAGTCCCTTGACCTTGCGCTGCATCTTGGCTCCCTGCTCGGGCATAGAATCCATGAGGTTGTTGCGCATGAGCACGTCGTCGATGTAATCGTACAGCCCCGTTATGTTGCACTCGGTGTCGGTCTGAAGGAAATACCGCCCCATATATAATTGTGGCACGAATATCCAGTTGAACGCCCATCGGTCGTCAGGCGCGGTGGCCAGCACATCGTTGCCGAAGGCTATGTAGTCGCGGTCATACCCGAGCCATCCGAGTACGGTTGGGAGTATGTCGAGCTGCTGCATTATACCCTCCTGCATTCCGCGCGGCATTTCGCCCGAGGGGTCGAAGATTACTATGGGCACGTGATTGTCGCCGGCGTCGGTCTTGTAGACGTCGTGGGTCTTCTTGCTGCTCGAGTGGTCAGCGGTTAGTACGAAAATCGTGTTGTCATACCACGGCTGTTTGGATGCAGTCTCAAAGAATCGGCCAAGCGAGTAGTCGGTATATCGTATGCACTTGTGCAGCTGGTGTATGCCCTCGTCCTTGAAACGGTCTTTGTAACGCTCGGGGATGGCGAACGGGTGGTGGGATGAAGCGGTGAACACGCCTGTCACGAACGGCTGCGGCATCTCGCTCATCTTCAAGGCGTAGTATTGCAAGAACTCCTCGTCCCATATGGCCCATGTGCCGTCAAAGTCATCCTTGCCGTTAAAGCGGTCATCCTCGCAATACTCATCGAGTCCGTAATACTCCTCAAACCCCGCTCCGCGTGCAAATGCCTGGAAACCCATCGAGTCATTTGTGCCGCCGTGGAAGAATGCCGAGTGGTAATCCCAGTTTTTCAGTTCGGTGGCAAAGCTCGTGATGTGGTTGAGAGAGTAGGGGGAGAGGAAGAATCCGTAGCTCATGCGCGGGATGGATGATAGGATGGCGGGCATGGCGTCGATTGACACGCCAGTGTTGGCTATGGTGTGTTCATAGGTGAGGGTCTGCGGTATGAACGAGTCCATCCAGGGGGTGTAACCGCGATAGGTGCTGTCATCAAGTGCGCGGTTATTGTTGAGGCCGCCTATGAACTCGGTGGCGAAACTTTCGACAATCAGTATCACCACGTTCTTGCGACGCTGCACGGCCGAGTCGGGAGCGGCATGATGCAGTGGGGTGTATATGCTGTCAAGCTCCGCACCTGTGGTGAAGTAGGTCGGTACCATCGGCGGACGTTTGCCTATGGTGCGGATTAGTGAGAACGGAGTGTTTAGCACCACATTGGCCTCGGCGGGTCGGGTGGCGAACTGATGGGCGTTGCTCACGGCTATTGGGCGGGTTGAGGTGAAAAATGTGGCACCTCGCATGCCCCATATGCCCACGACTACCACACAGCCGATGGCCACGATGTCAGCGACCCATTTCTTCCACGTGCTGGGTCGGAAGAAGAGCCGGGCGGGTCGGTATAGCCTCCACATGCCCCATATCATCAAGGCTGCCAGCAGCACGAGATACCAGTGGTTAATAAACTCGATGCCAAAGATGCGGCCGAGATTGTCTTCGTTGCCGAACTCGTTGAACGTGCGCGTGGTGATGCGGTGGTGGCCGAAGGGGTAGTACACGCTGTCGCCGAGGTTGAGCACTATGCACAGTGCGTTGGGTATAATGTAGGCGAGCTTGGTCAGCATCCTGTACCACTTGCGGCTGTCGGTCGAGAACGGGAGCATGGCGAGCACCACGTAGAGTATATTGGTATAGCATATGGCCGAGGTGTCAAACCACAGGCCTCCGCGAAACATCTTTATGGCCGACTGCCATGTCAGCGAGAGTGTGTACTGGTCCCAGTTCTCGAGCAGGAATGCCAAGCGGCATATGGTGTAGGCCACATAGGCCATAGCCAGGTTGACCGCTATTGACAGTGCTGTGCGCAATGTGTTGTTCATCGGTTGTGTCGTGATTGCGATTGAGTTTTAGTGTTGCAAAATTACAAAATATTCTGACATTTGGTTGCAAAAAAAGTGGCCCGCAGAGGGGCCACCACAAAACTCTCTATTTTCTTAATTCTATGTCTGATGTCTTAGATTGATGTGCCGATTATGCGCTTGGCACCGATGTAGTGGCGTGAGTAGTACCCGTTGTCAGGGAAGTTCTGATACACAACGCCACGCTTGGATGAAGATGCGTGGATAAATGTGCATGAGCCGTCGTCCTTGACATCGACCACCATTGCCACGTGACCTACGCGGCCCTTGCCGCTCGAACGGCTTGAGAAGAAGAGAAGGTCGCCGGGTTTCAGTTCGTCTTTCTCAACGCGCTCGCCCTGGAGATACTGGCTGCGTGAGTCGCGGCTGAGATTGAATCCGAAGTTGCGGTACACATAACCCACGAATCCCGAGCAGTCAAATTGCTTGGGACCTGCTGCGCCGAGGCGGTAGCGGGTGCCGATGAACTGTGCTGCGAAATCTTTCATTTGGCTCACGAGCTCGCCGTGTCCGGCGTTGCTGTCGGCCGCCTCTTCGATGAATGCGAAGGGTGAGTTCTCGCGTGCGCTGTCATAGGCTTTCTTGACCAGCTCCTCCGATGTGTCCACCACGCTCTTGAAATGCTTGGCGGGGAGGGGATAGCTGTTGACCGAAGGCTCGGCCTTGGCTGTCATCGCGATTGCTGAGATGATTATTGCGGGAAGTATGTATTTGATAAATCGGGTCATTATATATAATTGTGGCGTGTGGCCACTGTTGATGATTATTAAAATGAGGCTGGGCTTTTGCGCACCCCTTTTCGGGGTTTGCAGTGCAAAGTTACGTATTATTTGCCCTCCCTCCAAATCGCAACAGTTTGACAATCCCCTGATTATGTTAACGGCAACCAAACTTTACGCTTGATAACTCCTTTTAGCATTTGATGTGCAAAATGTTAAAGGATATGCGTAAAATGGCTAAATTTATACAATATTTTGCATATTTTTACAATTGTGACGCGCCGAATATTACGCTGCGATTCATAAAAATACTTATGCGCGGGGTGAGTCTGAATAACTACTGTTAAATTATGGTTGCGTGTATTCCTGTGTATTATGTTGTAAAACAGTATTCTGCGCATATGTTGTGTAAGTGTGTAATTTTACAATATTTTGCATATTTTAACTATGCTGTACTGAGTTTGGAGCGGATTGCAGAATGTGCAATTGCTGACGTGGACGGGTGTGTGAGGTGCCAGCTCCGGCTTCAGTGAAATTAAAATGAAATTATATTGTCACATTTTTGAATTATTGATTTCTTTTTGTTATTTTTGCAGGTGATTTTTCAAGCAAAAAAATACAATAAACATCAATATCTAAGATAATGAAGAAAAGTGCGTTGCAGATTGCCCGCGCGGCTTATCGTCCCCAGCTCCCCATCGTACTCACCGGTGGAGTGAAGGTAAAGGAGGGCGAGCCTACCCAGTCAGCCGGCGATCAGGAAGAGATTAAGAAACTGTTTCCCAATACCTACGGCCTTCCCGAACTCGTGTTTGAGAAGACTGCGGCCTCAACATCGTCCAAGCCTATCAATGTAGGTGTAATCCTCTCAGGCGGTCAGGCCCCCGGCGGTCACAACGTCATCAGCGGTCTTTTTGACGGCATCAAGTCAATCAACAAGGACAGCAAGCTCTACGGCTTCCTCATGGGCCCCGGCGGTCTTGTTGACCACAACTATAAGGAGCTTACCTCTGACATCATCGACGAGTATCGCAACACCGGCGGCTTTGACATCATCGGCTCAGGCCGTACCAAGCTCGAGACCAAGGAGCAGTTTGACAAGGGTCTCGAGATTCTCCGCGAACTCGGAATCACCGCTCTCGTTATCATCGGCGGTGACGACTCCAACACCAACGCCGCTATTCTCGCCGAGTATTACAAGGCTATCGATGCAGGTGTGCAGGTAATCGGTGTACCCAAGACCATCGACGGTGACCTCAAGAACAACGTCATCGAGACCTCGTTTGGCTTCGACACCGCCACCAAGGTTTACTCCGAGGTTATCGGCAACATCCAGCGCGACTGTAACTCGTCAAAAAAATACTGGCACTTCATCAAGCTCATGGGTCGCTCGGCATCACACATCGCTCTTGAGTGCGCCCTCCAGTGCCAGCCTAACGTCTGCATCATCTCTGAGGAGGTTGAGGCCAAGGACATGACCCTCTCGCAGGTAGTCAACGAGATTGCCGATGCAGTCGTAGCCCGTGCCAACAACGGCATGAACTATGGTGTAGTCCTCATCCCCGAGGGTCTTATCGAGTTCATCCCCGCCGTGAAGAAGCTCATCGCCGAGCTTAACGACCTCCTTGCCGCCAAGGCCGAGGAATTTGCTGCAGTTCCCGCCGAGGAGCAGCGCGCATGGGTCATCAAGAACCTTTCAGCCGAATGTGCCGCTACATACGAGTCACTTCCCGCAGGTGTGGCCCGTCAGCTCACCCTCGACCGCGACCCCCACGGCAACGTGCAGGTATCGCTTATCGAGACCGAGAAGCTGCTCTCAGAAATGGTGGGCAAGCGTCTTGGGGAGCTCGCTGCCAAGGGCGAATACAAGGGCAAATACTCGACAATGCATCACTTCTTCGGCTACGAAGGCCGTTGCGCCGACCCCTCCAACTTCGACGCCAACTACTGCTATGGTCTCGGCTACACCGCCGCTTGCCTTATCGCATCGGGCGTGACCGGCTATATGTCAAGCCTCCGCAACCTCACCTTCGCTCCCGTCAACTGGGTGGCCGGCGGTATTCCTATCACCATGATGATGAATATGGAGCGTCGCCACGGCCATATGAAGCCGGTTATCCGCAAGGCTCTCGTTGAGCTTGACGGCGCACCCTTCCTCAAGTTTGCCAAGGAGCGCGATGCCTGGAAGATTGGCACATGCTACACCTATCCCGGCCCCATCCAGTACTTCGGCCCGGCTGAGGTATGCGACCTTCCCTCGATGACACTCGTTTACGAGCAGAAGCGTCGTAAGTACTAAGAAATATCCTTTTTTTACAGCTTGCATGCGTCTCCGCTCCGGTAATGTCGCCGTCGCGGAGACGCTTTATTTTTCAAGAACTTATGCAGGTGACGAGATGTTATAACAATATATTACCGTAACAAGATATGTGATATGAAACGTTTCATCCTATCCATCCTCACGTTGGCTGCGCTTGTGTGCGCAGTCCCGGCCCGCGCCCAGTATTATGAGATTGCGAGCCAGATACCGAGCCTTATCTCTCCCGCTCTGAGGGGAGGATTCAACTATAAGGGCTATGTCGAGCTTACGGGTACAGCCGGCATCGGAGGCAACCGTGCCAACTTTGTCGGGATTTCTACCAGCCAGGGCTTCCGTTATGCGTCATGGTTTTTCATGGGTGTCGGTATTGGCGTCGATGTGGCCAAAGGTCAGGACGCCGGCCCGGATGACGCAAGCTATATGCGTGCGCCCTATGACTATGCCTACGAGTCATCAGCCACCAAGGCGATGATACCCGTGTTCTCGGATTTCCGCTTCAATATCGGCAGCCAGTCGTCGGTATCGGCCTTTATCGACATAAAGGCGGGTGCGGCGTGGCTCATCGGTTCAAGCGCGCTGCGGATGCAGGATGCGTATATGACCAACGACGCGCAGTTCTTCCTGCGACCGACCATCGGCGTGCGCATCCCCGTCAATTCGCAGAACAGCAGCCAGGCATTTAATATAGGTGTGACATACCAGCTCCTGACCTCCGACAATAATTATTACTGGCGGTCAAGTTCGGTTACGCTTAACAACTTTGGTGTCACACTCGGCTTCGAGTGGTAGACTCCTTGATTATGCCGTGGCGGAACGCGTAGAGCAGTTCTGACAACTCATCAATCTGGCTTTGGAGCACCAGCCCCTTGTCGGTGTCACGTACACACTTGCGACGGGCTGTCTGCTCCACCATTTTTGTTGAGCGCACGATGTCGGTGCCGTTGCTCACAGCCTCCTCCACCGAAGTGAACGGCTCATGCTCCACCAGCTCGAAGTTGCTGCTGTGGTATATCAGCGTGTAGCCCGCTATGCCTGTGGTCTTATGGTAGGCTTTGGCAAAACCGCCGTCAATCACCATCAGTCTGCCTCCGGCTCGTATCGGGCTTTCGCCGCGCCCTGTTCGCACCGGCACGTGGCCGTTGATGATGTGGCGGTCAGCCCCCTTGGCTCCGAACTCGTCGAGAATCATGTCACACACCTCCTCACGGTCGCGCAGCTTGTAATACCATCCCTTCTCCTCCTTGTGGGCCTCGGAGTCCTTGATGAAATATCGCTCGAAGGTGGTCATGCGGTCTTTGTCATAAAGAGGGGAGTCGGGGCCGCACCACAGGTACCAGTAATAGTCGCGGGCGTATTCCTTATCGGCCTCGGGGGTATCGTCGTTGAACGCCGAGCGCAACAGCATGCCTATTTCGGTCATCAGCTCCTTGCCCTTGCATTTCTTATCCTTCACGGTCACCTCTTTGAGCGAGCCGTCAGCGTTGAGCGGCATGGATGCGTGAAACAGTAGATTGTTGTTATAAAGTCCGTACATGCAGCCGTGCGACATGAGGGCGTCGATGTGGCGTTTGAGCGCGGTGCTTACAGTGAATGAGTGATGCAGTTTGTGCACGAGGTGCAACTCCTCGGGAGTGAGTTTGTAAGGGTCGGAGGGGTCGATGGTGGGGAATGAGGTGTCACACATATCATATGTCGTGCCGTCGATTGTCACGGTGCCCTTTTCAAGGTCCATACGATGCAACAGGCGGCGGTGGTCCATCTCCCATTCGGGGTGTCGGGCTATGAGCGCGCCCTCGAGCTTGAACTGGATTATGGATATGGCTTTGTGCATCTTGGCCATGAGCTTGAGGGTCTTGGGGGTGTGCACGTTCCCTTCTTCCGACGAACGTGTGGCGAATTCTTCGCAGGGGTCGTCGGCATAGGTCTCCATCGCAAACGTGGCAAGCGGCATGAGGTTGATGCCGTAGCCGTCCTCGAGCGTGGCGAGGTTGCCGTAACGCAGCGACACCCTGAGCACATTGGCTATGCATGCGTCATTGCCTGTGGCCGCACCCATCCACACGATGTCGTGATTGCCCCACTGTATGTCCCAATTGCCGTAACGGCACAGTGTGTCCATGATAATATGCGCACCCGGGCCGCGGTCATATATGTCGCCGAGGATGTGGAGCTGGTCGATGCTCAGTTTTTGGATTACGTTGCATATCGCTATTATGAACGGCTCGGCCTGGCCGGTGGTGATGATTGTCTCGATGATGCGGTTGAAATATGCCTGCTTGTCATATTCGCCTCCCGATTCATGCAGAAGCTCCTCGATGATATAGGAATACTCGCGGGGCAGGGCTTTTCTCACCTTGGAGCGGGTGTATTTCGACGACACGCTGCGGCATACGGTCACGAGTTTGTGGAGGGTGATATTGTAGAAACCCTCCAGGTCCTTCTGCTCGTTTTTGATACTCTGCAGCTTCTCCTCGGGGTAGTATATCAGCGCGCACAGCTGGCGTATCTCGCTGTCGAGCATCGAAGTGCCGTATATGTCGGTGACTTTGCGCTTGATGTTGCCCGAAGCGTTCTTGAGTATATGCAGGAACGCCTCATGCTCGCCGTGCAGGTCGGCCACGAAATGTTCCGTGCCTTTGGGCAGATTGAGTATGGCTTCGAGATTGATGATTTCGGTGCTTGCCGCACTTATGTTGGGGAATGTCTGGGCGAGCAGTTCGAGGATACGGATGTCGCTTTCCACCTTTTCGGGTGTCACATTCTGGGTATGCAGGGTCATAGCGGGTGTTTTTAGTCGCATGAATTAAGGTATTGCAAATGTACAAAGAAAAACTCTTTTCATACCCACTATTTCGAAAAAAAGAAAAAATATCGACCGCGAGCATTAATGTTAGTGTAAAATTGAGTAACTTTGCCCTCACGAATGTACCTTAAAATAATATCAAATCAAAAAAACATACTGAATCATGGTAAATTTTTCGCTTGAGGGTAAAGTGGCTCTCGTTACAGGCGCAGCCTACGGAATCGGACTGGCAATCGCACAGGCCTATGCCGAAGCAGGTGCAAAAATAGTGTTCAACTGCTCACGTCAGGAGACTGTAGACCGCGGTATGAAGGCCTACAAGGAGCTTGGCATTGATGCCAAAGGCTATCTTTGCGACGTTACCGACGAGGAGGCTGTGAAGGCTATGGTGGCAGATATCGAGGCTACTGTGGGCACCATTGACATCCTTGTCAACAATGCCGGTATCATCAAGCGTATCCCCATGACCGACATGAGTGTCGAGGACTTCCGCCGCGTGGTTGATGTCGACCTCATCGCCCCCTACATCTGCGCCAAGGCAGTCATCCCCGGCATGATTAAGAAGGGTCACGGCAAGATTATCAACATCTGCTCGATGATGAGCGAGCTTGGCCGCGAGACTGTGAGCGCGTATGCTGCAGCCAAGGGCGGTCTCAAGATGCTCACCCGCAACATCTGCTCGGAGTATGGCGAATACAATATCCAGTGCAACGGCATCGGCCCGGGCTACATAGCCACCGAGCAGACCGCACCTCTGCGTGAGCGTCAGGCCGACGGCAGCCGTCATCCCTTCGATCAGTTCATCATCTCGAAGACTCCCGCCGCCCGCTGGGGCACACCCGAGGACCTCATGGGCCCCGCCGTGTTCCTCGCCTCCGACGCCTCCGATTTCGTTAACGGCCACGTACTCTACGTCGACGGCGGCATCCTCGCCTATATCGGCAAGCAGCCCAAGTAGGCGGAGCCTACTTTAGTTTACGGTTTAGAGTTTAAAGTTTAGAGAATACCGCTTTTGTCATAATGACTTGAGCATTGCTCTACGGTACGCGCCCAACATATTGCCGATATCTCCAATCAATGGCCTTATCTCTTTAAGGCATTCTTCGGAAATCAGCCCGAGGTCTTTTGACAGTATCAGCTGGCACATCACTTCCATGAGTGAGCCGTAGGCAATCTCACAAAAGTGAATCTTCTCCTTTGGCGAAATCCGGCCTGAACCTTCGGCAAGATTTGACGGTATCGACACCGCGGCTCGTCTGAGCTGGTCTACAATGGCATATTTTTCCCTGTCGGGAAAACTCGCGGTGATTGTGTATATCTCTTTGACAAGTGTGCGCGATTTTTGCCACACGGTCAGTCGCTCAAAGCTGAAATCCATGTTTTTTCTCGCAAAAATACAACTTAAACTCATAAAATCCTTAAACTAAAGAGCATTTATCTAAACTTTAAACCCTAAACCTTAAACTCAAAAAATTTGGAACAAATTTTTTCGTATATCATAGGCCTGGGGGCTGCCGTGATGATGCCGGTGATATTCACGATTCTCGGATTGTGTATAGGCATCAAGTTTAGCGACGCTCTCAAGTCAGGTCTGAAGGTGGGTGTCGGCTTCATCGGCCTGTCCATCGTGACAGCACTCCTCACCTCGGCCCTCGGCCCCGCGCTTGACACGGTGGTCAATATCTATGACCTCCAGCTCAAGGTGTTTGACATGGGATGGCCTGCCGCCGCATCGGTGGCATATAACACTGCCGTAGGTGCGTTTATTATCCCCGTGTGTCTCGGTGTGAACATCCTCATGCTTCTGACCAAGACCACCCGCACTGTCAACATCGACCTCTGGAACTACTGGCACTTCGCATTCATCGGAGCTGTCATATACTTTGCCAGCGAGTCACTCGCCTGGGGATTCTTCGGCGCAATCGTCTGCTATATCCTCACACTGATTATCGCTGACATGACCGCCAAGAAATTCCAGGGATTCTATAAGGATATGGACGGAATTTCAATCCCTCAGCCCTTCTGCGCAGGTTTCGTGCCCTTCGCATGGGTTATCAACAAGGGGCTTGACGCCATCCCCGGCATGAACAAGATTGAGATTGACGCCGAGGGCCTAAAGAAGAAGTTCGGCCTGCTCGGCGAGCCGCTGTTTCTCGGCGTCGTGGTGGGCGTAGCCATCGGCTGTCTCACCTGCAAGACCTGGAATGACATCGTCGATAAGATTCCCTACATCCTCGGCCTCGGTATCAAGATGGGTGCTGTCATGGAGCTTATCCCGCGCGTGACAGTGCTGTTTATCGAAGGACTCCGCCCCATCAGCGAGGCTACACGCTCGCTCATCGCACGTAAGTTCAAGGGTGCCGACGGACTCAACATCGGCATGACCCCTGCGCTTGTCATCGGACATCCCACCACACTCGTGGTGTCGATACTCCTCATCCCTGTGACCCTCATTCTCGCCGTCGTGCTTCCGGGCAACCAGTTCCTGCCCCTTGCATCGCTTGCCGGAATGTTCTATGTGTTCCCCCTCGTGCTTCCCTACACTAAGGGCAGCGTGGTCAAGACTTTCATCGTAGGTCTTATCGTGCTCACGGTCGGCCTCTATCTTGTCACCAATCTTGCGCCCGCCTTCACCCTTGCCGCCAAGGATGTGTTTGCCGTGACCGGCGATGCTGCGGTGGCTATTCCGGCTAACTTTGACGGCGGCAGCCTCGACTTCGCCTCAAGCCCGCTCGCTTGGGTCATCTATCAGTGCTCGATAGGGCTGAAATGGATTGGCGCAGGCATCCTCGTGCTGCTCACTCTCGGTCTCATGGTGTGGAACCGCGTGCTCATCATACGCAATCAGAAAGAGATGGTTGCCGACAATTCTAAAACTATCGAAACAACAGAATAACCAACGTTTTTTTATGAAAAAGATTTTTCTTACCGTTTCACTTGCATTAGCATCAATCTCAGCTATGGCTCAGACAGACTATACAATACTCCGTGCATGTCATCCCGATGACGTAAAGCACTATGACACCGACCAGCTCCGCTCTCGCTTCATGATGCCCAAGGTCATGGAGCAGGACAAGATTAACCTCACCTACACGATGTATGACCGCCTCATTTTCGGTGGCGTGATACCCGTGACCAAGGTGGTGGAACTCGAGACCATTGACCCGCTCAAGGCCGAGTATTTCCTCGAGCGTCGCGAGCTTGGTGTGATAAATATCGGCGGTGACGGCATCGTCAATGTCGACGGCAAGGACTATGAGCTTCATTTCAAGGATGCTCTCTATGTAGGCCGTGGCAACAAGAAGGTGACTTTCCGCAGCAAGGACGCTTCAAATCCCGCCAAGTTCTATCTCAACTCCACAACCGCCCACAAGGCTTACAAGACCCAGCTCATCACAATCGACGGCCGCAAGGGGTCAATCAAGGCCAACAGTTTTGCTGCCGGATGCATGGAGGAGAGCAACGACCGCGTAATCAACCAGCTCATTGTCAACAATGTGCTTGAGGAGGGTCCCTGCCAGCTCCAGATGGGTCTCACCGAGCTTAAGCCCGGAAGCGTGTGGAACACCATGCCGGCCCACACCCACGACCGCCGCGTGGAGGCTTACTTCTACTTCAACGTGCCCGAAGGTAACGCCGTGTGTCACTTCATGGGCGAGCCTCAGGAAAACCGTATCGTATGGCTCCACAACGAGCAGGCCATCATATCGCCCGAATGGTCAATCCATGCAGCTGCAGGTACATCCAACTACATGTTCATCTGGGGCATGGGTGGCGAGAACCTTAACTATGGCGACATGGACAAAATCACATATCTTGAGATGAAGTAATATTCATCGCGATAAAATACGATGTAATCAGAATTGTATTCTGAATGAATGAATTTAAGGAAGTATCAGAGAATTATACCTTAGCCGAAGCCGTGCGTGAGGCGCAGCGATGTCTTCATTGCAAGGTGCCGGGCTGTAAGAAGGGATGCCCCATCAGCAATGACATCCCCGAATGGATAGCCGAGCTTGCCAAGGGCAACTTTGGCAACTCGATGGCTATCATCAACGCGCGCAGCAATCTGCCTGCCGTGTGTGGTCGCGTGTGCGGCCATGAGCGTCAGTGCGAGGGTTCGTGCGTGTTGCGCAAGACCGGCAAGCACATCAATATCGGCAAGCTCGAGCGTTTCGTGGCCGACTTTGACAGCAAGGCTAGTCTGACCCACGAGGCGATTCCCGAAAAGACCCGCGGCTCGGTGGCCGTAATCGGCAGCGGCCCTGCCGGACTCACCATAGCCGGCGACCTTGCGCGCAAGGGATTCAGCGTGGAGATTTTCGAGATGGAGCCGGAGCCGGGAGGCGTGCTGATGTTCGGTATCCCCGAGTATCGTCTGCCCAAGGAGGTCGTGCGCCGTGAAATCAAAAAGATTGAAAACCTCGGCGTGAAGTTCCACCTCCAGACCACGATAGGGCGCGATTACACAATCGACGACCTGTTTTCGCAGGGCTTCGACGCGATATTCATGGGCACAGGCACAGGCAAACCCAAGAAACTCCCCATCGAGGGTATAAATCATCCCGGTGTCCGTCAGGCCATATGGTTCCTGCGCCGTGTCAGCCTATATCAGTCGGGCTGTATCGACCGCAAGGAGGTAGTGGTGGGCAACGGCGACAAGGTGGCCGTAATCGGTTGCGGCAACACCGCCATCGACGCCGCCCGCACTGCACTGCGCATGGGGTCGTCAGAGGTCACTGTCATATATCACCGCACCATCAATGACATGAGCGCGTTGCGGGCCGAGTATGACGATGCTGTGGCCGAAGGCGTGAAATTCATGTGGGAATCGTCGGTGACGCATATCACAGGCGGCGATGACGACAAGCTGCGCAGCATCACAGTCAAGACGGGTGATACCGAGACGGAGATGCCGCTTGACCGTGTCATCATGGCCGTGGGCAGTGCTCCCGCATCGCGCATCGTATCCACTACCGAGGGCATCGATGTCGACCCCAAGGGCTATGTGCTCGCCCGCGAAGTGCCTTACGGCATGACCACGAGGCGCGGAGTGTTTGCCGGAGGCGACGTGACCAACCGTCCCGCCACGGTGGTTCATGCCATGCAGGACGCCAAGCGTGTGGCCGAGGGTATCGTGCAATATGTCGACGCCAAGAAGCTCATGGAGAGCCTCGACGCCGACGACAAACGTTTCAACAGTTAAAATTTTTATTTATCCTTATTTAATTAATAAAACCATGAGTAAAGTAGTGACTTTAGGCGAGATTATGCTCCGCCTTTCACCTGCCGGCAACTATCGCTTCGTGCAGGTTGACAACTTCAATGTAATCTGGGGTGGCGGCGAGGCCAACGTGGCTGTCAGCTGTGCCAACTATGGCCATGACGCGTATTTCGTGTCAAAGCTTCCCAAGCATGAGATAGGACAGGCTGCCGTCAACGCCCTCCGTCGTTACGGCGTTCACACCGAGCACATTGCCCGTGGCGGTGACCGTGTGGGTATATACTATTGCGAGACCGGCGCATCGATGCGTCCCTCAAAGGTTATCTATGACCGCGCCAACTCGGCTATCGCCGAGGCTGACCCCGAGGATTTCGATTTCGACGCTATCATGGAGGGTGCCGACTGGTTCCACTGGAGCGGTATCACCCCTGCCATCTCTGACAAGGCTGCCGAGCTTACCCGTCTCGCATGCGAGGCTGCAAAGCGTCACGGCGTGACTGTATCGGTCGACCTCAACTTCCGCAAGAAACTTTGGACCAAGGAGAAGGCCCAGTCAATCATGCGTCCCCTCATGAAGTATGTCGACGTATGTATCGGCAACGAAGAGGATGCAGAGCTCTGCCTCGGTTTCAAGCCCGATGCTGACGTAGAGGGCGGCGAGACCAACGCCGAGGGCTACAAGGGCATCTTCAAGGCTATGGCCAAGGAGTTTGACTTCAAGTATGTCATCTCTACTCTCCGCGAGTCATTCTCAGCTACTCACAACGGCTGGAAGGCTATGATTTACAACGGTGAGGAGTTCTACGAGTCAAAGCGTTACGACATCAACCCCATCATCGACCGCGTAGGTGGCGGCGACTCATTCTCGGGCGGTATCATCCACGGTCTGCTCACCATGCCCAACCAGGGCGACGCTCTCGAGTTTGCCGTAGCAGCTTCCGCTCTCAAGCACACTGTCCCCGGTGACTTCAACCTCGTTTCGGTTGACGAAGTTAACTCTCTCGCCGGCGGCAACGCCAACGGTCGCGTGCAGCGTTAATCGCGTCGTGCTAAACCGATAAAATGAGTCGGGCCGTAAGCAATTCGTTGCTTACGGCCCGACCTGTTATTTACATGAAATACTTATCTGATTCCTTGATATAGCCCGGATTACTGCTGGGTAGTCTGAGCCTGGGGCTGAGCGGCCTGAGTTCTGCCGGATTTGCCGGATTTTCCCTGTCTCATTCCGCGGCCGTCCTTGCTCATCTTGCCGTGCTTGCCGGGGCGCATACCTTTCTTGTCGCCATGATGGCCGAAGGGGTGTCCGATGCCGTTGTTGAGATAGCAGTTTTCGAGAAACTGCACATACTGCTCGGGGGTGAGAATCTCCTTGATTTTGCCGAGATACTCTTTCTGGTCCTTCTTGCGCTGCTCGACCATCTCTTTCCTGTCGGCTTTCTCCTTTGCGGCAATCTTGGCACGTTCGGCTTTGCATCCGTCACGCAGGGCCTTGAGCTCGGCCTGCTGTTTCTCGGATAGGTTCAGGCCGTCAAAGGGGCTTGCTTTCTTGTCGGCAGGACATGCCGTGCATTTCGATGACTGTACCTGATTGTTGGTGCCGAGGGCTACAGGTGACTGGGCCATTGCGGTCGAGCCCATGAGGCCCGCGAGGACGAGTGCGAAGCTTAAAATTGTCTTTTTCATTGTCGTGTTCGTTCGTTATTGTTCGTTTTGTTGTTTGTTGTTTTGTTCGTTCATTCTTTGCCGTCAGGCTGTCGGTTTATCTTAAAGACGTTGCAGGAGGGGATAAGTTTAACCGGCAAGTTGTGTTTTTAACATTCTTTGTGAATTGGCCGGGCATAATTTTAATAATAATAATTTGCTCAATCTTGTCTGTGCAATCATAATTTCTTAACTTTGCGCCAATGATTCACACAATATTATCAACTTTTTAACAATAAAAATCGTTTCCACATTAAGTCAATTTGATTTCAAACACTTAATCAGTATTAATTCATTTCCACATCAATCAATTACATCCAGCCGCGAGGCCGGTATTATCAAAATCATTTTACATTCCCAATTCTAAAAAACTATCATGGACAGCAACGAAAAGAAAGGTAAAAGACCCCGCATCGGTGCGCGCCCTTACCCCGTCGATTCACATGACGGCGGTCGCGACAACAACAGCTCAAGCGATTTCACTCCCTCGTCAGAGGCAGGTGCCGACGGACAGCAGCACACTTCGTCGTATGGCTCACAGTCATATGGCGACCGTCCCCAGCGTCCCTATCAGCCCCGCAACAACTACAATCGTCAGGGCGGTTATCAGAACAACCGATATGGCAATCAGGGTGGCTACCAGAACAATCGCTATGGCAATCAGGGTGGATACAATCGTCAGGGCGGCTATCAGCCCCGTCCGCATGTGCCTCAGACCGAGGGTCATGTGACCGAGGGTGCTACCGGCGAGTCAGAGCAGACCGAAGGCTCTGCGGCTCAGACCGGCGGCTATCAGCCCCGCAACAATTATAACCGTCAGCAAGGCGGTTATCAGCCCCGCAACAATTACAACCGTCAGCAGGGCGGCTATCAGCCCCGCAACAATTATAACAACCGTCAGCAGGGCGGCTACCAGCCCCGTCAGCAGGGTGGCTATCAGCCTCGCCAGCAGGGCGGTTACCAGCCCCGTCAGCAGGGTGGCTATCAGAACAACCGTCAGGGCGGCTACCAGAACAACCGTCAGGGTGGTTACCAGAACAACCGCCAGGGCGGCTATCAGAACAATCGTCAGGGCGGCTACCAGAACAAGGGCCCCCGTCAGAACCAGTTCGGCATGCCTCAGGGCGGACGCAGCTTCACTCCGCGCCCCAAGCGCATCGAGTATGAGACTCCGCTGCCCGATCCCAACGAGCAGCTCCGCCTCAACAAGTTCATGGCCAATGCCGGTCTCTGCTCGCGCCGTGAGGCTGACGAGTTCATCCTCAAGGGTCTCATCAAGGTCAACGGCGAGGTCGTGACCGAGCTTGGCACCAAAATCAGCCACAGCGATGTCGTGGAGTATGACGACAAGGTGGTGACACTTGAGAAGAAGTGCTACATCCTCCTCAACAAGCCCAAGGATTGCGTGACCACAAGCGACGACCCCAACGGACGTCTGACCGTCATGGACCTCGTGAAGGGTGCATGCGAGGAGCGTATCTATCCCGTAGGACGTCTCGACCGCAACACCACCGGTGTGCTCCTGCTCACCAATGACGGCGACCTCGCATCCAAGCTCACACATCCCAAGTTTGTCAAGAAGAAAATCTACCACGTGTGGACTGACCATGACATCGCCGAGGATGACATGCAGCGTATCGCCGACGGCATCGAGCTTGAGGACGGGCCCATCCACGCCGACGCTATCTCGTATGCTACCGAGACTGACCGCAACCAGGCCGGTATCGAGATTCACTCGGGCCGCAACCGCATCGTGCGCCGTATCTTCGAGAGCCTTGGTTATCATGTCACCAAGCTCGACCGCGTGTACTTCGCAGGTCTCACCAAGAAGAACCTCCCCCGCGGCCGCTGGCGTTACCTCACACAGGACGAGGTCAACTATCTCAAGATGGGCTCGTTTGAGTAAATAAAACTATTCTAACCAATCATCATTATGAAGAAAACAACCGTAAAGGACCTTCTTACCACTCCGTCGCTCATGGGCACGGAGGTTGAGGCCAAGGGTTGGGTACGCACCCGCCGTGGCAATAAACATGTACAGTTCGTACAGCTCAACGACGGCTCCACGGTCAATAATATTCAGGTGGTACTCGACATGTCGCGTTTCACCGACGAGCAGCTCAAGCCAGTGACCACCGGCTCGAGCGTCCGTGTCGTCGGCAAGCTCGTCGAGTCGATGGGCAAGGGGCAGACCTCCGAGATTCAGGCTGACAGCATCGAGCTTTACGGCACAGCCGACCCTGCCACTTATCCGCTGCAGAAGAAGGGCCACTCGCTCGAGTTCCTTCGCGAAATCGCACATCTGCGTCCGCGCACCAACTTCTTCGGTTCGGTGCTCCGTATCCGCAGTTCGCTCGCTTTCGCAATCCACAAGTTCTTCAACGAGCGCGGCTTCTACTATTTCCACACCCCGCTCATCACGGCAAGTGACTGTGAGGGAGCCGGCGCGATGTTCCAGGTTACCACACTCGACCTCAACAACCTCCCGAAGGATGAGGAGGGCAAGGTGGACTACTCCAAGGATTTCTATGCCAAGCCCACGGCACTCACCGTGTCGGGTCAGCTCGAAGGCGAGCTTGGTGCGACTGCGCTCGGCCAGATTTACACCTTCGGCCCCACATTCCGCGCCGAGAATTCCAACACTCCCCGTCACCTCTCGGAGTTCTGGATGATTGAGCCTGAGATGGCATTCTATGACATCTCTGACAATATGGACCTTGCCGAGGAGTTTGTGAAGTATTGCATCAACTACGCTCTCGAGCATAACATCGATGACATCCGTGCCCTTGCCGAGCGTTTCGACAAGGACCTTGAGGAGCGTCTTCGCTTTGTGGTCGACAACGAGTTCGTGCGCCTGACCTACACCGAGGGAGTCAAGATACTCGAGGAGTCGGGCAAGAAGTTTGAGTTCCCCGTGCATTGGGGCACCGACCTCCAGAGCGAGCACGAGCGTTACCTCGTAGAGGAGCATTTCAAGAAGCCTGTAATCCTTACCGACTATCCCAAGGAAATCAAGGCATTCTACATGAAGCAGAACGAGGACGGTAAGACTGTCCGCGCTATGGATGTGCTCTTCCCCAACATCGGCGAGATTATCGGCGGCTCGGAGCGTGAGGAGAACTACGATAAGCTGCTTGCACGTATCGAGGAGCTGAATATCCCCATGAAGGATATGTGGTGGTATCTCGACACCCGCCGCTTCGGCACCGTGCCTCACTCGGGCTTCGGTCTCGGATTTGAGCGTCTGGTGCTCTTCGTTACCGGCATGACCAACATCCGCGACGTAATCCCCTTCCCCCGCACCCCGGGCAAGGCTGAGTTCTAAATTTTGTTAGAATAAATAATTTTATTTATGTCCTGGCTATTATAAACGATAGTCAGGACATTTTTCAATATTTCGTTTAGTAAAAGTGATTTTTATATTGTTATTATAGAATAAAAGGATTAAATTTGCAAATTACAAAATATAATAAGATGAAAAAAACATCGTACACTCGTATTTCCGATATTCCCATAGAAGAATTGAATGAGATGATGATAGCATATGGCAAGGCTAAAAGCCGTACCGTGCGTACATCCCGTGCATATCTTCGTTCACTTGGTATGGATGTCAGCTCTAAAGGTGTTATCAATATTGCGATAGACAATTCTAATATGTGCAATCTATGATTGGCACGATTATAGGATATCACGGATGTGAAAAAACTATAGCTGAACAGGTGTTGTTGCGCCGGGCTTCATTGGCGCGGAGTAAAAATTCGTATGATTGGTTGGGTAATGGGATATATTTTTGGGAAAATGACCCTTTGAGGGCTGAAGAATTCGCCACCGAAGTTAAGCAATGTAAGGAACCATTCGTATTGGGCGCGATTTTGGATTTAGGATATTGCTTGGACTTGACAATGCGTGAGAATCTGCTAAATCTTAAAGGTATATGGGATAGTGTGGTTAAGCCGGTGTTTGACCAAGGTGGGGTGAGAGTAAATAAGCCGGGAAAACGAGGCGAAACGGGGGAATTGATGCTGAGGCACCTTGATTGCTACACGATTGAGAGTCTACATGATTTTAATCGTTCAAAAGGATTGTTGGAATATGACTCGGTCAGGGCTGGTTTTTGGGAAGGTAACGAACTGTATCCTACTGCAGGTTTTTTCGATAAGAATCATATTCAGATTTGTATACGTAATCCAAGATGTATAATTGGATATTTTTTGCCTGACGGGTATGTGTTGTAGGGTGGTTTGTCAAAGATGTCTATAAGTAACGTTGTGATTTTTGTTTATTTTCATAACTTGTAGTATCTTTGTGAATCTAAAATATTAAGAACATATTCGTTACTTATGCATAAGATTATAGCCAAGGAGCATTTTTCGGAGCATGTGGTCAAACTCGTGGTCGAGGCCCCGATGATAGCTCTTGCACGCCGTGCAGGTCATTTCGTGATTGTGCGCGTGGGTGAGGGAGGCGAGCGCATCCCTCTGACCATAGCTGATGCCGACATCGAGCGCGGCACCATTACTCTCGTAGTCCAGGAGGTGGGCGTGTCTACAGCCAAGATATGCGCCCTTGAGCCGGGCGACTCGTTCACCGATATTGTAGGTCCTCTCGGCCAGGCTACGCATATCGCCAATGTCGGCACTGTGGTGTGCTGCGGTGGCGGTGTGGGTGTAGCTCCGCTTCTGCCTATCATTAAGGCGATGAAGGAGGCCGGCAATCGTGTAATCTCGATTCTGGCTGCACGCAACGCCGACCTGATTATCCTCCAGGATGAGGTGGCACGTTACAGCGACGAGGTAATCATCATGACCGATGACGGCTCGGCCGGACGCAAGGGCCTTGTGACAGCCGGAGTCGAGGAAGTGATTCAGCGCGAGAAGGTTGACCTCGTGGTGGCCATCGGTCCCGCCGTGATGATGAAATTCGTGGCCCTGACCACCAAGAAATATGAGGTGCCCACGATGTGTTCGCTCAACACCATCATGGTTGACGGCACCGGCATGTGTGGCGCGTGTCGCGTCACCGTCGACGGCAAGACCAAGTTTGTATGCATCGACGGCCCGGAGTTTGATGCCCACAAGGTGGACTTCGACGAGATGATGATGCGAATGAAAAGTTACAACTTTGAGACCCAGCACAAATGAATCAGGATATTAACCGCGATGCGGCATGGCGTGTGACGCTTCGCAATGAGAAAAGCGCGAAGGAGCGCACAGCCACTCCCCGCGTAGTGATGCCACAGCTCCCGGCATCATATCGTGTGACATGCAATGAGGAGGTCAACCAGGGCCTCTCGGCCGAGCAGGCTTTGCTCGAGGCCTCGCGCTGTCTTGACTGTCCCGACCCCCAGTGTATGCAGGGATGCCCCGTGGCAGTCAACATCCCCGGCTTCATCAAGAATGTGGAGCGCGGAGAGTTTCTTGAGGCCGCCGCTGTGCTGAAGAACACCAGCGCGCTTCCTGCCGTGTGTGGCCGTGTGTGTCCGCAGGAGAAGCAGTGCGAGTCACGCTGCATATACAACAAGATGAAAAAAGAGCCTGTGGCCATCGGCTATCTTGAGCGTTTTGCAGCTGATTATGAGCGCATGGAGCATGCCGAGCATCCCGTGGAGGTGAAGCGTCCCGAGTGCAACGGCATCAAGGTGGCCGTGGTCGGTTCAGGCCCTGCCGGACTCTCGTTTGCCGGTGATATGATTAAGCGCGGATATGACGTCACGGTCTATGAGGCACTGCATGAGATTGGCGGAGTGCTCAAATACGGCATCCCCGAGTTCCGCCTGCCCAACACTGTGGTCGAGGCTGAGATTGACGGTCTGCGCGCCCTCGGCGTTAAGTTTGTCAAGGACTGTGTTGTGGGCAAGACCCTATCGTATGACGACCTCCACGCTCTTGACTATAAGGGCATATTCGTGGCCTCAGGCGCAGGACTGCCCCGATTCATGGGTATTCCCGGCGAGAATTATATAGGTGTGATGTCGAGCAACGAGTATCTCACCCGCATCAACCTCATGGGTGCCGGACGCCCCGGCGAGGATACCCCCGTGCTCAAGGGACGTCGCGTGGCCGTCATCGGTGGCGGTAACACAGCGATGGACTCGGTGCGCACCGCACGCCGTCAGGGTGCTGAGGCGGCTATGATTGTCTACCGTCGCGGCGAGGCCGAGATGCCCGCCCGAATCGAGGAGGTGCATCATGCCAAGGAGGAGGGCGTTGAGTTCATGACGCTCTGCAATCCCATCGAGTATCTTGCCGACGAGCATGGACGTGTGCGTGCCATGAGGGTGCAGCGCATGGAGCTTGGCGAGCCTGACGAGTCGGGCCGCCGTTCGCCTCAGCCCATCCCCGGTGCTATTGATGAGATTCCTGTCGACCTCGTGATTGTGAGCGTGGGTGTGTCACCCAATCCTCTCATCCCCCATGCCATCAGCGACCTCGAAGTGTCGCGCCGAGGCACCATTGTGGTCAACGACAGCACCATGCAGTCATCGCTGAGCGACCTGTATGCCGGTGGCGACATCGTGCGCGGTGGTGCAACAGTGATTCTCGCAATGGGTGATGGCCGTCGTGCCGCACAGTCAATGCACGAAGCCTTGTCTATATGATTTCGACTCTGCGTAAAATATTGTCACTCGCGTTGCCGGCCATTCTGCTGGCCGGCAACGGCCTTTGCGCCCAGGAGGCGGCTGATGCCGATGTCACGGCGGCGATAGAGGCTGCCCGCAAGGCTCCGCGCAACCAGTCGCTCAACCGTGCTGCGGGCGATGCGCTCAAGGATGCCGGACGCTATGCCGAGGCTATCCCTTTCTATATGAAAGGTGGTAACTCGGGCAATCTCGGTGCCGCCGAGGCTGCGTATTATCTCTATGACTTCGATAGCGCGCGGGAGTATCTCGACAAGTACGTGGCCAAGCGCACTAAGGCCGAGGCTGAGAAGGACGCAAACTTCACCTATGGACTGAACACCGAGCCGATTGACTGGACCGAGTATCTTTCAGACAGAATAGACCTTGGCCGTTCGATGCTCGACCGTGTGGAGAAGATTCAGATAATCGACAGCATAAATGTTCCGGCCGAGGAGTTTTTCGAGGCTGTAAAGATGGCACGCAGTGCAGGTTCGCTGCAGGGTCAGACTGTGGTGGAGCGTGTGATTTCCGACGCCGACCTTGACCGTCTCGGCATGACCGACATCGTGGCCCCGGCATATCTCACCGAGAGTGGTGACGATATGATATGGGTGGGTGCCGATGCTGATGGAGGCACTTCTATGTATGAGTCTTCACGCCTGTCGGATGAAAGTTGGGATGTGCCGCGCAAACTGTTTGACTACGCTTCGGTGTTTGGCTCGGACAACGGCACGAGTGTGTCATATCCCTTCCTGATGGCTGACGGTGTGACTCTTTACTTCGCGGCCGACGGAGAGGAGTCGCTCGGCAATCTCGACATCTTTATCTCGCGTCGTGACGAGGATGGATTTCTCCAGCCTTCCAATATAGGTATGCCCTATAACTCGCCCTACAACGACTATCTCTATGCCATCGACGAGCAGAACGGAGTAGGGTGGTGGGTGACCGACCGTAACTGCATCCCCGATATGGTGACGGTCTATACCTTTATCCCGCAGGAACTTCGCAATAATTATGCCACCGACACTCCCGGACTGACAGATTATGCCAAGGTCACATCTATCGCTGACACTTGGGCTGACGGAGCCGATTATGCAGACATCAAGCGCAGGATAGAGTCGGCCGCCGAGGCACGCAGGTCGTCGCCGGTAAATGATTTTGACTTCGCCATGCCTGACGGGCGTGTGCTGCATAGGCTCAGTGATTTCCGCTCCAACATGGCCCGCAAGGCTATGCAGAACTATCTGAAGGAGAAGGCTTCGGTTCAGGTGTTCCGCGACGAGCTTGAGAAGATGCGCCGACGCTATGCGCAGGGCGACACTTCAATCGGCAATGATATCCTCAAGGCCGAGCGCGAGCTTGAGTCACGCGAGGCATCACTGCGCGAGCTGTCCAATCAGGTGGTCGGCTCCGAGATTTGATTTCGGGCCAACGTATCAGTAACTCATTATTTTTAACCCTCATACCTAACCAACACTCTATGGTCTTGACAATAGTCTTGCTCGCTGTGGCATTGATAGTATGCCTAAGCATCTTTTTCTACTATGTGCCGTTCTTCTTATGGATTTCGGCACGTGTGAGCGGTGTGCATATCTCGCTCATGCAGCTTTTTCTCATGCGTATCCGTAAGGTGCCCGCATCAGTCATTGTCCGTGCGCTTATCGAGGCCCACAAGGCCGGACTCGATGACGTGAACCGTGACGACCTCGAGGCCCACTACCTTGCCGGTGGTGACGTCGAGAAGGTGGTTCATGCACTCGTGTCGGCGTCAAAGGCCAATATCGACCTCGGTTTCAAGATGGCCACAGCCATTGACCTTGCCGGCCGTGATGTGTTTCAGGCCGTGCAGATGTCAGTTAACCCCAAGGTAATCGAGACACCTCATGTGACAGCTGTAGCCAAGGACGGCATTCAGCTTATAGCAATCGCGCGTGTTACAGTGCGTGCCAATATCCGTCAGCTCGTGGGCGGTGCGGGCGAGGACACCGTGCTGGCCCGTGTAGGCGAGGGTATCGTGTCGTCAATCGGCTCGTCGGAGAGTCACAAGCAGGTGCTTGAGAATCCTGACAATATATCGAAGCTCGTGCTTCGCAAGGGTCTCGACTCAGGTACAGCGTTTGAGATTCTCTCAATCGATATTGCCGATATCGACATAGGCAAGAACATCGGTGCCGCGCTGCAGATTGACCAGGCCCAGGCCGACAAGAATATCGCCCAGGCCAAGGCTGAGGAACGCCGTGCAATGGCTATCGCTCTCGAGCAGGAGATGCGCGCCAAGGCCCAGGAGGCCCGCGCCAAGGTAATCGAGGCTGAGGCCGAACTGCCTCGCGCGATGGCTCAGGCATTTATCAACGGTAATCTCGGCATAATGGACTACTACAAGATGAAAAACATCGAGTCGGACACCAATATGCGTCAGAACATAGCCAATCCTCCCGCTGCTACGAAATGAATCTCCACGAAATAATATCCTCGACACGCGACTATAACTTTCATTCCCACACACAGTTTTGTGACGGGCGCGAGCCGATGTCACGCATGGCCGAACAGGCACTTGCCTGCGGTATGAAGCACTACGGCTTTACGCCTCACTCCCCCATACCGTTGCCATCGTCGTGCAACATGTCGGCACTTAGTGTCGACGATTATGTTGCCGAGTTTCAGCGTCTGAAACAGCTGTATGAGGGGCGTATCAACCTCTACCTGTCAATGGAGATTGATTTCCTCGGCGAGAAGTGGGGGGCGACCAAGCCATATTTCGATAATATACCGCTTGATTACAGGCTCAGCTCAGTGCATTTCGTCGCTACGCCTGACGGCTCGGGCGAGGTGGATGTGGACGGGCGTCCGCAGCATTTCAAGGGCAAGATGGCACAGCATTTCGATAATGACATCCGATATGTGGTGGACAGTTTCTATGACCGCACCATCAGGATGATAGAGAAGGGGGGATTTGACATCCTCGGACACTTCGATAAAATCGGATTCAATGCGTCGTCATTCAGTCCCGGCATCGAGAATGAGCCGTGGTATCGCCGTCACATCGACGATGTGATTGACGCTGTAAGGGCTACCGACATTATCGTTGAAATCAACACAAAGGCTTATCCCGCGCCTGTAGGAGCGTCAGCCGAGGAGGTAGCCGCCTATGCGCCGAGGATGTTCCCGTCGCCCGATGTGATACGTCGCCTCGTATCGGCCAATGTGCCGCTTGCGGTCAACAGCGATGCCCATTACTCGTCGCGTATCACCGCAGGTCGCGATGCCGCCTTTGCCATTATCGACGGCAAGGCTTAAAAGAATAGTCCAAGAAAGGGACAAAAGGACACAAGAGACAAAAGCGACATAAGATATATATTATCTTGATAATCAATGATTATTAGAAAATAGTATATTTCTTATGTCGCTTTTGTCTCTTGTGTCCTTTTGTCCCTTTTCTGAGCTATGATACAGCTTCAATGTTATTTCACTCGGCCGGACGGATTTTGATGAATTCGTTTTCGATTATCTCGTCATCCTTCTTTTCGATTGTGACATCGACTTTCACGGAGTCGGCAGGTTGCTTTTCTGCCGCCTTTTTCTTTTTGCGGAGGGGGCGGAGGAATGAGAAGATGTTGTCGAAGTCACGCTTGAACACTACGCCGATGCCCTGAGTGGTCAACGCACTTTTCAGATAGTAGTTCTGGTCGTTGTAGCGGTTGTAGGCCTTGAGCTGGATTGTGCCGGCGCGGTTGAGGAGATAGCGTATGTCAAAGTCGCCGATAAAGCTGTTGTTGTTTAGCGACTTATCGCGATAGCCGAGGTTGCCGTTGAAGAGCAGGCGGTTGTCAAGCAGCTGGCTCGACAGTGCCACGTCGACCTCCACGTCAGAGAAGTCGCCGCGGTCGCTTCGTATGGCCGGGGCTATGCTCCAGTTGTCGCTGAGCTGACCGAGCATTGAGCCGAGACGCGACGAGAGGGTGGATGATGCCACCGACACAAGCTCGTTGCCGTGGGTAGTGGCCATGTACTCAGGAGTATAGAAACGGTTGAGCGCGAGCAGATAGATAATCTGACGCGACATCATCTCGTCGGTCGATATGATAGAGCGCACCTTGCGATATGTGTCGGCTGTGAGGGTGGGGAATTCGAGGTCAAATTTAATGTCAGGCTGGCGCATATCGCCCGTCACAATCATTATGGCATTGACCTTAACATTGGTACGTGTCAGTTCGCGGTCCTCGAGAAATGACTCGTCGAGGTCGCTGAGGTTGGCGTTGAGCGAGTAGGAAGCACGTATGTTGAGCTGGGCGGCATACGGGTCGCCGAGGAATGTAATCTTGCTCCCCTCGAGTATGGTGAAGTCCTTGATAATTATATCCTGCAGGGTGAAGTTGTACGAGCCTTTGTTGAGGGTGTACTCGCCATACATCTCCAGTTCGCCGTCCGAGGCATAGTTCATGCGTAGATGGCCGCTGCCGTGTGCGGTAATCTTGTCGCCGCCGATAGGGTCCATTATGAGGTTGAGGGTAGCCTCTGGGGTGATGTCAACGATAAATTCCATCGCATAGACCGTAGGCGCGCCCTGCTCCTGACGGTTGATGCGGTCGCGCAGCTGTTTCACTATGAGCGGGGTGGGGTCGAGGGCGGCTATGGAGTCTTTCTTTGCACGGTCGCGGTCACGTAGGGTGATGAAGTCATACTCCACCGACTGCTCGGCGTCACTGAGCACGAAGGTGAATGTCGACTTGGGCGCAGTGCGCATCTTCACGCCGATGTCAATTTTGCCGGGCACACCTGTGACCGTGGCCGAGCCGGTGCCGTAGATGCGGCCATACCAGGGGTCTTCAGTGTCATGCTCGCCCACGTCATAGACAAGGAGATTGGTGGCGTCGGTGATATTGAACTTGAATGTAGGGTCGTGGAAATAGTTGTGCGTCACCTTGCCCGTAAGCTTCGCCCCGTTGCCGTAGCGGTCCTGCAAAGCCACGTCCTTGAAGCTGATTACACCCGGAGCTATGTGCACCGAGTCGCTGACGGTGTAGGTGGTGTTGGTGAAGTCGAGCTTCATCTTCAGGTCTTTGACATATATGTCTCCTGCAAGGTCGAGGTCCTTGAACGTACCGTACAGCCGTGCATCACCCGAAATTTTGCCGTTGACGCTCGAGGTGAACGCCGACATGAACGGTAGCATGAACCCGGCCGGTGCCTCCTCGGCCACGAAGTTGAAGTCAAGCTCCTCAGTGAGCGGTTTGATGGTGCCGTTGATGGTAGATTTCTTATTGTCGGGCTGCAGTATCTCCGCGCCGATGGTGATGGTCTTCGTGTTATTGTCCCACCAGCTGTGTATGTCACCGTCGCCGAATGTGCAGTGGTTGTAGCTCAACCCCTCTACCATCAGTCGCGGGGTGTAGAGCACGGGGTCTTTTGACAGCAGGGCCTCTGCGTAAAGGCGGCCTGTAGCGCGGCCTCCGAAGTTGACCGCATCACTTATGGCAAGAGTCTCAAAGACGTAATCGAGGTCGATATGGTCGAGCGACACCACGAGGCGGCTCAGAGAGTCGGCGGCAGCGACGCCGTTGATTGACAGCGTCTGCCCCTGGCGTCCTGCCCCGAGGTCGCTGACAAGTATCTTGCCGGGGCGGATGTCGATTTTGGCGGGCGTGACATGCCAGGCTGAGTCGTTGAACACGAGGTCGGTAGGAGAGAAGCGAATGTCGGTACACAGCCCGTTGTCGGCATTGCGCGAGAACATCGTGGCGAAGTTCAGATTGCCGTGGAAGTCCTTGGCTCGGTTGATGCGCCAGTCGATGGCTGTCAAGAGCGAATCGCTCACACCTGACGATGTGATGCTGAGGTCCATAGGCCCGTCCTTGGTGGGGACGATGGTGCTGAAACCGAGATAGCTCGTGCTGTCGTTGCCGTCGATGCCGGCTGTGAGCGAGGTGCCTTCAATGAGTTTGTCCTTCTGCCTGAGATAGGGGGCGTTGAGGATAAGCGAGGCCGAGTTGTTGTCGCGGTCGGTGGATGCCGCAAGCTGCAGCGGGTATATAACCTCGACCGGCATCTTGAAGAATCGTGCGAGGGCCGAGTCGGGGTTGACCGTGACATTCAGCCTGGCCATGCTCGACATTGATGCAGGAGTGTCGATGCCGGGGATGAGCGCGGGAAATGCGCGAGCGGCAAGTGTCTTCATGTCGCGTACGAGGGCCGGGTAGGAGAACTCGCCGCGCAGCGACAGGTCGATTGGCCCGCCGTTGAAATTGAGTGTGCGAGCCGAGTCAGTCACGGTGGAGGTCAGGCTGATTAGCGGGAAACCGATACTGCTGTTGTCGGCGGTGCCTTCGAGCAGCAGGTCTTTGATTTTTACCCAACCGTCCATTCGGTCAACGTCGTGGCCGTGAACCGAAGCGTCAATCTCGGCCGAAAGATTGTAGTCCTTGAAACGCCCTTTCGTCACTATGGGTGACAGCGAGAGATTGCGGATATTGGCATACAGTTCGGTGAGCGGGTTAGCTCCCTTGAGCTCATAGCCGCCACGCACCGAGAAATCGGCAAGCGGCGAATTGCTGTCAATGGCCGCATCGACGTGATGGCCTGCGAATGTGGCCTGGGCCATGATGTCATTATACGCTGTGCCGTCCCATGTTATATTACTGATGCCCACCTCGGCATTGCCGTTGATAGTGCTGTTACGTCCTATCGCAAGGTCGGCGGCAGCCTCAAATGATATGTCGGTGAGCCGTGACAGCCCTGTGCCGAGTTTGGACGGGTTGAAATCCATCGCTACCACGCGCCCGTCAATCTTAAGCGGAGCTTCGCGCGATGCCCGCATGAGTCCGGCATCGATGTCGATGCTTCCGCACGAGGTGATTATCGAGCCGTTGAAATCCGCGCTTGACGGAGTGGCCGCGAGCTGTCCGAGCAGGTTGATGTCGCCGAGCGAGGAGTATTTGTTCAGTTGGGTTATAAGCTTGTTGTCGTGGCCTATGACCGAAGATAATGTGGAGATGGTGGCCGGAGCGTTGAAGTTGGCACTGATGCGCTGCAGGTCGATTACGAGCGAGTCGCGCGCATTGGTGAGATTGCCGACGTGGCCGTTGAGGTTTATCCAGCTGTTCTTGTCGCGTACTGACACGGCAAGACGCTGTATGTCGATAGCCTGAATATCCCCCTCGGCCTCAAGCTCGACATCGGCTGTGAGGTCGATGCCTTTTAATGTAGGGATGAGCGGAGCCAGGTCGGTCGTGGACACATGTGTGCCCGGCAGTGTGGCTATCGAGGTGTGTATGTCCTTAGGGTTGAACCCTTTGGCGAGCGGCGATACCTCGGCCTCGATATTGTCGAACGCGAGTGAGGAGTGGGGCATCTGCACGGCGAAGTTGCTCAACATCATGCGTCGGTCGGTGATTTCCACCCCGGCAGTGAGGGCTGAAAGCGTGAGGCCCGACTGCTCGATGGCACCCATGCGCTTGATGTCGACTGTAATCTCGCCGTTGGATATGCGTGGGGCGCGAAGGTCGGCTCGCAGTCCACTTACCGATATGTGTGCCGGGTCAAAGCGGCCATCCTCGCGGTGAGGGGTGTTGAGAACGTCGTAGGTCAATGATGACCGGCGGATGACCACCATGTTGACAGCGAGGTCGAATTTCGACTGCCCGGACGGTTCTTTTTTCTTGAAACGGGCTATTATGGGGTCGATGTTGAGCGGTGCGCCTATGGAGTCGCGCCACAGGTGTGCCTCGAGGTCGATAATCTCGGCGTAGGTCACGATGAGTCGCTGATTCCACAGCGTCTCGGTCAGGCTCACACCCGCGCCGAGGTGTCCTACCTTTAGCGCGGGATTGCCCGTGGAATCGTTGACCGACACATCGCGCAGCACTATTCGCGTGAACGGTGAGTAGTCGACCTTGCCGATGCTCACCTTGGTGCCGAGCAGTGTGGTAAGCTCGCTTTCGGCCCGATGTCCGATATAGGTCTGCACCGAGGGTATCGACAGTATGATATACAGCAAAGCCGGTACTGCCAGGGGCAGCACCAGCAGTATTACCAGTACGGTGCGTAGAATTTTGTAGAAAGTCTTCACAAACCCATCGGAATGACCGTCAAGTCACGCTGTCAGATAACCTTAGCCACGGCTGAGTCGAGTGCGTCGATGTCAAGCACACGCTCCACGAGTTCGCCGTTGCGGTTGAAGAGGAATGTGGTCGGGAGTTGGCCCACGTTATAGTCGCGGAGCACCTTGCCGCCGTCAGCCACATTGTTATATACTGTAATCCAGGGGAGGTTCTTGGCAACCTGCTTCCAGGCATACTCGTCACTGTCGAGAGCCACCTGATAAATCTCTAGACCCTGGGGGTGATATTTGCTGTAGACCTTGTTAAGCTCGACATTGAATGCCGGTGACCATTCCGCGCCGTAGGCTGTGAAGCTGAGTATCACGGGACGGCCGCTCTCGGTAAGCTCGAGCAGCGAGTGGCGTTTGCCGGTGTGGTCATAGAGGTCTATCTCAAAAGCCTTTATTAACTGGGCCTGTATGCCTGAATCATTTGTGGACTGCACAGGCTTGCGGTTATTGAGGAAGAGCTGGGTGAGATATTTGGTGCGGGGGTCGTCGGGACGCTGCTGGTTATAGGCGTTGGCCACGGCTCCGATTATGCGGTGGTCGAGCTTGTCGGCAGGATTATAGAGAGGTGTATCGCCCACGCGCTTGCTTATGATATAATAGCTGACCACGCCGGCAGGGTCGGCGAGAATCATGTTGCCCAGCTCGCGCTTGAGAGTCTCGTCACCGGCTATGGCCTTGACTCCGCTGCGTGAGGCTGCGGCTGTGAGCATGCTGTCCACGCGGTTGAGGTTCTCGGCCTGGGGTGAGCCTGAGAGCCTGTGGTTGGCGGCTATGTCAGGAGCTGTGGCTGTGACGGTCACAGTCTCGAGGCTGTCGACGGGGAAGTAGACCGAGCTTTCGCCCACACGGAGGCGGAAGATGTCGGGATAGCCGTGCACGTCGCCGGCATAGCGCAGCGAGCCGTCGGCCGAGGGGTGTATCGTGTCGATGACATACCAGTAGCCCTGGTTGTTGCCTTCGAGGATTACGTTGTCATTCTCTCCCAGGCCCTGTATCGAGCCGTCGAGATGCCATTGCGGGCCGTTGTTGGAGCATGACGCCACTGCGGCGGCCATGCCGAGAAGTGCAATGCGATATATTGTCTTCATGTCTTATGATGGTTTCAGGGTAATATTCATGCAAAATTAGCAAAAATTCCCCGAACCATCATGCTGCACGGCAATAATTCAGAGCCTGTTTAAAATTTATTAAACAAGCTCTGACTGTGAGGTGGTGAAAAATGGGGTGGGAGGGCGACGGTGCTATTTGCCCGACAATTCACGCACGCGCTTCATCTCTTCCTTGCGTTCGCCCGACTTTTCATACGAGCGTCCCATGAGCATGAGCAGCGAGCCAATGAGGATGATTGCGCAGATGGAGAGGGCTGTGGCCGTGGTGGCGAATGCCACGGCGCCGGTGAGAATGATGATGAGATATGCGAGCACTACGCCTATAAGGGCTACGAATCCAATCCAGAAGAGGGCTTTTCCTAAGGCTTTCATAATGTTGAAATTTTGATGAGTTGTTTATTAATATAATGGAATAACCCGAGGAAAAGTTTTAGGATGCGCACTTTGTTATCTTTTCCAGAAAGATGGCAATAGCAGTACGAGGAACGTGAACAGTTCGAGACGTCCGATGAGCATCACTGCTGTGAGCAGCCATTTTATGACGTCAGGCAGGTAGGCGTATGAGCCTTCGACACCTGTGACCCCGTATCCGAGACCGTTGCAGCCGATGCAAGAGCAGACCATGAAGAGTGAGTCGGTCATCGTGTAGCCGAACATGGTGATGAATCCTGTGGCAATGATTATGACTGATATGTATAGCGAGACAAAGGCCGTGATGCGTGAAACGAGGCCGTTGTTGAGGGCCGAGCCGTTGAGATGCACCACGTATATGCGCCTCGGGAATGCCGTCTTGCGAATCTCGTTGATGCAGTTGTCGCCGAGTATCATCAAACGGTCAATCTTGATGCCTCCCGACGTGGAGCCTGCACACGCGCCGCACACCATGAGCAGGATTGTCAGAAACAGCGGGAAAAATCCCCAGCTCTCGGCCTCACTGATGGTGAATCCTGTGGAGGTTATGGCCGATACGACATGAAATATCGGGTAGATGAGCGCGGAGTCCGGGCTGTCAGCTTTGCCACGGATTATAGCTGACAGCAGCAACAGCGCGTAGGCGATGAGTGTGACTGACGAGAATGTCCTGAAGACTGAATTGCCCAGGAGGGTCTTTATGCCGTTTTTGGATATGTTGTACATAGTCATGAAATTAAGTCCGGCAATAAACATGACTATCGTGACAACGACGAGCACATAGTCGGAATGCCAGTAGCATATGCCCTCATTGCGTGTGGAGAACCCGCCTGTGGCGATGGTGGCGAATGAGTGGCACACGCTGTCAAAGAGGTCCATCGGGCCTATCCACAGCAGGATGACCGATATGGATGTGAGCAGGATGTACACGCCCCAGACCGACATGGCGGTCTGACGTATGCGCGGGTGCAGCTTGTCATGTGTGATGCCTGTGGCCTCGGCCTGGAACATAGATATTCCCGAGGTCTTGTTAAGCTCGGGGAGTACGGCCAGCATGAACAGGATGATGCCGAGTCCGCCTATCCATTGCGTTAATGCTCGCCAGAAGAGTATGCCGTGGGATTGAGCCTCCACGTCGGGGATGATGCTCGCGCCTGTGGTGGTCAGACCGGAGATTACCTCAAACATTGCATCGGTGAATCCGAGGCTGCTGTCGCTCATCATGAACGGTATCACACCGAAGAGGGCGAACATCACCCATATAAGCGAGGTCACGATGAATCCCTCGCGGCTACGTATCGTCGTCGATGCATGCGCCGTGAGGGCCTCGGCTGTCCCTCCGGCCACAGCTGCGGCGACTGAGGCTACGGCAAATCCCTTCCAGTCATCTTCGCCGTAAATCAGGCATATGCCGAGCGGCAGCAGCATGAGTATCGACTCGATAATCACGAGGCGACCCATGACCCGCGTCACTGAACTTGTCTTTATGGAATCTGCCATGTCATCTGAAATATCGGCTCACCTTATTAAGTGCGCCTGAAACGTAAAACACCACCACATGGTCGCCCGGCTGTATCTCGGTGCATCCTTCCACGAGCATCCCTTTGCCGTCGCGTATGATGCCTCCTATGGTGAAATCGCGCGGAAGTGACAGCCTGGCCACAGGGGCCGATGTGATTTTAGAGCCTTCGCCCACTATAATCTCGGTGATTTCGGATGAGCCGAGTGACAGGCACTGGGCTGTGGAGACGTTGCAGTCAAGCAGGACGCTGAGAATCTTGCCCGCGTTGAGCAGCTTTTTGTTGATGATTTTGTCGATGGAAAGGCTCTCGGCCTCGGGCAGGTACTGTAATTCCTCTATGCGTGCCACCGTCTTTCCTACGCCATGCTCGCGTGCCACCATGCATGACACGATGTTTGTCTCGGAGCTGCCGGTAAGGGCAAGGAAGATGTCGCACCGCTCGACGCCCTCATCCTTGAGCGTGGAGATGTCGTTGGCCTGGGCATTGACTACCACTACCGACGGGAATCGCGAGGCGATGACGTTGCATCGCTCCTTGTCGGGGTCAATCACGGTGATGTCATATCCTGAGGGAATAAGCCCGAGCAGGTTTTCTGTCACTCTGCCCGCACCGGTAATCATCATGCGGCGGATGGCAGACACGTGTCTGCCGCACACACGGGGGATGCTGCCGTAATTGTCGGGGAGGACTGAGAAATACACCGTGTCGCCTTCCTGCAGTATGTCGTCACCACGAGGGATTATCATTGCGTTGCCACGCTTGATGGCTGCCACGTGAAACAGTCGCGGATTGTTGGGTACCTCTCTCAGTGATTTGCCGCACATCTCGCCCGTGCGTTGCATCCTTACGCCTATCACCCTGAGTGCGCCACCGTGTATCTCAAACCAGTCGCTGACCCAGTTGTGCTCGATAAACTGCCTTATGTCCATGGCGGCGAGCTGCTCGGGGTGAATCATCATGTCTACGCCGTGCGAAGCGAACAGTTCCGTCTGGGCCTCGTCGTCAAACTCGGGCGAGTCAACACGTGCCACACATCGTCGGGTGCCGCAAGCCTTGGCTATCTGACATGCCACGAGGTTGACAGCCTCGTCGGGCATGACTGCCACAAACAGGTCGGCCGAGTCGGCACCGCACTGCATGAGATTTGACCTGGACAGTGGGCTGCCTTCAAATGTAATGAAGTTGCTGACGGCATCAAGCTCGGCCAGATGCTCGCAGTTCTGCCCCAGGAGCACTACGTCCTGCCCTTCGACCGACAGGCTGCCGGCCATGTGTGTGCCGGTCTCCCCGTCACCTGCGATTATGATTCTCATAGATGAATAGTCAAGAAGGATTGGTGAGCAAATTATGAAACAAGCCCTGCGAAGATTCACAGAGCTTGTCCTAACTATTGTTTCTTGTAATTTGGGTGAACAGTGGGGGTCGAACCCACGACCTTCGGAACCACAATCCGACGCTCTAACCAACTGAGCTATGCTCACCATCTTTGGTTTTGCGGTGCAAAGTTAAGAAGTATTTTTGAATTGACCAAACATTTTGCGGAATTTTTTCAATTAGAAAATAATTTGTAATTTTGCACCTATAAGATAAAGCTCCCTAATGAAGAATATACGCAACTTTTGCATCATAGCGCATATCGACCACGGCAAGAGCACGCTTGCCGACCGTCTGCTTGAGTTCACCAACACAGTCGCGGGCAAGGACCTCCAGGCCCAGGTGCTCGACGACATGGACCTCGAGCGTGAGCGCGGCATCACCATCAAGAGTCACGCCATCCAGATGAACTACCGCCTTAACGGCGAGGATTATGTGCTCAACCTGATTGACACTCCGGGACACGTGGACTTCTCCTACGAGGTGTCGCGCTCGATTGCCGCCTGCGAGGGTGCGCTGCTCATCGTTGACGCATCGCAGGGCATTCAGGCTCAGACCATCTCAAACCTCTACATGGCCATTGACAATGACCTTGAGATAATCCCTGTCATTAATAAGGTAGACCTCGACAGTGCCAAGCCCGACGAGGTGGAGGACCAGATTGTCGACCTGCTCGGATGTGACCCCTCGGAGATAATACGTGCCAGCGGCAAGACCGGCATCGGCGTGCCTGAGATTCTCCAGGCCATCGTAGAGCGTGTGCCCGCGCCTGTCGGCGACCCTGAGGCTCCGCTCCAGGCACTGATTTTTGACTCGGTGTTCAACCCCTTCCGCGGCATCATAGCATACTTCAAGATTGAGAACGGTACGATTCGCAAGAACGATTTCGTGAAGTTCGTGGCCACGGGCAAGGAGTATAACGCCGACGAGATAGGTGTGCTCAAGCTCGACATGCAGCCTTGCGACCGGCTCTCGGCCGGAAATGTGGGCTATATCATCTCGGGCATCAAGACGTCGCGCGAGGTGAAGGTGGGCGACACCATCACGCATGTAGCCCGCCCGTGCGAGGAGGCTATCGACGGTTTTGAGGAGGTCAAGCCGATGGTGTTTGCCGGTGTGTATCCCATCGAGACAGAGGATTTCGAGAATCTGCGCTCTTCGCTCGAGAAGCTCCAGCTCAACGATGCGTCGCTCACGTTCCAGCCCGAGTCATCGATGGCACTCGGCTTCGGATTCCGTTGCGGCTTCCTCGGACTTCTGCACATGGAGATTATCCAGGAGCGTCTTGGCCGTGAGTTTGATATGGATGTCATCACCACTGTGCCCAACGTAAGCTATCGCGTGTATGACAAGCACGGCGCCATGACCGAGGTGCACAATCCCTCGGGGCTGCCCGAGCCTACGCTCATCGACCGTATCGAGGAGCCTTACATCCGCGCCTCAATCATCACGGCCGCCGATTACATCGGCCCGATTATGACCCTCTGCCTCGGCAAACGAGGTGAGCTTGTGAAGCAGGAGTATATCTCGGGCAACCGCATGGAGATGATTTTCGACATGCCTCTCGGCGAGATTGTGATTGATTTCTATGACAAGCTCAAGAGCATATCCAAGGGCTATGCGTCGTTTGACTACCATCTGCACGATTTCCGTGAGAGCAAGCTCGTGAAGCTCGACATCCTGCTCAACGGCGAGAGCGTCGATGCGCTGTCGACCCTCACCCATGTGGACAATGCCGTGACCTTCGGCCGACGCATGTGTGAGAAGCTCAAGGAGCTTATACCGCGCCAGCAGTTTGACATCGCCATTCAGGCTGCCATCGGCGCGAAGATTATAGCCCGCGAGACCATCAAAGCTGTGCGCAAGGATGTGACGGCCAAGTGTTACGGCGGTGACATCTCGCGTAAGCGTAAGCTGCTCGAGAAGCAGAAGAAGGGCAAGAAGCGCATGAAGCAAATTGGCTCGGTCGAGGTGCCGCAGAAGGCGTTCCTCGCTGTGCTCAAGCTTGACTGATGCAAAAATAGATAAAATAAAAGCGGCACGACTGATGGATAGTCAGTTATGCCGCTTTTTATTTGTCATATCGACGGCTAAAGCCGTCGCTCCTATTGTGCGGGATGGGTTCGGCGCAACGGTTCATCGGTCGAGGTCGCCGTGCTCGCGGAGCAGGCGTATGGCCTCGTCGACGTCATCGCTGTTGACCATCAGCCGTGCCCCTCCGATGGTCGAAGGGATGGGGATGACCGAGAGGATGGTGCCGTTGTCGACGATTGAGCGTATGCCGTGGCTTTCGAGCATGCCTTGTGCCATGCTTGCCTCGGCGGGAGTGTTGAATTGTGCTATGCAGGAGAGTGGCATGGCTGTGTTCCTTTATTAATGAGTTAAAAAGACAATCTTTTACTTTTCTCGCATGTAGACGTTGACGGGTGTGCCGTGGAAGTCCCAGTTGTCGCGAATCTTGTTTTCAAGATAGCGGCGGTAAGGCTCCTTGACCCACTGCGGGAGGTTGCAGAAGAATATGAATGTGGGGATGGGCGAGCCTTTGAGCATGGTGACATACTTTATCTTCACGAACTTGCCCTTGTTGGCTGGTGGCGGATAGGCGGCGATGGCCTCGAGCATCACGGTGTTGAGCTGTGATGTCGGGATGATGCGCTTGCGGTTCTGGCACACGTCAAGCGCGGTCTCAAGCACCTTGAATATACGCTGCTTGGTGAGGGCCGAGGCGAAGATGATGGGGAAGTCGGTGAACGGGGCGAAGCGCGAGCGTATGGCCTCCTCGTAGTGGCGTATGGCCTCCTGGCTCTTGTCCTCCACGAGGTCCCACTTGTTGACTACCACCACGAGGCCCTTCTTGTTGCGCTGTATGAGCGAGAAGATGGCCACGTCCTGCGCCTCAATGCCTCGGGTGGCGTCAATCATGAGCACGCACACGTCGGATGCCTCGATGGCACGGATGGAGCGGATTACGGAGTAGTACTCGATGTCCTCGCTGACCTTGGTCTTCTTGCGGATGCCGGCGGTGTCGACGAGGTAGAAGTCGAAGCCGAACTTGTTGTAGCGCGCATAGATGGAGTCGCGGGTGGTGCCGGCTATGTCGGTGACGATGTGGCGGTCCTGCTCCATGAGCGCGTTGATGAGCGATGACTTTCCGGCGTTAGGACGGCCCACGATGCATATCTTGGGGATGTCATCGAGCTTGGCGGCCTCCTCCTCGTCCTTCTCGGGCATCTTGGCCACGACCTCGTCGAGGAGGTCGCCTGTGCCGTAGCCGCTGACCGCCGACACTCCGTAGGGGTCGCCGAGGCCGAGGGCGTAGAACTCGGCGATGTTATAGAGCGAGTCGCCGGCATCCACCTTGTTGGCTACGAGGATTACGGGCTTGGATGAGCGGCGGAGTATCTCGGCCACATGGTCGTCGAGGTCGGTCACGCCGTTGGTGGCGTCGACCACGAAGAGGATTTCGTCGGCCTGCTCGATGGCGAGGTGTACCTGCTTGTTGATTTCGCTTTCAAAGACGTCCTCGCTGCCTACTACCCAGCCTCCGGTGTCGACGATTGAGAACTCCTTGCCGTTCCAGTCCACCTTGCCATACTGGCGGTCACGCGTGGTGCCGGCCTCGTCGTTGGTGATGGCGGTGCGTGTCTGGGTCAGGCGGTTGAAGAGGGTCGATTTTCCGACATTGGGACGGCCCACTATTGCTATGAGTTGTGACATATGCTGATGATTACAATATTATAAGGTAACAAACCGCCGGCTTGCGGGGTTCAGATGCGTGAGGGACGGGATGTTGCCGATTATGAGGCACAAAAGTACGAAAAATCTTCCGTTTGCCCAAATGCCGTGGGATTATGGGGAGGCTTTATGGGATTTTATTATTTGCGTTGTGACAAGTTTTTATTATTTTTGTGGGACGTAAAACTGTCATAAATAGTTACAGTCATGTTTCATCCGCTCGAAAATCTTGATAGATACCGTGTTGTGCTTGCCAGCGGGTCGCCGCGCAGGCGCGAGTTGCTGGGAATGCTCGACATCGACTTTACGGTCGACACGTCGCACCCCGTCGACGAGAGTGTGCCCGAGGGGATGGCTGCGCACGAGGTGCCGGCCTACCTGTCGAGGCTCAAGGCCGATGCTTTCCCGCTCACGGAGGGGGATGACCGCCTGGTGATTACGGCTGACACCGTGGTGATACTCGACGGCGATGTGCTGGGCAAGCCTCATGACGAGGCCGACGCCGTGGCCATGCTGCAACGCCTTGCCGACCGCGAGCAGAGGGTGGTGACGGGCGTGACGGTGCGCACGGCCCGAAGGTGCGTGACGCTGAGCGCGGAGTCGACCGTGGAGTTTGCCGACCTGACGACCGACGAGATACGCTACTATGTCGACCGCTACAAGCCTCTCGACAAGGCCGGTGCCTATGGCATACAGGAGTGGATAGGTGCGGCCGCCATCAGGGGCATCAAGGGCAGTTTTTACAATGTGATGGGTCTGCCGGTCCACCGGCTGTATGACACTTTAAAGGATTTTTGACAAAAATTCACTGAGAAGTTAACATTTCGTGCTTTTTCAGCGCACTTTTTGGCATGGTTTTTGTTATACAAGAAAAACTATAACACTCATCACTTTATTAGACCAAGGCTATTTAATGGAAACAGTATATTCACAGAAATTCAAGGAGACAGTCAACTCTACGCCGGGTGTTGCCGCGAGTCATAACAGCCGTTATGTCATGCCGGAGCATCTGCTGCTGGCTCTCATCTCCGACCCCGAATCCGAGGCCTCGAAGCTCGTGAGCCGTGCATCGCGCGGGAGCTCGGCCCAGCAGCTGCATGACACGCTCGACAAGGAGCTGTTCAATGCCGCCGCCGAGAACGGATATACGGGCAACGTGGCCCTGTCAGACGTGTCGCTCAGCGACCTCACGGGCCGTATCATCAAGCTCAGTGTGCTCGAGGCACGTATGCTCAAGAGCAATATGGTGGACACGGTGCATCTGCTCCTGGCCATCTTTCATAACTCCGACGCGCAGAACTCGTCGTTCATGGACCCCTTCCGCCGTGCGGGTGTGACCTACGAGTCGCTCTACCGCATCCTCGCGGCCGGAACCGACCAGCCCATGAGCCTGCAGCGCGATGGTGACGACGACGAGGACGAGGATGACGACGAGGCACCCTCGGCTCCCGGACAGTCAGCGGGCGGACGTGACAGTGCGTCGCGCCAGCGTCCGTCGCAGTCGGGTGGGGCACGTGGCAACTCCGACACCCCCATGCTCGACAAGTATGGCTATGACATGACCCAGGCCGCCGAGGAGAACCGTCTCGACCCCGTGGTGGGACGTGACGTGGAAATCGAGCGTCTGGCTCAGATACTCAGCCGCCGCAAGAAGAACAACCCCGTGCTCATCGGCGAGCCGGGTGTGGGCAAGTCGGCCATCGTCGAGGGCTTGGCCCTGCGCATCGTCAAGCGCAAGGTGTCGAGAATACTCTTCGACAAGCGCGTGGTGTCGCTCGACATGGCATCGCTCGTGGCCGGTACGAAGTATCGCGGACAGTTTGAGGAGCGCATCAAGGGGATTCTTGACGAGCTTGCCAAGAACAAGAATGTCATCCTCTTTATCGATGAGCTTCACACCATCGTAGGAGCGGGCAACGCCGCCGGTTCGATGGATGCCGCCAATCTGCTCAAGCCCGCCCTCGCGCGCGGCGAGATACAGTGCATCGGAGCTACGACGCTCGACGAGTACCGCAAGAACATCGAGAATGACGGTGCGCTCGAACGCCGTTTCCAGAAGGTGATGGTGGAGCCTACCACCCCCGAGGAGACCCGCGTGATTCTCGACAACATACGCGAGAAGTATGAGGCACACCATAATGTAATATACACTCCCGAGGCTCTTGACGCATGCGTCTCGCTCACGGAGCGTTACATAAGCGACCGCAATTTCCCCGACAAGGCCATCGACGCGATGGACGAGGCCGGAAGCCGTGTGCACGTGACCAACATAGCCGTGCCCGCCGCCATCGAGGAGCTGGAGCGTGAGATTAACGAGGCCGCCGCCGAGAAGCTGCGTGCCGCCCAGGCTCAGAACTTCGAGAAAGCCGCCTCTTACCGTGACCGCGAACAGCAGCTCAAGACCCAGCTTGACGCGGCCAACGCCGAGTGGCAGGAGAAGCTCGCCACGATGCGCGAGACTGTCGACGAGGATAAGGTGGCCGAGGTCGTGGCCATGATGACAGGTGTGCCCGTGCAGCGCATAGCCCAGGCCGAGGGAAAGAGACTCAAGGAGATGGCTCCGGCCATCAAGAGGCAGATTATCGGTCAGGACACGGCCATCGAGAAGATTGTCAAGGCTATACAGCGCAACCGCATCGGTCTGAAAGACCCCTCGAAGCCCATCGGCACATTCCTCTTCCTCGGCCCGACAGGCGTGGGCAAGACGCATCTGGCCAAGAAGCTGGCCGAGTATATGTTTGACTCGTCTGACTCGCTGATACGCATCGACATGAGCGAGTATATGGAGAAGTTCACGGTGTCGCGCCTCGTGGGTGCGCCTCCGGGCTACGTAGGCTACGAGGAGGGCGGACAGCTCACCGAGAAAGTGCGCCGCCACCCCTATTCGATAGTGCTGCTCGACGAGATTGAGAAGGCTCATCCCGATGTGTTCAACCTGCTGCTGCAGGTGATGGACGAGGGGCGTCTGACCGACTCGCTCGGACGCCGTGTGGACTTCAAGAACACCATTCTCATCATGACCTCCAACATCGGCTCGCGTCAGCTCAAGGACTTCGGCGGAGGCATCGGCTTCAACCCGCGTCCGGCCGACGACAAGGAGGTGAGCCAAGGCGTGATACGCAAGGCGTTGAACAAGGCGTTTGCCCCCGAGTTCCTCAACCGTATCGACGACATCGTGATGTTCGACCCCCTCAACCGCGATTCAATCTTCAAGATTATCGACATCGAGCTGGCCGGATTCTACAAGCGCGTGGCGCAGCTGGGCTACACCCTCACCGTGGCCGACGAGGCGCGTGACTTCGTGGCCGACAAGGGTTATGACTCGCAGTTCGGTGCCCGCCCGCTCAAGAGGGCCATCCAGAAGTATCTCGAGGATGCGCTGGCCGAGCTTATCATCGAGGGCAACGTCAAGCCGGGCGACGAGATATACGTGTCGTACACTCAGGGCGACGACAAGCTCACCACCGAGATACGCACCCCCAAGGCAGCAGAGTAGGTCGCTGACACGACCGTCGCGCCCTGCGGCTAACCGATACATAAATAGAGCGTGCTTACTCCCGCAACCGAGGGGGCAGGCACGCTCTTTCTCATATCCAATCATTTCATCCATCACATTTCAACCTTCGTTTTACCATGGATTTCCAGCGGGCATGCAGCCAGCTCGTCAACAACGGACGTGACTATCTCTACATTATCCTCGGCATGATGGTCTATGCCGTGGGCTTCACCGTGTTCATACTTCCGCATCACGTCGTGATTGGCGGTATGTCGGGTTTCGGAACGCTTGTATATTACTTCTCGGGTCAGAACATACCCGTGGCCGTGGCCATGTATGGCGGCAATATACTGTTGCTGATATGCGCCTACAGGTATCTCGGCCAGAGTTTCGTGGTCAGGACGGTGTTCGGTGCCTCGGTGCTGTCGCTGCTCATCGGCTCGATTGAGGCCTACTTCACCTCGCGTCCGCCGCTTGTGACCGACATGACCCTGAGCGTGCTCATGGGCTCGACGCTGTGTGGCGTGGGCATCGGTGTCTACTTCTGCCACAACGGCACGGCGGGAGGCACCGACATCATCGCGGCGGTGATGGAGCGGGTCAGCTCGATAAGCGTCGGGCGCACGATGATGATTGTAGACATGTCGATAGTGGCTGTGTCGTTCTTCCTCCCCTTTGACGGGGGCGATATGGAGGCGCGCATACAGGCACGCACGGAGACCATCATCTACGGCTGGGTGGCCATATTCGTGTATTCCTATATAGCCGACCGTTTCATCGGGGCTGACAAGCAGACGATACAGTTTTTCATCCTCTCTGACAAGTGGGAGGAGATAGCCTATCGTATCACCCACGAGACCGGCCGAGGGGTCACTACCATCGACAGTCACGGCTACTGGACCGGCACGAGCCGTGTGTTGCTGTTGGTGTGGTGCCGTCAGTACAACACGCCCGAGATTTTCCATATAGTGCATGAGGTCGACCCCGGGGCGTATATCACTGACTGTGACGTGCGCGGAGTGTGGGGCAACGGATTCGATACACTCAAGCTCAAACCGAGAAAATTGAAAATTTAAAATTTAAAATGGAAAATTAAGCTGCGCCGCAGGTAGGAGCGACGGCTTTAGCCGTCGATATGACACGACAAAACTATCCCCTTTCCTGATACGTAGCTCCATATCGACGGCTAAAGCCGTCGCTCCTACCAGCGTCGCTCCTATCAGTCGCAAAGTCGCAGTCGCATAAGAGTCGCACAGTCGCATCAGTCGCATGTCAGTCGCATTTGTGCGACTATTGCGACTCCAAACCATTACCAATCATAACTTTTTCACCATGAGAAGAATCTTATTTGCCGTCATGGCCCTTGTGGGGCTTGCGGCCACAGCGCAGGAGAAGATTGAGATGCTCCTGCACAATCCCGAGGCCAAGGGTGTGCATATCGACATGAAAGACCTCACGACCAATCCCGGCATTACCGTCTACCGTCCTGCCCGTCCCAACGGCACAGCCGTCGTGATGTGTCCCGGAGGTGGCTATACGCATCAGGCCAGCGGACATGAGGGGCACGATATGGCCGGATGGTTCAACGCCCAGGGCATCACGTATGTGGTGCTGAAATACCGTCTGCCGCAGGGCCGTCACGATGTGCCGGTGAGCGATGCCGCCGATGCCGTGCGGCTGGTGCGCAGTCATGCGGCGGAGTGGGGGATTGACCCTGAGAAGATAGGCATAATGGGTGCCTCGGCCGGCGGACACCTCGCCTCGACGCTTGCTACGCATTATCCCGACTCGCTCTCGCGCCCTGACTTCCAGGTGCTGTTCTATCCCGTCGTCACGATGAATGCGGGTGTCACCCATAAGGGTTCGCGTGAGAATCTGCTGGGCAAGGATGCCGACGAGGCTCTGGTGCGCGAGTATTCCAACGAGCTGCATGTCGGCAAGTCTACCCCGCAGGCGTTCATCATGCTCTCGGCCGATGACCGCGTAGTGCCTCCGGCCAACTCCATAGATTATTTCAACGCGCTGACGGCCAACGGTGTGCCCGTGTCGATGCACATCTATCCCACCGGCGGACACGGATGGGGATTCCGCGACACGTTCACCTACAAACGCCAGTGGACCGGCGAGCTTGAGAAGTGGCTGCGCATGCTGTAGCCCTACAGCCGCGCACGATGTGTTTAATAACATGTCACGAGGCATCGCCTAAATCCATTTTTTATTTGTAATTTTGTGTCATAAGTAACTCTTGTAAATTAATTTATACAATCTGAGGATATATTTTGAGGCAAAATCGAGATTTGAAGAGGGAGTTTATAGTCATAAACGACCGATGAAAAGCTTGATTTTGACCAAAATATATTCGCAGAGTGTATAAAAGATTAACCCAAAGGGTCTACAGGAGTTATTTATATCGGTTAATTTACAAGAGTTACTTATAGTTACTACAAAGGTCTAATCTCAAAACAACAATCAGTTCATAATATCCATGGAACAAAGGCTGATAGAGTGTGTCCCCAATTTCAGTGAGGGACGTGATAAGAGTGTGATAAAGGCGATTACCGACGCCATAACCTCGGCATCGGCCGTGCGTCTGCTCGACGTCGACCCGGGCGAGGCCACCAACCGCACGGTGGTCACTTTCGTAGGCTCGCCCGAGGATGTGGCCGAGGCTGCATTTCAGGGCATAAAGAAGGCTGCCGAACTCATAGACATGCGACATCACCACGGCGCACATCCGCGCATGGGTGCCACCGACGTGTGTCCGTTCGTGCCCGTGAGCGGTGTTACGCTTGAGGAGTGTGCCGAGTTGTCGCGACAGCTTGCCCGCAGGGTGGCCGACGAACTCGGCATTCCTGTCTATTGCTACGAGGCTGCCGCCTACCGCCCCGAGCGCAAGAACTTGGCCGTGTGCCGCAAGGGTGAATACGAGGCTCTTGCCGACCGCATGGGCAGTGAGGCCGAGGGTCCCGACTTCGGCAACCGTCCGTTTGACGAGGCCGCAGCCCGCACGGGTGCCACCACCATCGGTGCGCGCAACTTCCTGATAGCCGTCAATTTCAACCTCAACACCACCTCGACCCGCCGTGCCAATGCCATAGCCTTTGACGTGCGCGAGAAGGGCCGCCCCGTGCGCGAGGGTGGCAAGCCCAACGGCAAGCCCCTGACCGATGCCGAGGGCAAGCCTATGTGGAAGCCCGGCACCCTGCCCGCCACCAAGGCCATAGGATGGTATATCGACGAATACGGCATAGCCCAGGTGTCGATGAATATAACCGACATCACCCGCACCCCGCTCCATGTGGCCTTTGACGAGGTGAGCCGTGCGGCCAACGAGCGCGGCATACGCGTGACGGGCACCGAGATTGTGGGACTTGTGCCCAAGAGTGCCATCACCGATGCCGGACGCTATTTCCTGCACAAACAGCAACGCTCCTCAGGTCTGCCCGAGAGCGAAATCATACGCATGGCCGTGAAGTCGATGGGCCTCGACGAGCTGAAGCCCTTTGACCCCGACGAGAAGATTATCGAGTATATGATAGCCTCTGAGGCCGGTGGCCGCAAGCTGGTCGACATGACCTGCCGCGCCTTTGCCGACGAGACGGCCTCGGAGTCGCCCGCTCCCGGCGGTGGCTCCATCTCGGCCTACATGGGTTCGCTCGGAGCCGCGCTTGCCACGATGGTGGCCAATCTCTCGGCCCACAAGGCCGGTTGGGATGACCGCTGGAAGGAGTTCTCTGACGCTGCCGAACAGGGCAGGGTGCTTGTCGACTCGCTCATGGCACTCGTCGACGAGGACACCGAGGCGTTCAACCGCATCATGGCCGTCTTTGCCATGCCCAAGGGCACCGAGGCCGAGAAGGAGGCCCGCGCCAAGGCACTGGAGGAGGCCACGGAGTATGCCACACGTGTGCCCCTGCGCACGATGGAGCAGGCTGTCAAGGTGCTGCCCCTCGCCCGACTGATGGCCGAGCAGGGCAATCCCGCGTCGGTCAGCGATGCAGGAGTGGGTGCGCTTGCCGCACGTGCCGCCGTGCGCGGTGCGCTCCTCAACGTCAAGATTAACGCCGCAGGGCTTAAGAACCGTGCGCTTGCCGACGAGCTGACCGCCCGTGGCGAGGAGATTGCCGCCGAGGCCGAACGCCTCGAGGCCGAAGTGATGCAAATTGTTGAAGGAAAAATTAAAAATTAAGAATGAAAAATTAAAAATTGCACATCCCATCACCCCTAATTCTTAATTCTTCATTTTTAATTTTTAATTCTTAATTCTTAAATCCTCCTCTTTTGGTCGCAAAGTCGCATCTGATAGAGAACGCGACTGCGATGCGACTGAAATGCGACCGAAATTCTTAATTTTTAATTCTTAATTTTTAATTTGATGTTAGATTTTCAAGACCATATAAGGCGAGGCATCCCCGAGGTGCTCCCTCCGCGCCGTGAGCGTGACGAGAGTGTGAGCCATGCCCCCCGCCGCAAGCAGATACTGACACGCGAGGAAGAGAAGCTGGCCCTGCGCAACGCCCTGCGCTACTTCCCCTCGCACCTCCACGCCGAGCTTGCCCCCGAATTTATGGACGAGCTCCGCACCTACGGGCGCATCTACATGTACCGTCTGCGCCCCGAGTATGAGATGTATGCCCGCCCTGTCGAGGAATACCCCGCCCGCTCGCGCCAGGCCGCAGCAATCATGATGATGATTCAGAACAACCTCGACCCCGCCGTGGCCCAGCATCCCCACGAGCTGATAACCTACGGAGGCAACGGAGCGGTGTTTCAGAACTGGGCGCAGTATCTCCTGACCATGCGCTATCTCTCCGAGATGACCGACGAGCAGACCCTCGTGATGTACTCGGGCCACCCCCTCGGCCTCTTCCCCTCCCACAAGGAGGCTCCGCGCGTGGTGGTGACCAACGGCATGGTGATACCCAACCACTCCAAGCCTGACGACTGGGAGCGGCTCAACGCCCTCGGCGTGTCGCAGTACGGCCAGATGACAGCCGGCTCATATATGTATATCGGCCCGCAGGGCATCGTGCACGGCACCACCATCACCGTGCTCAACGCCGCCCGCCGCCGCTTCACCGAGTCGCGCCGCTCCACCTCCGGCATGCTCTTCGTGTCGTCGGGTCTCGGCGGCATGTCGGGCGCACAGCCCAAGGCCGGCAACATAGCCGGGGTGGTGAGCGTAGTGGCCGAAATCAACCCCAAGGCCGTGGAGAAACGCCACGCGCAGGGATGGGTCGACGAGGTGCATGACTCGCTCGACGAGCTTATGCCCCGCATCCGCGAGGCCCGCCGCGAGGGCAAGGCCGTGTCGATGGCCTATCTCGGCAACGTCGTTGACCTCTGGGAGCGTCTTGCCGCCGAGGGCGAGAGCGTAGACCTCGGCTCTGACCAGACCTCGCTCCACAACCCCTGGGCGGGCGGCTACTACCCCGTGGGGCTTACGCTCGAGGAGTCAAACGCCATGATGGCCGACGACCCCGAGGAGTTCCGCCGCCGCGTGCAGGAGTCGCTGCGCCGTCAGATTAAGGCCATCAACACGCTCACCGAGCGCGGAATGTACTTCTTCGACTACGGCAACGCATTCCTGCTCGAGTCGTCGCGTGCGGGAGCCGACGTGATGAAGGATGACGGCACGTTCCGCTACCCCTCCTACGTTCAGGACATCATGGGCCCGCTCTTCTTTGACTACGGCTTCGGCCCGTTCCGCTGGGTGTGCGCCTCAGGCCGTCCCGACGACCTCGCCGTGACCGACCGTCTCGCCGCCGAGGTGCTCGAGGAGATAGCCAAGGACGCTCCCGCCGACATCCGCGGCCAGCTTGACGACAATATCCACTGGATACGCTCGGCCGCCGACAACCACCTCGTCGTAGGCTCGCAGGCCCGCATCCTCTATGCCGACTCGGAGGGACGCACCCGCATCGCGCTGGCATTCAACGACGCCATACGCCGCGGCGAGCTTTCAGGCCCCGTGGTGCTTGGCCGTGACCATCACGACGTGTCGGGCACCGACTCCCCCTATCGCGAGACCTCCAATATCTATGACGGCTCAAACCTCTGCGCCGACATGGCCGTGCACAACGTCATCGGCGACTCGTTCCGCGGAGCCACATGGGTGTCGCTCCACAACGGCGGCGGAGTAGGCTGGGGCGAAGTGATGAACGGCGGCTTCGGCATGGTCATCGACGGCTCAGACGAGGCTGACACCCGCATACGCCGCATGCTGCTGTGGGATGTCAACAACGGCATAGCCCGCCGCTCGTGGGCGCGCAACAAGGGCGCGGTCGACGCCATACGCCGCGAGATGGACCGCACCCCCGGTCTCACCGTCACCCTCCCCAACATAGCCGACGACACCCTCATCGAGCAGTCGGTCAACTGAGCAAAACGCCACGCATGCGCCGCAGTCGCAAAGTCGCATCTCACAGGGAATGCGACTGAAATGCGACTTGCGACTGAATGCGACTCGTGCGACTAATGCGACTGTAGGAGCGACGGCTTTAGCCGTCGATATGTAGCAACGTATCATAAGTTACTTTTGTCGCATCATATCGACGGCTAAAGCCGTCGCTCCTACAGCGCAGCCAATTTTCCATTTTCCATTTTAAATTTTAAATTCCAAGAGTAGTGAATCACGAAATCTCCGCCGAATGGCTCACCATAGAAAAGGTTGAGGAAATCCTCAACAGCCACGCATCGCTCTCGCTCTCCGACGAAGCCAAAGAGCGCATAGTCAAATGCCGTCAGTATCTCGACGAAAAGATGGAGTCGCAGACCGAACCCATCTACGGCATCACCACCGGCTTCGGCTCGCTCTGCAACATCTCCATCGACAAGGAAGCCCTCTCGCAGTTGCAGAAAAACCTCGTCATGTCACACGCCTGCGGCCTGGGCGAACGTGTAGCCCCCCAGATAGTGCGCCTCATGCTCCTGCTCAAGATACAGTCGCTCTCCTACGGCAACTCGGGCGTACAGCTGGCCACCGTCCAGAGGCTCATCGACTTCTTCAACGCCGACATCCTCCCCGTCGTCTTCAGCCAAGGCTCGCTCGGAGCCTCGGGCGACCTCGCCCCCCTCGCCAACCTCAGCCTCCCCCTGCTCGGCCTGGGCGAAGTGATGTGGCACGGCCACATAATCCCCGCCTCCGAAGCCCTCGACAACATGGGCTGGCGACCCATCGAACTGCAGTCAAAGGAAGGCCTCGCCCTACTCAACGGCACACAGTTCATGTCGGCCCACGCCGTCGAAGCCCTCATCAAGGCCCTGCGTCTGAGCCGCTGCGCCGACAAGATTGCCGCCATGTCGGTCGACGCCTTTGACGGACGCCTCGAGCCGTTCGGCGACGAGGTCAACCGCGTGCGCCACCACGAGGGGCAGATTGAGACCGCCCGCGTCATGCGCGAATACCTCGCAGGCAGCGAGATAGCCGCCCACCCCAAGAAGCATGTCCAGGACCCGTACTCATTCCGCTGCATCCCCCAGGTGCACGGAGCCGTCAAGGACACCATCGCCTACGTCAAGTCACGCATCGAGGACGAAATCAACAGCCCCACCGACAACCCCACCGTCTTCCCCGACGCCGACATCATCGTCTCGGCCGGCAACTTCCACGGCGAGCCTATAGCCCTGCCCATGGACTTCCTCGCCATCGCCCTCGCCGAGCTGGCCAACATCTCCGAGCGACGCATCTACAAGCTCATATCCGGCGCACGTTCGCTCCCCTCGTTCCTCGTGGCCAAGCCCGGACTCAACAGCGGCTTCATGATACCCCAGTATGCCGCCGCCTCCATTGTAAGCCAGAACAAGGGCCTCTGCTGGCCTGCGAGCGTCGACTCCATCCCCTCCTCGCAGGGTCAGGAAGACCACGTGTCGATGGGCTCCAACTCAGCCACCAAACTCCTGCGCGTGGCCGACAACGCCGAGCGCGTGCTGGCCATCGAACTGTTCAACGCCGCCCAGGCACTCGACTTCCGCCGCCCGCTCAAGTCATCCCCCGCCATCGAGGAATATCACGCCGCCTACCGCCGCGAAGTGCCCTTCATCCAGAACGACACCGTCATGTACCCCTTCATCGAAAAGTCAGTACAGTTTCTTCGTAGCCTATAGTTAAAAAAGTCAAGGGAGTTAAAAGGGTTAAGCCGTCAGCCACAGCTATTATCTTAACTCTTTTGACTCCTTAAACTTTCTCAACCGTAAAGAATATCTTATGCACATTCTCAAGAATATAGGCGCGATAGTCGGCATCCGTGAGGGAGCCTCGGCCTACGCCCCCCTGCGAGGCCGCGACATGGACACCCTCCCCGAGCTGCGCGACGCATGGCTCGCCATCGACGGCGACCGCATCCACTCCTACGGCCCCATGTCGACGTTCGCCCCCGCCGACACCGACAGCGTCACCGACCTCCACGGCCAGTGGCTCTTCCCCGCATTCTGCGACTCCCACACCCACCTCGTCTATGCCGGAAGCCGCGAAGGCGAATTTGTCGACAAAATCAACGGCCTGAGCTACGCCGAGATAGCCGCCCGTGGCGGAGGCATACTCAACTCGGCCGACCGCCTCCACGCCGCCACCGAGCAGGAGCTCTTCGACCAGGCACTCCCCCGCCTCCGCGCCATCATAGCCTCAGGCACAGGAGCCGTCGAAATCAAGAGCGGCTACGGCCTCACCCTCCCCGACGAGCTCAAGATGCTCCGCGTCATCGCCCGCATCCGCCGCGAGCTGCCCCTCGAAGTGCGCTCCACATTCCTCGGCGCACACGCCGTAGGCCGCGCCTATGCCGGACGGCAGGAAGAGTACGTTGACCACGTGTGCCGCGACATGCTCCCCGCCGTGGCCGCCGAGGGGCTGGCCGACTTCGTCGACGTCTTCTGCGAGCAGGGCTTCTTCACCGTCGCCCAGACCGACCGCATCTTCACCGCCGCCGAGGGCCTCGGCATACGCCCCCGCCTCCATGCCAACCAGCTCCACTGCTCGGGCGGCGTTCAGATAGGCCTCGCCCACCGCGCCGCCTCAGTCGACCACCTCGAAAACATCGGCCCCGAAGAGATAGCCCTCCTCGGCACGGCCACCGACACCGTGGCCACAGCCCTGCCCGGAGCATCCTTCTTCCTCAACATGCGCCACACCCCCGCGCGCGAGCTTATCCAGGCAGGAGCCGCCGTAGCCATAGCCTCCGACTACAACCCCGGCTCATCCCCCTCGGGCGACATGCGCTTCATGTCATCGCTCGGATGCATACAGCTGCGCCTCACCCCCTCGCAGTCGCTCAACGCCTCCACCCTCAACGGAGCCGCCGCTCTCGGCCTCGCCCGCGACTACGGCACCATCACCCCCGGCAAAGTGGCCTCCTTCTTCCTCACCCGCCCCCTCCCCACCGCCGCCTACCTCCTCTACGCCTACACCGAACCCCTCATCACCGCCACCTACCTGAGAGGTAAGGAATTTAAAATGGAAAATTGAAAATTTAAAATTAATCTGCGCAGCGTTACCGAGCGACGCAGGGTAGGAGCGACGGCTTTAGCCGTCGATGTGACACGAACAAGCTAATCTCATTCCCGTGATACATTAGCTGAAACGTAGCATCATATCGACGGCTAAAGCCGTCGCTCCTACGTGCGTCGCACATGCCTGTGCCTCCAGTCGCAAAAGCCTCAAGAATGCGACGGAGCGGCGGAGCCGCGATGCAATAGTAGCCCCACCACGAGCGTATGCGGGAACGGCCCGCAGGGCCATAGTTCCCGCAACGCGAGGCGTGGGGGATGAGAGAATATTATAACGGCGGGCGTCGAAGACGTCCTGCAAATATCATCATCATTGTGGATACGATGTATCTAAAGGACGTCTTCGACGCCCGCACAATCATGTACGCCATATCCCCACGCCTCGCTCGCCGTAGGATTTTGCCCTGCGGGCAATCCTACGTCATCGCTCGTGGTGGGGCTACTATTGCATTGCGGCTCCGCCGCTCCATCGCACATGCCTGCGTCGTACCTACGTCCTGCAAATATCGCTCGCTCCTCCAGTCGCAAAAGTCGCATCTCAGAGGCAACGCGACTGAAATGCGACTAGCGACTAATTGCGACTCATGCGACTCATGCGACTCATGCGACTTATTGCGACTCGTGCGACTAAATGCGACTGATGCGACTGTGCGACTCTTATGCGACTTGCGACTTTGCGACTGTAGGAGCGACGGCTTCATCCGTCGATATGGCACGATAAAACTAACTTATAAATAATTATGTTTCTTGTGTACTTTTTTGTCCTTTTGTATCCCCCCTTTTCTGATACGTCGCTCGCCCATTGCGCAACCTAATTTTAAATTTTCCATTTTAAATTTTAAATTTCAATTCTTCGTCCATCTGAATACCGTGGCCCTGTTGACACCGAGGGCGTCGGCAATCTGCTCGGCCGACATACCCGAAGCCTTCATCTCGCATGCCTGCTCGGCGTTGGGCGAACGGCGTGACGTGCCGCTCTTGCGCTCGGCCAAGTGCTCGTCCTCCGACCCCGTGCCTATCGACGTGAAGCCGATAAAATTCTCATACACCTTGCCTATGCGGCACACCAGCACATTGTCGCGGTCATAGACCTGCTCGCAGTTGCGCTGCTTAATCTGCTTGATGTAGCGGATGTCCTTGCCCACGGTGCTCTCGCCTATGGCAAAGGCCGAGTCGGCAAAATTGATAAGCATCTTTGACCCCTGCAGGTCGTTGCGTGTCAGCGGATTGCTCAGGCAACGCTTGGGCGTGTGAGCCAGCAGGAGTATGCTCAGGTCGCGACGCTTCTTCAGGGCCACCAGCTTCTTCATCAGCGGCATGGCGTCGGCGGCAGTCTCGGTGCCCGCGGCCATAAACGTGATGTTGTCTATTATCAGCACCTTGGCACCCGTCTCCTCGACGCGCAGCTCGAGGTCGGATATAATCTGGTCGGCAAACGTGCGTGAGGCAAACTCCTCGGCGTTCTCCTCCGTGATGTCATAGTACAGCTCCACGCGGTTAAACCTCGGGCCGAACGGATAGTAGGCCCTCTTGCCCTCGTTCTCACCCTCGAGCAGGGTGGAGTATCTGCGCCCGAACTGGGCGATGCTCAGCTCAAAGTCGGCATACACCACCGACTGCGGCATCGACTCGGGCTTAAGCTCGGGCAGAGCCTTGTCCTCGCCGTATGCACCCTTGCATATGATGTCGGCCAACTGCACGGCCAGTATCGACTTGCCCACGTTAGTGTCGGCAAACAGTATGCATATCTCCCCCTCATACCACAGCGGTCCGCACAGCCGCTTCTGCTCGGCAGTTACCGAAGCATACTTGCTCCAGTCGTCGCCGCTGAGCATGCGTGTTATCGACGCACGTTTCACACCCTCCTTGGGTGGTTTGGCCGAGGCTGACGGCTGCTGAGGCGTAGCAGGGCTGTTACCCTCTGGCCTCCATGAGCTGTGAGGCGAGGGGAGCCTTGACTTAAGAATCTCGTCGGCAATCGATGAGATGTGACGGGGCTGTCCACTCTTTATAGAGAGGACTTTCGGGAGTTTTACTCTTTTAGACATAGCGATGTTGTATATATAGGTTAATATTGGTTATGAGCGTAGCTTTGATTACTCACACTGCAAAGTTACGCCCGTCACCACCCCCAAAAGGTGCGATAATGTCGCGCAGCGTATGAAAAAAACGGCGAGTCGCACAGTCGCAAGTCGCATTTCAGTCGCATTCCCTCAGAGATGCGACTTTTGCGACTGGTAGGCACAAGCGACCCATTAGCCGTCGCTCCTACAGCATCGCCCTACAGCATCGCCCCTCAACTTATGTCGCTTGTGTCCCATTTGTCCTTATGTCCCCTTCTCTAACCGACATTTCTCGAACCGACTAACTAAACAAAGGTATAATTTTTCATTTCGGATTTTTAATTATAATTTTGCAGTCGCAAAACATCTAAGGTATGGAAGAAAAGTTGGAGCGGTTGTGGAACCGCGAGTACTGCAAGGCGATGGTGGGTAATTTCATGCTGTTCTTCTCCTTCTACCTGCTCACCCCCTTGCTCCCAATCTACCTCGACTCGCAGTTTGAGGCCGACAAGGACATGATAGGTCTCGTGCTCTCGGGCTACGTCGTGGCCGCCCTCATCGTCAGGCCCTTCTCGGGCTTCATCGTCGACAGTTTCGACCGCAAGAAGGTGCTCATGCTCTGCTTCTTCACCTTCTTCATATGCTTCACCGGCTACATCGGCGCAGGCACCCTGCTGATGTTTGCCATCGTCAGGACCATCCACGGACTCCCCTTCGGAGCGGCCACCGTGGCCAACAGCACCGTGGCCATCGACGTGCTCCCCTCCTCGCGACGCAACGAGGGCATAGGCTACTACGGCCTGAGCAACAACCTCGCCATGGCCATAGCACCCTCGGCGGGAATATGGATTTACGGCGTGACCGACGACTTCACAACCCTCTTCTGGATTTCGCTCGCCGTGGCCTTCGCGGGCTTCTACTGCACCACATCCATCCGTCTGCCCCGCCGCGAGAGGGTGGAGGGCAAGCCACATCTGAGCATGGACCACTTCTTCCTCACCAGCGCATGGCTCATGGCCGTCAACATCTTCCTCTTCAGCATCTGCTGGGGCGTCATGAGCAACTATGTGGCCATCTACGGCAAGGAGATGCTCGGCATCACCGACGGCACGGGCCTCTTCTTCGCCCTTCTCTCCACGGGCCTCTTCTGCTCGCGCCTCTACGGTGCGCGGTCGCTGCGCAAGGGCCGCCTCACCGGCAACGCCCTTGAGGGGGCATTCATAAGTGCCGTGGGCTACACGCTCTTCGCACTCGCTCCGGGTGCATGGGCCTTCTATGTGGCCGCACTGCTTATCGGACTGGGCAACGGACGCATGTATCCGGCGTTTCTCAACATGTTCATCTCCGTGGCACGCCACGACCAGCGCGGCACGGCCAACTCGTCGATACTAACCTCGTGGGACCTCGGCATGGGCATAGGCATCCTCACGGGCGGAGTGCTCGTGGAATACGCGGGCTATTCGACAGCCTTCTGGTTTACCGCCGCCTCGCAGACCTCAGGCGCGCTCCTGCTCCTCTTCTTCACCCGCCACTTCTTCGAGAGAAGAAAACGGAAGGAGAATTGAAAAATTTAAAATTTAAAATTTAAAATGGAAAATTAGGCTTCGCGATATTTGCGGAGCGACGTGCCATATCGACGGCTAAAGCCGTCGCTCCTACAGCGTCACGCGAGTCGCATTTCAGTCGCACGAGTCGCATTAGTCGCAAGTCGCATTTCAGTCGCGTTCCCTCTGAGATGCGACTTTTGCGACTGTGGCCACAAGCGACTATCCCTTGGCCACAGGTATCGCGCAGCCTAATTTTCCATTTTCCATTTTCCATTTTCCATTCAAAAAAAGGCCGGGGCGGAGGTATCTTCGTCAGACATTTCCGCCCCGGGCTACCGGTTTTTTAATGTGTGTCAGGAATGTTTCGTTTTCAAAGCTCAAGTTCAAATGTCTTTGTAACGGGAGGCATGCACATCGACGCGTCACACGCCTGATACCTCACCTTGCACACAGCCTTGCCCGCACCCGTGCCTTTTACGCGCTGGGTGAACGAGCCTGTGCCGGTATAATAGGTCGTAGCTGTGGCCGAGGGGGTGGGGGCGGGCAGACGCAGGTCGCCGACCTTCTCATAGCCCTCGGGCAGTTCTACGGTAATTTCGGTAGGGATAAACGGGTCGCCATCGGCAAGCGTGGCATAGGTGTGGAAGCCGTCATGCACGGTCATCGTCACCACCACATCCTTGCATCCGTCGGGTGCATCGGTCACCTCGGCTTTGAGGGCTACGGGGTTGGCATTGTCGGTCTCACCTGCGGGAGTGGCGGGTGCGGCCTTGGTCTCCTCGGGCTTGGCGGTCAGCACGCTGTAGTCGTTGCCGGGCACCGAGGGGTCGAGCGTGTCGACGAGCCACAGCCATCCGCCGCTCTCGGTGAAGAACATGCGGTCGCGGTTGGCGTCAAGCCACTGCTTCCACTCCTGCGGGGTGGCGAAACGGCAGAGGGTGTAACGCTCCAGCACACGGCGGCCCTGCTCGGCCTCGCGTCCGCCCTTGCCAAGCATCTCTATGGCTTTGTCGAGGAGGCGGATGTCATTGTTGGCAATGCCCATCTCGCGCACATCCTCGTCAATGTCAAGAATATAGCCCACAGGGGTGGGGTAGAAGTAGGGGGCGTTCTTTTCGTAGTAGCGGGCATACTCGGCCTCGTCCTCGCCGAAGAAGTGATAGAGCTTAGGCTCGCGCTCCTTGAGATACTCGGCAAACGGTTTCTTTACCGGGGGCTGGGGGGCGGGATACTGGAGATAGAACATCTCCATCGGCAACAGCTCCTCGCCCTTGGCCTGCTTGGCCTTGATGGCCTTGATGGTGCTGTCCATCGTGACGTAGAACTTCTCCTCCATCTTGAACTGCTCGTTCCAGCAGTCACGCGAGGCGTAGTATTTCGATGCTACGGCATTGGCGCGTGTGGCTATGCCCTCGTTGAGCTTGCGGGCGATGGGATGCTTGCCGTTGAAGTCCTTCATGTAGACCACGGCATTGGCCAGCGCGGCGCGGGCAGGCTCGGTCATGTCAGAGGGCTTGGCGGCAAATCCCCAGTGGAACATGTTGCCGTGACGGCCTATGGCCACGGCGTCGATGCTCTTGGCGCACTGTCCGCCCGAGATTATCTCGGTCTCGGGCGAGTCGGTGTAGCCCCAGGGGCGCGACACCATGCCTATCCTCTTGCCGTTGTCCTCGGTGACGGGGGTGTGCACCATCCACATCTCGGTCTCGTCGGGCAGCGTGTAGCCGTATATCGGGCAATACTCCTTGGCGTTGGCCGGGGTGGGGCGCATCTCGGGGATGATGTTGACCTTGAACGGGCCGTTGAATATGGGATGGTCCTTCTTCCAGCCCAGTGCGTAATTGTCAAGGCAGAGGCAGAACCAGTCATTCTTCGAGCCGAGCGAACGTCCGAGGTTCTCACTGGCCTCGGCGATGCATATCGTGGCGCGGTCAAAGTCGGCGGGCAGGTATTCGGGACGCTTGTATTCGATGACGCGGCCGTTCTCGTCGGTGACCCTCACCTCGGGCTTGAGCTGACGCGGATTGCCGTCAAAGATGGTCACGTCATAAGCCTGTGACATCTCGGGTGTCCAGTCCTTGCCGTTGACGGCGGTCACTTTTGTGAAATGCTTCTTGAGGAAGCGGGTGAAGTCGGCTGTGCGCTCCTTGACCGACTTTTCCACGACTGCGGGGTCAACCTGCGCCGCTGCGCCTATGGTGTTGATGTCGGGCGAGCCGCCCACATAAAGCACGCTCACCTTCTCCTTGGCCATAGGCCCTATGGCCAAGGCCATGACGGCGGCAAGCGTTATGAGTAATCGTTTCATCTTGTAAATTATAGCAGTATTGTTACGTGAGTTTTTTTGAAAAAACTGTCCTCTTATGTCCCCGCACGCCGTGAGTCGTTCAGTCGGGCATCACGCCCGTCATCCTCCGGCCGTGCGGGGCGCGGACATCCTCCACGAGGGGGTCAGTGGGGGAGTAGAAGTGTAGTCGTTTAGATTACTTGCCGAGCATTTCCTCGAGCTTGGCCTCAAGGGCGTTGCCGTCGTCAAAGCGGCCTACCATGTTGCCCTCGGCATCGATGATGAACTTCGAGGGGATGTACTGGATGGCATAGTTGTCGGCGTTGCCTACGGGCTTGTCATAGATGTTGGCATACTTCTCCATGCCCATGCCGCTGTTGGCGATGTAGTCCTTCCAAGGCTCCTCGCTGTGGTCGAGCGATACGGCCATAACCACGAGACCCTTGTCGGCATACTTCTCATAGATTTCCTTCACGTGGGGGAGTGAAGCGCGGCAGGGACCGCACCATGTAGCCCAGAAGTCGAGGAGCACTACGTGACCCTTGTAGTCGGCGAGCATAATCTGGTTGCCGTCCTGGTCCATACCGATGATTTCGGGAGCCTTTGAGCCGGGCTGGATGTTCTCAAGAGCGGTGATGTACTTGGCTACCTGGGGAGCAGCGGCCTGCACCTCGGGAGTCCAGGCGTTGTAAGCCTCCTTGAGTTCGTCAAGGTTCATGTCGCTCATGAGCTGGCTGAACACGATGGGGGTGTAGTAGGAGCCGGGGTGATTCTTCACGAAGTCCTTCTGAGCTGTCTTCATCTGGTCGATGAGGGCATCATACTTCTTCTCAAGCTCAGCGGTGGCCACTGAGTCGCCCTGAGCGGCCATGAACTGCTCGCGCAGGGGCATCATCTGCTCATACACACCGTTGACGATGGTGTTGAGCGAGTCCATCTGGGCGGTGAGGGGCGAGCCGGTGATTTCGGCTGCCTTGTAGTCGTCGCCGTTGAGGGCCACGGTGATTGTGCCGGGCTCTACCATGAGCTGACGCATCTTATTGTTGCCATAGGTCATCTCGCCTGCGTAGATGTAACCCTGCTTGGGCTGCTCGATGCTGCCTGTGAAGGTGAACGCACCGTTGGCTACGACGCAGCTGTCCTTGACAGTCGAGTCAGCCGATACGTTGTACATCATGCGCACCATCTCGCCGTCGGCGAGGTCGGTGGTACCGTTGATGGTGTACTCGGTCGAAGGCTTCGAATTGCAGGCACACATGATTGCAAGAGTGCCGAGTCCGAGAATTGATAATTTCTTCATTTGTTTTTGATTAAATGATTGGATAGTTTTAGTTGTAAGGAGTGGAGGAGAATGCCCTCAGGCGCACGTCGGGAAAATTGACTGCAGAGCGCGGGGACATAAGCGGACATGTGAGATTAATACTGTGTTACTTTCTGAAACGATTTTTTGGTTAATACATTGCTATAATTAACCATAACGCTTATGGGGGTGGCTATATTGTGTGCCCGCCCCTCTTTTTTACCGTTCATCACACATGTGTTTCTCAAGCGTCGCGCTCATGTCCCCGCACGTTTACGGTCGGGAATCTTTTAGAGATTGTTTTTTAGACACCCTCTTATTCGCCGAAAATCTCGGCGAGCTTTGCGTCAAGCTCCTCGTCGGTGTCAATCTTGCCCACGATGGTGCCGTCGGCTGCGATGAGATACTTGGTGGGCAGGTAGTGTACGGCATATTTGTCGCTCTGGTCGGCCGAGCGGTCAAAGTCGACAAACTTGCCGTCCTTCTCAATCCTCTTCAGGCCGCGGAGTATGTTGTGGTAACCCTCCATGCCTTCCTGCTTGATGGCCTCCTTCCAGCCGTCGACATTGCTGTCGTCATCGGCCACGCAGAACACCTCAAAGCCCTTGGCGTTATACTTGTCATAGAGCTTCTTGACGTGGGGGAGCGATGCACGGCACGGTCCGCACCATGTGGCCCAGAAGTCCACGAGCACCACCTTGCCCTTGAGGTCGCTCAGCCTGATGGCCTTGCCTTCGGGGTCGTTGCCGGTGAGGTCGGGGGCGGGCTTGCCGGGCTGTACCGACTCAAGTGCGGTCAGCTCCTTGGCCACCTCCTCGGCCTCGGCCTGCACCTCGGGGGTCAGACCCTCGTAGAGAGCCTTGAGTTCGGGGTAGGTGGTGCGGGCTGAAGACATTCTGAGCAGTGTGGCTGAGTAGTATGATGCGGGATGGCTCTTGATGAAGTCGGTCGTAGCCTTGACATACGCATTGCTCAGCGAGTCCACACGAGCCTCAAACACAGCACGTGCGGCATCATCGGTGGCACTCTTCATGGAGTCACGCATGGCCTTCATCTGCTCACCGATAGGGGCGGTAAGGCTCTCATACTCCTTCATCTCGTCCATCGTCTTTGAGCCGGTGAACACGGCCTCTGAGAAGTCGTCGGCCTTAAGTCCGCTCACCGTCATTTCGCCCGGCTCGAAATAGGCATTGGCCACGGCCTTGTTGTCCCAGTCGGGTGTGCCGATGTAGATGACACCGCCTTTGGGAGCGTCGATGATGCCGCTGAAGGCAAACGCTCCGTCAGCCACAACCGCGCTGTCGGTAATCATCGAGTCGCCCGACTGATACATGATATACACAGTCTGCCCGTCGGCTCCCTCGATTGACCCCTTGAGGTCAAACTGATTGGCCGGGCGTGAATTGCACGCGCTAAGAACGGCAAGCCCTCCGAGGGCGAGAATTGATAGATGTTTCATAAACCTCTTAGTAGTTGAGATATGGTTTGAAGTTGGGATTGTTGTTGATTACATTCTGCGGAATGGGGAACACCCACATCTTTGAGTCGGGGGTCAGAGTCATCTGCAGTCCGGCAAGCTCGCGGGTCAGAGTCTCGCGGTAGTCAGGCAGACGGGTCCAACGTTTCTGATTGATGAAGTTCCACACGCCGAACAGACCCTCGGCCATAGCTGTAGTCTTGAGCTTGGCGATAGCCGTGGCCTTGTCGCTGACAGTGCCCTGTAGCGGGGCATAGACAGCCGGGTCGATGCGGCCAACGCGTATCTTGTCGAGGTGGCCCATAGCCTCGTCATACTGACCGTTTTCGATAGCATTCTCTGCGAGGATGAGATACATCTGAGTGGTCTTGAGTCCGATTACGGGCCATGACGATGTGAGGTCATATGTCATGGTCAGACCCGGCACGCCAATCATCATCTGCGAGGGGTCCATCATGCCGGCATAGTTCTTGTTCATCGTGTTGAAATGATTGCGCACGGCGTGACCGTCCTCCATATTGTCCCAAGTCAGATAGGTGTTGAGGAAGTCGATGTTGTCATCGCTGAAATAGTCCTCGGGACACTGCATCTTGGTGCGCAGGATGCTCTTGTAGGTGCCAATGCCGAAAGCGTCAGGGGTGTCGACCAGCATGGAATTGTAGTCGGCCACGACACTCTTCACGTCAAGAGCCTTCTGAGCGGCCTTGGCGGCCTCAGCCGGTTCCTGCATCGACATGAGTGCGAGAGCCTTGACTGCATACGCGCTTCCGAGTCCGAAACGCATCGGGTTGAGCGGGGTCGTGGGCAGAGCGTCGAGTGCAAGAGCGGCATCGATGTCAGCGATGATGTTGGCATAGTATTCGTCAAGCATTATGGGCACTGTGGGCAGCTTGATGTCCTGACCCTCCTTGACATAGGCGAGAGCCACGGTCGACGAGGCTGTGGCCTTGTCATAGGCGGGGGCGAACTTCTGCACGGCGAGATAGTGGAAGTAGGCGCGTATCACATACGCCTCGGCCTTAACGGCCATGCGTTCCGCCTCCGAGCCGTTGGCGGCGTCAGCCTTCTCGAGGATAGGGTTGGCTATGCGGCCTATGTACTCGTAGCAGTTTGCGTAGTACGAGTCGCTTGCGGTGAGCTCGGGCAGCTTCTCGTCATGTCCGGCCTCATCCCAGCCTACGATGATTGAGAACGAGGTCTTGACCGGGGGATTGATTTTTGTGGCGAGAGGCTCGTAGGTGTACACGAGGTCGCCGCATATCTCCTGCATCGTGGTGGCAGTCATAGAGTACTCCGCGTTGAGCAGCAGCTCGAGGTCGGATACGTTGGTGAGAAGGTTCTTGCCCTTGGGGTCAATCTCCGTGAAGTCGGCGCAGGAGCTGAGCATGAAGCCTGCGGCAAGCATACCTGCCGCTATATGTTTGATATTCATATTGATTTATGCTTATTGTCGGTAAACTTTAAACTGATAAACTCTCTCATCAGAGATTGAGGTTCAGACCTACCATGTAGGAGGCGGGGTTACGTATGCCCAGTGTCTCGGGGTCTACGCCCAGGTCGTTAGCGGTCCAGAGGGCCTTGGGGTTGTTGACCTGGAAGCGCACGGTGAGCAGGTTGACACCGAAACGGCGTGTCCAGTTCTCGGGCACGGTGTAGCCCAGCACCAGGTTGCGCAGTTTGAGGAACGATGCGTCATGTATGGCATTGTTGGCATAGCTGGGGTCGCTTCCGATTGCCGTCGATGCATACTTGCCCAAGCCCGGGGTATTGGTGGGATTCTCGGGAGTCCAGGCGTTGTTGAAGTATGATGCCAACGGGTTGCAGTATGTTGAGAATGCCTCGTTTTTGGGTAGAGCACGCATCTTATGTCCTCCATAGTAGGCGAGGACAAAGCCGAGGCTGATGCCGTTCCACTTGAATGTGTTGTCGAGGCCGATGATATACTTGGGGTCGCTCTGACCTGAGAACTCGAGGATGTCCACACTTTTACTTGCAGCATTGTGAGAGGTGGCTCCGTTTTCAACATAATACAATGTCTGACCCTCCATACCGAGGTCGTTTGAGATACCGGCGAAGCGATAGCTCCAGAGGGCGTTGACAGGATAGCCGGTCTTATAGGGGGTAGAGATAAGCCTGTAGGCGGTGGTGGCGTCGTTCTCCACGTCGGTCACCTCATTCTTATTGTAGGTGAATGTCATGCTTGTGGTCCAGGAGAAGTCACGGCGCGAACGGGGAACGAACCAGTCATACGATGCCACGAGTTCCACACCACGGTTGCGGATGGAGGCGGCGTTGGCCACGATGGAGGTAAAGCCTGTGGTCGGGTCGAGGTTCATGCCGTTAAAGATGTCCTTGCCCACCTTGTTGTAGTAGTCCAGCGAGCCGCGCAGACGGTAGTTGAAGAAGCTGAAGTCAAGACCGACGTTGGTGGTGCGGTTCTGCTCCCAGCGCAGGTCGGGGTTGGCGGGCGATGTAACTGTGCCGTAGGGCAGGTTGGTAACGCTGTTGATTTCACCGGCCGAAGCAGTCATTACTGATGTGGCACCCTGATAGATATTACCTGTCACACCGTAGGAGAAGCGGAGCTTGAGGAACGAGACCCAAGGAGCTACGTCATGCATGAATTCCTCGTTGTGGATGTTCCAGCCTGCACCGACTGACCACAGCGGCTTGCCGCGGAACTTGGAGTTGAGGCCGAAGACGTCGGCATAGTCCTTACGGAACGAACCGAACACGTTATACTTTTCGTCATAGGTGTAAGTGGCGTTGGCATAGCCTGAGCCATAGCGGTGGTGAACCTCGGGCACGAGACCCATGCCGTCCTGGAGATAGGGATCAAATGCAAACTGGCTGGCAGGGAAGCCGCCGTCAGCGGCCATGAACAGCGGGCTGTTTCTCATCTGGCTCATTGTGCCGAAGTCCACGGTGTGGGTCGAGCTTGACTGCAGCTGCTCGTCATATCCGAGTGCAAGAGCCTTGGTGCCCTTGTAGGTTGTCTCGCGGAACTCCATACCGGCGATGGCAGCGATGTCATGCTTGCCGAATGTGCGCGAGTAGTTGAGCTGGCCGCGTGCGGTCCAGTAGTTGCCGGTGATTTCGGTGGTCTGCAGGAATCCGCCCGAGCGGGGTGTCATATAGTCGATTCTACCGTCCTTCATATAGGCATACGCATTGCGCAGGGTGCGTGAAGCATGGCTGGCCTCGGTGGCAAGGTGCTTCTCGTTGCGCTCGTCCACCTCGTAGATAAACTGTGCGTTGGCTGTGAGGCCGGGGATGATTTTGAAGAGAAGGTCGCCGTGATAGCGCATGTTCTGACGGCGGTTGGTCTGAGTGTTGTTATACATCTCGTCCACGGCGTTCACGCCGAGGTCGTGCATGCCCTCGCCCGGATTCCAGTAGCGTGTGCCGCTGTACCACGGATACTGGTTCATGATGCTGCCGTCTTCATTGTAGAAGGGATAGTAGGGAGCATAGGCCCAAGGGTTGTTAGCCGAGCTGTTGTAGTCGTATCCGTATGCACGCGAGGTGGAGTAGATTGAGTTGATTGACACAGTTGCGGTGAGCCATTTGGCGAGGTCAAAGCTACCCTTGTATGATACGTTGAGCCACTCCTCCTTGTGGTTGATGACGCCGCTGTTGTCATGCTTGTAGTTGAGCACGATGTTGTTGCGTGACTTGTCTGACGAGCTGCGCAGCGCGAGGTTGTACTGCTGTATCACCTGACGGCGGTAGATGTTGTCGGCATAGTCGCGGGCATAGTTGTTGTTGGCAAGCGAGGCAATCTGCTGGTTGAGCTGGTTGCGGTCAATCACACCTGTTGCCAGCTGATAGTAGGCATATTCGATAGGGGTGATGGAGTATGATGTGCCTTTGGCCAGGCTGGAGGCAAATGTCTCGATGTTCTTGGCCGGGTCATTGTTGTGTGCTGGGTCATTCTCGAAATACTTCCACTCCAGATAGTCGGTCTCAGCCTTGATATGCTCCTCGGGAGTCATGTAGAAGTTGTCGTGATAGTCCATGTTCTTGTTCTCATACCATGTGACGTTGGCCGAGAAATCGATGTCAATTTTGCCTTTCTTCTTGGCGTTCTTGGTGGTCACGACGATAATACCGTTGGCCGCACGCGCACCGTAGATGGCCGATGAGGCGGCATCCTTGAGCACGTTGACGCTCTCGATGTCATAGGGGTTGAGGTCTTCAAGCTCACCCTCGATGGGCAGACCGTCCACCACGAGCAGGGGAGCTGTGGAGCCGCTAAGTGTGCCCACACCGCGTATGATGGGCTTGCCCCCGTAGGTTGAGAGACCTGCCACACGTCCCTCGAGGTTGTCGAGGAGGTTGAGTGTATAACGCTCGTCGAGCTTGTCGGCACTGATGGTGGCCACCGAGCCGGTCATCTTCTCCTTCTTGATGTCCTGATAGCCGGTCACGACCACCTCGCTCATCATGGTGACGTGTGTCTCCATGTCAAAGCGTATGTCATGCTGGTTCTTGGGGGTCACCTTGACCGATGCGGGCTTCATACCCACGAACACAGCCGACACCATAGGGTTGAGGGCCTGGACGTTCTTGAGGGTGAAACGGCCGTTGATGTCCGAGACGGTCACATTGGTGGTGCCGTCAATCATGATGGTGGCACCGGCCAATGGCTCGTTCTCCTCTGTACCATATACTATACCTTTGATTTCGCCCTGCACGTAATCCACTTTGAGGTCGGGCTGCTTGAGCACGACGGTCTTGTCGACCACCTCGTAGCCGAGCATCATGTTGACCGACAGCACGCGGTTGAGCAGCTGGTCGAGCGACAGGCCCGAGTAACTGCAGGTGACAGGGGTCTTGGCATGTTTGAGTATATCCTTCTGATACACGAATTCCAAACCTGTTTCAGCTTTGAGTGCGTTGATGACGGCCTCGGGTGTGGCCTTGTCAAACGTCGCACTGTACGTCCGAGCATAACCGTTGAGCGGCACAAGCAGCGTGACGGCAAGCAGTAAGACTAATAGCACTTTTTTCATTGTGTAAAATGATTGATTGATAAAATGATAAGAGGTTTATGTGATAAGAATTGTTATTTGCGGGAGATTACCACCTTGTCACCCTCGGTGGTGAAGCTCAGCCCTCCGCTCTTCTCGATGATGGAGATGGCTGTGGCAAAGTCGGCGTAGCGCGGTATGCTGCCCATGAACACTATCTGCTCAAGCTCAGGCTCGGCAAACTCGTAACGGAAGTCATACCATCGGCTCAGGTCGCGCATGATGCCCGAGAGGGGCTGCTCCTCGAATACGAACCGCCCGTGTCTCCAGCCGGTGATTACCTTCGGGTCGACCACCCTGAGGTCAAGGGCGCAGTCGGTGCGGTCAAGTCGGGCCTGATGGCCGGGCAGGAGCATCACCTCGCCCGAAGCGCGGTCACGCCGCGTAATGGATATCGAGCCGTGCTCGAGGGTGGTGCATACGTACGGGTCGTCGGCATAGGCGCGGATGTTGAACGCCGTGCCGTACACCCTCACCGTCTGCTCCTTGGTCTCGACATAGAAGGGGCGCGAATCGTCACGCGCGACAACGAAATATGCCTCGCCTGTCACCTGCACCCTTCGCTCCGTGGGGCTGAACACCTCGGGATAGCGCAGGGTGGACTCGGAGTTGAGCCATACCTGTGTGCTGTCCTCGAGCGTGATTTTAAATTCGCCTCCACGCGGCACGTCGAGACACAGCTCGGGGGCGTGGGTCACGGCGCAGTTCTGCGACGCAAGCATGCCGCTCGCCACTCGTGTGGTGTCGATGGCTGTGAGGTTGATTGCCTCGCCCGACGTTGAGATAAGCCTGGCGCGTGTGGTGCCGGGCTGTATCTCGCCGATGCTAATGGGGGCTGATTGGCTGGCGGCGGCAACGGGGGCGGGGGTGTTGTCGGCCACGTCATGACGGTTATATATAATATAGGTTGAAGCCAGTGCGAAGAGAGCGACGATTGATGCGGCTATTGACATCATCCTGATGCGCGGACGGCGCGAAAGGGCTATGTGGCGTCGCATTTCGGCCATCGGTCGGTCAATGGGCACAATCTCGCGTTTGCCGAGCTGCCCGGCTATGTATTCGGGGTCGGCAAGACGGTCGAGCATGGCCTGACGGGCGGGGTTGCCCTCAGCCCACTGCCTGAGCTGTTCCTTCTCGTCGGCAGTGCACTGCCCGATGGCATGGCGGTATAGTAGTCGCTGTATTGTGTCCATGGTTTTTGTCGCTTGTTATTGGTAAAGAGCGATGGGCCAGGAAAAGTATATTATATTTTTACTATTTTTAGAATTTTTTTGGCAAAATGATATTTAATGCTTGTCTTTAGGAGGAAATTGGCTATATTTGCAGTGTGTATGATTATGACTCCATATATCGGTCGTTCATAGCGGGCGATGTCACGCCGTTCTATGAGCACCTGTATCCGGGCTTGCTTGTCTACGCGTCCAGGCAGCTCGGCGATGAGTTGTCATATCTCGCAGAGGACTGCGTGCAGGATGCCGTGATGAGCTCCTACACACAGCGTGCCGGGCTAAAGACGTCGATGGCATGGTATGCCTATATACTTAAATGTATATTCCACAGCTCGGTAGGGCTGGTGAGGAAGCATCGCTCGCGGAACAATTACCTCGACTCATCTGAGCAGGAGCCGGTCACCCCCGACCTTGACGTGGCTATCCTCGAGCAGGAGACGCTCGACATGCTCCATGCCGCCATCGAGTCACTGCCGCTGAGATACCGCACAATCCTGCGCATGAGCTATAGCGAGGGGTTGAAGAATGCCGAGATTGCCCAAAGGCTCGGAGTGGCCGAAATCACTGTGAAAAAGCAGAAGGCACAGCTCCTGGCACTGCTGCGCGAGCGGCTGGGTGACATCCCCCCCTATGCAATCGCCTTGATGTTAAAGAGTTATGCCGAATTATCGGCCTGAACTGCATAAGACTACCCTGTGACGCAACTTTTATGAGAGCATAGTTGTTTAACTTATGTTAAAGCTCTAAAAGCTACGGCTATGGACAATTCTCACGCATCAACTGTGGCGGCATCATCACCCGCCCCTTCTCATCACACCCCGCGCATCATCACGGTAATGAACCTGCTGGTGATTGTGCTCTCGACCCTGCTGATTGTGTTTATCTCGGTCGACACCTTCAACAAGGTTGATTTTCTCGACAACCACCGCTATATGGTGTTTCAGTTCTGGGTGTGCATCTTCTTTATGGCTGATTTTTTCGTGGAGTTGGCCTATGCGCATGACAAGTGGAGCTTCTTCAAGCGCAGGATTGCGTTCCTTGTGCTCTCGATTCCCTACCTTAATATTATAAACTATCTTGACATCAGCCTGTCGGGCGAGGTGCTGTATTTCGTGCGTTTTATCCCCCTTGCGCGCGGAGCGTTGGCAATGTCAATCGTCATGGGTTACCTGTCGAGCAACGCTGTCACCAGCCTCTTCATGTCCTATATAGTCATCCTGCTGATGTCCACCTACTTCTGCTCGCTGATATTCTATGAGATGGAGCAGCCTTACAATCCTCAGGTTCAGACCTATTGGTCGGCCCTGTGGTGGGCGTTCATGAACATGTCGACGGTCGGGTGTGACATATCTCCCGTCACCGTGGCCGGCAAGCTCGTGGCCGTGGTGCTCCCGATTATGGGCATGGTGATATTCCCGCTCTTCACGGTCTATCTCACCGACTATGTGCAGCGCAACGCCAAATGGAAGAGCAACTGATGCTTAGAGTTTGAGAAAAATTTCGTAACTTTGCACCCTGAAATTTTTCTTGAATATGATAGCTGTAAACAATTTAGGGATACAATTTGGTAAAAGGGTGCTGTTTCAGGACGTTAATCTGAAATTCACACCCGGCAACTGCTACGGAATCATCGGAGCGAACGGCGCAGGCAAGTCGACACTCATGCGCATACTCAGCGACCAGCTCACCCCCACGCACGGCACTGTGACTCAAGGCCCGGGCGAGCGTATGAGCGTGCTCGAGCAGGACCACTTCAAGTTTGACGACTGCACCGTCCTCGAGACCGTGCTCCGCGGCCACACTGTGCTGTGGGACATCATGCAGGAGAAGGACGCGCTCTATGCCAAGGAGGATTTCAGCGATGCCGACGGCATCCGTGCCTCGGAACTTGAGGAGCGTTTCGCCGAGCTTGAGGGATGGAACGCCGAGAGCGAGGCTGCCGCACTTCTCAGCGGCCTCGGCATCAAGGAGGACAAGCACTACACACTCATGCGCGACATGAGCGGTAACGAGAAGGTGCGCGTGCTGCTTGCCAAGGCTCTATTCGGCAACCCCGACAACCTCCTGCTCGACGAGCCTACCAACGACCTCGACCTCGACACTGTGGCTTGGCTTGAGGATTACCTCTCGAAGTTTGAGAACACGGTGCTCGTCGTCAGCCACGACCGTCACTTCCTCGACTCTGTCTGCACTCACACTCTCGATATCGACTACAACAAGCTCACACTTTTTGCCGGCAACTACAGCTTCTGGTATGAGTCCTCGCAGCTGGCTCTGCGTCAGCAACAGCAGGCCAACAAGAAGGCCGAGGAGAAACGCAAGGAGCTCCTTGAGTTCATTCAGCGATTCAGCGCGAATGTCGCCAAGTCAAAGCAGACCACATCGCGCAAGAAGATGCTCGAGAAACTCAATGTCGAGGAGATTCAGCCCTCGTCGCGCCGCTATCCGGGCATCATCTTCACCCCCAACCGTGAGCCGGGTAACAAGATTCTTGAAGTCAAGGGCCTCTCGGCCAGCGTTGATGGCGAGGTGCTGTTCAGCGACGTGAATTTCCAGGTGGAGAAGGGCGACAAGATTGCATTCCTCAGCCATGACCCGCGTGCCATGACAGCCCTCTTCGAGATTATCACCGGCAACCGCAAGCCTGATTCCGGCACATACGAGTGGGGCCAGACCATCACCACGGCCTATCTGCCCCTTGACAATACGGCGTTCTTCAACACCGACCTTAACCTCGTAGACTGGCTCTCGCAGTATTCTACCGACAATTCCGAGATTTATCTCAAGGGATTCCTCGGCAAGATGCTCTTCTCGGGCGAGGAGGTGCTCAAGAAGGCTTCGGTGCTTTCGGGTGGCGAGAAGATGCGCTGTATGATTGCGCGCATGATGATGACCGATGCCAACACTCTCGTACTCGACTCGCCCACCAACCATCTCGACCTCGAGTCAATCCAGGCGTTCAACAACACTCTGCAGGGCTTCAAGGGCAATCTGCTCCTCTCGAGCCATGACCACGAGTTCATCCAGACCGTCTGCAACCGCATAATCGAGCTGACACCCAAGGGCACGATTGACAAACTCATGGACTACGACGACTACATCACCGATGCAAAAGTCCTCGCAGCCCGAGAGAAAATGTACTCATAAAATAGATTAGTCCTCAAAAAAGGGGACATAAGGACATAAGGGACAAAGGCGACATAAGAGATTTTTATTCTTGATATATAGAATAATAAAAACTTATGTCGCCTTTGTCCCTTATGTTCTTGTGTACCTTTTTGGAATTAGGTTTCTTACATTGCGATACGGTAGATTTTAGAATTCAGTTTCTCACATTGCGATACGGTAGATTTCTGCCGTGTCGGCTGACGTCAAAGGCACATAGGCTCCCACCTGTGGGCCTTTGTTTATGTGTAGTTTTTCCACCATTACAGGGATGTCTGACTCCTTCACGCCGAGTTCGGTGAGCGTAGAGGGCAGACCGAGCGAGCAGAAAAACTCGCGCAGACGCTTGATGCCTTCCTTTGCGGCCTCCATGTCATCGTCACACGTCACGCCCATCACTCTGCGGGCGAGCTGGGCCACTTTGCCCGGCTTGCGCTGTGCGACATATGTCATCCATGCGGGCACCATGACGGCGAGTCCGGCACCGTGAGCCACTTCGGGATAGAGCGCGCTCACCTCATGCTCCATGAAGTGTGAGGTCCAGTCCTCGGCACGTCCTGTGCCGCAGAGTCCGTTGTGGGCGAGTGTTCCGCTCCACATTATATTGGCACGAGCGTCGTAGTCGCATGGCGACTTCATCACCTTCGGAGCCTCGGTCATGATTGCCATAATCAGCCCTTCTGCCACTCGGTCGGTCACCTCCACGGCGGGAGTCGGTGAGAAGTAACGCTCGAAGATGTGAATCATCATGTCGCATATGCCGCATGCCGTCTGATAGGGGGGCAGGGTGAATGTTAGCTCGGGGTTGAGGCATGAGAATTTCGGACGCAGGGCCATGTCGGTGCGCAGTGAAATCTTCTTCATGCCGTTGCGGTGGGTGATTACCGAGTTGCCGCTGCCCTCGCTACCGGCGGCGGGGATGGTGAGCACCACCCCTATGGGCAGAGCTTTCTCCACCAAGGTCTTTCCGGCGTAGAAGTCCCAGAAGTCACCGTTGTAGGGTATGCCGGCGGCGATGGCTTTGGCGGTGTCTATGGCCGAGCCTCCGCCTACGGCAATCACCCCCTCCACGAGCATCTTACGGCCGAGGGCTATGCCTTCATAGACCTTTTCGTCGGTCGGGTTGGGCTGTACGCCGCCAAGTTCGGTTACCTTTACTCCGGATTTTTCAAGTGAATCCTTTACTCGTCCGAGCAGTCCGCTCCTGACCACGCTGCCCTTGCCGTAGACCACGAGTGCGTGCCTTATGCCGTTGGCGATGGCCAGTGCCCCGACTTTGCTCTCGGCATCGTGTCCGAACACATATCGTGTCGGCGTGATGTAGGTAAAATCATTCATATATGGTTGCAGTTTTTGGGAGTGTACGATGACGGTTTGCTACGCTCCTCTGTTTGTATTGATTAGTGATGAATAGATGTCGTAAATCTTATTGGCCACGGTGTTGTCGTCAAGGCCGAGCTGTATCAGTCTTTCACGCCCGGTCATGCCTGTGCCTGACAGCTTTAAGGATTGCATGACTTTGGCTGCGAGAGCTTCTGGCGTACTGTCGGTGACATAGCTGTCGGCCACGCCGTCAAGAAGGGTGGTGACGTCGCCGACATTAGTGGATACGACGGGCAGATTGGTGGCCATTGCCTCCTTGACCACCTGCGGCGACCCTTCGGAGATTGAAGTCAGGAGCATGAGGTCGGCCCGGCGAAGAGCGTCGGCTATCTCTACACGTGTCATATTCTCGAGTATAATCTCGTTAATATGCAGTCCGTAATGGTTTTGCAGAAGTGTGACGGTGGCCTTGAACAGCGGGTAGTTCTTTACCGTTCTTGAAGGGCTTCCGGGAAACACCAGGTTGATGCTTCCGGCGGTCTTTGCCCTTGGGGTAGACGGCGGGGTAAACAGTTCGATGTTGACTGAACAGGGTAACTGGTGCAGATTCCTGCTGTACTTGCTGCACAGCGCGGTCATGCTGTCATTAAGCGTTATCGCAGCGTTTGCACGTGCTATCACACGTTTGCTTATGGCTACCTGATATTTTTTCCCCTGTTCAATCTGGATGTCTCCGCCGTGCAGGGTCACGAGCGAAGGTATTTTGTGTCTGAACGGATTGAGCATGAAGAGTCCGGCCAATCCGTAATGTATGTGCACGAGGTCATAATCGCCGTGTCTGACGAGACGGTCGACCTCAAACACTGATTTCAGGTAGTTGAGTTTGTTCACGCGTCCGTCAGCGAAATACACGTCATAGTGCACATCGGGATGGAAGTGTGTCACGGCATCGAGCTGTTCCTTCACGAATATGCCGTAATACGGACTCGCGTCGGTCGGATACATGTTGGTGACAATTAGTGCTCTCATTACCTTATCGTTTGGAAGTATAAAAAGCAGTGGCGGTCAGGATTGTATTCTCGCCGCCACTGCTGATGTTAGTGATATGATGCAATTACCACATCTTCTTATTCACCTTCAAGAATCTCGAGCATCTTGATGGCCGAGAGGGGGATGCGGGTGCCGGGGCCGAAGATTGCGGCAACACCGGCCTTGTAGAGGAAGTCGTAGTCCTGAGCGGGGATTACACCGCCGGCGGTTACGAGAATGTCCTCGCGGCCGAGCTTCTTGAGCTCCTCGATTACCTGCGGGATGAGAGTCTTGTGGCCTGCGGCGAGTGATGACACGCCGAGGATGTGGACGTCGTTCTCCACAGCCATGCGGGCAGCCTCGGCAGGAGTCTGGAAGAGGGGACCCATGTCCACGTCAAATCCGCAGTCGGCATAGCCGGTGGCTACAACCTTTGCGCCGCGGTCGTGACCGTCCTGGCCCATCTTGGCAATCATGATGCGAGGCTGACGGCCTTCGCGCTTTGCAAACTCCTCGCACATCTGCTGTGCCTTGATGAAGTCGGGGTCCTGCTTGGTTTCTGATGAGTACACGCCTGAAATAGTTCTGATTACTGCTTTATAACGGCCTACGACCTCTTCGCAGGCATCTGAAATCTCGCCGAGTGTGGCACGCAGACCGGCAGCCTTGACTGCGAGGTCGAGGAGGTTGCCCTTCTTGGTGCGCACGCATTCGGTGATGGCTTCGAGGGCCTTCTTGACAGCGGCCTCGTCGCGGTGGGCCTTGAGGTCAACGAGTCGTGCCACCTGGTCCTTGCGCACCTCGGTGTTGTCAATCTCGAGGATGTCGATGGGGTCCTCGTGGTCGAGACGATACTTGTTGATACCCACGATGGTCTGACGGCCTGAGTCGATGCGGGCCTGAGTGCGGGCCGAAGCCTCCTCAATACGCATCTTGGGCAGACCGCTCTCGATAGCCTTGGCCATGCCGCCGAGCTTCTCGATTTCCTGGATGTGCTCCCATGCGCGGTGGGCAATCTCGTTGGTGAGAGCCTCCACGTAATATGAGCCGCCCCACGGGTCGACCTGCTTGGTCACCATAGTCTCCTCCTGGATGTAAATCTGGGTATTACGTGCGATACGTGCCGAGAAGTCGGTGGGGAGGGCGATGGCCTCGTCGAGGGCGTTGGTGTGGAGACTCTGGGTGTGGCCGAGAGCTGCGCCCATAGCCTCGATACATGTACGGCCTACGTTGTTGAAGGGGTCCTGCTCGGTGAGTGACCAGCCCGAGGTCTGCGAGTGTGTGCGCAGTGCGAGCGATTTGGGGTTTTTGGGGTTGAACTGCTTGACAATCTTGGCCCAGAGCAGACGTGCGGCGCGCATCTTGGCAACCTCCATGAAGTAGTTCATGCCGATGGCCCAGAAGAACGAGAGACGCGGAGCGAAGGCGTCGATGTCGATACCGGCGTTGACACCTGCGCGGAGGTATTCAAGACCGTCGCAGAGGGTGTAGGCCAGCTCAATATCGCATGTTGCACCGGCCTCCTGCATGTGGTAGCCCGAGATAGAGATGGAGTTGAACTTGGGCATGTTCTGCGAGGTGTACTCGAAGATGTCGGCGATGATACGCATCGAGAATTCCGGCGGGTAGATATAGGTGTTGCGCACCATGAACTCCTTGAGGATGTCGTTCTGGATTGTACCGGCCATCTCCTCGAGCTTCGCGCCCTGCTCCAAACCTGCGTTGATATAGAATGCGAGCACGGGGAGCACTGCACCGTTCATGGTCATGGAGACTGACATCTTGTTCAAGGGTATGCCCTCGAAGAGCACCTTCATGTCTTCGAGCGAGCAGATTGACACACCGGCCTTGCCTACGTCACCCACCACGCGCTCATGGTCGGCATCATATCCGCGGTGTGTGGCGAGGTCGAATGCCACCGACAGGCCCTTCTGACCGGCTGCAAGGTTGCGGCGGTAGAATGCGTTTGACTCGGCAGCGGTCGAGAAACCTGCATACTGGCGGATGGTCCAGGGGCGAAGGGGGTACATCGCGCTGTACGGGCCACGCAGGAACGGGGGGATACCCGACACGTAGTTGAGGTGCTCGAGTCCTTCGAGGTCGTCCTTGGTATATATGGGCTTAACGGGGATAAGCTCGGGGGTGAGCCATTCTTCCCCCTTGTTCTCGGCGGCGTGACGGTCGCCGAAAGCGTCTTTTACAATGTCAATGTCTTTGAAATTGGGTTTCATATCTTATAGGGAATGAATGGTTTACTTATTGAGCAGACGGTTGTTGAAGTCGCGCAGGGTGTCAAGCACGTTGCAGCGTACATGCACATAGTCGTTGATGCCCTGAGCCTTGAGGTCCTCCATGCATGCGGGGGCACCTGCCACTACAAACTCGGCACGGCCGTTGAGATACTTGAATGCTGCGGGGGCAAACTCGGCATACTCGACGTCACTCGAGCAGAGCACCACGATGTCGGCACCCTTCTCGAGAGCAGCGTCTACGCCTTCCTCCACGGTGTTAAAACCGAGGTTGTCGATAATCTCATAACCGGCACACCCGAAGAAGTTGCCCGAGAACTGTGCGCGGGCAAGGCGCATGGCCAGGTTGCCGATGGTGAGCATGAACACCTTAGGACGCTTTGCGGCGGCCTCGGTGGCCAAGCGGAGTTCCTCGAAGTCGCTTGATGCGCGCTTGGTGGGCAGTCCGCCCTCGGTCTCGCAACCGTTGCCTCCGTGGCATGAGCAGGGGAGTGAGCCCTGAAGCTCGACAATCTTGTCGGCAGCCATCTCGTTGACGTTGGGATACTGGTTGGTGCCGAGGAGTATCTCCTTGCGGCGGGCCACGTCGGTGTGACGCTTCTCTGCGCTCTCACGCACGGCCTTCTGCACCTCGCCGCTGTTGCAGCATGCGAGGAAACCGCCCTTCTCCTCAACGTCGAGGAAGAGCTTCCAGGCCTCCTTAGAGATGGCCACTGTAAGGGTCTCCACGTAATATGAACCACCGGCGGGGTCGATTACCTTGTCGAGGTGGCTCTCCTCTTTGAGCAGATGCTGCTGGTTGCGGGCGATGCGCTCTGAGAATTCGTCGGGAGTCTTGAAGGGGGCGTCAAACGGGGTGACGGTTATAGAATCGACACCTGCGAGTGCGGCCGACATTGATTCGGTCTGGCTGCGGAGCAGGTTGACGTGTGCGTCATAGAGGGTCTGATTGAAGCGCGAGGTTGTTGCGTGAGCCATCATCTTGGCGGCGCAGTCACACTCGGGCTTGTACTGGGCCACAATCTGAGCCCAAAGCATGCGGGCGGCGCGGAACTTTGACAGCTCCATGAAGAAGTTGCTCGACACGCCCATATTGAACTTGATGCGGCAAGCCACCTCGGCGGCACTGCGTCCGGCCTCGGTGAGGAGTGTGAGCCAGTCAGCACCCCAGGCGAGGGCATAGCCGAGTTCCTGATAGATATATGCGCCGGCGTTGCTGAGCATGTCGCTGTTGACGGCGAGTACGCGCAGACCGCGCACATCCTTCACAGCGTCGAGCAGATTGCAAGCCATCTCGGTGAGCTGGGCAGCCGAGAATTCAACACCCTTGCGGAGGGGTTTCTTGAAGGGGTTGAAGTCGATTGAACCCTTGAATGTCTCGGCACAGCCATTCTCCTTGACGTATGCCACGAGAGCCTGGGCGAGGGGAAGGGCCTTCTTGAGGCAGCAGGTGAAGTTTACCTCGATTTTCGAGAGGTCGATGCCGTTGAGCATGGCGGCCACAGCCTCGGCTGTAGGCTCCTGCACCTTGAATCCGAGCGATGTCACACCCTTGGTGAGCACGTCGAGGGCGATGCGGTTGGCCTCTTCGGGAGTCTCGGCGATAATCTCCTGACGCACGAGCCAGTCATTGTCAGTGCGGGTGCCGCGAAGGTAAGGATATTCTCCGGGGAGAGAGTTGGTAGTGGCAAGGTCCTCGATGTCTTCCAGTCGATACATGGGCTGGACATTGAAGCCCTCGTTGGTGCGCCACACAAGTTTCTTGTCAAATGGAGCACCTTTCAGGTCAGCCTCCACCTTGGCTTTCCATTCTGCAGTGGAAATCGGGGGAAACTGCTCAAACAATTTTTCTTTCTTTTCTGCCATGATTTATGGTATTAATTCTCAGTCATATACAGTGGCGGAATAGGCCGTGGCCTTACTCCGCACAGTTTTTCCTATGCAAAGATAACGGAATATTTCTTAATTAAAGAAATTTTTCATTAAAAACCGTCTGAAGAATATTCAAGGTGTTATAAACGACTGTTGTATAACATATTTTCCGCTTGGTTCTCAGAAGATGTTAAGCCCGTAGACAAACACCAGCCCTATGCACACCGGGGCGAGCCATCTGAGGCAGAACACCACCGTGCTGACTCCCCAGCCGGTAATTCTGCCGCCGCCGGCAAGGAGTTCGCCCCTGACTATCGAGCGGTCGAGCACCCACCCGACAAACAGTGATATAATCATGCCGCCGATGGGGAGCAGGATGTTGGATGATGTGTAGTCGAAGAGGTTGAACAGCGTCATGCCGAACAGTTTCACTCCTCCGAGCGAGCCGAACGAGAGTGCGCACAGCGTGCCGAGCACCATCGAGACGGCTATGCTTATAGCGGTCGCTTTCTTGCGCTTCATGCCGAACTCCTCCTCGAAATATGCTATGGTGATTTCGGCCATAGAGATTGTGGAGGTGAGCGATGCGAGGAACAGCAGGAGGAAGAAGAGTGTCGACCATATCGCCCCGCCGCCCATGTTGGCGAATATTGACGGGAGTACCTCAAACACCAGCTTCGGGCCCGTAGCCGGTTCCTGACCGAATGTGAATACAGCCGGGAAGATGATTATGCCGGCAAGTATGGCCACGAGGGTGTCAAGTCCGGCGGTGATAAGCGATGTGCGCAGCAGCGGTGTCTCGCGCTTGAAGTAGCTGGAGTATGTAATCAGGCATCCGAGACCAAGGCTGAGTGTAAAGAACGCCTGGCCCATCGCACCGAGCACGACCGAGGGGGTAATCTCGCTGAAATTCGGTGTGAAAAGGAATTTCAGACCGTCTGACGCGCCGGGCATCATGAGCGAGTTGACCGTAAAAAGCAGGAGTATTACAAAAAGCATAGGCATGAGTATGTTGCTCATGCGCTCGATGCCCTTCTGCACGCCGCGCGAGAGTATCAGATAGTTGACGGCGAGGAATATGAGTGTCCATGCTGTCGGGGCGATGTCGCTTGAAGCGAATGCGTCAAACTGGGCATGCAAAGCCTCGGGCGTGGTGACGCCTGAAAAGCCTCCGATGGATTTGACGGTGTAGTGCATGGTCCATCCGGCCACTACCGAGTAGAAGCTCAGAATCATCACCGACGCGCACAGTCCGATGTAGCTGACCAGTCCCCACTGGCGTCCAGGGGCGAGTGCGCGGAAGGCTCCGCGGATGTTTGACCCCGTGTGACGTCCGATTATGAACTCGGCGCAGACTACGGGCACACCTATTATAAATATAAAGAAGAGGTCGATAAGCAGAAACGCACCTCCGCCGTGCACTCCGGCTTCATATGGGAAACGCCATATGTTGCCCAGCCCGACGGCCGAGCCTACTGTGGTGGCTATCACGCCGAGGCGTGTAGCGAATTGGGTGCGTGTTTCCTTCATTCTTTAGCGGCGTCTTTTTCTGCTTGACTTTTTCGACGATTTGGCAGTGCCGCCCTTTGCCGGAATCTTGAGATTCTGGCCTATCTGGATGCGGGTGTCGCCCTTCTTCATGCCGTTGGCTGCCTGGATTGCGGCCACTGTGGTGCCGTATTTCTTGGCTATGCGGTCAAGTGTGTCGCCTTTCTTCACCTTGTGCACCGAGGTTTTGGTGGCTTTGGTGCGCTGGGTGTTCTCTTTGACGGGAGCGGGGGCGGGCTTGGTCTCAGTCCTGGTGGCCGAGCCTGATTTTGTTGTTGTAGGGGTTGTTGAAGGCTCGGCTGTCTCGGCAGGCTTCTCATCCTTGGGGAATACCTGTGCCACCTCGGGAGCGGCTACAACGTGCACTTCGTCGGGTGTGACATGCTCCACGACTTCGACTGTCAGTCGGTCGCCCTCCTTGACTTTGCCGCGGCGCAGTTTGTTCCATCGTTTGATGTCGGTGGCCGATACGCCATACAGTTTGGCTATGTCACGTATATTTTCGCCACGCTGCACCACGTGGGTCTTTGTCACGGTGCGCTCGGTGGATTGTGAGGCTATCTCGTGATTCTCCTCCGCATTGGCAGTCTGACGGCTTGCGTTGGCGAGGTTGGCCTGGCCGCCGTCGGATGTCAGAGCGACTGCCGGGGTGGTGCCGCCAGGCTCGGCAGTGGTGCGGCGGGCATACAGGTCGCTGTCATAATCGAGAATGCGCTTCTCGCTCATTATGTAGCTGAGACACTGCTGGGTGGGGAGTGTGAGGTTGTAGGGGCGGTAGTCGCCGGGAATCACATCCTTGAGAAACTGCGGATTAAGCATCCTGATTTCTTCGACAGGTATGTTGAGCACAGCGGCTATCTGATTGAAGTGCACATACTTGTTGATGCGCACGGTGTCGGTAGTGAGATGACGCTTCACGATGGTGGGCGATATGCCGTGCTGGCGGTAGTAGTTCATCACATAGTTTGCGGCGATGAACGCGGGCACATAGCCGCGGGTCTCGGAGGGGAGATAGTTGTAGATGTCCCAGAAGTCTTTCTTGACATCCCCCTCGGCACCTGCGCGGCGCAGGGCCTTGTTGACGTTGCCCGGGCCGCAGTTGTAGGCGGCGATGGCAAGCGACCAGTCGTTATATATGTCGTGGAGTTGTTTGAGATAGCGGGCGGCGTTGCGAGACGATATGCGCGGGTCACGACGCTCGTCCACGAGCGAGTTGATTTCCATGCCCAGCCCCTTGGCTGTCGCGGGCATGAACTGCCACAGTCCCACGGCTCCGGCACGTGACACGGCGTTGGGGTTGATGGCCGACTCGATTACGGGGAGGTATTCAAGCTCGACAGGCATTCCCTCTTTCAGAAGCTCCTCCTCGAAAAATCTGCCGTAATAGTTGTGGAGCGCGAGCATGTCGGCCACGAGTCCGCGACGGCGGGTGAGATACATCTCGATATAGTTCTTGACTATGGAGTTGTAGGGGAGGTCGATGACCGTGGGGAGTTTGGTGAGCCGCTGCTCGTATTCGGCAGGGGTGGCTGTGGTGGAGTTGCCGGTATCGACACCGGGCACCACATAGTTTTTCAGGTAGAAATTCTCTTCAAGCAGTCGTGTCTGCGTCTCGAAACTTTCGGGAGCGATGATGTTGTCGTCGGTTATTGAGTGGCGCAGTTCGAGTATCGACGGCACAGTGGCAGCCGATGCCATGACTACACTGCCGAATCCTAAAATGATAGATAGAAGGGTCTGTTTCATTTTTTGATGTGATATGTTGACTTCACGTCCGCCACGTCAAGACGGGCTGAAGGGTGATGACTGGTCAGAAATTCAAGGCCCAGTACAGGCCGATGCTTGGCCGTGTGGAGCCGCTGCGCAGGTCGTTGTTCATCAATGCGGGCGCGACATCCATTGACAGTGAGGGGGATATGTCGAAGTGGGCCAGCTGGGCGTCGACATACGCGTCGACCATAGCCACGAGATATACGCCTATCATACATATGATGCACAGGTCGCGGTTGCGCCTGAAATAGTTCTTGCGTGTGCGCAGCAGGTTGGTTAGCCACGTGCGGTCAAGGTCCTCCTCCTTTACGGTCGGGGCGAAGAAGTCCATGTAGCTCTTGGTCGTGGGGTCGTTGTCCATAATGTCGCTGTAGGCGGTCGTGTAGTCGCGGAGCATGGTATTGTTCCACGACGTTGCATAGCCGAGTCCCATAAAGGCACCCACGACGATGGGGAGTTTCCAGTAGCGGCGGTTGTAGAGCTGGCCGAGGCCGGGGAAGAGTGCCGACATCCACACCGCTTTGGTCGGGTCGGGCATGAATGTGAATTTACGCTCCTCGTACTCGGGCTTGGCGAGCACAAGGGCGGAATCTACCGGGACTATTGCGAGTGAGTCGCCCGAGGCCGAGATGCTGTCGCCCACCACCATAATGGGCACGCCGTCAGGCTGGCCGAGTGAGATTGAGTCGGGGAGTTCGTTGATTGGCGACGTGGTGCGGCGTTGCGGACGCACAGGGCGGTTCGGACGGTCAGGCCTGTCGGGATTGACAGGCTCGGGGTCCTGGGCATATACGCTCAGCGACCCGGCAAGCGCGAAGATGAGTGCGATTACCGGAGCCGCAATGTGATGTCGGATGTATGTAGCTATGGTTTCCTTTCTGCTGGAATACATTGCGCGTTTACTGTTTTGCAGTGTCAAAGATAGCAATTAATCTTTGTAGTTCATCGTCGTTGCGGAACGAGAACGATATTTTACCTTTTCCCGAAGCGTCGCATGACACTTTCACCGGGGTCGAGAAGCGGTGCGAGAGGTGGTCTCTTAAAATATCAAAATCTTTGTTAGAAAATCTTTTCTCCTCCTTGGCTTCGGGATTCTCACCTTTGAGCGAGGCCTGCTGATACTTCTTGGCAAGCTCCTCGACACGTCTCACCGACAGTCCCTGGGCGAGGATTTCGTTATAGAGACGCAGCTGCAGCTTGGGGTCGTCAATGCTCAGAAGGGCACGGGCATGGCCCATGTCTATGCGGCGGTCGCGGAGTCCGAGCTGCACCTCGGCGGGCAGACGCAGCAGTCGCAGGAAGTTGGCCACGGTGGCGCGCTTCTTGCCTATGCGCTCGCTCAGCCGCTCCTGGGTCAGTTCGTAGCGGTCGATGAGTTTCTTGAATGTGAGGGCGATTTCTATGGCGTTGAGGTCCTCGCGCTGGATATTCTCGATGAGGGCCATCTCGGTCATGGTGGCATCGTCGGCTGTGCGGATATAGGCCGGCACGGTCGACAGCCCTGCCATGAGTGCGGCGCGGTAACGACGCTCACCGGCTATAATCTGGTAGGAGTCGGGGCCGGTCTTGCGCAGCGAAATAGGCTGTATGATGCCGTATTCGCGCACCGAACGGCTCAACTCCTCCAGGGCCTCCTCCTCGAAAATCGTTCGGGGCTGGTCAGGGTTGGGGGAGATGCGCGAGAGTTCAATCTCGTTGATGGCCGATGCATCGCGTGCGGGCGCGTCGTCCATTGCTATTAGTGAGTCGAGTCCGCGCCCGAGGGCGGGTCGTTTGCTTACTGACATTGCGGTGATGAAGGGTCTATATAGTGGTTAGCGTCCGTTTTTGGCAATCAGCTCTTTTGCAAGGGCAGTGTGTGATGTGGCTCCGCGCGATGCGGGGTCGTAGAGTATCACGGGGAGTCCGTGGCTCGGGGCCTCGCTGAGACGGATGTTGCGGGGGATTACCGTGTCAAACACCATCGGGCCGAAGTGGCCTTTCAGCTCCTCGTAAATCTGATTGGCGAGGCGCAGACGGGCGTCATACATGGTCAGGAGGAAGCCTTCGATTTCGAGTGACGGGTTGAGGCGCGACTTGATGATGCGGATGGTGTTGAGCAGCTTGGTGATGCCCTCGAGCGCGAAGTATTCGGCCTGGACAGGTATTATCACCGAGTCGGCAGCCGTGAGGGCGTTGACCGTTATGAGTCCGAGCGAGGGTGAGCAGTCGATGAGTATGTAGTCATACTTGTCGGCTATCGGGGCGATGGCCTTTTTCAGCACATTCTCGCGCGACGGCTTGTTGATAAGCTCAATCTCGGCTCCGGCGAGGTCGATGCGTGAGCCCACGAGGTCGAGGCCCTCGCAACATGTGGCCACCTGCGAGCCTTCCATAGGATACTCGTCCACGAGGCATTCGTAGATTGACGACGGCATCTTCTTGGGGTCAATTCCGTAGCCTGACGTCGCATTGGCCTGCGGGTCGGCGTCGATAATGAGTGTGCGCTTGCCTTCGGCGGCGAGTGAGGCCGCGAGGTTAATGGTGGTTGTGGTCTTGCCCACACCCCCCTTCTGATTGGCTATAGCGATGATTTTGCCCATATCTTCGGTTTAGCGGTCGGTGCGTTATAGACGCAGCCTGATGCCCGGCAGATTGATGTCAGGCATGCTGCGGTCTGAGCACGGGATGTTTTCTTTGCAAAGTAAGAAAAAATATGCCGAAAATCAATGCTGTAGAGTATCAAAACGTGTTAAAATGTTGAAAACTTTTCCTTTTTGCTCCCCAGCATCGCGATTTCGCTTTTCACCTGACGGCGCAGCAACAGCAGCGTCACCATCGTCGGGAATGCCATGAGGGCATAGAACAGGTCGCAGAATCCCACGGCCACGCCGAGCGGAATTACGGCAAACACCACCATCGTGGCGATGAAAAACCATGTGTATGCACGCGCCCTCTTTTCGCCGAAAAGGTAGGCCGCACATCGGCGTCCGTAGAAGCTGTAACTGAACATCGACGACAGCGCGAAGCAGAGCACTATGGCCATGAGCAGATATTCTCCGGCAGGGATGGCGTTGCCGAACGCTCCCATCGCGACCTCCAGCCCCTTGATGCCCTCGGCCGCCTGAATGTCGCCGCAAAGGAGTATGGCGAGGGCGGTGAGCGTGCACACGAGGCCCGAATCTATGCCCGGCCCGAGCATGGCTATGAGCCCTTCGCGTGCAGGGTCGGTGTTGGTCGAGGCTCCGTGCATGATGGTGGCTGTGCCCACACCGGCGTCGTTGACGAGTGCCGCACGTCGCGCTCCGATGATGGCTATGCCGGCCAGTGCGCCCCATCCGGCACGCAGGTTGAACGCCTCGGCGAATATTGACCTGAACACGCCCGGGACTTCCTGAATGTGAGTGAGTACGATGTACAGCACACTGAGAAAATACAAGCCTACCATGAACGGTACGAGCCATGTGGCTACTTTGGCTATGCGTTTCACTCCGCCTATCACCACGAGCGTCACGACGGCGGCTATGGAGAGTCCGATTATAAGTCGCAGGGCACTCATGTTGCTCCACCCCGTTGTCGAGGCTATCGCTCCGAGCGTGGGGCTGGCATCAATCCATTCGGGTGTGGTGAGTGAGGTTACGATGGCTTCGGTGAGCTGGTTGGCGTTCATGATACAGAGTGTGCCGAACATTCCGGCCACGGCAAACGTGACGGCGAGCCAGTGCCACTGTCGGCCGAGTCCGCGGTCTATGATATGCATAGTGCCGCCCCCCGGAGTGCCATCAGGATTTCGCATCTTGTATTTGGTCGTGAGGACTCCCTCGTGAAACTTTGTGGACATGCCCACAAGCGCGCTCACCCACATCCAGAATATCGCCCCCGGGCCGCCCATGACGAGGGCTATGGCCACGCCCGCGATATTACCCATGCCTACAGTGGCCGCAACGACCGATGCAAGAGCTTGGACCGACGAAATCTGATTGCCGGAATCACGGCTCTGCTTGTCGCGCATGACCCGCAGGGCGGTAGGCAGATGGCGCAACGACACCATCCCTGAATAAAAGAACAGGAAGAAGCCACCGCCAATGAGCAGGATGAAGAGCGGATAACCGCACAGGAAGTCTGCGACTGTGTTTATCAATGGGATGAAAGTTTAAGGGTGGATTACCAGTTGCCTCCGGCACCGCCGCCTCCGGTGTGGCCTCCGCCGAACGAGCCGCCTCCGAAACCACCGCCGCCAAAGCCGCTGCCTCCGCGTCCGCCTATGGCACTGCCGAGTATGGCACCGGCAACGACGGCACTGTCATCGACTTTCTTGGCTATCCTGAAGCGTTTTTCATCATGGTTTCCGCAGTTGCGGCAATAGTAGATGTCCACGCCCTCACCCTCCTGACGGGTGGTGGGCTGACGTAGCACGCGCCTGTCTGACAGGCTCATGGCTCTGGCGTGACAGTAGGGGCACTCGATATATTTGGTGGAGCGGTTGACAAACGGATAGATGTCGGTCTGGGCGCATTTAGGGCAGTGCCACACATCGTAGTCCACTGAGTTGAGCCGCTCCTCAAGGTCCTGCGAGGGGGTGAGGTAATCATTGTCATGCGTCTCGTCAATCAGCTGCATGCGTGTGCCGCAGTGCGAGCAGTTGCGCTTGTGACGGCGCACACGGTACATCTTCCATGAGAGTATGGCGAAAGGTATGGCCCCGAGGCCGAGGGTGACAAAGGCCACGATGGCCGAGGGGAGCCACAGCGTGTTGAGCTTGCGCCAACGCTCCACATCATCCATATGCCTGGTGGAATAGATGTAGTAGATAATCACAAGCATCATGATGGCCGCTATCACACCGGCAATGTCGAGGAAGAATGAGAACACCTGCTCGCCGTTGAAGTCGGCCGTGCGCATGGCGCGGCTGTCATTGGCCTGGTCGGACATCAGCTCATCTCTGACGGATGGGTCGAGTATCACCTTGGACAGCGCGGCCACTCCGGCCTCGGCTCCACCGTCATAGTCCCCCTCGCGAAAACGCGGAAACATGGCATTGCGCATGATGCGTCCGGCAACGATGTCGGGCACCGCGCCCTCGACTCCGTAGCCGGTGCGTATCTGCACGGCCTTGTCGTCGCGCGAAATGAGCACGAGCAGACCGTTGTCTTTATCGCTCTTGCCTATGCCCCATTTCTCAAAGAGCGCGGTGGCAAATTCCTCGGGAGTCATGGACGGGTCGATTTGGTCGACAGCCACCACGACCATCTCAACCGAACTTTGCCGCCACAGGTCGCCGATGGCATTGTCCATGCGGGCCACGGCTTCGGGCGAAAGTACGCCCGAGGGGTTTGAGACGTAACGCGTGCGCGACTCGAGATGCACGTTGGGCACCTCGTCGACTGTCATGGCCGACACTAAGAATGCAGCCATCAGGCACAGGGCCGATATGAGTGAGCGTATCTTGCTGTCCATAGTCAGTTGTTGATTTTAAGACTCATGCCGTTGAGACGGCGGTAGAGGTCGAGTGCATAGACATCGGTCATGCCCGAAATGTGGTCGAGCACGGCCTGGATTTTTCCGTAAAGGGTAGGTGCGTGTATCTCATACTGTGCCGGCACTTTGGCCAGGAGCAGACGCGAGTAGTTGAGCGTCGGGTCGGTGACAGCTTTGACCAGCTCGTCAATGAGAAACGACATGATGCGCGTACCGGCAAGCTCAATCTCCACGACGTCGCTCGCGCAGTATATCTTGTCCCACGACAGGGCCTCGCAACGCCTGTACCCCTCCTTTTCGAGCGGGGTGATGTGGTCAACCAGGCTGCCTGAGAATGTGCCGCCGAGTATCTCGTCCTCGTGCTCGGCAAAGGCATCGGCGCACTTGCCGACAAGCACCCCTACTATGCACGAGCGCAGATAGGCTATCTTCTCGTTGGGGTCGTCGACGTGGCTCATCACTTTGAGCATATGCTGTTGCCGCTCTTCGTCGAAATAGCCGAGAAGCAGTGGCAGCACTTCGTCGGTAGTGAGGATTTTCAGCTTGTGGGCATCCTCGATGTCCATTATCTCATAGCAGATGTCGTCGGCGGCCTCGACGATATAGACCAGCGGGTGGCGCGAATATTTCACGGCATTGCCGTCGGTCTGCGCTGGGAGCATCCCCAGCTCGTCGGCCACCCTGATGAAGTCGGCATGCTCGGATGCGAAGAAGCCGAATTTGCCATGCTTGCCGGCAAGGGTCGACTCGAAGGGATACTTAACAATCGAGGCGAGGGTGGAGTAGGTCATGGCGAATCCTCCCTGACGGCGGCCGTTGAACTGATGGGTGAGGAGGCGGAAGGCATTGGCGTTGCCTTCGAAGTGTATGAGGTCGTTCCACTCGCGTTCGCTCAACTGAGAGCGGAAACGCCCGCCTGCACCTTCGCTGAAATAGGCCTGGATGGCCTTTTCGCCCGAATGTCCGAACGGCGGATTGCCGAGGTCATGGGCAAGACATGCGGCGGCCACGATGTCGCCGATGTAGTTGAGGCTGTCGAGCGCACGGTCATTTCCGGCATAGCGGGGGCGCAGACGTATGGCCACCTCGTTGGCCAATGAACGGCCTACGCACGATACCTCAAGGCTGTGAGTCAGGCGGTTGTGGACAAAGATACTGCCGGGCAACGGGAAGACCTGGGTCTTGTTTTGCAGACGCCGAAACGGTGATGAGAACACCAGCCGGTCAAAATCGCGCTGAAAGTCATTGCGCGCTCCCGGCTTGGGGTCGTGATAGTGCTCGAGTCCGAATCGCTTGTCGGAAATGAGCTTTTCCCATCTCATTCTGTCGGTGCTTTTGTCAGGCATATCGTCGTGGTGAGTATATTTGATGATTTATGCGTTAGATACTTAGGGAGTGAGCGGTCAATCCGTGGGCTGGTCGGGTGCATCACCGGTCTTGGACTTCTCATCGGCTTTGCGCCGGCGGCGTCGCGCCAGGTGCCATGCCAGCAGTTTGCCGCTGCGGTCGAGCGCGAGCATCACGAGTAAGATTATAACAAACGGGGTGGTTACAAGTTTCAGCACATAGCCGGTCTCGGGGTCGAGTGAACGTATGAGCCTGTCAGGGTGGGTCTCGGTGACGAATGTGTAGCCGATGGATGATAGGGTGCGTTTCCACTTCACCACTCCTCCCTTAAGATAGACGAGAGCGGCATTGCCTCGGGCAAGCTCCTTGAGCATCTTGGGGTCGGCCTGATAGATAGGATAGGAGGCCATGGATATGTCCTTCCAGCGTTCAAGGCCCTGTTCGTCGCTGTTGATGAGGGCCACCAGGCTGCCGCCGCGTTCGGTAATGAAATCGTTAAGCTCGTTGATTAGATATGTGTACGACAGGTCAACGTTGTTGATGTCGGGGATAGTCACGATAAACTGCTCGGCCTCGGTGTCGATGACGTCGGCTGTAATCTCCTCGCCGTCCTCGAGTACGGTGAAGCCGTCGGTGGTCATCTCGCCTCCGCTCACAAGGCGGCGGTCAATGAATGTCCAGGTAGAGTCGGGGAGTGCGTCGATGGTGAAAGTGCGCTCCTCGCCGTCCTTGGAATATATGTACTCGTACACGGTCTCGCCCGAACTGTCAGAGTCGTCAGTCTCGTCGTCAGTCTGGTTGCTGACAAGCTCGGTGCCGATGGCATACTGCCGGAAGTCGATGAGAGGCTGAATGTTGTAGCCGTAAAACTCGATTATGAGTATGTAGAGCGTCACGAGTCCGCCCACAATCCACTGCACGTAGGGGAAGAATAATCCCTGCACGCGAGTGTTATACATTATGAGATACACCAGTCCCGCCGTGATGAACAAGTTCTTGACAAAAGTGGCGGTGTTGGACAGTATCAGAAAATCGCCGAAACATCCGCAGTCATCCACCGGCGAGAATAGGGCGATATAAAACGTGAGCGGCAACATGCCGGCCATCATGAGCGTCAGCAGCCACACCGATGCGCGCCTGTAGCAACCGAGCAGCAGGAGGCAGCCCCATACAAACTCATATGCGCCGAGAGCAAAAGCGGCACAGGTGATGAGTGTGCGTGGCACGTCCCAACCCCATACGGTGAAATATTCGCTGATTTTGATGACGCTCCCCCAGGGGTCGATGCCTTTGACAAAGCCCGACAGGATGAATGTCGCGCCGATAATCAGTCGTATAATCCATACGGCGGCCGGATGGTATAGCCGTTCGCTAAGCGTCGGTCTCGGTCGGGTCGGTGAGCTTGATGACTGCAAAGACTGCATAGTTTATTATGTCGAGATAGTTGGAGTCGATGCCTTCTGATATGAGCGTGCGGCCTGAGTTGCCCTCGATTTCCTTCACGCGCTGTATCTTGGTGAGTATGAAGTCGGTATAGGAGTTGACCCTCATGCCTCGCCAGGCGTCGCCATAGTCGTGGGTCTTGGCGGCCATGAGGTCGCGGGCCATGCGGAGCTTCGAGTCATAGAGCGCAATGGCGCGGTCAGCCGGGATGTCGGCGTTGTCGGCATATCCCAGCTCGAGCTGTATCAGCCCGATTAGGCCATAGTTGATTATGGCCATGAATTCGCCTAGCACACCCTCGTTGACCATCGCCTCCTCTTCCTCGAGGGTGCGTATGCGTTTGGCTTTGATATACAGCTGGTCGGTGATGGAGCGGGGACGCATTATGCGCCACGAGGCACCGTAGTCACGCAGCTTCTTGTCAAAAATGTCGCGGCACAGGGCCAGTGCCGAGTCAAATTGCGAGAGTGTATCGCTCATGCTTTGAGTCTGATGTATGGTTGGGTGAAAATATAGGAAAAAAGATACAAAAGGACAAAAGTCTCAAAAGAAACACAAGATAATGATTATGTGGGATATCAACGTAAATGTTGAATGATAATACCTTTGTTCCTTTTGTGGATTTCGCCCTTTTGTATCTTTTTCAGAGTCTTATAATCGTTGTGGTACGAGTATTAGAGAAGGAGCTTCTCCACGCGGTCAAGGTTGGCACCGTCGTTGAGATTGTAGTAGACAATCTTGAGGTTGGTGAGAGCGTTGGTCATGTTGTCGGGGTCAAGCTCGTAAGCCTTCTCGAGGTATGTCGAAGCCTCCTTGAGCAGAGGATTCATAGTCTCTACGCGATACTTGTTGTACTCAACCTGTGACATGTCGCCGGTCTTCTCATCGAGACGCTCGTACTGCTGGATGAGCGATGTGCCGTAGCTGAAGTTGGCCATAGCGTTGTTGGGGTCAATCTCCACAGCCTTCTTGAAGGCTTCCTGTGACTTCTCCTTGTCGCCCTTGTCGTCATAGAGAACGCCGATGAGGTAGTAGTTGGTGCCGTTGGTGGGGTCGTTCTTGATGGCGGTCTCGAGCAGATTCATGGCGTCGTCATACTTCTTCTCGGCGATGTATGACGAGATGATGCGCTGGAGGAATTCGGGCTTGGCTTTGCCGAAACGGTCATAGGCAATCTGAGAATACTTGAGCTTGCGGGCCTCGTCGTTCATCTGATAGGCTACGGAGTAGGCATAGTCATAAGCGGCCATGTCGTCATAACCGATTTCCATCATCTTCTCAAAAGCTGAGGCTGCCTCGGGAAGCATTTCGCCCTGCCATGCGGCAAGACCTGCATAGTAAGCCATCTGAGCGGCCACGGAGTCAGGAAGAGCCTTGGGGGCTGCCTGGCCGAGGCTGGGGTTGTTGGGGATAGCTACATAGGCCATGAATGCCTCGTAAGCCTTGGGATAGTTCTTGGAGTCCCAGTAGCCTGAGCCTGAGTTGGCGAAGTCAGCGTGGTGACCGGCGATGGTTTGGGTAATCTCTTTCGAGAATTTGGTCTTCACCTTGCCCTTGGCATCGGTCACGGTGTCGAGGCTCAGAGCCTTGAGGGCATATTTGTAGCCTTCAAGAAGAGCGTCGCCCATCTCGTCGAGGTTGACCTCTTTGCCGATAGCTTTCTGACCGTACATGTCGTCATAGAGCTTGAAACCGGCCTTACCGGGAATCCAGTAGGTCTGGGCGTTGTTCTGCGTCTCGGGGTTGCTGAACGCAGGAGTGATGACCTGTACGGCCTTCTGATAGTCGCCATAAGAGTTTACACCCTTAAAAGCCTTCTCAGCCTCCTTGACGGTGGCTGTCTGGGCTGACATCGACGCTGCGGCTAAAAGCCCGAGCGACAGGACGCAGATTTTTTTCATAATCGAGAGGTTATTAGAATTGGTAATACTTATTTCAATTAGTAATTAGCAATTGGCAATCAACAATTAGTAATTAGCAATTAGCAATTAGCAATTAGCAATTAGCAATTAGCAATTAGTAATTGTAATTTTTAATTCTTAATTTTAAATTTTTAATTTTAAATTCGCCGATTGCTGTTGATTATTCGCCGTCGTCGTCAGAGTCGGCGGGTTCGTCATCGAGCTCGTCGACAATCTCCTCCTCCTCGGTTTCCTCGATAATCAGCTCTTCGGGCATCATCTCCTCGGCTTCGGTCTGAGCCTCGACTTCGGTTACCTCCTCTTCGGGGTCGGAGTCGACGCAGCATACCGATGCGATGGTGTCGTTGCGCTTGTCAAGGTTGATGATGCGCACGCCCTGGGTGTAGCGTCCCTGCACCTTGATGTCGCTGACATGGATGCGGAGCGTGATACCGCTCTTGTTGATTATCACGAGGTCGTTGCCGTCGTTGACGCTTTCGATGGCCACGAGTCGGCCGGTGCGCTCGGTGATGTTCATGGTGCGGACACCCTTGCCGCCACGGTTGGTGACGCGGTAGACCGGCACACGCTCTATGCGTCCGTCCACCTCGGCCTCGGTGTCGAGGGCGGTGCGCTTGCCGTAGCCGCGCTCACTGAGCACCATTACATTATTAATGGTGTCGGCGGGCATGCATATCAGACCTACCACCTCGTCGTCATCGCCGTCGAGGGTCATGCCGCGCACACCGGTGGACATGCGGCCCATCTCGCGCACCTTGTTCTCGGGGAATCGGATGGCGCGGCCGTTGCGGTTGGCCATGAGTATGTCGCAGGTGCCGTCGGTCATCTCCACGCTCAGGAGTTCGTCGCCCTCACGGATGATGATGGCGTTGACGCCCTTGGCGCGCGGACGTGAGTAGGCCTTGAGGCTTGTCTTCTTGATTACACCCTTCTTGGTGGCGAACACGAGGTTGTGGCTTGTCACAAACTCCTCGTCACCGAGATTCTTGGTGCAGATAAATGCCTTGATGGCATCGTCAGGCTCGATGTTCAGCATGTTCTGGATGGCACGGCCCTTGGAGTTCTTGGCCCCCTCGGGTATCTCGTAGACCTTGAGCCAGTAGCAGCGGCCCTTCTGAGTGAAGAAGAGCATATAATTGTGCATCGAGGCGGGATAGATGTGCTCGATGAAGTCCTCGTCGCGGGTGTCGGAGCCTTTCGCGCCTACGCCTCCGCGGTTCTGGGCGCGGAATTCGCTGAGCTGGGTGCGCTTGATGTAGCCGCGGTGCGAGATGGTGATAATCATGTCGTCATCGGCATAGAAATCCTCGGCGTTGAAGTCGCCTGCGGTATAGTCGATGGCTGTGCGGCGGGCGTCACCATACTTGTCGCGCACCTCTATGAGTTCCTCCTTGATGACGGCGCGGCATACGCTGTCGTCGCTCAGGATAAGCTCGAGGCGGGCAATCTCCTTCTCGATGGCCTCATACTCGGCATTGAGCTTGTCCTGCTCCAGGCCGGTGAGCTGACGCAGACGCATCTCCACGATGGCGGCGGTCTGCGGGTCGGTGAGGCCGAAACGCTCCTTGAGTTTCTCGCGGGCCTCGATGGTGTCGGCGGCTGCGCGGATGATGCGGATTACCTCGTCGATGTTCTGCGAGGCTATGATGAGTCCCTCGAGTATGTGGGCGCGCTCCTGAGCCTTGCGTAGCTCATACCTGGTGCGGCGTATCACCACCTCGTGGCGGTGGGCCACAAACTCGCTGATAAGCTCCTTGAGGTTGAGTGTCTTGGGACGTCCGCCCACGAGGGCCACGTTGTTGACGCTGAACGATGCCTGCATCTGAGTCATCTTGTAGAGCTTGTTGAGCACGACGTTGGAGTTGGCGTCGCTCTTGAGCTTGATGACTATGCGCATACCCTTGTAGTTGCTCTCGTCGTTGATGTCGGCGATGCCGTCGAGCTTCTTTTCGGTGACAAGGTCGGCGATGTACGATATTAGCTCTGACTTGTTGACGTTGTAGGGTATCTCGGTGACGATGATGTTCTCATGGTTGTCCTCGGCCTCGATTTCAGCCTTGGCGCGTATGAGCACACGTCCGCGGCCTGTCTCGTAAGCCTCCTTCACGCCGCTGTAGCCGTAAATGGTGCCGCCGGTGGGGAAGTCGGGGGCGGGGATATATTTCATGAGGCCCGGGATGTCAATCTCGGGGTTGTCGATGTAAGCCACGCAGGCATTGATTGACTCGGCAAGGTTGTGGGTGGGCATATTGGTGGCCATACCCACGGCGATGCCCGACGCGCCGTTGACAAGCAGGTTGGGGAATCGGGTGGGGAGCACCACAGGCTCCTGACGCGAGTTGTCATAGTTGGGCTGGAAGTCTACGGTGTCAGACTCGATGTCGGCAAGCATCTCTTCGCCGAGACGCGCCAGGCGCACCTCGGTGTAACGCATGGCTGCCGCGCCGTCACCGTCGACCGAGCCGAAGTTACCGTGTCCGTCCACGAGGCAGTATCTCATGGCCCAGGGCTGGGCGAGACGTACTACGGTGCCATATATTGAGGAGTCGCCATGAGGATGGTACTTACCCATGACCTCACCGACGCAGTTGGCCGACTTCTTGTGGGGATGGTCGGAAGTGTTGCCCATTTCGTTCATTCCGAAGAGCACGCGCCTGTGAACGGGCTTCAGGCCGTCACGCACGTCAGGGAGCGCACGCGACACTATCACCGACATTGAGTAGTCGATGTAGGCACTCTTCATTTCGTTTTCGATGTCAATCTTTATTATTCGGTCTTCTTCAATCATCGTTTAATTGAAATGTGATTTTTTTACGACAAATTTACCCACAAAGGTAATGATTTTTTTTCAATGGGGCATTACGTTTGCAGGAATAAATTTGGCCAAAACGTCACGAACGATGTCGGATTGAGCCAAACGGTAAAAAAGGTAAGTGTCGGCGGCTTTTGTGACGCTATCGGCTATCGGAGATATTCGAGCAGCCGTTCTTTGTGGATAGCGTCTGACTCTTGGATTTTGGCTCTCAGCCGTAAGCGGCGGGTGTATATCACGTCGCGTTTCTCGCCCAGCAGGAGGCATATCGCAGGGATGGACAGCCCTAAGGCATTGCATAGATACAGGCGCATGTCGTTTTCCCTGAGGGTCGGTATCTCGGTGCGAAGCTGTGACATGAGGCCGTCATTGCGGTTGTCAAGATGCTTTTCGAGGCGGGGAAAGAAGTCCTCACGGTCAGCGATGCCACGTATGGCTTTGAGGGTGTCTCGCGCCACACGTGATGTGACACTCGCCGCATTGTAGTTTTCGTAATATGTGTTGCAGAGGTGGGTGAGGGTCTCAAGGTGTTGCTCTTCAAGGTTTCGGAGTGCTGTACGCAACTCGGATGCGGCTTGCATCCCGGCCTCTTCACGACGGCGACGGCGTGAGGCCATGAGGCGCACATACAGGACTACGGCTATAGCGATTGTGAGGGTTAAAGCTGTGATTATGACAATGATGATACGCTGGAAGCGTATGGTGTGTTCCTGCATCACCTCTTCCTCGTAATGAAACTGCGTCACGGCAGCCTTGACATCTTTCTGCAATTCTGCGATTAAAGCTTTATTGTCCAAGTCTAAGACGCGCTTGGTTACATGCCAGGCTGCTCTGCCGGTTTTAGGGTCGGTGGTGTATTCCGTTATTTTTTCGCGGTAATTGTTTCGGTAGCAGTCTAAGAATTCACCGGCCTCTTTTTCATATCCTTGTCCCCTGAGTGTGACAGCCACGAGGTTGGCATGTGGTGCAGTGACGTAAGTTGAGTCGTTGAGTAATACTTCACGCCAGTTGCCACCCGACTTTACGAGTTCGATGAAACGCCCGGGGCTGAATCCTTTTAGCCCATCGACAAACCTAAAAGACCAGTATTCCAGTTTGCCGATGTCTTGCAAAAAACAGTAAAGATTCGAACCTCTGCTCACGGGTTCTCCGTCAAAATAGCCCACGGTGGTAGTGTCATTGTGGCTGAGTATTTTGGCATAATGCTTGATTTCATCAGTGTGGTTATAGGGGATGTTGTCAAAGATAGATGTGAATTCTGACAGCGTCTCGTGCATGTTGTCATAATCATTGTGCCGAGCGTACACTTCGCATGCTTTTACGGCATAAGCGGCCTGTTCGTTAATGTCATCGATGCTTTTGTATAAATCCATCATTGCGCGGCATGACAAGGCTAATAATGAATCCTCGCCTTCGGCTTTGGCAAGTTTTTCGGCGCGTAACAGCGATGAGGCTGCCGCAGAGTGGTTGTTCATGGCGAGTCGGGCTTTGCCGTTGAGATACATTGCCCGGATTCTGTCATGGCTTTTGAGCCGGCTGAGGTCGATGCTGTCAATGATTGCTGCTGCAGAGTCAGGTCTCGATTCTATCAGGCATTCCGCTTTTGCCAGTCGCTCATCATGACCGACGCTGTCCTCTTCGCCGCACGAATTGAGCAGGAAGAGGACAAAGATAAAAATGCATGTGTAACGAAACGATTGCATAGACGCAAAAGTAGTGAAAGAATTACACTGTCAAAAATTTTTTACAAGTTTAATCAATCGACTCCAATATAATCTATACCATTATGCCTGACGAGAGCGTATTTATCATTTATTGTTCCGATTTTGAGACTGATATGGTAATACCGATGATTCGATTTCTTTAATCAGCTCCTCATCGGAACATGTTGCCTCTTTCATTGGCATATTGACGACACGATGCTGGATTCCGTTTTCATCGGTGTAAAATTCCCACCATATTCCGTCATAGTCATGCTCCATGATGTCTTGGGTGCTGTCGGTGATGAAAATCATTTCTGAACGGATGGCTTCGACAGGGGTGTCATTTGAGGGGATAAATTCATTGTCTGCCGAGCAGGATGTGACGTACATCGCTAACGAAAGCAGCGCGATGATGGGGATGATACTTTTTGCATTCATAACTCATGTAGTTTATTGGATGGAGTTGATTATTCGATGCAAAATTATAGTCGGAAGAGTGGTTTCGCAAGTGAATTGTCAAAAAGATTGATTCGACAGTGCATTTGTAATGGGTTGATTTATAGTGCTATGTGTGAGGTTTAAAGGTGCGCTGATTCGACATCGCGTAAGTGTCAGTAAATCAGCGGGAGGAAAAGCCGATTTATGGCGGTTGCTGAATGTTAAAAAATGTGATAATATGCTTTGTCGTGTGATAATTTATTAATTTTGTGGCGGAAAGAGAGAAACCTAACCGACTTATCCAAATATGTAAATTCTCGTCGGATAATGGCTGCACGCCATTACCGGCGACGATTTTTTGTAACGCAATCAGAATAATCGCAATGAGCAGAAAACGTAAAGAGCTACCCCTGCTCGAGGGGGTCAAGATAACCGACGTGGCGGCCGAGGGCAATGCCTTGGCCCGCGTCGATGACATGGTGGTGTTTATCCCGTTTGGCGCACCGGGCGACGTGGCCGACGTGAAGCTCGACCGCAAGAAGAAGTCGTATGCCGAGGGGCATATCGAGCGTCTTGTCGTGCCGTCTGACGTCAGGGTTGAGCCTCGGTGCGAGCATTTCACCATATGCGGCGGATGCCGTTGGCAGCATCTGCCGTATGAGTTTCAGCTCCAGTGCAAGCAGCGTCAGGTCAAGGATGCACTCGAGAGGATTGCCAAGGTGCCGTTTCCTGAGATTACGCCGATACTCGGCTCGGAGGAGATATGGGAGTATCGCAACAAGATGGAGTACACTTTCTCGTCAAAGATGTGGCTGACGTTTGACCAGATGCGTTCAGGCGTAGAGTTTCCCGACCGTCGTGCGGCGGGATTTCATATCCCCGGCGGATTTGACAAGGTGCTCGACATCCACGCATGCCATCTGCAGGACGACCTCGGCAACCGCATACGCACGTTTATAAAGAATTACGGCAAGGAGCATGACCTGGAGTTTTACGACATCCGCGCCAATCACGGATTTCTGCGCACGCTCATGATACGTATCGCCTCGACCGGCGAGGTGATGGTACTTCTGGCCGTGGGCGATGACAACCGTGAGGCTATCGAGGCAGTGATGCAGGCTGTGGCCGACGAGTTCCCCGAGATAACCTCGCTGCAGTATGTGGTCAATACCAAGGTCAACGACACTGTAGGCGACCTCGACATTGTGACATGGAAGGGGCGTGAGTATATCGAGGAGGAGATGGAGGGGCTTAAGTTCCGCATCGGCCCGAAATCGTTCTATCAGACCAACTCGCGTCAGGCTTACCGACTCTACAGCGTGGCGCGAGATTTCGCACGTCTCAAGGGCGATGAGCTTGTATATGACCTTTATACAGGCACAGGTACCATCGCGCTGTTCCTTGCCCGCTCGTGCCGCCATGTTGTGGGTGTGGAGTATGTGCCTGAGGCTATCGAGGATGCCAAGGTTAATGCCGCGGCCAACGGACTTGACAACACCGAGTTTTATGCCGGCGATATGAAGAATGTGCTCACCGCCGAGTTTATAGAGCGTCACGGACGCCCCGATGTGATGATTGTCGACCCTCCGCGTGCCGGAATGCACGAGGATGTGGTGAAGGTGATACTCGACGCCGCGCCCGCGCGCATTGTGTATGTTAGCTGCAATCCGGCCACCCAGGCCCGCGACCTCGCGCTGCTACATGAGAAGTATGACATCGAGGCCGTGCAGCCCGTAGACATGTTCCCGCATACCCAGCACGTGGAGAACGTTGTGGCTCTCACGCTGAGAATTTAAAATGAAAATTAAAAAAGTAACTTTAATGAACCCAGATTCATTAAAGTTACTACACCTACTTGTATTTAGTGCGTTATGGCGGTTTTACCAACTTCTTTTGTCGATTATTGCAAAATTGAAGTTGAGTCGAAGGTAAAACTATGGTTTAAACATTAGATATACCCTCTCCCGTATTTTGTGTTAACGAAGGTGTTGCAGGAAGAGGTCTTTATGCGTTGGCCCAGCCTCCTGTATTTTTGCCCGCAGACGCAGACGACGGTTGTATATCACCTCGCGCCGTTCGCCAAGCATTAGGCATATTGATGGTATTGTCAGGTCAAGGGCATTATAGAGAAACAGTCGATAGTCAGACTCTTTTATGTTAGGCATCTCTGATTGTAGTTTCGTCATTATGCCGTCGGTCGTGTCGTCAAGATGTTTTTCTAGCCTGAGTCTAAATTCGTCTGACGATGCCATCCCTTTAATTGCACTCAGTGCGTCACGCGATGCCTTTGATTTTATTGACTCGTTGCTGTGGTTTTCGTAATACGTGTCACACAGATGGTTGAGGATGTCAATTTGTTGCTCCTCAAGATTACGTAGTGAGTTGCGTAGCTCCAATGCTGAGAGCATGTAAAGTTCCTCTTGTTGTCGGTGGCGTTGTCTTGACATGTGCGCATAAATCACTGCAGCAGCGATTATTGTGATGACCAATGCCGCGAACATGATGATCATGATTCGCTGAAAATGTATTGTCTGCTCACGCATAAGCACTTCTTCGTAGTGAAACTGTGTTACTGCGTCCTTCACATCGTTTTGAAATGTTGTCTTGAATTCCTCTTTCAGCGTGTCATTTAGTCTGAATGATATATATGAGATTAGTTTTCTAGAGTCCTGGTCAATTGTATTGTTGATTATTTTGTTGGAGTAATGAAATCGATAGTAATTCATGAAGTCGCGAGCCTCTTTGTCAAGCCCTTGTTCCCATAGTGTTTTGGCGATGAGGTGCGCGTTAGGGGCGGGGATGTCTGATGAATCGCAGTCAATCACCTGTTGCCAGCCGTCGTTATGTATGATTCTTTCTATGAGTTGTCTTGGCTCAAAGCTGTTAAGAGCATAGACGCTTCTTCCGTAGGACATATAGAGTGAGTCAAGCGACTCAAGCTGCATGTATAGATGTTCTGCCCTTCGTTCGGTGGTGTCGGCGTAGAAATAGGCTCTGACAGTGTCAACTTCTGCTAATATGCTGGCATAGTGTTTAAGATTGACTGCATGACTGTGGGTTATATAGTAGGTGTTCGGATATGAAGCAAACTCTGCCAACACTGCATACAGGTTGTCACAATCATTATGCTTCAGGTATATTTCACATGCCTTAAGCGCATAGCGTGCTTTGCCGTCTATGTCGCATATTGAGTCGGAGAGAGCCATCAGCCCGCGATATGACATTACTTTCAACGAGTCGTTGCCTGACTCGTCAAACAGTCTTGCGGCTTGCAGGAGCGAGGTGGCCGCTTTGGGGAAATTGAGCATGTCCAGTTCGGCTTTTCCTTTCAGGTAATAGGCGAAAGCCTCATCGGTTCCAAGACGGTCAAAATCGATATCCTTGAGTATGGAAATGGCAGAATCGGGACAAGTCTGGGCTATGATTGATGCATCTGAAAGCATCTCAGATGATGTGTCAGTATGCTCATTGCATGAGCATACCGATGTCAGAAATATTAGGCTGATTATAAATTTGCAGGCGAAATGCATATTGCAAAATTAATGAAAAGAATGACGCGATACAACAAATAGCTGTAACTACGTGGCGTCATTCTTTTCATGTATGCTCTCATGGGTTAGGGCGGTCACTGATTGCTCCATTCCGTTTGACGGTGCTAATCGCAGTTGGTTTGGCCCATTAGTTGGAACTTTTCGTTGACAATACGAACTCTAAACGCTGCTTTACGAGTTTCGTAATTACTTTCTCCTTTATGAGTCAATATATCGATTCCGACTTTTAGCTCATAGTTGGACGGGCGTTGTACATAAGCTGCCCCAAGATATTCGCCTCGGCTTAATTCATAGCGGATTTTATACTCTAGAGTGAGGTCGGAGGTGTATCGGGGGAATTCGTATATATATTGTGTTTCATAGGTTACACTCATCTTGCCGCAGCGTATGGTTACTTTCTTCCAATTATTTCCGATGTCACTTGACAATACGTCGAAATATTTTCCATATGTAGCACGGCTTGGTGATAGGCTGTTCATTTCGATGTCTTTTATACTGATGTCTTGAATCAGAGTCCTGTCGATAGAGTCTAAAACGCAATCGCCCATCATGGCACAAAATTCAGCCGAGTCGAGATATATTGCGGTAGTATAGCCCATTTCGTCAATCTCAAAAACTGAGATGCTGTCTTCTACAACATGCATGGGGGGGACTGATGCGAGACACTGCGTTTCATCTATGTCGTAGGTATGATAAGTGTTGTCGCTTTGGTCTGAGCATGCCGTGATGCATAGGGTCGGCACGATGGCTGCCGATAACAGGATTGTGGATTTGCGTGTCATATCGTTATTGTTAATAGTTGATGATTTCTATTTGATTATGTCGCAAAATTATATATATGATGTCTGGAAATGCAAATATGATGACAGTTTTGTGATTTATCATGCGATTGGCAGTGATTTGGTTTGCAGTTAGTTACGTAGATAAATAAATCGGTGAAATTCATCAATCAGTATGATGTTGACAATAAGAGCTGTGGACTGTAGATGATGAAAGTGACAATTGTTAAATGTTGTGAAATTGCGTAGGCGCGTATATGTGTAACTGCATTCAAAAAAGCACCCTCTGCATCGCGCAGAAAGTGCCCGTAATTATAATCATCAATTCTAATTATCGGTATGCGTTTCTTGCCTTGGGAATTTGAGGCTGTTTATGCAATTTCAGTTAGACAGTTGATGGTAAAAAAGGATTTATGAACGTTTCTTCTGGAATCAGATAGTGGTTGGAAGATTATTTGGTGTGTTTTCGGTATTGGAAGTGTCTTGTTCGTTTTTGCAATACAAAATTACAACAATAAAAACCTCTGCGCAAGTGCTTTAACTCTAATTGATTAAATGCTCGCGCAGTTTAACATTCCGGCCTTTTGCAAGGCGGAATTTGCCGTAAAATTTAGTAAAATATTGTGAAAAATATCGCGGGCTTATTGTATCAGACCGAGAGATGGCGGTCAGATGCGGCTGCGGTGTCAGTGGCTCAACGCACGGAAAAATTCTTCACGCAGTTCGGCCGAGTCGTTGAAGGCTCCTGCGGTCTCTACAGTGGTGGTGGCGGGGAGCTGTTTCTCTACGCCGCGCATCTTCATGCACAGGTGGTCGGCGGTGCATGTCACAATCACCCCCTTGGCCCCGAGCTTCTCCATGATAATCTTGCATATCTGGGCTGTCATGCGCTCCTGCACCTGCAGGCGGCGGGCATAAAAGTCGACGAGTCGGGCGAGTTTGCTCAAGCCGATAGTGCGCCCGTCGGGGATGTAGCCTATAGATACTTTGCCGAAAAACGGGAGTATATGATGCTCGCAGAGCGAATAGAACTCAATGTCGCGCACGATTACCATATTGGAGCCTTCGTGGGTGAATATCGCCCCGTTGATGATGGCGTCGGCATCCTGCCGATAGCCACGTGTGGCATAAACCATTGCTTTGGCTGCACGCATGGGGGTCTTGACAAGGCCCTCGCGGGAGGTGTCTTCGCCGAGGAGCCTGATTATGGCTTCGTAGTGCCCGGCAATCTCCTCGATAATCTCATCGGTAATAGCGGCTGTTGAGCTCATTTTTCTGGTCAGTGCGATAAGCTGGATGGTATAGATGTAGTTATGTGGGGGGAATGGCGTGCGGGCCGCGCATGCGTCAGTCGGCTGACAGGCTTATGCGGTCGCGCACCACTCGTATCTCCTTGCTGTAGGCGGGAAATGCCTTGCGCAGCTCCTCGGCCGCGGCGTTGGCCTCCTGCTGGGTCTTGAAGTCGCCCACTTTGAGTCGCCAGTAGGGCGAGTTGTAGCGGACATAGGTCTGATATTGCGGAAAGCGGGCCGAGATGATGCGCTGCTTTGATGACGCTTCGGCCTTGGCTGTGCGGACGTTGTTGTCGCTGAACACCTGCACCCTGTATCCGGCAAGCCGTCCGTTGACGGGACGTGAAGGCTCGTCGTGGCTCTCCTCCTCCTCGGCGGGAGTTGTGATAGGCACGAGTCGCTTCAGGAGCGCGTCAGGCTGGGTCACAGTGTTTTCCGTTCCGGCTGTGATGTGGTCGACGATGGTTGTCGTCACTACGGTCTCGTCGGCTGATGCGGCAAGGCTCAGTGTGGCCAGGCATAGAAGTGTTGATATGGCTCGCATTTGGGTCAGTGGGGTAAGGTGGGTGGAGTCGGGAGTGGTTATAAATCATGGAGGGTGCCGGGCGTTGTCGGCTGCGGCACCCTCCATGATGGTGTGATTCTATCAGAATGCGTTCACGATGCCCATGAACGAGTCAGCCTGGAGGGCTGCACCGCCGATGAGGCCGCCGTCAACGTCGGGCTTGGCGAAGAGTTCCTTGGCGTTGGTGGGCTTGCAGCTGCCGCCGTAGAGGATAGATGTGTTGTCAGCTACCTCCTTGCCATACTTGTCAGCGATGGTCTTGCGGATGAAGGCGTGCATCTCCTGGGCCTGGTCGTCGGTAGCGGTCTTGCCGGTGCCGATTGCCCATACGGGCTCGTAGGCGAGGATAATCTTGCCGAACTCCTCGGCTGAGAGGTTGAAGAGGCCTTCCTCAATCTGAGCCTTAACTACGTCAAAGAATGTGCCGTCCTCACGCTGCTCGAGCACTTCGCCGATGCAGAAGATGGGGGTGAGGTTGTTGTCGAGGGCCAGGCGCACCTTGTCGCGGAGAGTCTCGGAGGTCTCGCCGTAATACTGACGACGCTCTGAGTGGCCGAGGATTACATATGTCGCGCCGGTCGATGCAACCATGGGAGCTGACACTTCGCCGGTATATGCGCCGCTCTTGTGGTCGGCACAGTTCTCGGCACCGAGGCCGAGCTTGTTCTTGTCGATTACGTTGTTGACGGATGCGAGGTGGGTGAAGGGAACGCAGATTACCACGTCACACTTGGGGGTGCATCCTGCGAGGGCGGCGTTAACCTCCTCGGCGAGCTTGATACCTTCGGGCAGGGTGGTGTTCATTTTCCAGTTGCCTGCAACGATGTTTTTTCTCATTTTTACCTTATTATATAATGGAATTATTTACGGTGGCAAAATTAGCTATTTTAGTCGAGAATGCCAAATTATATTTCTCATGCAAAGAGGGTGCGCAGGGCCTCTTCCACCTTGGCTATCTCGATGATGCGAATGTTGTATGACGAGGTGTCGACCCCCTTGAGGTTGCCACGGGGGATTAGTATGGTGTCCATGCCCAGCTTCTCGGCTTCGCGTATGCGCTGCTCTATGCGCCCGACGGGGCGGATTTCGCCCGAGAGTCCTACCTCGCCGGTGATGCAGGTGGAGTGGGGAATGGGCATGTCAATGTTGCTAGAGAGTATCGCGCTTATCACGGCCAGGTCGATAGCCGGGTCATTGACCTTGAGGCCTCCGGCTATGTTGAGAAACACATCTTTGGCCGCGAGCTTGAACCCCGCGCGCTTCTCGAGCACGGCGAGAAGCATGTTCATGCGCTTGGAGTCGAAACCGTTGACTGAGCGTTGAGGCGTGCCGTAGGCGGCTGTCGAGACGAGTGCCTGCACCTCGATGAGAAACGGGCGTATCCCCTCCATAGTCACTCCGATGGCCACGCCCGAGAGGTCTTCGTCGGTGTGTGACAGCAGCATCTCCGAGGGGTTTCTGACCTCGCGGAGTCCGCGCTGGCACATCTCGTATATGCCGAGCTCGGATGTCGAGCCGAAGCGGTTCTTGATGGCGCGTAGCAGACGGTAGATGTGCTGGCCGTCCCCCTCGAAGTGGAGCACGGCGTCAACGATGTGCTCGAGCACTTTGGGGCCGGCAAGACTGCCCTCCTTGGTTATATGTCCGATGAGCATTACGGGCACCGATGACTCCTTGGCGTATTTCAGCAGTCGCGATGCGCATTCGCGCACCTGCGAGACGCTTCCGGCCACCGATTCGAGTTCGTCTGACGCGATGGTCTGGATGGAGTCGACTATGAGTAGGCCGGGCTGTATCTTCTCGATATGCTCCTCGATATTCTGCAGCGATGTCTCGCAGACGATAAACACATTGTCGCTCGGGCGGCCTATGCGGTCGGCGCGCATCTTGATTTGGCGCGCGCTCTCCTCGCCCGACACATACAGGATAGTGCGCGACTTGATGGAGAGAATGTTCTGGAGCACGAGGGTCGACTTGCCTATGCCCGGCTCGCCGCCGATGAGTATGATGCTTCCAGGCACGAGGCCTCCGCCGAGCACGCGATTAAGCTCCTCCGAGGGCATCTTAATGCGTGGCTCGTCAGCTGTCTCGATGGCCGAGACAGGCACGGGGGCGGAGCTGCCCCGCGAGGCTGAGGGGCCGAGGGTGCGGCTCTTCTTGGCGGGGCGCACCTTCTCCTCAATCATGGTGTTCCATTCGCCGCATGCCGGACAGCGGCCCACCCATTTGGGTGATTCCGCTCCGCAGTTGTTGCAGAACCAAACGGTCTTGTCGCCTTTCATCTTTTAGAACGGAATTTAGAGATAGTTATGGCCGTGGCAATTGCCGCGTTGAGCGACTCGCCCGTGGGGCGTCCGGCCGGCCACGAGGGGATGGTGATACGGTCGGTGACAAGCGAGCCTACGGCTTCGGATATGCCGTTGCCCTCGTTGCCGATGACGATTACGCCGTTTGGGGCGAGTTCTGCTGTGTCGATGTCCTCGCCGTCGAGAAATGTGCCGTAGATTCTTGCCGACGGCATACGGCCAAGCATGTCAGTCAGGTCGCAGTAATGGACAGCCACGCGCGATATTGACCCCATTGTGGCCTGAATCACCTTGGGGGCGAAGCAGTCGGCTGTCTCGCGCGAGGCGAGTATGTCGGTTATGCCATACCAGTCGGCCACGCGGATGATGGTGCCGAGATTGCCGGGGTCCTGTATCGTGTCAAGCGCGAGTATGAGTGACGACGAGGCCGCCTCGATGTCAAATCTCCTCTCGGGGATGTCATACACGGCTATGACCTGCCCGGGTGTGGTGAGCGATGACATCTTGCGCAGTTCGCCACGGCCGGTCACAACGGCCTGTGGCAATGATGCGACATCAGGATGCTCGTCGGCCCACTCCTGTGTGGCATATAGTGCGCGCAGACTGAAATGCGGGAGTGTGTCGAGCACACATTTCGTGCCCTCGGCCTTGAACGCCCCTTCGCGGCGGCGGTGTTTCCGCTCGTCAAGTGACGCAACGGCCTTGCATATATTATTGGTGACAGTTTCCACATTGCAAAATTAAAAAGAATTTCCGTATGCACTGTAGAATTTTCTTACTATTTTTGCGTATGCAATTAGTGGAACTATACAAATCATATACCGGCTCGGAGCCGGAGGCGGTGACTCCGCTTACCCCTGCCGGGTCAAGCCGTCGTTACTATCGACTTTCGGGTACTGTAAGCCTCGTCGGAGTGGACGGCACTGACTGTAAGGAGAATGAGGCTTTCATATACCTGTCGCGTCATTTCGCATCGCGCGGACTTCCCGTGCCCGAGGTCGTGGCTGTGAGCGATGACGACATGTCATATCTTGTGACCGATTTGGGCGACACATCGCTGTTTTCGGTCAGGGATGATGTAGGACTGCTTGAAAAGACCATGCGCGCTCTCGCAAGGCTGCACCATGAAGGCTCTAAGGATATCGACTACTCGCATTGCTTCCCTGTCGAGGCGTTTGACCGTCAGGCTGTGATGTGGGACCTGAACTATTTCAAATACTCGTTTCTCAACACTTCGGGCATGGCCTATAGCGAGCCCCAACTTGAAGAGGCATTCGCACGACTGGCCGACAGCGTAGACCGCCTGACTCGCGATGAGGGGTGCTTCATGATGCGCGATTGCCAGTCGCGCAACGTAATGGTGAAGGACGGAGAGGTCTATTTCATCGACTTTCAGGGCGGACGACGCGGCCCGGCCGCCTATGACCTCGCCTCGTTCCTGTGGCAGGCCAAGGCCGGATTTTCGCCCGAACTGCGTGACCACCTTATTAATATATATGCCGATGAGGCGTCGCACTACGGGCAGGTGGATTTGAGCCGCCTGAAATCGCAGGTGCGTGACATGGCACTGATACGCACCCTGCAGGTGCTTGGTGCCTACGGGTTGAGAGGGCGGTTTGAGCGCAAGTCCCATTTCCTCCAGAGCATACCACCCGCCGCAGCCAATCTGCGCGCTCTGCTTGGGGATATGACAGGCGGGGATTCCGCAAGTGCAGTCACACCCTATCTCGCAGAGTTGCTTGCGCGGCTTGCCGACATGACGCTTGCCACGGCTGCGCCTGTCGAGCCGCCGTATGACGGACTGACAGTGCGCGTAGGCAGTTTCTCATATAAAAAAGGCTTGCCGGTTGACCCGTCGGGCAACGGCGGCGGTTTCGTATTCGATTGCCGTGCTATGGACAATCCGGGACGGTATGCGGAATACAAACGTCTTACCGGCCTTGACCGCGAGGTGATAGACTTCCTGGAGCGCAGGGGCGAGATAAGCGTATTTCTCCGCGAATGTTACGCGCTGGTCGATGCGGCTATAGACAACTATCTGAGCCGTGGCTTCACATCGCTCATGGTGAGCTATGGATGCACCGGCGGACAGCACCGCAGTGTCTATTCGGCACAGCATACAGCCGAGCATATCAAGGCGCGCTATCCTCAGGTCAGAGTGATACTCACCCATCGCGAACAGTCAATCTACGAGGTGTTATGAAAGCCATGATATTTGCCGCCGGGCTCGGCACACGCCTCGCCCCGCTGACCGACACATGCCCCAAGGCTCTAATCGAGGTCGGCGGCAAGCCGATGCTCCGCCGTGTCATCGAGCGGTTGCGCGATGCCGGAGTGACCGGGATTGTTGTGAACGTGCACCATCATGCCGGGATGATTAAGGAGTATCTTGCCGGGAATGATTTCGGTGTGCCTGTAAGTGTGAGTGATGAAAGTGACCTCCTGCTTGACACCGGGGGCGGTGTGGTCAAGGCCGCGCCGATGCTCGCGGGCGATGAGCCGGTCATGCTTTACAATGCCGACATCTTTACCGATTTCCAGATTGCTGAGATGCTTGAGTCGCATATGGCGTCAGGCGCGGATGCCACACTCCTTGTCGATGAGCGTGACACGTCGCGCTATCTGCTGTTTGATGAAGCCGAGATGATGCGCGGATGGAAAAACCTTTCGACAGGTGAGGTGCGTTCCCCATTCTCACCCGAGACGCTCACTGCATGCAGACCGTTGGCTTTCGGAGGCATCCACATAATTAATCCGTCGGTCATCGGCCGCCTGACCGCCTACCAGCCCGAGGGAAAATTTTCAATCACCCCGTTCTATATAGCCGAGTGCGGTACGCTACGCATCCGGGCCTACACGCCATCAGTGCCTTACCGATGGGTTGACATCGGCCGGCCGGCTTCGTTGCAGCATGCGCGTGAGCTTGCCGCAATGGAGTAGAGCGGGAGAGGGGAGTAATGCTGTGGCGCACGGGTATGAAAAGTTGTGCGCATGAAAAGTATGGACATGAAAAAAGAGAGGGGGTCTCACGACAGCCTCTCTCTCCATTCATCACATTATGCTTATATTGCTTATTCCTTTACTTATATATTACCAAAGTTATAAACTTCATATCTTCTAAACTCTGAGTTCATAGCCGCTTAGATGAATCTGCTTGCTACGATGTCCCAGTCGACAATCTTCCACAGCTCATTGAGCGCGTCGGCTCGGCGGTTGCGGTAGTCGATGTAATATGCGTGTTCCCACACATCAAACGTCAATAGTGGCGTCAGCCCCTTGGTCAGCGGGTTCTCGGCATTTGATGACTTGGTGATAAAGAGTTTGCCATCCTTATCCTTTGACAGCCATACCCAGCCTGAGCCGAATATCGACACACCGGCATCGACAAATTCCTTCTTGAAATCCTCTACCGAACCAAACTGCTCCTCGATGGCCTTTTTCAGATGTCCCTCAGGCTCATGATTGCCGTCGGGCGAGAAGGTGAAGAAGTAGAAGATGTGGTTCCAAGCCTGGGACGCGTTGTTGAAGAGAGGGCCTGAGGCGGTCTTGATGATGTCCTCAAGTTCCATGTCCTCATACTCGGTGTCCTTGATGAGGCGGTTGAGATTGTCGATATACGCACGCTCGTGCTTGCCGTAGTGATACTCGATTGTCTCACGCGATATGGAGGGGGCAAGTGCGTCACTTGCATAGGGTAATTCGGGAAGTTCGTAAACCATCTTTGTAAAGTGCTTATAGATTATTGATTTATCCTTAAAACGCCTTTGCCCCGTCGATGGTTTGCGCCGAAAGTGTTAAGGTGATGTTAAGCCTGCGGATGAAAATGTTAAAAAAGAATCGAAAATAAATTTGCATAATTCAAAAATTAGCTCTAACTTTGCAGAGCAAAAACGGGGAAGAGACCCCGACGGGCCGCAAGCCCGGTGCAAGACATAATGCGAAAATAGCTCAGTTGGTAGAGCACAACCTTGCCAAGGTTGGGGTCGCGGGTTCGAGTCCCGTTTTTCGCTCAAGTTTTTTACCCTCAGTAAAAAAGCCCATGTCCGGGTGGTGGAATTGGTAGACACGCTACTTTGAGGGGGTAGTGGCCGAAAGGCTGTGTGAGTTCGAATCTCATCTCGGACACTTGAAAATCTGCGGAGACTGTTTGATACAGCATCCGCAGATTTTTTTGTTTATTTGCCCTCTATTTGCCCGATTCATTGATGCCGTTAGAGTCTTAAAATAATTTCCAATGGCAACAATTAAAGCAAAATTCCGCCCCTCGTCGGTGAGTACGCTCGAGGGGGGCATCTACTATCAGATTATTCACGAGCGGAGGGTTCGCCGCGTCATTACCGATTATCATATATATTCAACCGAGTGGGACGAGCTGCATGAGTGTATAGCCCTGAGGGCACTCTCGTCACGCCGCATGCTGATGGAGTCGTATCACGAAAGCATGATTATTGACCGCGCCCGCTTCGGGCGTATAATCCGTGAGCTTGACTCGGAGGGGTTGCCTTATTCGGCCGATGATATAGTGGAGCGTTTCAGACGGCTGGATGTCGAGTGTTCGTTGCGCAGGTTTATGTGCGGACTGATTATGAAAATGCGCATGTCGGGCAGGATACGTACATCCGAGGCTTATAAGTCCGCACTCAACAGTTTCATGACCTTTCTCTCGTCAACGCCTTTGCGCTCCATGCGTGGCAATGACATTTCACTTGACGCCATATCTGCCGAGGTTATGGAGGATTATCAGATGTATCTGACGGCGCGTGGCGTGACGACTAACACGGTGTCATTCTATATGCGCATCCTTCGTGCGGTCTATAACCGGGCCGTTGACCGAGGCCTGATTCAGCAGAAACGTCCGTTCAGACGTGTGTACACGGGGATTGACAAGACGGTCAAGAGGGCTTTGCCCATACGGCTTGTGAAGAAAATAAAGTCGCTTGACCTGTCGCGCAACCCCTCGCTCGATTATGCCCGGGATATGTTTCTCATGAGCTTTTTTCTCAGAGGGATGAGTTTTGTTGACATGGCGTTTCTTAAGAGTGACGACCTGCATGGCGGATATGTGTCATACCGGCGTCGCAAGACGGGCCAGCTGCTGACCATAGCCTGGACAATGGAGATGCAGCAGATACTTGACAAATATCCGCCAACGACCACGGGCTATCTCCTTCCGATAATCAGGGTCAGTGGCGTCAATGAGCGTTACGCTTATCTCAATGCTGCATACAACATTAACAGGGCGTTAAAGAAAATAGCAGGGATGGTGGGGGTGACAGTCCCGCTGACCCTCTATGTGGCACGACACAGCTGGGCCTCGGCGGCAAGGGCTAAGGGAATACCGCTGAGTGTCATCAGCGAAGGGATGGGGCACGAATCAGAGGCAACAACACAAATATATCTCGCGTCGCTTGACTCTCATGTCGTGGACCGAGCCAACTCTTTGCTTATAAAGGCTTTGTCTTAGCAGGTCGGGGAGGCGGAGAGGCAATTAGTCAAAATGGGGTGTATGGACACGGGCATGAGGCTGTGTCATAATCCGAGAAAGGGTATAAGTCCCTTTCTCGGATTATGACACTCTCACATTATAATATCTCTTGCTTGTTATAATGTCTCCTGCTTGAGTTTCTCGACAAATCCGTCGATACGTTGCATCTGGGCTGGGATGTCGATGTTTTGCGGACAGTGGGGTGAGCACTGGTTGCACCCGATGCAATGGTCGGCCTGGCGCAGTTTTGGCACACTGCGGTCATATCCTATAAGAAAAGCCCTGCGTGCCTCGCGGTAATTCTCGCTTTGTGAAGATGCCGGTACATTGCCCTCGTTGATACACTTGTTGTAGTGCAGCAGTATGGCGGGAATGTCAAGCCCGTATGGGCACGGCATGCAGTATTTACAGTCGTTGCACGGGATTATCGGGTACTGCACCATGAGGTCGGCTGTGTCATAGAGATACTGTTTCTCCTCTTCGGTCAGAGGTATGAGCGGACTGTAGGTGCGCAGATTGTCCTCAAGATGCTCCATGTAGGTCATGCCGCTAAGTACGGTAAGCACCCCTTCGGGCGTACCGGCAAAGCGGAATGCCCATGATGCCACACTGCTTTCGGGTGCGCGCTGTTTCAGTCGTGTCACCACATGGTCAGGCACATTTGAGAGTCGGCCACCGAGCAGAGGCTCCATTATCACGGCCGGAATGCCTCGTTTGGCAAGTTCGCCATACAAGTACTCGGCATCAGTGTTGCGCGGGTTGATTTCCTTGGCGTGTTTCCAGTCGAGGTAATTGAGCTGAATCTGCACGAAGTCCCACTTGTATTTGTCATGCTCGGCCAGCAGGTGGTCAAACACGGCAACGTCGCCATGATAGGAAAAGCCGAGGTTGCGGATGCGCCCGGCCTCACGCTCGGCAAGCAGAAAGTCGAGGACGCCATTGTTGATATACCTGTCCTCATATGCCTTCATTCCGTCATCGCCCATGCCTACGCCGTGAAGCAGCAGGTAGTCGATATAGTCGGTCTGCAATTCCTTGAACGAATTGCGATACATGGCTATGGATGCTTCGCGGCTCCATGTCGATGGGGCGAAATTTGAAAGCTTGGTGGCTATATAATACGTCTCGCGCGGATGACGGCTCAGGGCTATGCCTGTTGCGCGTTCAGACAGTCCCTTGCAGTAAGCGGGGGATGTGTCGAAGTAGTTGACGCCGTGGGCTATGGCTGTGTCTACGAGCCTGTTGACGGTCTCTTGGTCAATCTCTTCGGTGTTGCCGTCGGGGGTGCTGACGGTTTTGGTGGGCCATCGCATGCAGCCATATCCGAGTATCGACACCTTTTCGCCTGTCTTGGGATTGGTGCGATAGGTCATTTTGTCGGTGGGGATGTCGCCTGAGGATGTGATGCTGTCACCGGCAATGCGTCGTCCGGCTGATTCACACCCGGCGAGAGACAGGCCGGCTATCGACGCACCGAAACCGAGACGTTTCAGAAATCCACGGCGGTCGATACTTTTATTGTCGTTCTTGTCCATGATAGCGGATTGATTTGAGGTCGGACTTATATTACACGATGGTTCTCGTGCCCTTCCACGTAGATTGCGCTGAAAGGCCGGGCGGGGCACAGGTTTTCGCATGCTCCACAGCCTATGCAACGCTCCGTGTTGACTATGGGAATCTTCGGGGAATTTTCGACGTCGGGGTCGGACGCAATCATTGTGATTGCTCCCGTCGGACAGTGGCGCGCGCAGTTGCCGCACTCTACGCCGTCGGTCAGCGGCACGCAGTTGGCCTTAATCCATACGGCATGACCGATTTGTATGGATGATTTCTCGGCTTTGGTTATGGGGCGTATCGCTCCGGCCGGGCACACCTCCGAGCATTTTGTACACTCGGGGCGGCAATATCCGCGTTCGTATGACGATTCAGGTTGCATCAGTGTCGCCAGGTCGGCCGACGGGCGCAACACTCCGTTGGGGCATACTGATACGCATAGCTGACAAGCGGTGCAATGTGATGTGAAGTTGTTTATGCTCGCCGCTCCGGGAGGCACGATGCGAGTCCTGCGTGCCGGAATCTTTTTGTCGGCGATGGCGGCAAGTCCTCCGTCCACAGTCTTTTCCTGCGCCTTTAATGCGGCGGTGGCGGTTAGCGCGGCGGTCGCTGTCAGGAACTGACGACGTGATTCGTCGGCCGTGGCTTTGGCAGTCGCGCCTGTTTGGGCAGTATTGGCGGCTGATGTCTTGGCCGGACGCAGACGTGTGTATGAGATGGCTCCCTGATGGCATTTGCCTATACAGTCCATGCATGCGACACAGCGCGAATAGTCGATTGCATGCTCTTTGCTGTCGATGCATGCGGCCTTGCAGTTGCGGGCGCACAGTCCGCAGCCGTTACATTTTGTCGTGTCGATGACGGGGCGGAAAAGCGAGTATCTCGAAAGCAGGCCGAGCACAGTGCCTACGGGGCATATCGTATTGCAGTACGTGCGCCCATTGCGCCATGCCAATATGGCGAGTGCAATGAGTGTCACTGTGGCTACGCCGAGTGTGATGCCCCCTTTGAGCCATATGTCGATAGTGTAGAAAGCATAGCTGTTGTGGCTTTCGGCCCATTGAGCCAGCATGTTGTTGCCCCATGCCCATGCGGGGGCCAACATGCTCTGAACGATACGGCCATACGCGCTGTATGGTGCGAGAAGTGCCACTACCGAACCGATGCCGCCGATAATAGCGGCTGCCATGACGGTGAGCATAAAGTATCGGAGCGCGTTCTTGGCGGGGGAGTAGGCGTAGCGGTTGCGCTTGGCTTTCCGGCCGAGCCAACCGAAGCCGTCCTGCATGATGCCGAGGGGGCATATCACCGAACAATACACGCGCCCGAGCAGAAGCGTGAGGATGATGAGTCCGGCAAGGACTCCGAAATTGAGGGCCAACAGGGCGGGAAGAAACTGTATCTTTGCCATCCAGCCAAACCATGTGTGCACTGTCCCCGTAAAATCGAGAAACAGTAGTGTCACCATGATTATACTCAGTATGGCAAGTGCTTGTCTTGTCTTTTTCAGCATATCGGTAGCGGAATTATTTGCGACTGTCGTTCATTATCATTTTTCACTGATGCGAAACACATCACACTGCAAAGATAATAAATCCCCCGCAAAATCACCGCCCACAATTACTGATACTTATATCAATTTTACTGAAATTGACGTTAATGCCGTAAGTGACAATGGGCATTAGAGCTGGGCGTTTTCTTGTATGATTTTTTCTATTCTATTTATCAGCTCGGTAACTTTGGGAATTAGAGGATATACATCATCTTCAGTCCAGTCAAACAGGTCTTCGTAATCACCTGTCTGCCTCATGGAAAATAGTCGGCCTAACAACTGCGAGTCCTCGGGCCTGAGAATATTATCCTTGACAAAAGTATAACCAATCATTCTGATAGTGCCTTTATGAGTCGATGCTTCTATACCTCGGTCAATCAATAGGGCGATGCAAGCGTAATACGCTGCGTAATAGAGGCGGTTGGCAGCCAAGCTCCAATATCCTATTTTACCGACAGTTTTACCTTCCTCAAGGGTTTCTTTCGATTTATCAAGACGATATGCCACTATCGCTTTACGCTCTTCAGGTTTCAGTGTCATATCCAATCAGTTTTGAAATATTACTATCGCATCATGCTCAACATTCTTGTAGAAAGGTAGGAAGCTACGCTTGAGCCATCCTGCAAATGAATACAGTCGAGGATTCACAATCTCGTCAAACTGTAAGCCGATGGCTGAGAACGGCCATGCGTATGTGTCCCACATTGACCAAGGTAACTTTTCATCACCTGGTATAAGCACGTGTAAGTCCCAGTCTGAGTCAGGACGGGCATCACCGCGAGCGCGAGAGCCATAGAGGACAAGCCGTGAGCCCGATGGCAGAATCTCGGCGGCCTTAGACTTAAATGCGTCTATCAGTTGGTTGTATTTGTCTTGCTCTGACATATGTATTTATAACAAACAAATGCAGTGTATGGCAAAAAAATCCCGCAGGCAATTCTGCTTGCGGGATTTTGGCTTTATTGCGGAGTGAGCGAGATTCGAACTCGCGATACGCTTTTGACGTATACACGCTTTCCAGGCGTGCCTCTTCAGCCACTCGAGCATCACTCCAATGTCGTATCGTCTTGCCTGTTGAAAACATAGGCTTGGCGATGTCCTGTGACGGACTTTGCGAGTGCAAAGGTAGGGAAATTTGTTAAGTGTAGGGAATTATTGGTGTTAAAAAATGTTTATCTGAAACGCCCGAACAAGTAGCCGAACACGTCGGACTGTATCTTGGATTTCATCAAGGCGTTTGCCCCGACATATACAATTATGAATGCCAAAGCCTGCAGCACGCATATGACTAACGGATGCATATGCCCGAGTCCTGAGATTATGATGCATGGCACAAGGCCGATGCATGTCAGGGCGCAGTAGGGGAGCAGGTCGCCGATATATCCCATTAACGAACGGCCTGTGAGACGTGTCACAATCACAAGTGTCGCAACCCATGTCAGTGCTGAGGCCGCGAGCTGTCCCCACAGGAATATCTCGACACCGTACACCACATTGCCGGGAGTTGTGACGGCTATATACGGCAGGGTTATGATGATGGCGATGATTGAGGCAGAATCGCGCATCACTTCGCACACTACCAGCATCCGCGATTTTGCAAGTGACAGTATGAAATTACTGTAAAGGCTTGACAATACCATGAATATGCCGCGAAGCAGCAACAGCTGAAACAGCACTATCGAGGGGTCCCATTTCTCGCCGAACAGGGTGTGGAAAATCGGAGTTGCCATAACGGCAAGCAGGCACATGGCCGGGAAGAGCAGATAAGCGGCGAGTCGGTGGGTCTTGCCGCACATGTGGCCAAACCGTTCGCTGTCGTCCTGCACGCCTGAAAGCAGAGGGATGAATGAGGAGGTGAACACTTGTGACAGGGATGTCACACCCATCTTGCTCCATTTGTCTGCCTGAGTATAATAGCCCAGCGTCCCGAGGTTTACTTTATGGCCGATGAAAAACGAGCCGATGGTGAGAAACACCGTGTTGAGCAGCGAGGAGAGCATTACGCCTGAGCCGAGGCTGAAAACGCTCTTTAAAGATGCCGGGGAGAATTGCCACAGCGGCCGCCATCCGCTTGTCATCCACAGGATGCCGGTCTTGACCACCGCAATCGCTATGGCCTGCCACACGAGTGCCCATGCTCCATAGCCGGCCACAGCAAGATATATCCCTACGACTGCTCCGGCCACAAGTCCGGCCGAATTGCTGACGGCCACCATGCGCGTGTCCATCCTCTTGACCAGCCGGTTTATCTGAACTATTGACAGCGAATTGATTATGAAAGTCAGAAACATTACCCTCGACAAGGGTATCAGTCGCTCGTCGCCCTGAAATATCGAGGCTATCCAAGGGGCGAGAAAATAGAGGAGTATGTATATTGCAACGGCCATGCCGAGGTTAAACCACAGCACGGTCGAATAGTCGAGGCGGGTAGGGGACTTGCGCTGGAGCAGGGCCGAAGCGAAACCGCTGTCGACAAACAGCGATGCGAACGCCTGAAATACGAGTATGGCACCGACAAGTCCGAACTCCTCCTCGGTCAGCATCCTCGCAAGCACTATGCCGGTGACGGCATACAGCACTTGCGATGAAAGCCTGTCAATGACATTCCATTTCAGCGTGCGGGCTACTGACTGTTTCAGTGAGCCTTCGGCCGGCATGTCATCGTCCGGCTGACGGAGTGGGGCGTCGGGGTTTTCTGCCATTGTGTCGTTACGGGGCTACCTGATTATTTTGCCAGCTGCATAAGCTTGATGCCTACCGAACGGTTTTTGATGGTAGGATTGCCGACATAATATACTGAGGTCGAGCCGACGCCGTAAATGCCGAGCGACTTGACCGCATTCACGCCCACCGAGCCTGTGCCTTTGGCGTTTACCGAAGCCTCCTGCGCCTCAAGTTCGTCAGCCTGAATCACACCGGTGCCGGTGAGGTTGAGTTTGGCCTCGTCACACTTGCCGGTCAGTATGAGTGTGCCATGCCCCAGGCGCATTGTGCCCTTGACCTCGTTGGCCGCGAGGCCGCGCACTATCAGATGGCCGTTGCCTTCGAGTTTGGCCTCAAATTTGGGCGTGCCGTTCACCGACAGCACTCTCACGGTCGAGTCGGCGTTGTTCTCGACCTTGGTAAGATATTTGGAGTGTACGGTAATCGTCGGCAGTCCCTTCGTGCCGATGCTCTCGGGTGAGAGCTGGATGGTTAGCTTGCCACCTTTGTTGGAGAATATGAATGACGAAGCCTGGCTTGCGGGGCAGTTGAAATAAGCCTTGCCGGCCTTGGAGGCGTCAGATATATAGTCAACGTTCACGCCGTCACTGACGCGCAGTTCGCTGAACTCTCCTACGTTCAGGTCATAGCTTGTGTGCGACTGGGCTGACATGCCGAGGGTGCATGCCATGAGTAATATGATTGCACTGTATATTTTCATGTTGTCAGTATTTTTTTTCGTATGTGTGTAGTTACAGCGATTGGTTGGAAATCAGCTCTTCGACCTGCGCGAGCACCTCCATGAGTTCATCGAGAGTCGAAGCCCTGAGCATGCGGATGCGCGTGTCGCGGAAATGTGAGATGCCCTTGAACAGCGGTGATGCCGCGAGATGTCGGCGTATGTGCAGGATGCCACGGTATTCGTCTATGCGGTCAACGCTCTCGCGTATCTGACGGCGCAGCAGACTGAACCGTTCGCCGACACTAAGCGGTGCGGCTCCGTTGCCGTCAATCTCGGCGCGGATGTCGTGGAAAATCCACGGCGCGCCTATCGACGCACGGCCTACCATCACTCCGTCAACTCCATATCGGTCAAATGCCTCGCGGGCCGCCTCGGGGGTGGTGATGTCGCCGTTGCCGATAAGGGGAATTTTCAGTCGGGGATTCTCCTTTACTCGGGCTATCATCTCCCAGTCGGCCGAGCCGGTGTACATCTGCGAGCGGGTGCGCCCATGCACGGTCAGTGCGCATATGCCGCAGTCCTGCAACTGTTCGGCCAGGTCGACTATGATTTTCGACTCGTGGTCCCAGCCGAGACGGGTCTTGACGGTGACAGGCAGCTTCACGGCATCGACCACGGCGCGGGTTATCGACAGCATCTTCGGTATATCGCGCAGCATGCCGGCTCCGGCACCTTTGCCTGCAACCTTTTTGACCGGGCATCCGAAGTTGATGTCTATGAGGTCAGGCCCGGCCTGCTCGACAATCTTCGCTGCCTCAACCATCGGCTCGACCTCCCGGCCATATATCTGAATGGCTGTGGGACGTTCGCCCGGGTCGATGGAGAGCTTGCGCACGGTGGCGGGGATGTCGCGGATGAGGGCGTCGGCACTGACAAACTCGGTGTAGACCATCGATGCGCCCTGCTCCTTGCAGATAAGGCGGAACGAACGGTCGGTGACATCCTCCATCGGAGCGAGCATCACCGGCCTGGGGCCGAGGTCAATGTTGGCGATTTTCATATACCAAAGTTAGTAAGATTTATCCGATTTGGGAACTGATTCTGCAATTTGGGAAAATATTTTCTCCTTTCTTGCCTATTTTTATATTTTATTAAGGTCTGCAATCAGGAAATTGCTGCCGGCGACGAGTACAAACCCCTTCTCGCCCGCTTTAGTCCGCGCCATTCTGACGGCCTCGTTGACATCGTCGACGATGGTGCCGTGGATGCCGCGTGAGGCGGCCTGCTCTGCGAGGGCCGATGCTTTAAGCCCGCGCGGGCACGACGGGGTGCTGAACCATAGCTCCACATCATCCTTTATGTCATCTATCAGGTCGAAGATGTGGCTGAGGTCCTTGTCGGCCACAAAACCGATTACGAGCTGTTTGGGCGAGAGTGAGATGCGGCTGACCTCCTTTACGAGCAATTCCCATCCGCCCTGATTGTGGCCGGTGTCGCAAATGGTCAGCGGGGCGTCAGCTATCCGGCTCCAGCGGCCGAACAGGTGGGTGAGCCCTGTGACGTCGGCCATTCCCTCCCTGACTGCCGAATCGGGTATATCAAAACGTCCGCGCAACACTTCGACGGCTGTGAAGACGGTCGATGCATTCAGCAGCTGACATCCTCCGCGCAGCTCACCTCTGACGGGGCCGTACGGTGTGGAGGGGTAGAGGTTGCAGTCATCTTCCACTGTCCCGTCGACATGCTTTGAAAAATGTATCGGAGCACCGACTCTTTCGGCTGTCTCGCTGAACACTTTACCGGTCGTGTCATCCCATTCGCCGATTACCACGGGCACTCCGGGCTTGATGATTCCCGCTTTCTCGCGGGCAATCTCCTCGGTTGTGTCGCCGAGAAGCGATGTGTGGTCGAGCGAGATATTGGTTATGACGCTTAACACAGGGCTTATGATGTTGGTCGAGTCCAGGCGGCCTCCAAGCCCGGTCTCTATCACGGCCACATCCACATTGCAGCGGGCGAAGTATTCAAAGGCCATTGTCGATGTCAGCTCGAAGAAGCTCGGCGACAGTTCGGGACGCTCCTTTGATGCCTTGACCCATCGCTCCACAAAGTCCACGACGGCCTCTTCGGCAATCTTCTCGCCGTTTACCCTTATGCGCTCGCGGAAGTCGTAGATGTGGGGCGAGGTGTATAGCCCCGTCTTGTAGCCTGCCGACTGGAGTATGGCCGCGAGGGTGTGGGCTGTAGACCCCTTGCCGTTAGTTCCGGCGATATGTATGGTAGGATAGCGGCGGTGAGGGTTACCGGCCATGTCATCGAGTCGGTGCGATGTGTCGAGCCCCGGCTTGTATGCCCCCGGGCCGATGTTCTGAAACACCGGCAGGGAATTGTATAGCAGGTCTATTACCTGATTGTAATTCATTGTATTATCAGTATATTAGCCAACCGGCCACACCGGCAAGGCATATGATGAGTATAGGATGCCACTTTATCCAGTAGACCATCACGAAAGCGGCCACGCACAGCACGATGCTCCATACGACCTGATAAGTGGTTTCGCCGAAATTCGCCGAGTTCATAAGCAGAAGTGCGGCCGAGGCGATAAGCCCGACTACCACCGGGCGGAGTCCGGCAAAAATGCCTTTGATTACCACGCTGTCACGGTGGCGGTGTATGAGATGGCTGGTATATGCCACGAGCACAAATGACGGCAACACCACCACGAGCGTGCATATCAGCGAGCCGAGTATGCCGAACAGCGGTGATGAAAGTGCCGGCGAAAATTCACCCGGAGCCACATAGCCTATGTATGTCGCCGAGTTGATGCCTATAGGGCCGGGAGTCATCTGAGAGATGGCCACAATGTCGGTGAACATCTGCTCGGAGACCCATCCCGGGCCTACAATCTCACGCTCGATAAGGGCGAGCATGGCATATCCTCCACCGAATCCGAAAAGTCCTATCTTGAGATAGGCCCATATGAGACGCAGATATATTGTCATAGCTCTTTCTCCTCCTCTTTTTTCATTTCCATTTCAATCTCGTGCAGCCTTTTCTGATGGTGTGATAGCCACCACCAGCCACCCAGTCCGCCGATGAGGATGTAGAGTATCGGGCTTGACACTATGGGTAGTTTTGACCATATCATGACAGCCACGACTATTGGGATGGCCACAGTCTTCCATCCGATTTTAGCCGCACGTGCCGATGAAATGACCGGGGCGACAATGAGCGCGACCACAGCCGGGCGTATGCCCATGAAGATGCTCGACAGTGTCTCATTTTCCTTGATTAAATCGGGCGTCAGGAAAATGGCGATGCACAGTATGATTATGAATGATGGCAATATTGTGCCGAGTGCGGCTGTGGTCGCACCCCTCATGCCGCGCAGCTTATCGCCGACAGCCACTGAGATGTTTACGGCGAGAATGCCGGGCAGCGATTGGGCCACGGCAAGAAGGTCAAGAAACTCCTCGCGCTCAATCCAGTGTTTCTTGTCGACAATCTCCTTCTCGATAATCGAAATCATGGCCCAGCCTCCGCCGAAGGTGAAGGCCCCGATTTTGAAAAACGACAGGAACAGTTGCAGATAGATGTTGTTCATGGTTACTTGGCTCTGCAGAGTGCCATCATGTGGCGTATTCTGTCGGGGGTGAATATGTAGCGGATGTATAATGTCACGAGAAGTCCGGTGCAGAACGCTGCCACGACTGTACCCTCGCGCAATCCCTCGATGTGTCCGCTGAGTACAAATGAAAGTATTGCGGCTGTGGTCACGAGCGTTACATCAAATGCCACCTTGGTCTTGCCGAACTCTTTGCCGAAACGACGTGCTGAATATTTCACCACCCCTTCGGCACTCATTATGGCCACGTTGGGTTTCAGTTCCAGTACCACGCCGAGGGCCTGAACGAGACATCCGGCCAGCATCATCATCACTGCGCCGGTGTAGGTTGTCACAGTAAAGTCAGAGAGCAGCCACATGTTCAGGTCCATGAACAGTCCGAGTATCAGTGAGAATGGAAGTTGGAGCAGGATTTCCACCTTGTCGCGCCGTGTGCCTATGCCACGGATGAGCGCGAACTCAATCACTATCAGGGTGAGATTAAACACGAATGTGGCCATGCCGAGGGTGAGCGGCGTGTGCAGTGACAGTATGTAATTTACGCATGAAATGGGCGTGGCCCCGAGTGACGACTTTATAAAGAGGTCTACTCCCAATGAGAGAAAATAAAAACCGATAATTACAGTAAGATACTTCAGGAAACTCTTTCTCATACTTGAATAATACGAAAATCACTGCAAAATTACAAAATCCCCCGCCAATAAGCAAAAGAAATACCGTCGGGTGACACGAGACAAGCACAAGCGACTGTGGTTTTCGCATGGCCTTTGTCGCTTGTGCCTGTTGTTCACTTTAGGTCACTTGTGCCTGTTGTTTACCTTAGGTCGGTTGCCGGTAGTTCTATTCCGCCGTAAGTTTTCGGGCGAGGATGGCGGCGGCTTCACGGCAGATGGTCAGGTCGTCGCCTGTGGCCGACTGCTTGATTGACACGGGGGCGGCCACGTTGGTAAGCCCGCAAGCCTCGATGCGCTGGGTCATTACCTTTATTGCCTGCGGAGCCCAGGTGTATGAGCCTATGAGTGCTACTTCGCGATTCTTCACGCCACGGACGGCAATGGCATCCATCACGGCGGCAACGGGCGGGAAGAGTCCGTCGGAATACGTGGGGGCCGCAATGACGAGTCCGCGGTGGCGGAATATCTCGGCTATGATGAAGCTGACATCGGTCACCGAGGCATTGAGCATAGTGATGTCTCTCACACCGCGCTCGGCAAGAGCCTCGGCAGCGGCCTCGGCCATGTGCTCGGTGTTGCCATACATTGAGCCATACACGATGGTGACGCCGTTGTCAAGAGGCTCGTAGCGGCTGAGCCGGTCATAGAGGCTGATGACTTCGGCAATCTTTTCGCGCCATATCGGGCCGTGGGTCGAGCATATTGTCTCGATGGGTGTGCCTTCAAGTTTCTTGAGGGCCTTCTGCACGAATACGCCGTATTTTCCTACAATGTTGGAGTAGTAACGCAACATCTCGGGGAAGTACGGGTCGGTGTTCATCTCGGTGTCGATGACCGCGCCGTTGAGCGCGCCGAAGCATCCGAAGGCATCGCCGCTGAAAAGTGTCTTCTCTTCCATGAGATATGTTACCATCGTCTCGGGCCAGTGCACCATGGGAGTCATGGTGAAACTGAGGGTGGTCTCCTTGCCGAGGCTTATAGTCTCGCCCTCCTTGACCGTCAGTGTGTTGCCGTCCACTCCATAGAATCCGTGCACCATGTTGAGAGCCTGGGTGTTGCTCACAATTGTGATTTCGGGAAATTCCTGTCGGAGCAGACGTATCGCACCTGAGTGGTCAGGCTCCATATGGTTGATTATTAGATAGTCGGGCTGGCGGTCGCCGAGTATGCTCTTGATTTCATCAATCTGCTGGAACGCGTGGCTCACCTCTACACCGTCGATAATGGCGGTCTTTTCGCTACCGACTACGAGATATGAATTGTAGCTCACGCCGTTAGGCAGCGGCCACATGCCTTCAAACTTGTGGGTAGTACGGTCGTTTACACCGATATAATAAACCCTATCGGAAATCCTGGCTGTTTTCATATTCAATGCTATTGAAAAATTCGGGCGCAAAATTACTGAAAAACGGTGAAAAAAGCGAGCTTTTATTTGAGGAAAGTATATCGGTCAGTCGCACTGTTCTACCGTCGTGAAGGTCACATGGACCTTGCCGATTTTGGCCCCGTTCATGCCGGTTATCATAAAGCGTATGCCGTTCCATTCATAACTTTCTCCCTTCTCGGGCACATGCTTTAGCTCCTCGAGTAGGAAGCCTCCGAGGGTGGAGTAGGTGGCCGGATGATACAGCTCCTCGCGCTCGAAATGATGCAGGAAATCATAGAACGGTATCTGAGAGTCGACAATCCATCCGCTGCCGTCGGCGGTCTGGGTCACCGCTGCGGGTAGCACCGGGTCTTGCATCTCGCCTACAAGTCCGTCAAGGATGTCGTCGGGCGTGATGACACCCGAGAGGTCGCCGAACTCATCGCATACGAGGGCGAAGTGTACCCCCTTGGATTTCAATCGGTCCAGCGCGTCATATACGCTCATGCTTTCGGGGAAATATACCGGCTCGCTCACTACGTCGCTGAGGCGGAATTCGGGATTGTCGATGGTGAGTATCAACTGTTTGAGCGATACCACTCCGCACACTCCGCCGCGAGTGCGGTCGCAGTAGACGGGATAGGAATTGTGAAGCCGTTCGGAGAGTTGCCGTTTTATTTCCGAGGCATCCATGTCAAGGCGCAGGGCTGTCACATCGACTTTCGGGGTCATGATGGATGAGACTCTCAGGTCGCCGAGCACGAGTGCCCGTTCCATTATGTCCTGCTCGACCTTGCGTACCTCGCCCGCATCAGTTCCATCCTGTATGAGCGACTTGATTTCATCCTCGGTCACACTGTTGTCACTGCTCTTCAGCCCGAATAGCCTTACGAGAAGCGATGTGGAGCATGACAGCAGCCACACGGCCGGCATGGCGATGACCGACAGCAGCCTCATGGGGCGTGACACCAGTTTGGCTACCACATTGGCCGCGGCAAGCCCTATGCGTTTCGGCACAAGCTCGCCGATTACGATAGACAGGTATGTGACGACGACTACGATTGTCACCTGGGCGATGGTGTGGGCTGTGCGCGGCTGTAATCCGCACTCCTGCAGCATCCGCCCGGCTTCATCTGCCAGTGTCGCGCCTGAATAGAGGCCGGTGAGGATGCCTATGAGGGTTATGCCTATCTGAATTGTCGACAGGAAGCGGTCGGGGTCTTCGGCCAGGCGCAGGGCTGTGGCCGCAGATTTGCTCCCGGCTTTGGCGTCGGATGTGAGCCGCGACTTGCGTGCCGATATGAGGGCTATCTCCGACATTGAGAAGATGCCGTTGAGCAGTATCAGGAGGAATATGATGAGGAGGTCATTCATAGGGCTATTTTGTGATTAGACGATAGAGTTCACCGACCCACAGGACGAGCGATGTAGCTCCGATTATTATGGCCCAGTCGGTCAGCCTGAGCGGTTCGACGCTGAAGAATTGCCCGCCGATGGTGACGATGAGCACCTGGCCGACGAGGATTATCAGTGCCGTGAGTCCGAAGCCTGTGCATCCCTTCAGGTGCAGGGCCGAGCGGCCTGTGGCAAAGGCGCGGGCGTTGAACATGTTCCAGAATTGCAGGAATACAAAGATTGTGAAGAAGAGCGACAGCTCATAGCCCGTAAGGCCGGTGTTCTGACCGAACTGTGCGCGGCCTATCTGCGTGAGACTTGTTATGTCGGTATGCTCGAAGTAATACAGCAGCCCTATGAGCAGCCCGAAGAAGATGATGCCGGTGCCGATAATGCCGCGCCACATGGCGGGATTGATAATGAAGGCTGTGCGCGGACGGGGCTTGTCATGCATCACCTGCTCGGACGGCGGAAGTGATGCCAGGGCCATTGCAGCGAAGGTGTCCATGATGAGGTTGACCCACAGCATCTGAGTCACCGTGAGGGGGGACTGCATGCCCATGAATGCGCCGAACAGCACTATGAGACAGGCCACGACATTGACCGTCATCTGAAACAGGATGAAACGCTGAATGTTGAGATAGAGCGAACGTCCCCACATGACGGCTCGGCCGATGGAGGTAAATGAGTTGTCGACGATGGTTATGTCGCTCGCCTCCTTGGCCACCGATGTGCCGTCGCCCATCGACAGTCCTACGTGCGCCGCCTTCAGTGCGGGCGCGTCGTTGGTGCCGTCGCCTGTGACAGCCACCACCTCATTATTGCCCTGCAGTGCCTCGACAAGACGTTTCTTGTCCATCGGTCGGGCGCGGGCTATGATTTTCAGCTCTCCGACGCGAGAGGGGAGCTCTGCGTCAGGAATACGGGCAAATTCCTCGCCGGTGATGATGTTGCGTGAAGAGTCGGTATTGTCGTTCCACAGCCCTATCTGACGGGCTATTTCCTTGGCTGTGCCGGGGGTGTCGCCGGTAACAATCTTGATGCCTATGCCTGCGTCGAGCACTTCGCTGACAGCATCCGGCACCGTGGCGCGTACAGGGTCGGAGATGGCCACTATGCCGATGAATGTCAAGCGGTCGGCCACAACCTTCTTTTCCGCAATAGTCTTGTCACCCGGCGACAGCACCTGATAGGCGAACCCGAGCGTGCGCATGGCCTGGGCCTGATAGCCGAGCAGGAGGCTGTCAATGGCATCTTTTGTGACTCCGTCGGGATAATTGTGGCAGAGGCCGAATATGATTTCAGGCGCGCCTTTGACATAGAGAATCTCACGTCCGTCGTCAGTCTTTACGACTGTGGCCATGTACTTACGCTCGGTCGAGAACGGGAGTTCCTCAACCGCCCGGACATTGGAGCGCATATATCGGTAGTCAACGCCCTGGGCCTCGAGCCACAACAGCAGTGCTCCTTCGGTAGGATTGCCGAGCACTTTGGGTTTGTCGGCTGTCGTGTCGAGTTCGGCTGTGGAGTTGACGGCCATACCCTGATAGATGTAGGCGAGGTCGCTGTCGGGAATGAAGAAATCGGTGGAGTAGACTCGCATCTGATTTTCGGTCAGGGTGCCGGTCTTGTCGGTGCAGATTACGGTAGTCGCACCCATCGTCTCGCATGCGTGCATCTTGCGCACGAGATTGTTGGATTTCAGCATTCTGCGCATGGAGTAGGCGAGGCTGAGTGTGACGGCCATAGGCAATCCCTCGGGCACGGCCACGACTATCAGGGTTACGGCCACCATGAGCGACTGCAGCATATAGGAGATGAATGACAGCCATTCAAACTCCATGTGGGTGAAGTACATTAGGATGCGCCCGATGATGATGACGGCGGCAAGCACATAGCTGATGCGGGAGATGAGACGCCCGAGACCGTCAAGCTGTTCGTTGAGCGGGGTGCGCACGCTGTTGTCAATCTGCGCTGCGGTGAACACCTTGCCGTTTTCGGTGGCGTCGCCAACGGCTGTCACGCGCATTATGCCGTGGCCTTCTATGACGCGGGTGCCACGCAGCACATGGTCGGATGGGAATGTTGCATCGGGGTCAAACTGCGCCGGGTTGGTTGTCTTCGTGCATGACGGTTCGCCTGTCAGAGTCGACTCGTCCACGCTAAGGGTCACGGCTTCGAGCAGCGTGCCGTCAGCCGGAATGTCGTTGCCTGTGTTGAGCACTACGATGTCGCCGACCACAACGTCCTTCTTCGGCACTTCGGTTACAGCACCGTTGCGCATCACCTGCACAGGCTCGTCGTCATTGACCTGATTGAGCAGTTCAAACTCCTTGTCGGCCTTATGCTCGAAGTAGAAGCCAAGCCCTGTGGCGAGGAATATGGCAATGAATATGCCCACAGGCTCGATAAACGAGTCAATGCCGTGGCCCAATCCGAAATAATCGTAACATGAGATAGCGAGCGAGAGCACACCCGCAATCAGGAGGATAATTATGAGCGGGTCGCTGAATTTCTCGAGAAATTTTTTCCACACGGGCGTGCCCTCGGGCGGAGTGAGTATGTTGGTGCCGTACTGATTGCGGCTCTGGGAAACCTCAATGTCGGTCAGACCTTTGAACGGTTGTTGCTGTGACATGGTTGAAACGTTGAGTAATCTTGTTATAATTTAAAAATGAATAATAGGACGGAATTGTTTATTCCGTCCTATATTGACTGTTAATAAACATTGATATACAGTGCTTTGGCCTATGCCTAAGGACGCGAGAAGCTGCGGTAGGATGAGGGAGCGAGGTTGAGTTTGCCCGACGCGCGGAGCATCTTGCGCAGTGATGTGACAAGCTCGCGGCTCTCCTGGAGCAGGTTGAGGTACACGTAAATTACCGTCAGATTGGCCGCATCGCCCTTGTGCAACTGGTCATATACGCTGCGCGAATGTGACGAGAGGTCGGTCTTGATGGTGTCGCACCGTCGGCGCAGTTCGTCGATGACCTCGGGACGGCTCTCCTCGATGGCGTTTTCCGAGTCGCGGAGTACGCCAACGATTTTGTCACGTATCTCGCCAAGCGGCTCATGGAACTGTGCGGGTAGGGGACGGAAATTATTCTCGACATGCTCTTTGCACACCTCGTTGATGCGGCGCAGGTCATAGGTCATCGACATGGCCATATTGTTGCTGAGGTGAAACCATGTGCTCTTCTCAATGGCCGTCTCGGGGGTCACACGGCGCAGACACAGGGTGAGCTTGCGCCGCTGACCTTTGAGCACGCTCTTTTCGTTAATCAACTCTTTGTCGGAGCGCGAGAGCAGTTTGGTGTTGTCGTTCATGAATCCGTCGGCCACATCGCCGTATGCACGGGCGGCAAAACCGAGAAACATCTTCTGCTTTTCGTTGATGTATATTCTGAGCAGCGGCCACACCTCTGACTGATTCTCGGTCGAGAGGATTGTCTGGAAGAGGGTGTCGCTCTCGGCTTCTTTCTTATTTTTGCGGAATCGGATGTTGCTCCGAATGAGCAGGGCCACAGCGATAATGCCACCGGCAATCATCACAGGCACTCCGCCCATGTGCATCAGGCATACCACCATGCCGGCACCGATAAAGGCTACTCCTGCGGTGATGAACCATCCGCCTATCACCGAGATTACACCCGTGATGCGGAACACTGCGCTCTCGCGGCCCCAGGCGCGGTCGGCAAGCGAGGTGCCCATCGCCACCATGAATGTCACGAACGTGGTGGAGAGCGGTAGCTTCATCGAAGTGCCCCATGCGATGAGTATGCCGGCAAGCATCAGGTTGACCGACCCGCGCACGAGGTCAAATGCCGCTCCGTCCTCGGGTTGGGCCTTGGTTGCGTCAAGCCGTCGGCCCAGCCATCGTTTTACTCCGGCGGGGGTGTGCTCGCTTATCCATGAGAATGTGTTGAGCGCGCCGCGCACGAGCGAACGGCCTATGCGTGACGAGCCGAACATCTCGTCGCCCTGGCTCTGGGCACTGAGTCCCACGGTGGTCTGAGTGACCTGACGGGCCTTTTTGGATGTGGCAAGCGAGACCACCATAATCATACCGGCACCGACGAGGAAATAGAACGGTGTCTGAGCCGGGCCGTTGAGGCTGCCCATCATGAACCCGTGCAGGTTGCCGCCGCCCGAGGCCATATAGTCCTGATAGGAGGCCAGCGAGGTCAGGGGCACGCCGATAAAGTTCACGAGGTCATTGCCGGCAAATGCCATCGCCAATGAGAATGTGCCGAGAAGCACTACCACTTTGAACACGTTGACTTTCAGCCAATGGAGTATCTGCATAATCACGGTGAAGACCACGAGGCATGAGCCGAGGATGAGGAGGGTGTTTTCACTAATCCATATCTTCAGCTCGGGTGTCATGATGGTAAGGTCTTTGATGCCTTTGAGTAGCATAAAATAGATAATGGCTGTGCAGGCGACCCCTCCGAAGAGTCCGGCTTTCCATTTGAGGCGGCTTTTGTACTCGAATGTGAAAATCAGTCGGGTGAGAAACTGTACGACGGTTCCGAACACGAATGCTATGGCCACCGACAGGAAGATGCCGAGGATGACCGACAGGGCCTTCTCGGTGTTAAGCAGTTCTCCTATGCCGAGGGTGTTTTCGGGGGAGGCGATTTTGAACAGTGCCACAACAAATGTCGCGCCAAGCAGCTCGAAGACCATCGAGACGGTGGTGGATGTGGGCATGCCGAGCGAGTTGAAGATGTCGAGCAGAATGATGTCGGTCACCATGACCGCCATGAAGATGGCTATGACATCATAGAACGACAGGTTTTCGGGTCTGAAAATGCCGTGGCGGGCCACATCCATCATGCCGTTGCTCATGGCCGCGCCAATGAATACTCCGATTGACGCGACTATCATGATGCGCTTGAATGATGCCGCACGCGACCCCACAGCCGATGTGAGGAAATTGACGGCATCGTTGCTCACTCCGACCGACAGGTCAAAGACTGCGAGCAGAAACAGGAAGATGACTATTCCGAGAAATATCAAATCCATAGATATGAAAAATTTTGGTGTGTTTTTTGATACAACAAAATTCGTCATATAATATTTCTGAAATATTGCGGTAATGTTGCGTTTTTGTTAAATATGTGCAATATGTCAATGGTCGCTTGCCGTGCGGTTTAGCTTTGGGCTGCGGAGCACGGCGTACCGCTAAAGTGGTGGTGGGTGAGGGGAGACAGGAGCACAGGAGCACTGTTCCATAGACGGGAGCACGGGGGAACGAGGGGCGAGGGTGATGATTGTGACGAGGAGGGTGTCTTCGCCGTCGCTTTCGTTGCTGCCTTTGTCACTGCCTTTGTCGCGCTTCCGCGCTCCCACTGTTTCAAAGCTGTGGATGCGGAGGCCCGGAGGGAGGGTTTTGGGTGGGGATTGGGCGCGGAGGTGGATAATCAGGAAGCCGGAACGGTCGAGGATGGGGAAGAGGACGGAGCAGACTTTCTGAAAGTTGTGGGGCGTTCTGAGCAGCGGGGAGTAAGTTTTGGCCTGATGGGCGTTGAGCAGGAGCATGAAGGCTGGGGTGCTTCCGCGGACGGTTCTGACTTGGCGGTAGGTGATGGCGCGGAGACGGGGATTACGCCCCTTGAATGCCTGACGGTCAGGGGTGCAGCGGATGGCTGTGGCTCCTTCGGGGGAGGTGGCGAGTCGGTAACGCAGGTAGCTGTCGAGAATGGCTGTGCTGTCGTTGCCGGGGTGGTCGATGATGACTGTGGGGCGGGGACGTGAACGGCGGCTTTTTTCGAGGGTGGATATGACGGCTTTCTCGGCGGGGGTGAGTTGCCTGCCGAGAAATTTCCTGAAGCTGTGGCACCATATGTCGGGGATGCACGGCTTACGGATGATATTGGATGTTATGAGCCTCCGTGAATGCATGGCGCAAAGATAGGGCGCAGACACGGGGGATTTGGTGCGATAATGTCGCGTTGAGGGGTTGTCAGTCGTCGGACGGTCTGTGAGGCTTGATGGTGAAGTCAAAGCGCAATCCGCCGTCGTTGCGTGCGGTTATGTCGCCGCCATGTATGGCTACGGCGTTGCGCACGATGGCGAGGCCCAGGCCTGTGCCTCCGGCGGCGCGTGAGCGGCCTTTGTCCACGCGATAGAACCGCTCGAAGATGTGGGGCAGATGTTCCTCGGGGATTCCGCATCCGTTGTCGCGGACGGTGAAATGCCCCTCGGCATCGGCCTTTATGCTGATTTCGGTGGCTCCGCTGTAGGCGATGGCATTGTCAATGAGGTTGCGGAACACCGACTCGAGCAGCTGGCGGTTGCCGTTGACGATGAGTGGCGGCATGTCGAGTGAGATGCGTATGTCGGTGCGCAGTTGCTCCTCAGCCACGACTTCGCTGACGAGCCGGGTGAGGTCAACACTGCATTTCTCTATCACGTCAGCCCCCTCGTCCATACGGGTGATGGCCGAGACATCATCGAGTAGCGAGCTGAGGCGTCGGGCGTTAGCCATGATGCGGTCGTTGAACTCACGCTTTTTATCTTCGGGCAGTTCGGGATGGTCGCGGAGCAGTTCGAGGCAGACGAGGATGGATGCCACAGGGGTTTTCAGTTCGTGGTTGATATTGTTGGTGAGCTGCTTTTTGAGTCGGATTTTATCATGCTCCTGGCGCAGGGCCTCGCGGTGTTGCTGGTCACGCTGAACGTAGAGGCGCACTATGTGGCTGGCGATGCTGCCGAGTTCGTCATGCGGGAATGCCTCGTCGTCAAATATCCGCTCACCTTTCTCAGCCTTTTCGGCAAAACGGTTCAGTCGAGTGATACTCAGAGAGATTTTTCGGGTGACGAAATAGCCTATGAGGCTCATCACCAAGGTTATTACGGCCATAATCCATAGCAGTGTGCGGTCGGCGCGCAGGAATGCCTGGAGGGAGTGGCTGTAAGGGGCGGCCGAGCGGATTACGGTGCCGTCGTCGCCGAGGCGGGCCGAGTAGAAGTAGTCGATGCCGTCGCTTTCGGAGTGACGCTCAACGGTGTAGCCGGTGCCTTTGGCTCGGGCGGATATGATTTCAGAGCGGGTGTTATGGTTGGACTCGGGGAACGGGGTGCGTGAATTGTTGTCATAAATCACACGCCCGGCATTGTCAATAAGCGTGATGCGAAGTTCGTTGGCCGGCAGGCCGATGCGGCGGACTATGTCGGCGATGCTGTCGCCCTGTCGGAGGTCGGAGAGGATGCGTGAATTGTGCATCTGCAGTTCGGTGTTGAGCAGACGCGTGCGAAACTCCTTTTCGCGCTGATACTGAAACATCATGCATGTGCCCACGAGCATCCAGCAGAGCAGGAGCACGGTGAGCAGCACCCGAGAGTGAAATGATAGCCTAATCCTGCCAGCCATATCCGTAGCCTGAACGTGTGATTATATGTGAGCCGTATGGTGCGATTTTGCCACGCAGACGCGTCACGTGCACGTCGACCGAACGGTCAACGACCACTACGCGCTCGGGCCAAATGCGTTTGAGCAACTCCTCGCGCGAAAATATTCTGCCGGGATTCTCGGTGAGAAGGGCAAGTATCTCAAACTCCTTGCGGGGGAGTCTGACGGGTTTGCCGTCGACGGTGCATGTCAGTGACTGACGGTCACACACCACTCCGGGTGTTGACGGTGCCGGGGCAGAACGGCGCAACACCGCCTCGACGCGTGCAAGGAGGGTCTTGACGGAGTATGGTTTGGTGACGTAGTCATCGGCACCAAGGCGCAGCCCGGCCACCATGTCGTCATCCGTGCTTTTGGCCGTGAGAAAAATGATAGGAATGCCGGCTGTGGCAGGGTCGGCTTTAAGGCGTGTGGCCAGCTCGGTGCCGCTCATTCCGCCCATCATGATGTCAAGGATGAGCAGATTGTAATCCGCGATGTTCAGCTTTAGAGCTTCCTCGGCACTTTGTGCGGTGTCTACGGTGTAGCCTTCAAGCTCAAGATATGTGGCAAGGCCGTGGCAGAGGGTCTCCTCGTCATCGACAACAAGCAGGCGTATAGTTTTTTTGTCCATATATCCGTGTCATAATTCTGACGCAAATATATGGACAAAAAATGATTACTTAATACGCCGGGCCGGAATTTAATAAAAAATTAACCGGCGGAGCGGTGTGAGATACGTATTTAGAGCAGACTGTCACGCTCGGTGATTGCCGCATCGGTCATGGTGTAGCCCCCGAGACTGCCCTCGCGAGCCTGGATGCAGATGTAGGTCATAGGCTCGGCCGAGGTGCATTTGAGGTTGCGGTCACAGTCGGTGGATACGCGTATCACCGAGCCTTCAGAGATGTCAAACACGGTGTCGTCAACCTGAAAGCGTCCTGCGCCTGAAAGGATTATGTAATTTTCCTCGTTGCATTTGTGGCTGTGGAAGAAGGGGACGGCGGCACCAGTGGGCAGTGTGCCGAACGAGATTTCACAGGAGGTTGCGCCGGTGGCGTCTTTGACAAACTGCTTACCCTCGAAGGTGCGGAGTGAGCCGACTGAGGCGTGGGAGAATTTCGCTCCGTGGTTGAGTGTCTTGATTTCGCTCATATTCTTTTGTGGTTTTTGAAAATATGTTGATAACTTTGCAATAGAGAGTCACTTTCATTTTGATAGCGCAAAATTAGTGCGAAATATATTGAAATGCAAGAACTTACCCGAGTGTAAGGCACTTACCTTGAAGTAACAATTATTGAGTATGAACAGTTTGACATTGGAAGAGAGTCTGAAAAAATATACCGACATAGAGGCATGCCCGGTACGCAACATCATATCTCGTTTTTCGGGCAAGTGGTCGATGCTGATATTGTGTGTGCTTTATGAGGGGGGCAGTCTGAGGTTCAACGCCCTCGGACGGGCCATCCCTGACATCTCGCCCAAAGTGTTGACCTCGACATTGAAGACGCTTGAGGCTGACGGACTGATAAGGCGCAAACTCTATCCCGAAATCCCTCCGAGAGTGGAGTATTCGCTCACCGACAAAGGGCGCAGTCTTATGCCCATCCTTCACAGTCTCGTTAAATGGGCTATTGAGAACAGGTGATTGAGTCGCATACGGAGTGATGTCGCAAGCTATACCCGTGTGGCCAATTTGTAGCCGATTCCGCGGATGTTTAGGAGTTCGAGGGCATCAGATTTTGCAAGATACCTACGGAGTTTGTAGATGAACCCGTGCAGACGGTTGAGGTTGTTGTAGTCATCATTCTGCCATATACGGTACATCAGAGTCTTTGCCTCGACCACTTCGTTGGGGTGGCGGAACATTTCGTCAAGTATCACAGCTTCGGTGTGTGACAGGTCTATTGTCACGTCGTGTATCGTGAGGCGTTGCGATGCGAAATCAAGCGAGCTGTCACCGATAATGAGTTTTGTATCCTCTGGAGCTTTCCTGCCGCTCCTTTTCAGCAGAGCCTTTATGCGTACTATGAGTTCAAGCAGCTGAAACGGTTTGCGGATATAGTCGTTGGCCCCGAGCTGAAATCCCTTGACCACATCATCGAGAGCCGTGCGGGCGGTGAGAAACAGCACCGGCACATCAGGCGATGTGAGTCGTATGAGGCGCACCATCTCGAAACCGTCCATCTTAGGCATCATTACATCTGCCAAAATTAAGTCAGGTTTGGCGGCCTGTGACATTTTCAGCCCCGCCTCTCCGTTGGCGGCGCATATGACATCAAAACCTTCGCGGGTCAGAGCGTCCTGTATGATGAACGAAAGTGTTGAGTCGTCTTCTACCAAAAGTATCTTATCTCTCTTCATTGCCAACGGTTTTAATAGTGAATTGCGAGCCTTGGCCCGGTCTGCTTGTCACATTTATCTCCCATCCGAGCAATCCTACAATCTGCTTTACATAGAAAAGCCCGAGTCCGTATCCGCCGACCTCGTAGCGGTCGCCTGACGTCACACGATAGAATTTATCGAAAATGTAAGGCAGATTGTCATTGTCTATCCCTACGCCATTGTCGACTATGGTTATTGACCGGGAATCGGCTTTAATGGAAATGTCTACCGAGTCGCCGGAGTATTTTACGGCGTTGTCCATGAGGTTGGAGAGCACGTTGCCGAGATGCAGAGGGTCAGCCCGGACTGAAAGATTGGCGGGGATGTCAATGTCAATCCTGACGGGTTTGTCGGCTTTAAGTTTTATCATGCCGGAGACTTCCTCGACGAGCGGTCTGACCTCAACTGTCTCAATGTTGAGCTGCATTGTCTTGAAACGCTCCATACTCATTGATAGTATGTTTTCAATCATGCCCGAGAGAAAGCTCAACCGCTGCATGATAATCTTCAGAAACCGCTTGTTTCTTTCCTCGTCACTCTGGTCGTAATACCTGAGCATGGAGTCAGCGGCGGAGTATGCTACGGCGACGGGTGTTTTCAGTTCGTGTGTCATGTTGTGGGTGAAGTCATCCTTCATCTGCTCGATGGTGCGAAGCCGTCCCACCTGATGCATGAGATACCATATGAGAAAGCCCGTCAGCATGAGGATGGATGCAGATGTTGCTATGATTCCTGACATCTGACGCAGGATGTGGCCGTGCAACGGAGAGAAATAGGCTTTATATATGGGTGCTTGATTGTCAGATATGGCAAATTCGGCAGACCATAGCGCGTCGTAGTCACCATTACAGTCGGCGGCCGGACGTATCATAGCCCTCTCGGGATAAAGTCCGGCATTGTTGAGCTCGTTGTTGAAAATGCTGTCAAGCGAAGTGTAGTTTCGGGTGGCGATGCGTTTGTCGGACTGCTCGGTAATATGGAAATATTCGCTCATGGTCTTGCTGAGATTGTTAAGCAGGTTGCGGTATTCGTATCCTCCATCCTCAGTCTTTTGCCCCTTCAATACAAGCGTCATTTGTATGAAGGATTTGTCATCACCGTGTGACGCTCCGTTAAGTCTCGATATGATGTCAAGGATGTCAGCCCTGCGGACGCATTCGGTGACAGTATGAATAGTCTGAGCCTTTATTGAATCATAGAGGCTATATAGATACCAGACGTTGCCCACTACCATAATTGCAATGGCTGTCAGGCAGATTGTCGTTATAATCCTGAATCGTTTCATGGTGCAAAATTATGCAAAAATGATGAGAAAACTCTTGTTGGCTAAGACTAACTAAGACTAAAGGAGATTGAGCTAAGATTATGGTGGAGATGTATGCCGTAATTTTGCGTAAGTAATTAAATCAAGAAACGATATGAAACGACTGACGGTAATGCTACATTGCGTATTGGTAATGGCGATGGGCGTGATTGTGCTTGCGGGCTGCTCGTCGTCACGACAGCTCACGTTTGCCAACCGTGTGTGGCATATAAGTGACTATTACGGGCAGATAATCGATGAGGATACTACTTATCGGATGACGTTCGGGGATGTGCTTATACCTGTGGATATGGCTATAGTGTCATCTGCTGACTCGCTTGCCAAGTACCCCGGCATGGACCGATTTATCGCTGATATTCTACATACTGCACGGCTCGACAGTGCTGAGATTCTTTTCTATGCTCCGCATATGAGCACAATGTTTGTAAGACCGAAAGGTGGCTGTGAGATGTCAAGGCCATCGTCAATCTCGTCGGACTTGTCAGACGAAAGGCCGTTCACAATGTGGATTTATGAAGATGACGTTGAGGACTGGAAACGACAGCCCAGGGAGATGTACACTTATACTTATTTCGACAGGAGGAAACGACGGGTTCTTGTCGTTGATTTTTATGATTATGGAGACATGCCTGTGGCTCAGATTTTCGTGTTTCAGTCCGCCGACAGGATTACAGATAAAATGCAAGTCCCGAAGGCTTTGAATCATGCTTATTACAAACATGATTTAAGAAGGTATGAGCAAGAGGTGGAATTTTGGTCAAGTGTCATAAACGGGCATCGCCGACTTGCTTTCGCGAATTATAAGATTGGCCAGGAACAAAAATCACGAAGGAAATGATGAGATGCGTTTTATGTATAGTCGGGATTGCTATGTCATATCAGTTACTGTCGGCAAGAGTGGTGACGGGATATGTTTGTGATAATGATTCAATCCCGGTGGAATTTGCTAATATCACGGCATTTGCAGGTGATTCGGTGGTCGGAGGCGGTATATCCGATGCGACGGGATTGTTTAGCATAAATGCAGGTAGTGGATGCAATCGTCTCAGGATTTCATTTGTCGGGTATGATGATGTCATTGTCTCGCCTGTTGAGGATGATTTGGGGAAGATTGTCATTAGGCGCAGTCAGGAGATGCTCGGCGAGGTCGTTGTTGAGGCTTGCTACATAAGTAGGGAGGCTGACCGTGTTGTGCTTAATGTTGCGGCCAACCCGTTGTCGGCCAACAAGGATGCCCATGAGTTGCTGAGGACGGCCCCGGGAGTGTGGGCGACTGATGACTCCATGTCAATCTACGGACAAGGAGGGGCCGCGGTTTATATTGACGACAGGAGGGTGAATATGTCGGGGACACAGCTGATGACCTATCTCAAATCCATACAGTCATCATCAATCTCAACAATCGAGATTATCCCAAAAGCCGGGGCGGAATACAGTGCCGATTCATCGGGCGGGGTGATAAGGATAAATCTGAAACGCAGCCGTATTGACGGTGTAAACGGTTCGGCCGGCATTAACTCAAATTGCGGTGAGTACAAGCAATGGATTAGTCCGTTTGTCAATGTCGGTATGCATTCCGGCAAATGGACAGTCAATATTAACGGAAATCTTAATGGTAGCCCGTCAGACAGGCGTGTCACTCATGAGGTGTCAACATCTGAGGCTGACCTCCGAACAATGACGGGAGTCTCGCGCCACGATGGCAAGTCGTTGCAGGGATATGTCACCACGGGGCTATTCTATGAGCCTACTGACATGGATAGAATAGGGTTGCAATTTGAATTTACCCCCGGCAAGTCTCGACACGTTTCTGACTCACGGACTGAAATCTTGGTGGCGGAGTCAGCCGGTGTGACAAGCGGGCGATATGTGAGTAAGGACTGTTCGCGCAACTTTAGTGCGGCTCTTAACTGGTCTCATGCGATTGATGGCAAAGGGTCGGTGTTGAAGTTAATCTCTAATTATGACCGGCGGTATTCTTCGATGGATGAGGATAATGTGATGCGAAGTGAAGCAGATTGGAAAGATTCGGCCTATACGGTAGCCAACGTAAACCGATATGACATATTCGTGACGGAATTATCTATGCGCAAAGTGTTAGGCCCGAAATGGAGTCTGAACGCAGGTGCCAAATATACGTTCAATGATGTTACCAATACATCTACGCATCAGTCCGTTGGCGCATCGCTCAGAAGTGTGGAAGATGGCTGTGATTATGATATCTCATATGATGAAAATATCGCGGCAGTCTATTTGACGGTTAATGGTCAGACGGGGAAATGGAAGTATAAAGCCGGAGTGCGTGGAGAGTATTTCAGGACTAAGGGCTTTCTGATGAATTATGACAGGTTTGACCTTTTCCCGAGTATGAACGTGGCTTACAGTCTGAATGAGAAGGGGGATTATACGGTGGCTTTAGGGTATTACAGGAATATTAGGCGTCCGTCGTTTTGGTCGCTAAGTCCCGTAGTCAGACAGGTCTCGGATTACTCGTATACGGTAGGCAATCCATCGCTTACATCAAGCATTACTGACGCGGTCAGCCTTGACTTTGTTATTGCCGGCCGATACACGATAGCTCTTGGATGCTCGCATACTGATAACCCGATAAGGCAGATGTTTATATCCAATCCCGATTATCCCGAAAGGATGTATCTTACATGGGGTAATGAAGGGGCGGATTGGAATACGTTCATTCATGGCGACGGGTCATTCAATATCAAGAAATGGTGGAATATATACACGAGCGCAACATATGTGGTTGCGTCTCAGAGGCTTTCGGCTCATGGACGTTTTGATACATTTGGATATGTTCAGCTCGTGGCAAGCTCTACATTCCGGCTCCCGAAGGGGGGTAATGTCACTATGAATTGCTTTTATAACTCAAAGATGAAGGTGGGCAATATATCGGTTTACCCGATTCTAAATCTTAATCCGATGATACAAAAACGATTTTCAGAGAATTGGATTATGTCACTCGGCATGGAAAATATTTTACAGCGAAAAAGCAGAATAAGGACATGCTCATCAGGCTATAATCGGCTGACATATACGAAAAGCTATGCTACTGTAAAGTTAGGCGTTACATACAACTTCAACTCGGGCAAAAGATTTAAGGCACAAAAAATCGAAAAGAATACTGACGGTACACGTCTTACCAAAGAATAATGGCATCAAAAGAGTAGGGGAGTGTTGCGGAACTACCCTGGTTGAAGCCTCGGAGAATTATCCTCGAATCAAGGAGCAACGTAAAGGTTGACATTGCGGAATTGTATTGATTGGATGTGGTCTATATACGAAGCATGGGAAAATGTTGAATTGCATATTCTTACATTTTGATAAGATAAAAGTAAATTGTATTTTTGTGATATTAACACAACGATAAATAATGTCAGACAATAGTAAGATAATATATAGTGTAAAAGAGCTTTTTACTATAATCGCGAAAACGAAACGTGCAACTTTTCAAAACGAAACGAGCAAAACTTCTCTTTTTTCGCCTCCTTTTTTCTCTTGCTCTTTCGACCGCTTAAACAACAATTAAA
>CAJUCI010000002.1 GCA_910584825.1 uncultured Duncaniella sp. | reverse complement strand
ACATAAAAAAGCCTCAGCTTGTGAAAGTTGAGGCTTTTGCTTATTTTTTTGAGGGGTAGTTCTGCAACACCCTCGATATGAAGCGACTTATGTAACCTTAAAGTTATGAGGCATTTGACGATGCGTTACCGAATATATTTAAGGTACGTTGATTAGACCCGTGGACAGTTTGAGGATACGTCGCATCATATCGACGGCTAAGGCCGTCGCTCCTAACGCTTGTTATGCCGTGTGCAAATACAAAACCGCCTGTGGCATGCCGTATGAAAATTACGGAAGCCACAGGCGGTTTTATCGTTAGCCCACTCTCTTATTAAAGAGCGAGCGGTTGTATTAGTCTCGATTAGAGGTTGCGCGGGTCAAGCTCCTCCTCTTCGCTGACGGGGATGTCAGTGTTGACGTTCTTCGAGCCTACGAGGCCATAGAAGAGGAGGTAGGCGAGCATGGCCACTACGAGCCAGTAGCTGGCCATATATCCGGCAGCGTGGGCGATAGCATTCTGGATGAGAGGCATCACGCCACCACCAACAACCATCATCATGAAGATGCCCGAAGCCTGGGCGGTGTACTTGCCGAGGCCTTCGACGGCGAGGTTGAAGATGCCGCCCCACATGATGGATGTGCACAGGCCGCAAAGGATGAGCAGGAATGCGCTGACAGGAACCTCAGCACCGCCTGAGTAGATGAACTCGGGGACGGGCAGGGTAGTGGTCTTGGGGATGAAGATAGCAAATACTATAAGGAGAATGGCTGTTGCCGAAACCACGGTGAGCTGGGTCTTGGAGCTAACCGAGCCGCTGATGAAGCCCGAGAGGAAACGGCCTACGAGCATGAGGAGCCAGTAGATGGCCACGATAGTGCCGGCGATTGCCGAAGCCTCGCCTACGACTCCCGCGCCGTTCGCGCCCTGGTCAGCGAGATAGAAGTTGAGAGTGCCGGGGATACCCACCTCGATACCTACATAGAAGAAGATGCCCACGACGCCGAGCACGGTGTGGCGGAAGTTCCAGGGCGAGTGGGTGAACTTGACCTTCTTGCCGCTGTTGGTGGCCTGAGGTTCGGGGATGGCAACAAAATTAAGTATGAGGAATGCCACGGCGAAAATGCCCATGCCGATGAAGAGCAGCGGAGCCACGGCACTGATAAGAGTGTTCTTGGTGAGCACGCCGATAAGGATACCGACGAAGAGGGGGGTGAGGGTGCCTGAGAGCGAGTTGAGTGCACCGCCGAACTGCAGGAGCTGGTTGCCCTTGTTGCCGCCGCCGCCGAGGAGGTTGAGCATCGGGCACACCACGGTGTTGAGCATACATACGCAGAAACCGCAGATGAATGCACCGAGCAGATATATTATAAAGTTAAGATGCACCTCGCTGCCGCCGATGTTACCGACTGCGGTGTCAGCTCCTACCACGCCTGAGAGATACTGCACGAAGAGGCCGATGAAGCCCACGGCGAGAGCCCAGAGGGCGGTCTTCTTATAGCCGATTTTCACGAGCAGGTTGCCGGCGGGGATACCCATGAAGAGATAGGCGAGGAAGTTCATCATGTTGCCCATCATGCCGATTACAGAATTGCCTTCAAACTGATAGCCCCAGATGGTGCCGATAGGGGCGGCCAGGTTGGTAACGAACGAAATCATCGCATAGATGAAAAACATCACCACGATGGCTACAACGTTACCGTTTTTCTTAACGGAAGTTTCCATTGAAATTTTGTTTAAGATAAGAATTAGATATTGTATTATAAAATTTTTGTCGTAAATGCGCCGTCCGGCCTATTGGAATTGATGAAGACGGTGTCTGAAGCTGTGCCGGACACTACAGTTAGAAACGTATATACCTATTTTCAAGGCAAAGATAATGATTTTTTTTGTCTTTAGGTATCATATATGTCTAAATACGTAGAAATACACTGATATTACCATGATTTTTTGATTTTTTATTTGTATATTTGCCCAAAGCATAGCGTGGCGGGCCGTGAGCCCGCACGGTGCGGATAATAGTTATTGTATAAACTACAATTTTACAAAATTCATCATATTCTACCTACATGAATCTAACTTCAGTTAACCGTGCGGCTGACAACATCCGTGTCCTTGCCGCTTCGATGGTTGAGAAGGCCAAGTCTGGCCATCCCGGAGGTGCCATGGGCGGTGCCGACTTTGTCAACGTGCTCTATTCGCAGTTCCTTATCACCGACCCCGACGACGGCAAGTGGATTGGCCGTGACCGTTTCTTCCTTGACCCCGGTCATATGTCGCCGATGCTTTACAGCGTCCTCGCCCTCTTCGGCCACTATACGCTCGACGAGCTTCAGCAGTTCCGCCAGTGGGGTTCGCCCACACCCGGCCACCCCGAGCTCCATCCCGAGCGCGGCGTCGAGAACACCTCGGGTCCCCTCGGTCAGGGCCACACAATGGCTGTGGGCTGTGCTATAGCCGAGCGATTCCTCGCTGCCCGTTTCGGCGAGTGGATGAGCCACAAGACATACGCCTTCATCTCTGACGGCGGTATCCAGGAAGAGATTTCGCAGGGCGCAGGCCGTCTGGCCGGCCATCTCGGTCTGAGCAACCTCATCATGTTCTATGACAGCAACAAGGTGCAGCTCTCGACTATGGTCGACGCTGTTGATGCCGAGGATGTGGCCGCCAAGTATCGTGCTTGGGGCTGGAACGTGCTCGAGATTAACGGCAACGACCCCGAGCAGATAGCCAAGGCTATCGTCGAGGCTCAGGGCGAGAAAGAGCGTCCCACCATTATTATAGGTCACACCGTCATGGGCCGTGGCTGCGTCAAGGCCGACGGCTCCAACTTCGAGGGCCAGTGCTCTACCCACGGCCAGCCCCTGAGCGCATCGGGTGCCGACTATGCCGCCACCGTCAAGAACCTCGGTGCCGACCCCGAGAACCCCTGGGTAATCTTTGACGACGTCAAGGCTCTCTACGACGCTCGCCGTGCCGAGCTCCGCGAGATTGTCAAGGCCCGCCGTGCCGAGCAGGCCGCCTGGGAGGCTGCAAATCCCGAGCTTGCCAAGGAGCTTCACTCGTTCCTCGACAACAAGCTTCCCGCAATCGATTGGGCAGCTATCCCCCACAAGCCCAACATTGCCAGCCGTCAGGCCTCAGCCGACGTGCTTGGCGTGCTCGCCGAAAAGGTCAACAATATGATTGTATCGTCGGCCGACCTTGCCAACTCTGACAAGACCGACGCATTCCTCAAGAAGACACACCCCTTCGTCAAGGGCGACTTCTCGGGTGCATTCCTCCACGCAGGTGTCACCGAGCTTACAATGGCATCGGTTATGAACGGTATCGCCCTCCACGGCGGAGTCATCGGCGCATGCGGCACATTCTTCGTATTCTCTGACTACATGAAGCCCGCCGTGCGTATCGCCGCCCTCATGGAGCTTCCCGTCAAGTACATTTGGACACACGACGCATTCCGCGTAGGTGAGGACGGCCCCACCCACGAGCCTGTAGAGCAGGAGGCGCAGCTCCGCCTCATGGAGGAGCTCCGCAACCTCAGCGGCAAGCCCTCGATGCTCGTGCTCCGTCCGGCCGACGCCGCCGAGACCTCGGTGGCATGGGCTATGGCTATGGAGAATTTCGAGACCCCCTCGGCTCTCGTGCTCTCACGTCAGAACCTCCCCGACCTGCCCGCCGCTTCGGGCGACCGTTTCGCCGAGGCTGCCGCAGGCTGCCGTCGCGGCGGTTATGTCGTAGTTGACGCTCAGAACCCCGACGTGATTCTCGTGGCCAACGGCTCGGAGGTGTCACTCCTCTGCGAGGTTGCAGCCCAGCTCAAGGAGCAGGGTATCAACGCCCGCGTGGTGTCAGTTCCCTCAATCGGCCTCTTCAACAACCAGCCCGTAGAGTACCGTCAGGCTGTCCTGACCCCCGGCGTGCCCACCTTCGGTCTCACCGCAGGTCTGCCCTCCACACTCCGCGGCGTCGTAGGCTCTGACGGCGAAGTCTTCGGTCTCGACCACTTCGGCGCATCAGCCCCCTACAAGGTGCTCGACGAGAAGTTCGGCTTCACTGCGCCCGCAGTCAAGGCCCGCGTGCTCGCCTTCCTCGGCAAGTAATACGTTAGCGATATTGCTAAATAGATAACTGCTGCCCTGCAGGATTCAAGCCCTGCGGGGCAGCAATGTCTGAAAAATGGAGATATGTGTGGCGTTTTTGCGGTCAGGAAATGTGTGGACGCCTGATTGGTCCGTATTGGGGCAAAATTGGCGGTTATGGCCAAAAAACAGGCGATAATTATAATAAATTAAAGAATTTTTTGCTAAAATTTAGATTATTCGGAAAATTTGTTATACCTTTGGGCTGAATTTCCATGCATGCCTGCATTGTGCACCGACATGTCGTGTGTATATGCCTGAATGACATGCTGAAACATCACGGCACATTTACATTATATAAACCTATAGCGAAATAATTTCAACTATTTTCCAATAATTAATTATTTATGAAAAAAAGTATCCTTCTTGGCTTTGTAGCCGCTCTCTTCATGGGTCAAAGCGCAATGGCCCAGAGCGCCCAGGAGATTACCTATGTTGAGGATCCCTCACAGGGCTATCTTCTCAACAGCTTCAGCAACAACTGGTTCATCTCTGCTGAAGGTGGTATCAACTACTACTTCGACCGCGACAACAGCAAGCGCGATTTCTTCGATCGCTTCTCGCCCAACGCAGGTATCTGGGTAGGTAAGTGGTTCTCACCCATCATCGGTCTCCGTGCCGGTGCCAACTTCACTCAGCTCAAGGGTCTTGGCCGCGACGGTGGCTATGGCTGGTATGGCGAGTTCCGTGACGGCAACGTTACTTATGACAAGTACAAGCGCAACGAGTTCGGTGCTCAGCTCAACGCAATGTTGAACCTCACCAACTGGTGGTGCGGCTATCGTCCCGGCCGTGTCTACAACGGTATCCTTTATGCCGGCGTAGGTTACAACTGGGTTTACACTCCCCACTATGACGCAGCTGACCGTCGTGACGGCTGGAAGCGTGGCGGTGATGACAACCTCACCGGTAGCGTAGGTCTCATCAACAACTTCAACCTCAGCAGCAAGGTGGCTCTCTACCTTGACGTTCGCGCAGGTCTCTACACCGATGACACCAACGACTTCGGTCTCCGCAAGAACCACGTAGACCTTCAGGCTTACGTAGGTCTTACCTACAACTTCAACAAGTCAACCTGGAGCGCACCCATCGTGCCCATCATCCCCGAGATTCCCAACTGCGACGAAGTTGAGGCTCGTCTCCAGGCTGCCAACGGCCGCATCGCCGACCTCGAGCGTCAGCTCCGCGACTGCCTCAACCGCCCCGTTCAGACCGTGGTTGAAGCTGAGGAAGGCCCCCTCTGCACCATCTACTACACCATCGGTAGCTCACGCATCTCACGCGTAGACAACAAGGTGCTCAACGCCGTTTCTAACGTGATGAAGGCTAACCCCGACCAGAAGTACACCGTATGTGGCTACGCCGACAACTACACCGGCACCCCCGCTATCAACGACCGTCTCCGCAAGGCTCGTGCCAACGGTGTTGAGCGTGTGCTCCTCCGCAATGGCGTTAACGCTTCGCAGCTCGACGTTACTACCAACGACGCCAACCTCTTTGGCGAAGGCAAGGAGTACGTTTCGCTCGACCGCGCCGTTACCATCAAGGCTAACAAGTAATCAGCATTACTGTTGATGACACATATCGGCTCGGGCCATTTGGCCCGGGCCGATTTTTTATACACGTGTGCAATGGTCGAGCAAAATGATGTTGTTAAGCATGGTGCAAATATTTGCATTATTGGAGTGAATGTGCTATCTTCGCTATCGACAAATCATCAAGCAGCGTGACCAATGAATCTCATCGAGCAGTTCCTCGCCCATCTTGCCGACGAACTCGGCTATTCGGCCCTCACGGTCGATGCTTATCGGCGTGACCTCGGGCAGTGGGCCGACTTTGCCACGGGCGGTCAGCCCGACAGGCTTGACCCGCTTGATGTCACGCAGTCCGACCTTCGCCAGTGGGTCGCCGACATGGCGCGCGCGCGCAAGTCGCCGCGCACCATCAAGCGCAAGGTGTCGGCCCTCAGGGCCTTCTACCGTTTCTTGCTTGTCAAGGGCGATGTGGCCGTCAACCCCGCCGCCCGCCTCGCGTTGCCCAAGCCGTCGCGCCAGCTCCCGGTGAATGTGCGTCAGGAGGAGACTGTGGCCATACTTGACGCCGAAGTGCCCGCCGACAGCTTTGCCGGAGTGCGTGACCGCCTGATACTCGACATACTCTATTCCACAGGCATGCGATGCAGCGAACTGATAGGGCTGAAAGATGCCGACGTGGACACCGCCAAGGGTGAACTAAAAGTGCTCGGAAAGCGTAATAAGGAAAGAGTGATACCTTTCGGCCCCGAGCTCGCCGGAGCGATTGACGCCTACAGGACGTTGCGCGACTCCTCGCCGCTCACCTCGGTCAGCAGTCGCGATCTCACAGCCCCGCTGATGGTCAAGGATGACGGCAAGCCGCTCTATCGCAAGATGGTCTACAACGTCGTTCACCGCATGCTCTCGATGGGCGGGGCACACGCCTCGCGTCTCAGTCCCCACGTCATGCGCCACTCCATGGCCACCGACATGCTCAACGGCGGCGCGCCGCTGACCACCGTGCAGCAGCTCCTGGGCCACGCATCGCTATCCTCTACGCAGGTCTACACCCATGTGACTTACCGTGACCTTAAACATAATTATCAACTCGCACACCCCCGTGCACAAAACAACAAAGGAGGACACTATGGACATTAACATCAAAGCCATCCATTTCGACATCACCGAGAAACTCACCGCCTTTATCAACAAGAAGGTAGAACGCATAGTGCGCCGCTTCCCCTCCGTGAGTGCCGCTGACATCTCGCTCAAGGTTGTCAAGCCCGAGACCGCGCTCAACAAGCAGGCCATCGTGCGCCTGACGGTGCCCCAGCTTGAGGAATTTGTGGCCGATAAGACTGCCGATACATTCGAGGAGGCTGTCGACGTGGCTCTCGAGGCCGTGGAGAAGCAGCTCGAAAAAGCCAAGAATAAGAAGTAACCCGAAGATAAAGCCGAGCGGCACAGTCCGCACGGCATCGGCCCCGGAAAGCGACCGCTTTTCGGGGTTTTTGTTAAATTAGTAACGCAATAAAATACAATAATTTACATAATTTTACATATTGCTCTGACTGTGAAATTATGTTTTGGTTTTTTAGGTTATTTTTGCATTATAAAATAAAGTATTGGAAATCAGTGGTGTAAAACTCGGTATTCGCAACTGTCAGGCAAAATCGTCGGCAAAACCGCCGACGCGATTTGTCTAAAACGCTCAAAATGACTAAATTTGAAAAGTAAGAATTTTAAATCTGAATAAACGTTAAAGTAAATGATACAGCAGACTCTTGTCATCTTCAAGCCATCCTCGGTGGAGCGCGGATTGGTGGGCCGAGTGCTCGCCCGCTTCGAGGCCAAGGGGCTTGTGATAGCCGGCATGAAGATGATGCAACTCTCTCCCGAGATTCTGCGCGAGCATTACGCTCATCTCGTTGATCTCCCCTTCTTCCCCTCAATCGTAGCCTCGATGACTGCCTGCCCGGTCATAGTGATGTGCCTTAAAGGTGTCGAGGCCATTCAGGTGGTAAGGTCTATGACCGGTGCCACCAACGGACGTCAGGCCGCCCCCGGCACTATCCGCGGCGACTTCGCGATGTCCAATCAGGAAAACATCATTCACGCCTCCTCCTCGCCCGAGGATGCCGAGGCTGAAATCAAGCGGTTCTTCAAGCCCGGCGAGATTTTTGATTACACTCCCGCCACAAAGGCTTTCGTCAACGCCGCAAGCGAGCTCGGTAACTGAACATCATGATTACTACTCTCCATTCTGCAGTTATGATGATTACCGACCGTCTCTCCAACCAATCAGTCTCATCCTCTTGCCCTAAATGCTAAAACTATGACCTTCAATCTAAAGATATTAATCCCTGCTGTGCTTGTGATGATGACCGGCGTGATGGCCCAGGCTCAACGCCGCCTCCCCGAGTCGCACGCCACACAGCACAATTCACTCATAGCCAACCAGACCCCCTCGATCAATCCGTTCAAGATTGAAAACAACGACCTTCTGCTCAACCAGGTGCGCGAGCGTGAAGAGATGGATATGGAGGGGGATGTCTTTGCCGAATTCTGGGGCTCCGACCACGTGAACGCCTACGGCTCTAACGCTGTCGTGCCCGACCATAATGATATTGACGTCTCTGACTATCACACCCCCTGTCCCGGCTACGTGACATCAAATTACGGCTACCGTCCGCGCTTCCGCCGCAACCACTACGGCATCGACCTCAAGCTCCAGGTTGGCGACACCGTGCGTGCCGCATTCTCAGGCAAAATTCGCCTCACCAAGTATGAGCGTCGCGGTTATGGCTATTATGTGGTGATGCGTCACCCCAACGGCATGGAGACCGTCTACGGCCACCTCAGCCGCTTCCTCGTCAAGCCCGACCAGGTAGTCAAGGCCGGCGACCCCATCGCCCTCGGCGGCAACACAGGCCGCAGCACCGGCGCACACCTGCATTTCGAGACCCGCTATATGGGCATCCCCATCAACCCCAACGCCATCATCGACTTCGAGAACGGCGTGCCTCACAAGGACGTGTTCGCGTTTGACAAGCGCACCTACGGCAAGTCGCAGAAATATGCACCCGCCAAAAAGAAAAAGACCCGCGTGACAGCCTCAAAGCGCAAGACACGCCGAGCAAAAAGAAAATAATCGACACACATACGCAGTAATGGCCATCCCCCCTCATGAGGGGAATCCCGCCAAAAGCCGCCGTGGCAGATATCCCCCCTAAGGGCCGGACATCTGCCACGGCGGTTTTGTGTTGTGGTTGTTTTATAGTGACGCTTCCGCTCCGGCTATCTGATATAATTGCGAATATTTTGAATATGTTGCTTGACTATAGTCTTGTTCTCACCATTAGAAACGGCATCTTTTAAAGCGTTGACTACTCCCCATTTGTCAGCATAGCTTACTGGAGGGTTGTTTTCGTGGATTCTCGCTATAATGGCCATAACATCCCTGGGATAACCGACATAAGTGTCATACGGTATGCCACTGACGTTTCGTAATCGACATTTTCCATAGAATACGATGACTGAATAAAATGGCACATCTGCAATTCCTTTCAGTCTTTTTCTCAGGGCATCGATATGGCCTTCGTTTTGGCGAACGGGATTATAAAACCGATTCTTCTTTTTTCCATAGGCCAATACTTGTGTCCAATAGTTTTGATATCCTTTCCCGAAAATCCAACCGCTATACTCTTTGACTTCAAATACGATAATGCCTACCCGAGTTACAAATACAGCATCAATTTGAGAATATCGTACCTTTTGATGCTCAACATATAGGTCATGGAATATGGTAACAGCAGGAATGTTATGTTTGAGCAGGTGTAAAATCAATCTACGTTCTGATGGCGTTCCTCTACGGTTGTTTGTTACTGTGCGCAATAACGCCCTGTCCTTATATCGTACATAGCCATTACATATTATGACTATTATTATAGTCAATATGATTATAGTGGTAGATATTACGGTCATATGTCAGTTATAATAAGGATTATAAATCATCCATGACTTTCGCTTTATGGTCTTCACCCGGTCAACTACTGCAAAGATACAAGTTTTTGTGTCTTATGTCAATAGGTTAAGGGAAATAAGTTTGAATCAGGATGCGAATGTTAGGGTCGTTTGAGCGTGGCTTTATGGCTTGGGTGTGGCAGGGCGGTAGGAGCGAGGGTGTTGCAGAACTTCCAAAAACCGCCGAATTTAACATTTGCTAACGCGACTGGAGCCTTGTATGGCATATTCAATTTTGAAAAATTGAGTTCTGCAACACCCTCGCTCCTACAGGGTCGTTCCTGGCGGCGGACGCTGTTGATGCTACACGATTTTTAATGTTGCGGTTGCTTTCGAGGGGATGAAAATCCCCGCCGGGAATGCTGTGATTCCGGGCGGGGAGGTTTATGTGACGGCCTTGAGGCCGATGAAGCGGAAGCTGATGGAGCCGAGGGCAGGGATTATTCTACTGTCCAGGTTTCGCCTGCGAGCGTCATGGCTCAGATGTGTAGATGGCGCGGAGGGTTATTCTACTGTCCAGGCCTCGCCTGCGAGCGTCATGGCGCGGAGGGTTATTTTACGGTCCAGGTTTCGCCTGCAAGCACCATGTCGCGGAGGCAGGTGAAGTTTTTGCGTGAGCGTACCTCTTCGACCTGCTTGTCAATCTCCTCGTTGTAGACGGGCGACTCGACATCGCGAATCACGCCGAGGGCGAGGGGGAGCGAGTAGCCGTCCATCATGGCAAGCTGCTGGTGGAGGAAGTTGGAGGGGGTGTGGGCGTCGTGAACGAGCACGTCGTCTATTGTGTAGCCCTCTTCGCCTACTCTAACAGCCTTGAGCAGGAAGCCGTCGCGCACGAGGCCAAGCTCGTTGTCCTTGCCGAAGAGCATCTTCTGGCCGTGGACGAGTTTGATGGTGCGCTCGGCGCGGTGCTCGCGCTCGGTGATGTCGTTGTGGATGCCGTGGTTCCAGATGACACAGTTGCAGAGCATTTCGACAACCGATGTGCCCTTGTGTTGCTGGGCGGCGGCGAGTACCTCCTGGCTGGTCTGAAGCTCCACGTCAATCGAGCGGGCAAAGAAGTTGCCGCGCGCGCCAAACACGAGTTCGGCGGGGATGAAGGGGTCTTCGGTAGTGCCGTAGGGGGATGACTTGGACACGAATCCGCGTGCGCTCGTGGGGGAGTACTGGCCCTTGGTCAGACCGTAAATCTTGTTATTGAAGAGCAGGATGTTGATGTCGACGTTGCGGCGCACGGCGTGGATGAAGTGGTTGCCGCCGATGGCGAGGCCGTCACCGTCGCCCGAAATCTGCCATACGGTCATGTCGGGACGGGCTACCTTGAAGCCTGTGGCGATGGCTGCCGCACGTCCGTGGATGGTGTGGAAGCCATAGGTGTTCATATAGTAGGGGAGGCGTGACGAGCAGCCGATGCCCGAGATTACGGCCATCTTGTGAGGGGGCACACCGATGCTGGCCATAGCCTTGTGGAGAGTGTTGAGGATGGCATGGTCGCCACAGCCGGGACACCAGCGCACGGGCTGGTCACTCTTATAGTTAGCGGGGGTGAATTTGATATCTTCCATGATTATTTGTCCTCCATGATTTTAGTTACTCCGTCAACGATTTCCTGTGCGAGGAAGGGCTGGCCCTGTATCTTGTTGATGCGTCGGATGTTGAGGTTGGGGAATTTGGACTGGAGATAGTCGGCAAACATGCCGGTGTTAAGCTCGGCTACGATGATGGTCTTGTAGCGGCCGAGGATTTCGGCTGTGTTGCGGGGCAGGGGGTTGATGTAGCGGAACTGGGTGAATGCCAAAGGCTTGCCTGCGGCGTTAATCTCCTCGGCAGCCGAGTAGAGGTGGCCGTAGGTGCCGCCCCAGCCGATGAGGAGGGTGTCGGCGTCGGCATCGCAGAGCACTTCCTGCTCGGGGATGTCGTCGGCGATGCGGGCGATTTTCTCGCGACGCAGGAGCACCATCTTCTCGTGATTGACGGGGTCGTTGGAGATTGAGCCTGTCTCGGAGTCCTTCTCCAGGCCGCCGAGGCGGTGCTGCAGACCTTCCTCGCCGGGGATGGCCCAGTAGCGGCTGAGTGATTCGGGGTCGCGGTGATAGGGCTTCCATGAGGCCTTCTTGTCCTCGGGCACATAGGGCACGCGGATTTCGGGATAATCCTCGGCCTCGGGCACGCGCCATGCCGACGAGCCGTTGCCGATGAAGGCGTCGGTGAGGAGTATCACGGGGGTCATATGCTCGATGGCGATGCGTGATGCCTCGAATGCCATAGTGAAGCAGTCGGTGGGCGATACGGGGGCCACCACTGCGAGGGGCGACTCGCCGTTGCGGCCATAGAGGGCCTGCATGAGGTCGGTCTGCTCGGTCTTGGTGGGGAGGCCGGTGGAGGGGCCGCCGCGCTGCACGTCGATGATGACGAGGGGCAGCTCGGCCATCACTGCGAGGCCGATGCCTTCGCTCTTGAGTGCGAGGCCGGGACCCGAGGTGGATGTGATGGCGAGGTCGCCGGCAAAGGATGCGCCGATGGCCGAGCATACGCCGGCAATCTCATCCTCCATCTGGCAGGCCTTCACGCCGAGGTCCTTGCGCTTGGCAAGCTCGTGGAGGATGTCGGTGGCGGGGGTGATGGGGTAGGAGCCGAGGAAGAGGGGGCGTCCGGCCTTCTCAGAGGCGAGGATGAAGCCCCAGGCTGTTGCGGTGTTGCCGTTGACGTCGGTGTAGACGCCGGGGCGTGCGCTGTCGCTCTCGATGCGGAATGTCGACACCGATGCGTGTATGTTGTGACCGTAGTCATATCCGGCCTGTATCACCTTGGCGTTGGCCTCGAAGACGGCGGGTTTCTTGGCAAACTTGTTGCCGAGCAGCTTGAGCGCGCCTTCGAGCGGACGGTCGAAGAGCCAGCACACGAGGCCGAGGGCGAAGATGTTGCGGCACTTGAGCACCGACTTCTGGTCCATGCCGGTGTCGGCGAGTGTCTCCTTGGTCATCGAGGTCACGGGGGCTTCGATTATCTGGGCATTGATGCCGAGTTCCTTGAACGGCTCGTCGGTCTCAAACTGGGCCTTCTTGAGGCCTGTCTCGTTGAACGAGTCGATGTCGACGATGATTACGCCGCCGGGTTTGAGGATTTTATATCCGCGCTTGAGGGCGGCGGGGTTCATGGCCACGAGCACGTCGCACTGGTCGCCGGGGGTGTGGACACCCTTGCCTACGCTTGCCTGGAAGGCTGAGACGCCGCTGAGTGAGCCCTGGGGGGGACGCATGTCGGCGGGATAGTCGGGGAAGGTGGAAACGGAGTTGCCCAGGCCGGCCGAAACATTGGTGAAAATGTTGCCTGCAAGCTGCATGCCGTCGCCCGAGTCGCCCGAGAAACGCACTACGACCTTGTCAAGGGCCTTTACATTGGTTTTGTCTAACATAACCGCTTGTTTATCTATTAGTTACTTTTATTATTTGTTTTTTACTTGTGGTGGTTGATAGTTTGGTTACAGCTGTTTTCGTTGATGGTTGGATTTAGGGATTTTAATTGTTCTTTTTGTATGGTTATTTAAGGTTGTTCATATTGTTTATCCGTTTCATTTGCCGGCGCGGAACGACAGCGGCCCGGGTCCGTTGCCGCCGTTGACCAGCGTGCGGCGCACCTCCCATCCGAGTGTACGCCCGTCCAAAGGGGTCCACCCGCAGCGGCTCACGACGTCGGCATCGGTGATGCGACGGCCGGGCATTGCCACGGGGGCAACTATGACAAGGTCGGCGTAATAGCCTTCGCGCAGATAGCCACGGCGGTCTATGTCGAGCAGTCGGGCCGGAGCGTGGCACATCAGCTCGACGATGCGGGCTATGTCCAACCCCTCGGCGTCGGGGTCGGATGATGCGAGGTCGAGCATGGCGGGCAGTGAGAACTGCACCATCGGCATGCCGGATGCGGCGGTCAGGGCGTTGCCCTCCTTCTGAGCGGGCAGATGGGGGGCGTGGTCGGTGGCTATGGTGTCGATTACCCCTCCGGGGCGCAGTTCGCGCAGGAGGGCTATGCGGTCGGCCGGCTCCTTGATGGCGGGGTTGCACTTGATGCGTGCGCCCAGCCGCAGGAAGTCGTTGCGGTCAAACATCAGGTATTGCGGGCATGTCTCGGCTGTGACCTTGACGCCGCGTGCCTTGGCCTCGGCTATGAGCTGCAGTTCGTCGGCGGTGGATATGTGGCATATGTGGACTCGCGCGCTGTTGCGCTCGGCCAGGTCGATGGCGTGGCGGGTGGCGGCGATGCATGCCTCGCGCGGACGCACGTCGGGGTGCATCTCCACGGGTATCCCCTCGGGGTGCTCGGCGGTGAGGCGGTCGCGCGACGAGCGTATGATGGCCTCGTCTTCGGCATGCACGGCTATGAGGGCAGGGGCTTTGGCAAAGAGGGTGTCGAGCGTGTTGTTGTCGTCGACGAGCATGTTGCCGGTCGACGAGCCGAGAAACAGCTTGATGCCGGCCACGCGGGAGTAGTCGGCACGGAGCAGTTGGTCAAGATTGTCGTTGGTGGCTCCGATGAAAAATCCGTAGTTGGCCTCGGACACCTCGGCGGCGCGGGCCATCTTCCCCTCCACGGCCTCCATGCTCACGGTGGCCGGTTTGGTGTTGGGCATGTCGATAAACGATGTCACGCCTCCGGCCAGTGCGGCGCGGCTCTCGGTGGCCATGTCGGCCTTCTCGGTGAGTCCCGGGTCGCGGAAATGCACGTGGGTGTCGATGACGCCGGGGATGAGGTAGGCCCCCCCGCAGTCGGTAATCTCGTCGGCGGTCAGCCCGGCGGGTATGTCGCCGTGGCCGATGCGGGCTATCTTGTCGCCCTCGGTCATGAGCCATCCGCGTGTGACGCTGCCCTCGTTGACGAGCTGTGCGTTGTGAAATAGCTTGGAGTTCATCGCTGGCTGTAGTCGGGATATTTTGTGAAGAGGCTGCTCCATTTCAGGCGCATCACGCCGAAGAGGCCCTCGCTGAATATTCCTGAACTCATTTTTGAGGTGCCGAGCACGCGGTTGACAAACACGATGGGCACCTCCACCACTTTGAAGCCGTATTTGTGGGCCAGGAATTTCATCTCTATCTGGAAGGCGTAGCCTTTGAAACGTATCTTGTCGAGCGGCAGGGCCTCGAGCACGCGGCGGCGGTAGCATACAAATCCGGCGGTGGAGTCATGCACGGGCATTCCTGTGACGGTGCGCACGTAGACTGACGCGTAATATGACATGAGCACACGTCCCATCGGCCAGTTGACCACGTTGACGCCAGTGAGGTATCTTGAGCCAATGGCAACATCGGCTCCGTCGGCGCATGCCTGACGCAGCTTGGGCAGGTCGGTGGGGGCGTGGGAGAAGTCGGCATCCATCTCGCAGATGTACTCATAGCCGTGCTCGATGGCCCATTTGAAGCCGGTGATGTAGGCAGTGCCGAGTCCGAGCTTGCCCTTGCGCTCCAGCATGTTGAGGCGGCCGGGGTATTGCCCCATCAGCCCCTTCACGATTGCTGCTGTCCCGTCGGGCGAGTTGTCGTCGATGATGAGGATGTCAAACGGCGTAGGAAGGTCGAAGACGGCGGCAATGATGGCCGCGACATTCTCCTTCTCATTGTAGGTGGGGATTATGACAAGGCTGTCAGACCTCCCGCTGTTATTTGGACTTATGTCCGTCATGGTGAAACGTTTCTTGTTTAGATTGCAAATTTAGTAAATTAAGGACAAATGCAACGATTTTGGGCGCAAAAAATAAATAAAGAATAGTGATATGTGTAATAAAATATCTGACAGCCTTGCGTGGAAATTGATTTTGTAGAAAAATATTCTAAAAACATGGCGGATTATGGGTTGAAATTCTGATGCACGAGCCGAGCAGGTGGGCTTGAGGCATAATGAGCGGGGCTGTTGAGTAGGAGCAGCGGCTTTGGCCGTGGATATAGACGGAAGCACGGGGGAACGAGACAGGAGCACAAAAGCACAAAGGGGGTGTTTTATAAGTTAGTTTTGTCGTGTCATATCGACGGCTGAAGCCGTCGCTCCTACCCTGCGGGATGCTTTTTCGGCCTTATTTGTTCAATAAGTCAATGTGCACTTGCCGTGCGGTTTAGCTTTGGGCTGCGGAGCACGGCGTACCGCTAAAGTGGGGGCGGATGTGGGGAGACGGGAGAACGGGAGACAGGAGCACAGGGGCACAAAGACGGGAGCACGGGGGAACGAGGGGCGAGGGTGATGATTGTGACGAGGGGAGGGCTGTCGCCTTCGCCTTCGCTTTCGTCGCGCTGCCGCGCTCCCACTGTTTCAAAGCTGTGGATTCGGAGGGATTGCGGCGGGGGTGATTTGGTGCTTTGGACTAAAAGGCCGGGCGGGAGGGTTTTGGGTGGGGTGTCGGCGCGGAGGTGGATAATCAGGAAGCCTGAACGGTCGAGGATGGGGAAGAGAACGGAGCAGACTTTGCGGAAGTTGTCGGGGGATTTGAGCAGGGGTGAGTAGGTTTTGGCCTGATGGGCGTTGAGGAGGAGCATGAAGGCGGGGGTACTTCCGCGGACGGTTCTGACTTGCCGGTAGGTGAGGTGGCGGAGGCGGGGATTGCGACTCTTGATTGGCTGACGCTGTGGGGTGCAGCGGATAGCTGTGGCTCCCTCCGGGGAGGTGGCGAGCCTGTAGCGCAGGTAGCTGTCGAGGAGGGCTGTGCTGTCATGGCCGGGATGGTCGATGATGACCGTGGGGCGGGGACGTGCGCGGCGGTTCTTTTCGAGGGTGGATATGACGGTTTTCTCGGCGGGCGTCAGTTGCCTGCCGAGAAATCTCCTGAAGCTGTGGCACCATATGTCGGGGATGCACGGCTTGCGAGAAACGCTGGATGTTATGAGCCTCCGTGAATGCATGGTGCAAAGGTAGGGTGCAGGCACGGGGCTTTTGGTGCGATAATGTCGCGAAGGCTGTCAAGAAGGGGACATAAGGACATAAGTGGCACAAGCGACATAAGAAATATATTATTCTGATAATCAGTGATTATTCGATGATGAAAAACTTATGTCGCTTGTGCCACTTATGTCCCTTTCTTGAATTTTGACACTATTTCACTAAAATAATATAGCTACTTGTGGCTTTTCTATTTTCATTTTATTGTATGCCGTTTCTTTCAATGTCGACGACTACTGACGGGTTTGCAACTGCCGGCATCACGACGGCTACACACCAGTGTTCGATGGCTGAAAAACAGTTGAGCGACATGGATATGCCGATATTATACGTGCTGATGTCGCGACTGCTTTGCACGCTGATGTCGTCGATGCCGCTTGTTTCATGTCCTTTGACGATGACAAGTGCCTCAGTCTTGAAATCTACGTTTAGGTCAGACGGTAGCCTGGCATTCATGAGCCGGACGTATTCTTCGGCGGAATTTACCACATAAGTTCCGTCTTCGAGATTGTCGGCCTCACTCGTCTGATAGATGTGCGTTGTCCCTATGGGGGTGAAGTTGTCGTCATCGTCACATGCCGTCAATGCGATTGACAGTACTGACAGGAAAATAATCAAAAATCTCATGATACGTTACGTTACATTATTATTGCTATTGTAGTCTGGCTTGTGCTTCTTTTGTTATTAGGATTAAGCTCTCGCAAAAATAGTGGTAAAAGTGGCTTTTGAGGTATAAATTTGTATCAATATCGTTGTCATGAGTATTATAATTCGAGAAAGGGACACAAGAGCACATGTGGGAGACAGGAGCACAAAAGCACAAAGATGGGGCACGGGGGAGCTTTAAGCTATGAGTTCGGAATGGTTGGGGAGTTGCCATATGTGTACACAAACCCCTGCCATTGTAATTCCTACAATGGCAGGGGGCTGCAGCTGCATCAGGATGCTACTATCCTATGAGTTCGGTTGCAATCTCGTTTATTTTTGTTTGGCGGTGATTTTCGAGCGGTCGACATCTTTAGTGGTCCAATTGTTCCATACGCCCGTATTGGCCCAGTCGCGGAACGAAGGATAGGCATCGCCTATGTTTTTGCCCTCCTGCGGCCACTCCCAGTCAGAATCGAGGAGTATCATCTGGGGCGCAATCTGCCCTTTATCCTCGCATGGAGCTCCGATGAGATAGGTGTCTTTGCCGAGAGTGATGTCAGGCATATGGGTGAATCCGTCACCGTCAAGGGTGTTGACCTGCAGTTTATTCTCTCGGTCAACGAGGACTGAAAAGCCTCGCAGGGATGTGTTTTCGGAGCTGGCAGAAACAGCCCTTGAAGAACCTGATGAAATCGGTTGGATAAATGAAACGCTTTTGCCCGTAAGACTTGAATTGCGGTTTGCTCCGGCATTGAGAGCCGTAGTGTGAGTAGATGCGCCGAGCCATTTGTGGAGTTCGGTGCCGATGATGAATGTGCCGTTTTTGGCAGATGCGAAAGTTTCATTGATTCGCTGGCTGACCACGCTGTACATCTCAGAACCTGATGAGGGGAAAGTGCTTTCGGGCAACACCTTGCCATTGTAGGTTATATAGATAGGCATCGTTCCACCTGATGCAAGTGGAGTGACTTCAATTTTACGACCTGATGGCGAATTATATACACCGCTTAATACAGCAGACTTCCAGTTGTCGTTTGCAGAGTTCATGTTAACTATTACGTCAGTAAACTTGAATACTGCATCATTGAAATCCCAGTCGTGGCTTCCTCCAAGATCCTCGGCGGCAATAGTCCATTCATATTTTTGAGGGGGGAAGCCATATATATGTGCTCTTTCTTCAATGTTGTCTTCGCAGATTACAAGAAGGATTACATCCGCATAATCGCGTGGAGTCTTATCGGCATTCATTGACGCTGGGGTGTTGAATCCGATAATACGAGCATCACGGTATTTAGTTGCAGGTTTTTGTGTTAAGAATTTCCCCTCGTCATAATAATCCTGGTCCTCCATGTCAATAATCTGGTAGGCAGACCTGTCGAGTTTTGTTTCTTTGGTGGTAGTGGATGCCATAAATAAATAATCCAAAGGCACATCAAAATAACCATCGTCATTAAACCTAGGATAGGTAGAGGAGGCGTATGTGTAATGTGCAGAGTCGTGAGCCTGCATAGACAGAATGAACATATTGAAATCCTTGGATGAAGGTTTTTTCGTGGATATTTTAACGCCTCTTGTGGCAACCATCATATTCGGATTGCTGAGGTCATATGCCTTACTTAGACTTCCTTTGTCGTAAGAAAATTTGGAAGACACGTTGCTGTTGGTTACGCTGGCCGCTGAGAATGACGGATTAGCACAATATCCTAACTGTGGAAATGGGATAGAGTTACTGTATGAGACTTTTTTTGTGAATAACCCATAATAACCGCCATTTGGATCTTGGCTAAACGGGTAGCATTCTAATGAAAAATTGTAATCTTTATAGCCGTATCGGTTTTTTCTCCACCAGATAGGGAATACGTAGTATGTGCAACTGCTTTTATAACAGTCTTTTGTGATTCCAAAAAGCGAACAGCCTGAATGGACTATGGTCTTGCTGTCATTTAAATAACTGTAAGAATAGTCCGTGTTGTCTTTGCCGAGAGGATTATCACTAAAGTATTTTTGCAGGAAATCGCCGACTTTAAATATAAGTAGAGGACCGTGGTTTTCCCATCCATCTTTATAACTTACTATAAGCGAGTTGTATTTGCCTCCATCAGAGGTCTCATAAATCTTTCTGCTGCGGTTGTCGGCCTCTGCCCTATCGATGTCAAGATTACCGTTTGGGTCAACTGAGAATTTGCCTTTCGAGGTAGTGACATTAAGTGCTGTGACGGTGTTTGGGATAGTGACAGGGAGCGGAGTGGTGCCGGCCGGTATGTGGCAGTCAGCAAAAAGGTACTCGGTATCATCGATAGTGGCTGTTACGATGACTCGGTCGCCGTGTTCAGATGTGACTGTGAGTCCGGCTGTTGTTGCGAGTGAGAAGTCATGACCTGAGGCCGGTGCGCCGAACTCTTTTACAAACTCTCGGTCATACGTTTCGTTGCGGTCGGGCTGGAGGTCAATCGGGTCGGACGCGCATCCCGCCGTGGACAATAGAATAGCCGTAAGGGCGGTGGCTGAAAGTAAGGCTTTCATAGACTATTATTTGCTTACTGTCGCTAAGCACCGCCGACAGTGACTTGATATTTAGGTTGATGTGTTGGTTAGATGGATAGTGTTTGTGGAGAATGACTCACGGTTAAAGCACAAAAAAAGCGTGGTGCTGTACCCAGTTACTCGCTCCCACTCTTAGAGGCTTCTCGCATTGCCTTCACTGCTGGAACGAGCAACGCAGAAGCCCACGCCTGTATATGTAATCATAGCGCATGCACCACCATACGTCTCCGGCAGTGCCGGGGATGACATGGCAATGACATGCAGATATACATATCCACGGGCATCTATCGTTGCTTAATTCTATGCAGTTTGAAATTTTGCGAGAATTCCTAAGAGTTAAGAATCAAGCGTCGGATAAACGCTAATTTATATGTCTTTTTTTGCTCCCGCCCACATAGCCCTGACGGGGCTTCTGCAAGCGAATAGCGGTGCAAATGTAGGGGATAAATTTCTATTTGGCAAGAAAATCAGCACAAAAATTCAAAGACAAGAGCACGGGAGCATCATCCTAAGAGACAGGAGGACTGATTAAGAGGCGGGTATTTATCGGACGTCTTCGACGCCCATTATGGTGTTGTCAATGATACCCCACGCCTCGCGATGCGGGAACCATGGCCCTGCGGGCGGTTCCCGCATTCGCTCGTGGTGGGGCTACTATTGCTTCGCCGCTTCGCGGCTTCGGCTCGCGCATGGTGCGACTAAATGTTTGATTTATTGTTTGATATGTGGTAACGTTGCGTGTATGAGTTTGGGGATACGATAGGACAAAAGGGGTGTTTATAAGTTAGCTTTGTCGTGTCATATCGACGGCTAAAGCCGTCGCTCCTACCTTGCGGACGTAGCACGCTCAACGAGGGGCGGGAGCACAGGAGCACAGGAAGGAGACGGGAGAACGAGGGAACGAGGGGAAGACAGGTGCACAAAAGCACAAGGGCATGTGGGATTTGGGGGGATGGTTGTGGGGATGATGATAAAGACGGAAAAACGTTCTTCCGTTCTTCCGTCTTAAATTTTGCAGCCGTTTAACGGCTGTTGCCATTCAATGATTTGTGCTTTTGTGCTCTTGTCTTTGCTTTGGGCTTTTGTCTCTGCGATGGTGCTCCTGTCTTTGATTTGGGGCTTATTGGAGGAGTTCTTTGGCGAGGGCGGTGCGGGTGGTGGGGGTGGCGGGGACGAGGGGGAGGCGCAATACTTCGCGGTAGCGCGGGAAGAGGTGGTGGAGCAGGCATTTGATGCCGGCGGGGTTGCCGTCCTTGAAGAGCAGGGAGTAGAGGGCGGAGAACCGCTGGTGGAGGGGGGTGGCTTCGTCGTGACGCTCGGGGTCGAGGCTGAGGTGTATCATCTCGGTGAATTCGTGGGGGTAGGCGTTGCCGAGCACTGAGATGACGCCGTCGCCTCCGCGGGCTATCATGGTGTGGGCCAGGGAGTCGTCGCCGGAAAGGACGAGGAATCCGGCGGGGCGGCGGGTGATGATGAGGGCGGCCTGGTCCATGTTGCCGGAGGCTTCCTTGACGCCGATGACCTTGCCGGGAAATTCGCGGGCGAGGCGTATGATGGTGTCGACCTCCATATTCACGCCCGAGCGGCCGGGGATGTTGTAGAGGATGACGGGGATGGGGCTGGCCTTGGCGATGGCGGCGAAGTGGCGGTACATGCCTTCCTGGGTGGGCTTGTTGTAGTAGGGGACTACCGAGAGGATGGCGGCAAACTCGCCGATGCGTTCGGTCGAGCCGAGCTCTTCGACGATGGCGCGGGTGTTGTTGCCGCCGATGCCGACCACGACGGGGATGCGTCCGGCCACACGGTCAAGTATATGTTTCTCAAGCTGTTTTTTCTCTTCACGGGTGAGGGTGGGGGTCTCGGCGGTGGTGCCGAGCGCGACGATGTAGTCGGCTCCCGACTTTATGAGGTAGTCGATGTGGAAGTCGAGGGTGTCATAGTCGATTGACTCGTCGTCAAGGAATGGGGTCGTTAATGCTACGCCCATCCCGCGTAAACTGTCGTGCTCCATATGAAAAATGAGAAAAATGTTTGAGAATCGTGTGAAATGGCTACAAAATTATAGAAAAAAAGTGTCTTTTCCAAAATTATGCAGTAGTTTCGTCGATGAGGTAGGCAATCGACTCGTAGGGACGGCCGATGGAGTCCATCATGGATATCTCGCAGGTGCGGGCCAGGGAGTAGCAGCCGTCAAAGGTGTCGCGCTCGGTCTCGCGCCGCTCGTCGGCGGTGGCACTGGCCGCGACGTCGGGGAAGAGGAATCCGCGGTCGCCGGCGGCTCCGCAGCACTGGCAGTTGACGGGCACCACTACCTCGCGGGCGCATTTGCCGGCTATCTCCTCCATAAGTCCCTGGAGGTCGAGCAGACGCGCGGCGCAGGTGGGGTGGAGGAGTACGCGCCCTTTGGGGGTGGTGACGGTGAGGCGGGGCATGACTTCGCGGGCGAGCCACTCGGTGATGTCGAGTATCGTGAGGCGGGCGTAACGCTCCGCGTTTTCGGGCGTGAGGGCCGACTCCATCGAGCGCAGGAGGGTGTGGGTGCAGGATGAGGTGTCGCAGAACAGCGGTATGCGCCCGGAGTCGGTGAGGCGGTAGAATGTCTCGACCGTCTTGTTGGCGGTGACGGCCTGACCCTCGGGGTCGCCTTTGTGCTGCCATATCTGCGAGCAGCAGAGGCCGTGCATCTCCTTGGGGAGCGATACCTTGAGCCCGGCGCGCTCGGCGATGCGCATGATGACGGTGACAAGGTCGTCCTTGCCAAGCGAGGAGCCGCCGAAGATGCGGGTGACGCATGCGGGGAAGTAGACGAAATCGGGGGCGGTCTGCTCGTTCCAGTGCAGGCGGGCGGGGTAGGGGAAGTGTTTCGACCAGTGTGGCACCTGGTCATAGACCCTGTGCATGAAGTCGGTGGCCCAGATGAGGGGATAGGGGGAGATGATTTTGCCGGTAACGACGGCTGTCCTCAGGATGCCGCGTATGGCTGTCTCGACCGCGCCGTAGTGGCCGGCACTCGCGCTGAGCATCTTCTCGTAGAGGCGCGGGTCGTTCCGGTCGCGCAGACGGTCGGTGACCTCGGCGGTGGAAATCTGCATGGGGCAGGGCATCTGGCAGGAGCTGTCGGCACAGCATGTCTCCTCGCCGATGTAGCGGTACTGGCGGCGCAGCTTGTCGCTGCCGGTCTGTCCGATGATGCGGAGGGCCTGCAGACGCTGGCGCGGGGTGAGGGTGATGTCACGGGTGGGGCAGACGTGCTCGCAGTAGCCGCACTCCATGCATTTGTCGGCCCGGGGGTAGCCGAGCTTGTCGCCGAAGAGTGTCATCTCCTTCATCGGGCCGATGAAGCAGTCGGGGTCGTCGTTGATGATGACGCCGGGGTTGAGGGTGGCGGTGGGGTCGGCCAGCCGTTTCAGCTCCTTCATCATGCCGTAAATCTCCGTGCCCCACTCGCGCTCCACGAAGGGGGCGATGGCGCGGCCGGTGCCGTGCTCGCCCTTGAGCGAGCCTTCGAGCGAGATGACGTGGGTGACGAAATCGTCCATGAAGTTCTTGAAGCGTGCGGTCTCCTTCTCACTCTCCATCGTCGAGGTGAGCATGGGGTGGATGTTGCCGTCGCGTGCGTGGCCGAAGATGGCCCCGTCATACTCATATTTCCTGAACAGGGCCTGCACGCCGTCGACGAGGCGGTCGAGGTCGCCCACCTGCGAGGCGACATCCTCGAGGATGACGGTCGCGCCCGGCACTCTCGCCCCGGCCACGCAGGGGAAGATGCCGTCGCGCATCTTCCAGAGGGCGGCGCGCTCGGCCACGGTGCGGGTGAACGGCTCCATGCGCGTCAGGCGGTTGATTTTCTGAAACTCGGGGGTGAGTCGGGCGGTGAGGTCGGCCATCTCGGCAGCCGAGTCGGTGCCGAAGTCCACAAGCATGGCTGTGGTGCCCGCGGGCATGTCGCTCTTGCGCCCCATGTAGCTGACGAGCGATGCGTAGTCCATCATCTCGACGGCGAGCGCGCCCTTCTCGCCGAGCCATGCCGCCGATGCCGCCGCCGATGTCACGTCGGGGAAGTAGAGGAGGCAGCTGCTGTAGGTGGAGAGGAGGGGGAGGGTGCGGAGGCGGCCCGAGATGATGTAGGCGAGGGTGCCTTCGCTGCCGATGATGGCGTGGGTGAAGATGTCCATCGGGTTGTCGAAGTTGACAAAGGCGTTCATGGCATAGCCCGTGACATTCTTGATGGAGTATTTGCGCGTGATTTTCTCGCGCAGGGGGTCGGATGACATTATGCGGCGGCGTATGTCCATGAGTCCGGCGCACAGCTCCTTCTCGTCGCTCTCAAACCGCCGGCGGTCGGCCTCGGACGCGCTGTCGTAGCGGTGGCCGTTGGCAAGCATGAATTCGAGCGACTCGAGGGTGTGGTAGGAATTGTGGGCCACACCGGCCTGCATGCCGCTTGAGTTGTTGGATAGGATGCCGCCCATCATGGCTGCCGACGAGCTGGCCGGGTCGGGGCCGATGTGGGTGTGGTGGGGGCGCAGGTAGGCGTTGAGCTGGTCGGCGGTCACGCCCGGCTCAAACCATATGCTCTTGCCGGCGTCGAGTATCTGATACCGCTTCCAGTCGGTGCGCAGTTCGCAGATGATGCCGTCGTTGACGGTCTGGCCCGACAGGGATGTGCCGCCGGTGCGGAAAGTTACGCCAACGCCACGGGTGCGGGCGAGGTCGAGCAGACGGCGTATCTCGTCGATGCTGCGGGGCCTGACGATGGCCTGTGGCACTATCCTGAAATATGATGCGTCACGTGCATAAATCTCTCTCCAAAGGTCGCCGCTGAGTATGCGGTCGCGGTCAAAGATGTCGCGGAGTGCGTTAATGATGTCCATAGAGTTGAAACGTTTACATCATATATAACACTCCGGCATCGGCAAATGGTTTTTGCGGCGTATTGATAATTGGCGAAATGCGCGAAAAGATGGGAATATGAGGACAAAAAATCTGAGAAGGGGACAAAAGGACATAAGTTACAAAAGCGACATAAGAAATTATTATCATGATAATCAATGGTTATGATTATCGAAAAATAATAAACTTATGTCGCTTTTGTAACTTATGTCTTTTTGTCCCTTTCGGGGATTATGAGACAGCTCTGATTAGAGGGCCTTTGAGATGTTGAAGCGTGAGAACTCGAGGTCGTTGGCGGCGCGCGATGCGAGGCTGCGGTCGAGCTTGACGGCCTGACGGAGGTTGGAGGTGACCATGTTCTCGTTGCCGGTGCGTGCGCCGAGGATAGCCATCAGATAGTAGGTGGTGGCGTCGGGAGCGGCGATAGCGGCGAGGGTGCTCTTGGCTGCGCTGTAGTCCTTGTTGAGAATCTGGGCGAGAGCGGCGTTGTTGCTCTTGTCGTTGCCGAATGCCTTGACGGCGGCCTTGACGTCACCCTGCTTGAGATAGAGGAGGCCGAGGGCGGGGGAGAGGTCGCTGAGACCGGCTGCCTTGCCGAACGAGCTGTTGGCGGCACGGAGGTCGTCGTTGACGAGGGCTACGAGACCCTGGTTCATCTGCGACTCGGGTGCGCCGGCGTTGATGCGGGCTGACTTCTTGAAGCTGGCCATTGCGGCATCATAGTCGCCCTGCTGATAGAGCACCTTGCCGAGGTTGTTGAAGCCGCGGTAGTCGTTGGGGAAGAGACGGGTGGCGGCGGTGTAGATGTCCTTCTTGCGGTTGAGGTCGTCGGTGAGGGTGGCGGTGTAGAGGAGCTCGTCGACGGTGAGTGTCGAGGGGTCGGTGTCGTAAGCCTTGTTGAGCTCGTCATCGCTCTTGCCGATTACGTTGACGCTGGCTGTGATGCGTGAGTAGCGGAGCTGGGGGAGAATCTCGTCAGCGAGCTGGTCAAATACGCTTGAGAGGTTGCGGATTTCGCGCTCGCGCTGCTCGGGGTCCTTGTACATCGAGAGGACGCTGAGGATGAGGTCCTTGTCCTGGATGTTGCTTGCGGCAACGAGCTTCTGGAAGCCTTCCCAGTCCTCGGGGGTGAAGTTGGCGGTGAGTTCGCCGAACTCGGTCACCTTGTCCTTCTTGAGTGCGTTGGTGAGATATTTTGTGGTGTTGATTTCGCGGTTTTCGGCCAGGCGGGTGTTGAGGTCGAGGCCACCTTCGGGCGATGCGTATGACTGGATGTTGATTTCCTCAATCTGGCGTGAGGCGTCGTCGTTGGCGGCACGGAGGTCGCGGTGTAGACGGAGCACCTCGTCGCTCTTAAGCTCGCTCTCGCGGAGGTTGGCCTGGTTGATGAGGAAGTGGATGTCAGCCGAGTATTTCTCGTTGATTATGCGCTGGAACTTGTCGTTGGCAGTGGCGGGGGTGAGTGTGCCGGCGTTGGCGAGGGCGGCTGTGGCTACGACGCCGTTGGCTACCTTGACGCGGGGGAGGGCATACTGCTTGCCTTTCTGGTCGACGGTGAAGTTGAGGAAGAGCTCAGACTTCTGCATGCCGGGCTGGTAAACGTAGTTGACGGGGATGGTGACGGTGCCGCCGTTCTCATAGGAGATTACGGGGTTGTTGCCGCGCACCTTCTCGCCCTGGAATGTCATGGGCGAAGCCATCTCCTCGGTGGAGCCGTAGACGAGTACGGGGGTTACCGATACGGTGGCGTTCTTGACGAAGAACTTGGCGGGGATGTGGCCGGTGACTGTGGCGGGGACGTGTGTGCCTACCACTTCGAGGGGGTTGGGGTTGGTGGTGAAATAGTCGGCTGCGAACTGGTTCATCTTCTTGTTGCATCCTGTGAGGAGCATTGTCGAACCGACAAAAAGAGCGAGCCCTGATAGCTTGTTCATTTGGATATGAATGTGTGAATGGTTTATGGTATGTTGTTATGCCCTGCACGCGCCGTTGACGCCGTGCAAAAGCTAATGGCAAAGTTACGACCTAAACGCGACTCCTGCAAACAACAATTGTTAACATTATACAAAAATAAGATTGCCGCGCGTGTCGCAGAGGGCTGTGGCTTAGGTGGTAGGGGGTGAGGCGCGTTGTGGGAGAGTGAATTTGATGTCGCATAATCCGCGACAGCCGCGGCGGAGATTGCGGTATATCGCAGGAGACTGCGGCGGCCTGTCGGGTCGGATAATGTGTGCAGGAAGGTATGGGCGGAGAAATTTTAATGTAAAATTGGGGCTGAATCCGATGGAAATGTGTAACTTTGCCCTTTGATTGCGCAAGTCTGCACAGGAGGTCTGCACAGGTCTGCATCAGACGGCGCATGCTCATCAATACTAATCTTTAATACCCACTTTCAGCCGATGAGAAGATGGCGCATTGAGGACAGCGCGGAGCTGTATAACATCCAGGGATGGGGACGACAGTATTTCTCCATCAATTCAAAGGGCAACGTTGCCGTGACACCACGCGAGGGATATGCTTCGGTGGACCTGCGTGAGATTATGGACGAGCTCCAGGTGAGAGACATCACGTCGCCCGTGCTGCTGCGTTTCCCCGACATCCTCGACAACCGTATCGAGAAAATCTCAAAATGCTTCGCGTTAGCGTCAGAGCAGTATAACTATCAGGGACAAAACTATATAATCTATCCCATCAAGGTCAACCAGATGCGCCCTGTGGTGGAGGAGATTGTCACGCACGGCGAGAAGTTCAACATCGGTCTCGAGGCCGGCTCGAAGCCTGAGCTGCATGCCGTGCTCGCAACCAACATCAAGGAGAACGCTCTCATCATCTGCAACGGCTATAAGGACAAGACGTATATCGAGCTGGCCCTGCTCGCTCAGAAGATGGGCCGCCGTATATATATAGTGGTGGAGAAGCTCAACGAGCTGCGCATCATCTCGGAGGTGGCCAAGCGTATGGAGCTGCGACCCAACGTGGGTCTGCGCATCAAGCTCGCATCCTCAGGCTCGGGCAAGTGGGAGACCAGCGGCGGCGACCAGTCGAAGTTCGGACTCAACTCGGCTGAGCTGCTCGAGGCTCTCGACTATATGGAGCGCAACAAGATGACCGACTGCCTCAAGCTCATACATTTTCACATAGGCAGCCAGATTACCAAGATACGTTTCATCAAGAATGCCATCCGCGAGGCCACACAGTTCTATGTGCAGCTGTGTCAGATGGGATTTGAGGTGGAGTTCATGGACATCGGCGGCGGACTCGGCGTGGATTATGACGGCACGCGCAACTCGGCCTCAGGCTCGTCGATGAACTATTCCATACAGGAGTATGCCAACGATGCCGTGTCGGCCATCGTGGATGCCTGCGAGAAGAACGGACTCAAGCAGCCCAATGTCATCAATGAGAGCGGACGCTCGCTCACGGCCCATCATTCGGTGCTCGTGTTTGAGGTGCTCGAGACCACCCAGCTGCCCATCTGGAAGGACAGCAAGGAGGTGTCGGAGAATGACCACGAACTGATACGCGAGCTTTACACCATATGGGACCGCCTCGACCAGCAGAATATGCTCGAGAGCTGGCACGATGCCCTGCAGATACGCGAGGAGGCTCTTGACCTCTTCAGCCTCGGACTGCTCGACCTGCGCACCCGCGCGCAGATGGAGGAGCTGTTCTGGTCAATCGCGCGCGAGGTGGGCGACATTGCCCACGGCATGCGCCACTCGCCCGAGGAGCTGCGCAAGGTGTCGAAGATGATTCCCGACAAGTATTTCTGCAACTTCTCGCTCTTCCAGTCGCTGACCGACTCGTGGGCCATCGACCAGGTGTTTCCCATCATCCCGCTCTCGCGTCTTGACGAGAAGCCGACCCGCACCTGTACCATCCAGGACATCACATGCGACAGCGACGGCAAGATTGCCAACTATATATCCACCTCGGGCGTAACTTCAGGCTCGCTGCCTGTGCATCCCGTCAAGCCGGGCGAGCCTTACTATCTGGGCGTGTTCCTTGTGGGTGCGTATCAGGAGATTCTCGGCGATATGCACAACCTTTTCGGCGACACCAACGCCGTGCATATCTCGGTCTATAAGGACCGTTACGAGATTGACCGCATAATCGACGGCGAGACCGTGGCCGATGTGCTCGACTATGTGCAGTTCAACCCCAAGAAGCTCGTGCGCAACGTCGAGGCCTGGGTGACCGCTTCGATGAAGGAGGGCAAAATTTCGCCCGAGGAGGGGCGCGAGTTCCTTAGCAACTACCGCTCAGGTCTCTACGGATATACTTATATTGAGAAAGACTGAAAATAATTAGTAATTAGCAATTAGTAATTAGTAATTGTTTGAATGCAGATTCGCAATGCCTAAGATGCTAAATTGTTAATTACTAATTGCTAATTACTAATTACTAATTACTAATTGAATCAGGGGTGCGTTATTTCATGCGGCTCAGTTATCGTGGTGAGCCTTATCACGGGTGGCAGTGCCAACCGGGGGCGGTCACGGTGCAGGAGGTCATAGAACAGGCGTTGTCAAAGGTGCTCCGCCGCCCGATGAAGATTGTCGGGGCGGGGCGCACTGATGCGGGTGTGAATGCCCGCACGATGGTGGCGCATTTTGATGTCGACGAGGAGCCGGCCGATACCGTCAGACTCGTCGGCTCGCTCAACGCGCTCGTGGGCCGCGACATTGCCATCCATGAGATATATCGTGTCAGGGATGACCTGCATGCGCGTTTCGATGCCACCTCGCGCACCTATCATTACTATGCCGTGACGGAGAAGTCTCCCTTCTTCTATCCTCTGAGCTGGAAGGCCCCTGCCGGGCTGGATTTCGAGGCGATGAACAGGGCGGCACAGCTGCTGCTGACCACGAGCGACTTCACATCGTTTGCCAAGCTCCATACCGACGCCAAGACCAACATATGCCGAGTGACCCACGCGCAGTGGCACCGCATCGATGCTCTCGGCGGCGAGGGGTGGGTGTTTGTGATTACCGCCGATCGCTTTCTGCGCAATATGGTCAGGGCCGTTGTGGGCACGCTCGTCGAGGTGGGGCGCGGCAAGATTTCGGTCGAGGAGTTCGGGCGCATCATCGAGAGGCGCGACCGTTGTGCCGCCGGCACGTCGATGCCGCCTCAGGCACTGTATCTCTGGGATGTGACTTATCCCGAATCCGACAAATAATTGCGACTAAACCGCCAACGCGGTTTAATGATTATTAACTCTATCGGGGCGGTGTTGCGCTTGCCGATAGCTAACTTTGTGAACGAATATCAACATGCTTAGACATCACGTTATGAAAAAGACCATTCTTGCAATTCTCGTGTTTGTAACCGCGCTTGGCGCACAGGCCCAGTCGCTGTTCTGGGACAGTTCCGACCCCGACAAGAGCGTTACATTAGGTGCCCGTTTGGGCTGGAACTTCGCCTCGATGGCCGGAAAGGGGAGCAACTTTTTCGACTGTCGCAAGGGCGTGGCTTTCGGTGCGGAAGTCGACATCAATCTCATCAAGAGTTTTTCAATCAACACCGGCCTTTATTTCACCATGAAGGGCACGTCGCTGGATGTGACAAAGCAGATTGATGACATGATGGGCATGAAGGCCAAGGCGACTATGGCTGTCAACTTTATAGAGTTGCCCGTCTATGCCTCTTATCACCTGCGCTTCACGCCCGATTCTGGCCTGCAGATATTCGCCGGTCCCTATTTCGGCTACGGAGTCTACGGCAAGGCAGGGATTAAGCTGCGTGATGCCGAGGAGTACAAGAGCGATAAGGTCAAGCTCTTTTCTGACAACGGATTCCACCGCTGGCAGGCCGGCATAGGTCTCGGTGCGTCATACACGTTCAGCGACCGTTACGTCGTAGGCCTGCAATATCAGTGGGGCGTGAGCGATGTGGCCGAATTGGTGGACAACCAGTGGAATCTCTTCCAGCTCTCGGTCGGCTACAATTTCTGATGCTGCGTCGCGCCTGTCATGACGTTGACGGCTGTCAATATAAGTTAACTGAATTTTTTTGAAAATAGCCTGCTGCAAAAGTGGGCTTAATTGAAGAAAAATTTCTATATTTGCACAGCCGAAAGTGCGCCCGGTACACGTCGGGACGCCCTTGATGTGCGCAACGTGCAAAGATTCAGTGAAATAACCTTAATCGGAAAACGATTTAACTCAAAATATGATAGCATTAGCAATTCAAAATGCAACCCTTGCGGTGGTCGCCCTGTGTACGGGTGTCGCCCTGGTAGCTGTCGCTCTCTGGCTCGCCGGGCTTATTTCGCCCCGGTCGTTCAACCCGCAGAAAGGAGAGGCTTATGAATGTGGTATACCCACCCGAGGCGAGTCAATGGCTCAGTTCAAGGTGGGATATTATCTTTTTGCCATCCTCTTTCTCATGTTTGATGTCGAGACTGTGTTTCTCTATCCCTGGGCGGTACGCGTCCATGAGCTGGGCACACAGGGCCTCACAGCGATTGCAGTATTTTTCGGAATTATAGTGCTGGGTCTCGTATATGCCTGGCGGAAAGGAGCTCTTGAATGGAAGTAACGACGCAAGGCATGCCCTACGAGGCATGGAAAGACAATGAGTATATCGAAAAGCTCGTCAAGCAGCTGCAGGAAAGCGGCACCAACGTTATCGTAGGTTCGCTTGACAGCCTTATCAACTGGGGGCGGTCTAACTCTATCTGGCCTCTCACTTTCGCCACCAGTTGCTGCGGCATCGAGTTCGTGTCGCTCGGAGCGGCGCGTTATGACATGGCGCGTTTTGGCTGGGAAGTTGCACGTGCCTCGCCACGTCAGGCCGACTTCATGATGGTGGCCGGAACCATCGTCCACCGCATGGTGCCCGTGTTCCGTCGCCTCTACGACCAGCTCGCCGAGCCTAAGTATGTGATTGCCTGCGGCAGCTGCGCCATCTCGGGCGGCCCGTTCAAGAAGAGCTATCACGTGGCTATGGGCATCGAGGACATCGTGCCTGTCGACGTGTTTGTGCCCGGATGCCCCCCGCGCCCCGAGGCCATGATATACGGCATCATGCAGCTCTCGCGCAAGATTAAGGTCGAGAAGTTCTTCGGCGGCGTCAACCGTCAGGAGAAGCAGGAGGAGTTTCTCAAGGCTCATCCCGTGCCCGAGGTCAATGACTGACAGGCGCGACCCAATCTCCCCAACCACCGTTCATAAAGAATCATTATCACACCTTATATATAATATATAATGGCCAACATACAGGAAAAGATTTCCAAGCTGTTTCCCCAAGCCACTTTCGAGCAGACCGACATCCTCGAGATGACCGTCGCTGACGAGCAGTGGCATGACTTGGCTCACACTCTGCGCCACGACCCGGAGCTGTCGTTTGATTTCCTTGTCACCATCGTAGGCATGGACTGGAAGGAGAACGGCATGGGCTGTATCTATGAGCTCATCTCCACAGCGCACAACGAGCGTGTGTCAGTCAAAGTGATGGCTAAGGGCGACCGCGAGATGCCCCTCATCCACTCAGTGCATGACCTTTGGGCCATCGCCACCGTCTTCGAGCGCGAGGTCTATGACTTCTTCGGCATAATATTCGTCAACAATCCCGATATGCGCCGTCTCTTCCTCAACCTTGACTGGAAGGGATTCCCCCTGCGCAAGGATTATGACGAGAACCCTGATATCAACCCCGTATCAATCGAGAACGAGCGTCAGACCGACTTCACCGACACATGGGTGGAGCGCGACGGCAAAATCGTCAAGGAGGAGCGCAGAGTGTTCCAGCCCGAGGATTTCGTGGTCAACATCGGCCCGCAGCACCCCGCCACCCACGGTGTGCTCCGTTTCCGCACGGCTGTCGACGGCGAGATTATCAAGAAGATTGACATCTATCTCGGCTATATCCACCGCGGCGTGGAGAAAATCTGCGAGAAGGACACCTATCCTCAGACCCTCCACTTCATGGACCGTCTCGATTATTTCTCGGCCCACCCCTATCACCACTGCCTCTGCATGCTCATCGAGGAGGCCGCCGGCATCCAGATTTCGCGCCGTGCCCAGGTGATACGCGTGCTCATGGACGAGCTCTCGCGCATCGCGTCACACTGCCTCTTCATCGGCACCTACTGCATGGACCTCGGTGCCACCACGATGCTCTTCTACACACTGCGTGTACGCGAGCAGATACTTGACATCATGGAGAAGACCTGCGGCGCACGCATGACATTCAACTATGACTGCATCGGCGGCGTCATGCAGGACCTGCACCCCGACTTCGTGAGCGATGTCCACGCTCTGCTCGACGTGCTGCCCCGCAACATCAAGGAATACAACAAGATATTTACCGGCAACGTAATCGCCCGCGACCGTATGGAGGACGTAGGCGTGCTCACCCGCGAGGATGCCATCTCATGGGCTGTGACCGGCCCCAACGGACGCGGCTCGGGCTGGGCATGCGACGTGCGCAAGCGCGCCCCCTACAGCATATATTCCGAGCTTGAGTTCGACGAGGTGGTGCGCACCGAGGGCGACTCGATGGCCCGCTTCAAGGTGCGTATGGACGAGATGGTGCAGAGCGCACGCATCATCGCCCAGCTTATCGACAATATCCCCGACGGCGAGTATTGCGTGAAGGTGCCCAAGGTGCTCAAACTCCCCGTAGGCCACTGGTTCAAGATGGTCGAGGGCTGCCGCGGCACATTCGGCATCTATCTCGAGAGCGACGGCACCGTCAACCCCTACCGTCTGAAGATTGCTCCCCCGTGTCTGCCCGCAGCCGCTGTGGTCGACCACATCACCCGCGGCCAGAAGATTGCCGACCTCATCACCATCGGCGGCTCGATGGACTACATCGTGCCTGACATCGACAGGTAATCCAGTCACCGCCGCCGCTCCTCACGCGTAGCCATAACTACTCTTTATCACAAATATACCAATCACATCCATAACAAGATTATGCAAGACTTATCAGTAGGAACCGCCTGGATTCATTCCTTCCTGCTCGGCTATATGCCCGAGTGGCTTGCAGTCACCTTCGAGTGTCTGCTCATAGGTGTGGGGCTGATGCTCCTCTATGCGGTCCTCGCCCTCTTCTATATTCTATTCGAGCGTAAGGTTTGTGCCTATTTCCAGTGCCGTCTCGGTCCTAACCGCGTAGGTCCCTGGGGTCTGCTCCAGAGTGTTGCCGACATGTTCAAGATACTCATCAAGGAGCTTATCTCGCTCAACCACATCGACAAGTTCCTCTTCGCCCTGGCTCCCTATCTCGTCATCATCGCCTCGATGCTTGCGTTTGCGGTGCTCCCGTGGGGCAACGGACTCCAGATTATCAACTTCAATGTGGGCATCTTCTTCCTGCTGGCCGTGTCGTCAATCGGTGTGCTCGGTATCCTGCTTGCCGGATGGTCGTCCAACAATAAGTTCACCCTCATCGGTGCCCTTCGTTCGGGCGCGCAGATGGTCAGCTACGAGCTCTCGATGGGCCTGTGCGTGGTGACTATGGTAGTCATGGCAGGGTCGATGAATGTGACCGACATCGTGATGGCCCAGGAGCACCTGTGGTTCATCTTCTCGGGCCACATCCCCGCAATCATAGCATTTGTGATATTCATGATAGCCGGCACCGCCGAGACCAACCGTGGCCCGTTTGACCTCCCCGAGGCCGAGAGCGAGCTTACCGCCGGTTACCACACCGAGTATTCGGGTATCCACTTCGGCTTCTTCTATCTCGCCGAGTATCTCAACCTTTTCATCGTTTCGGGCGTGGCCGCACTCCTCTTCTTCGGAGGCTGGATGCCGCTCCACATCCCCGGCTTCGATGCCTTCAACAACATCATGGACTTCATCCCCTCGGTAATCTGGTTTATCGCCAAGGCCGTGGCACTGTCGTTCATCATCATCTGGTTCAAGTGGACATTCCCCCGTCTGCGTATCGACCAGCTGCTCACCCTCGAGTGGAAATACCTCCTCCCCATCAATCTCTTCAACCTCGTGCTGATGGTGATTGTGGTGACTTACAGCCTCTACCTCTAAAATAAAGTTTACCTTAAAAATAAATGTCGCGCCCCCGGCGCACTTTAATACCCCCAAATCGCGATGAGTGAAAAATTTGGCAAAATCGTCCAGGTGATAGGACCTGTGGTCGACGTGATGTTTGACGGCGATGACAACAACATCCCTCCCATCTACACCGCTCTCAAAGTAGTGCGTCCCGACGGCTCAGAGCTGATACTCGAAGTGGAGCAGCATATCGGCGAACAGACCGTGCGCTGTGTGGCCATGGAGAGTACCGACGGTCTGCAGCGCGGCGCGCGCGTTGACAACCTCGAGCGTCCGATAGCTGTGCCTACCGGCGAGCAGGTGAAAGGCCGTCTGCTCAATGTCATCGGCGATGCCATCGACCGTCTGCCGCAGCTCGACCGCAAGGACCTCCGTCCCATCCATCAGCCGGCTCCCGAGTTTGATGACCTCACCATCGGCACCGAGATTCTCTACACCGGCATCAAGGTGATTGACCTTCTCGAGCCTTACAGCAAGGGTGGTAAAATCGGCCTCTTCGGTGGCGCGGGTGTAGGTAAGACCGTGCTCATCATGGAGCTTATCAACAACATCGCCAAGGGCCACAACGGTTTCTCAGTGTTCACCGGCGTGGGCGAGCGTACCCGCGAGGGTAACGACCTGCTCCGCGAGATGATTGAGAGCGGCGTTGTGAAGTACGGCAAGAAATTTGAGGAAGGCATGGAGCGCGGCGAGTGGAACCTTGCCGACGTGGACATGAACGAGGTGAAGGACTCTCAGGCCACCCTCGTGTTCGGTCAGATGAACGAGCCGCCGGGCGCACGTCTGCGCGTGGCACTCTCGGGCCTCACCGTGGCCGAGCAGTTCCGCGACCAGGACGGCGGCGGTAAGGACATCCTCCTCTTCATCGACAACATCTTCCGTTTCACTCAGGCAGGTTCTGAGGTGTCGGCACTCCTTGGCCGTATGCCTTCGGCCGTAGGTTACCAGCCCACGCTCGCATCTGAGATGGGTGCCCTGCAGGAGCGTATCACCTCGACCAAGAACGGTTCGATTACCTCGGTCCAGGCCATCTACGTGCCGGCCGACGACTTGACCGACCCCGCCCCGGCTACAACCTTCAGCTTCCTCGACGCCACCACGGTGCTCTCGCGTAAGATTACCGAACTTGGTATCTATCCCGCCGTTGACCCCCTCGAGTCGACCTCGCGAATCCTCGACCCCAACATCATCGGCGAGGACCACTATAACACCGCCCAGGCTGTCAAGCAGCTGCTCCAGAAATACAACGAGCTTCAGGACATCATCGCCATTCTCGGTGTCGACGAGCTCAGCGACGAGGACAAGCTCGTCGTGGCCCGCGCACGCCGCGCACAGCGATTCCTCTCGCAGCCCTTCCACGTGGCCGAGCAGTTCACCGGCCTTCCCGGCGTGATGGTGCCTCTGAGCGAGACCATCCGCGGCTTCAAGATGATTCTCGCCGGCGAGGTGGACGACCTGCCCGAGCAGGCATTCCTCAACGTGGGCACAATCGACGACGCAATCGCCAAGGGCAAGAAACTCCTTGCCGAGGCCGGCGCGTGATATATAGCCCATCACCCCTCTCAAGTCAATACTCTTACAATAATCCAAGCCGATGACACTCAAGATAATTTCAGCCGACGACATACTCTTTCAGGGCGAGGCCTCAGTGGTCCACCTGCCCGGAGCTATGGGAGCCTTCACAGTGCTTCCCGGCCACGCATCGCTAATCTCCACCCTCACCCCCGGCAAGGTGCGCTACACCAGCGCGGGAGCCGAGCAGAGCGTGGACATTCAGGGCGGCATAGCCGATGTCGACAGCGACGTAGTGTCAGTGTGCATATATTAACCCTCCAGCGATGATTAAACAGACATTCACAACAATAGCACTCGCGCTCATCGCCCTCCTTGCCCCTGTCGTGGCCCTCGCATCGTCGTCTCACGGCGAGGACCCTGCCGCCAAGGAGGAGGGAATCGACGCCCAGGGCATCATCTTCGAGCACCTCGGCGACGGATATGGCTGGGAAGTGCCGTTCAACCATCACAAGCGCATCCCTCTCCCCGTCATCGTGTGGGGCTCGGACGGACTGCATGTGTTCTCGTCATCACGACTCAACAGTGAGGTCAATGGCGGTGTGTGGCGTGACGGCAATGCCGAGTTCAAGATTGCCGGAAAGGACAGCCCCTACAAGGGCAAGGTGGTCGAGATAATCAACGGCGAGGAGGTAAAGCCCGCCCTGGACATATCCATCACCAAGAATGTGTGCGGCATCTTCATCGCCGTCCTGCTGTGCATCTGGAGCATCCTTTCCGTTGCGCGCTGGCATCGCACTCAGGGCATGAAAGGCCCGCGCAAGATGGTGGGTGCAATCGAGTTTGTCATACTGTTTATCTATGACGGCGTCATCAAGCCGACGCTCAAGAACAAGGCCAACAAGTTTGCCCCCTATCTGCTCACGGTGTTCTTCTTCATCCTCATCATGAACCTGCTGGGCCTGATAGTGATATTCCCCGGTGGTGCCAACCTCACCGGCAACATCGCCGTCACCCTCGTACTCGCCATCATCACCTTCCTTATCACCAACCTTTTTGCCACGAAGCATTACTGGAAGGAGATATTCAACCCCGAGGTGCCTTGGTGGCTCAAGTATCCGCTCCCCATCATGCCGATTATCGAAATCTTCGGCGTGTTCACCAAGCCGGCCGCGCTCACCGTGCGTCTCTTCGCCAACATGATGGGCGGCCACATGATAGTGATTGTGCTCACGCTTCTCATCTTCATCTTCGCCGCCATGGGCCCGGTAGTGACCGGCGCGACGGCAGTGGTGTCGGTGATATTCTCGGTGTTCATGCTGTGCATCGACGTGCTCGTGAGCTTCATCCAGGCCTATGTGTTCACCATGCTCTCGACCCTCTTCATCGCCCTGGGGCAGGAGGAAGGTCATCATGAGGAGCACGCCGCCGAAAAGCCCGTGGTGCCGCAGAACCCCTGAGCCGACGCTCAGAGCCCTGACGGTCCCGCACCCGCTCTCTCCGACATCAACAACAACGAAAAATATAATCTCTAAAAAATAAACCCTCAAAATTCTACAGTTATGTTAGCAATGATTTTAGCAGCTATCGAAGGAACACTTGGCATCGGTGTGTGCATCGGTGCAGCAATCGCAGCTATCGGTGCCGGTATCGGTATCGGTAAAATCGGTGGCTCCGCAATGGAGGCAATCGCCCGTCAGCCCGAGTCGACCGGCGACATCCGAAGCAATATGATTGTGATTGCGGCCCTTATCGAGGGTGTTGCCCTCTTCGCCGTAATCGTCTGCATCCTCGCAATGTTCGTAGGCTAATCCGGGTCAACTACCAGCTATGGAACTATTCACGCCTGATTTCGGCCTGATATTCTGGATGTTCGTATCGTTTGCCATCCTCTTCGTCATCCTGTGGCGATGGGGCTGGCCCGCGATTATGAAAGGAGTGTCCGACCGTGCCGACCTCATCGACAAGGGTGTGGAGTATGCTCAAAGTGCTAAAGAACAGCTTGACCATGCCCGCGAAGAGGCGGATAAATACATAGCAGATGCCCGTCGCCAGCAGGCCGACATGCTGCGCGAGGCCGACAAGATGAAGACACAAATCATCGAGGAGGCACGCGCCGTAGCTCAGACCGAAGCCAAAAAGGTGATGGACAGCGCAAAACAGTCAATCGAACAGGAGCGCAAAGCCGCCCAGGAGCAATTCCGCAACGAAGTCTCGACCTTCGCTCTCGACATCGCCCAGAAGGTGGTGCGCAATCAGATGAAGGAGGAGAAGGCTCAGGAGAAGCTTGTCAACTCGCTGCTCGACGAAATCGAGAAACAAAACTGAGGCCCCGCACCTCCACCCCCCTCTCACTACTAACCAATCTTAAGCAATGAACCAAGGTCTTATACCAAGTCGCTACGCCAAGGCACTGTATGAATACGCCGCCGAGAACGGTTGCGACCAGCTTGTGTTTGATTACATGCAGAAGCTCGCCGACGCCTTTGCCGCCGAGTCCGGCCTTGCCAAGGCTGTGGCCAACCCGTTCGTATCGCGCGCCGACAAGACCCGGCTCCTCTACACGGCCTCAGGCTCGACGGCCGACGATAAGGTCATGGCGCGTTTCATGGCCCTGCTCGCCGACAACAACCGCCTCGACATGGCCCGCGAGATAGCCCTGGCTTATCTTAAGATTTATCGCCTGAAGCATAATATACGTCTCGTCACCGTCACCTCGGCCGCACCCATGACCGAAGCCGACGAGGACAGGCTCAAAAAGCTTATTCAGCGTCACCTCGGCCCGGCCAAGATGGAGTACAACCACCTCATCGACCCCGACTTAATCGGCGGCTTTGTGGTGAGCATTGACAACGAGAAGCTCGACGCATCCATTGCCAATGAACTCAAGGAGCTGCGCCTGAAACTTTTAAGCAAATAATCCCACATTATTACAATCAGTCTTACCAATGATTAACCCAAGCGAGATTTCTCAGGTACTGAAGCAACAGTTGGAGAACGTCAACTCTAAGGTGTCGTTTGAAGAAACCGGCATCGTCCTCGAAGTGGGAGATGGCGTGGCCCACGTGTACGGCCTCGACAACGTATGCGCCAATGAGCTCGTAGAGTTCGAGAACGGCGTCAAGGGCGTGGCCCTCAACCTCGAGGAGAGCAACGTAGGTGTGATTCTCCTCAACAACGTCAACAAGGTCACCGAAAACATGACCGTCAAGCGCACAGGCGAGATTGCTTCAATCAACGTCGGCGACGGCGTGTTTGGGCGTGTCATCAATGTGCTCGGCCAGCCTATAGACGGACGCGGCCCCATCGAGGGCGAGCTCCTGCCCATGCCGCTCGAGCGCAAGGCCCCGGGCGTAATCTTCCGTCAGCCCGTGAAGCAGCCTCTGCAGACCGGCCTCAAGGCCATCGACTCGATGGTGCCCATCGGCCGCGGTCAGCGCGAGCTCATCATCGGCGACCGTCAAATCGGTAAGACTGCCGTGGCAATCGACACCGTAATCAACCAGCGCAAGAACTTCGATGCCGGCAAGCCCGTCTACTGTATCTACGTGGCCATCGGCCAGAAGGCATCGTCAGTGGCTGCCACCGTCGAGACCCTCCGCCAGCACGGCGCGCTCGACTACACTGTGGTCGTTGCCGCTACGGCCTCCGACTCGGCCGCCATGCGCTACTACGCACCCTTCGCCGGTGTGGCCATCGGCGAGTATATCCGCGACACCGGCCGTGACGCGCTCATCATCTATGACGACCTCTCGAAGCAGGCCGTGGCCTATCGCGAGATTTCACTCGTGCTCAAGCGACCCTCGGGCCGCGAGGCATATCCCGGTGACATCTTCTATCTCCACAGCCGTCTGCTCGAGCGTGCCGCCAAGATTATCGACAACCAGCAGGTGGCCGAGAACATGAACGACCTTCCCGCATCGCTCAAGGGCAAGGTGAAGGGTGGAGGCTCGCTCACCGCGCTCCCCATCATCGAGACCCAGGCTGGCGACGTGTCGGCCTACATCCCCACTAACGTAATCTCCATCACCGACGGTCAGATATTCCTCGAGACCGCCCTCTTCAACCGAGGCATCCGTCCCGCCATCAACGTGGGTATCTCCGTGTCGCGTGTGGGCGGTAGCGCGCAGATTAAGTCGATGAAGAAGGTGGCCGGTACGCTTAAGATTGACCAGGCACAGTTCCGCGAGCTCGAGTCGTTCACCAAGTTTGGCGGCGACATCGACGCCGTGACCGCCCGCGTCATCGACAAGGGTCGCAAGAACGAGCGACTGCTCATCCAGCCCCAGTACACCCCTATGGCTGTTGAGGATGAGGTGGCCGTAATCTTCTGCGGCACACGCGGACTTCTCGAGAACGTGCCCCTCGACAAGGTGGCTGAGTTTGAGAAAAACTTCCTCCAGCTCATGCACGCCAAGTATCCCCAGGACATGGAGGCAATCCTCGCCGGCAAGCTCGACGACGACATCGCAGCCCACCTCACCGAGGCTGCCGCCGAAATCTCCGGCTCATACAAATAATATAAGGTAAATAAATCCATCACATGGCAACACTTCGCGAACTCAAAGGACGCATCGGCTCGGTGGCTTCAAGTGAGAAAATCACCGGAGCCATGAAGATGATATCTTCGGCCAAGATGCACCGTGCCGAGGCCGACCTGAGACGTCAGCTCCCTTACCGCCGTCAGATAGAGTCGATAATCGGCAATCTTCTCACGGCCGATGCCGAGTTCTCGTCGCCCCTCACCGAGGCGCGCGAGGTCAGGAGAGTGGGCATCGTGGTGCTCGGCTCTGACGACGGCCTCTGCGGTGGCTACAATATCAACATCTTCAAGGACCTTCTCGGCCGCCTCAGGGAGTGCCGCGAGAAGTGGGGCGAGGATGTCGACTTCACCATCTTCACCGTGGGCCGCAAGATTCACAAGGCTGTTGCCAAGCTCGTCGACCCCCACATCACCGTGGCCTATGACGAGACGGTCAACTCCAAGAGCGGCTACGACGCCATCAAGGCATTTGCCGCAGGGCTGAGCGAAAAGTTTCTCGGCGGGCAGATTGACGAGGTGAAGCTCCTCTACATGAACTTCCAGAGCGTCAGCCGCCAGCGTCTGCGCTACGAGCAGTACCTGCCGGTGGATGCGGCCTCGTTCTCGGCCGAAGGGGTCAAGGCCCGGTGCCGCCCCTGCATCTTCGAGCCTGACGCCGCCACGATATTCCGCTCGGTGCTGCCGATGTTCCTGCTCTCGGTGATGCAGGAAGTGTTTACCGAAAACCGCGCCTCCGAGCAGGCCGCACGCATCATGGCCATGCAGAGCGCGAACGACAATGCAAAGAACCTGCTCGAACAGCTGCAGCTTGAATACAACAAGCTGCGCCAGCAGAGCATAACCACCGAGCTGCTCGACATCATCGGCGGCCAGGTGAAAAATTAGAACATAAATAATATCCAATCCTTCAACATGGGTAGTGTAAAAGACTATTTCTCCAATCTCGGGTCGGGCATCGCAAGCCTTCTCAAGGGCATGTCGGTGACCGGCAAGGAATTTGTCACCCCAAAGATTACCGAAGAGTATCCCGACAACCGCGACAACCTCCCCGTGGCCGACCGCTTCCGCGCCGTGCTCACGCTGAAGTATGACGACCAGGGCGACCACAAGTGTATCGCCTGCGGCACCTGCGAGCGCGTGTGTCCCAACGGCACCATCTCGCTCTCGACCAAGCAGGTCGAGACTTGGGACGGCAAGAAGAAAAAGAAGCTCGACAAGTACATGTACGACCTCGGCAGCTGCACATTCTGCCAGCTCTGCGTCACAAACTGTCCGACGGACGCTCTCGAGTTCAGCAACGACTTCGAGCAGGCCGTGTTCACCCGCAGCAAGCTCGTCAAGCAGCTCAACTATCTCCCCGAGAAGGAGGAGCCCAAGCCCACACCCGAGCAGATAGCCAAGATGCAGGCCGAGAAGGAGGCCAAGTTGGCCGCCGCCAAGGCTGCCGCAGAGGCCAAGAAGGCTGCCGCAGCAGCCGGACAGCCCGCGCCCGCCGATGCCGACCCTCTCGCCGGCATCGAGCTTAACGACGCGCAGAAGAAGGCCCTCGCCGCCGCGGCTTCCGACCCCGAGAAGCTCGAGAAGATTCGCGCAGCCATCCTCAAGGCCGCACAGCTCAAGGCCGCCAAGGCCGCGGGCGACAACGCCACCAACAGCTAAAATCATTATCACAGTATATGGAATCAGCAGGAAGTATAATTTGTTACTGGATAATCGCCCTGGCGATTGTCATCTTTTCGGTACTTACTGTCACCACGCGCAAGATACTCCGCGCCGCCACCTATCTGCTCTTCACCCTCTTTGCCACAGCCGCGCTCTACTTCAAGCTCGACTATGAATTTCTGGGCAGCGTGCAGATTGCGGTCTATGCCGGCGGTATAGTGGTGCTGTTTGTATTCTCGATACTCCTCACCACACGTCCCGGCGACAACAGCGAGCAGCTTGAGTCTCGCAAGCGTCTGCTCGGACTCCTCGGAGCTATCGCTGCCGCCGGTGCCTGCGGCTGGGCCCTGTGCTCGCGCTGCGCCGACATCTTCACTTCGGCACCCGCCATGTCTAACCCCACCATGCACGAAATCGGCACCGCAATGCTCGGCACCGGCTACGGACAGTATCTGCTCCCCTTCGAGGCCGTCAGCGTGCTGCTCCTCGCATGTATAATCGGTGGCGTAGTGGTCGCCCGCAAACGTTAATCCCCCCGATACGATTATGGATATAACACTTATATGGTATCTGGTCCCCGCCCTGGTGATGTTCTGCTGCGGGGTTTACGGCTTCCTTACCCGCCGCAACATGATAGCGATGCTCATCTCGCTCGAGCTGATGCTCAACGCTGTCGATATTAACTTTGTCGTCTTCAACCGTTACCTGTTCCCCGGCACGAATGACGGCTGGATGTTCACGCTCTTCGGCATCGCCATCGCTGCCGCCGAGACTGCGCTCGCCATCGCCATCATCATCAACCTCTTCAGGGTGAGCAAAAACATCGACGTGGCCGACGCAACCCAAATGAAACACTAATAGCGATATGGATATTACAATTCCTGTACTTATATTGGCCATCCCGCTCTTCATGTTCCTCTTCTTGGGACTGCTGGGCATGAAGATGAGCCACAAGCTGGCCGGCACGCTCGGCACTTTGGGCATGGGCACTGTGCTTGTCCTGTCATATTACACAGCGTTCACCTACTGGTTCTCGGGCGCACCTGAGTTTATCGAGGGCACGACACGCCTGCAGTACACCGTCTTCAATCAGACCTGGCTGCAGTTCACCCCCGCGCTTGCCATCAAGCTCGGATTCCTCCTCGACCCCATCTCGGCTCTGATGCTCATAGTCATCCCCACCATCTCGTTTATGGTGCATGTCTATTCGCTCGGCTATATGCACGGTGAGAAGGGCTTCCAGCGTTACTACGCATTCCTGTCGCTCTTCAGCTTCTCGATGCTCGGTCTCGTTGTCGCCACCAACATTTTCCAGATGTATATCTTCTGGGAGCTTGTGGGCGCGTCATCGTTCCTGCTCATCGGATTCTTCTACACCCTTCCCTCAGCTGTATCGGCTTGTAAGAAGGCATTCATCGTCACCCGTTTCGCCGACCTCGGCTTCCTTATCGGCATCCTCATCCTGTCGTTCTACACAGGTCATCTCGACTTCCTCCCGATGACTCAGGACCCCCAGGGCGTGTTTGCCTCGTTCGGCGGTGCCACATTCATGGGCGCATCTGTGCTCACATGGGCTCTGGTGCTCATCTTCACCGGCGGTATGGGTAAATCGGCCATGCTCCCGCTCCACATCTGGCTCCCCGACGCTATGGAAGGCCCGACCCCTGTGTCGGCACTCATCCACGCCGCCACCATGGTTGTGGCCGGTGTGTATCTCGTGGCCCGTCTCTTCCCCCTCTACATGCTTGAGGACGCCGCGCTCAACTTCATCACCGTCGTAGGCGCGCTCACAGCGTTCTACGCAGCCGTCGTCGCCTGCACGCAGATTGACATCAAGCGTATCCTCGCTTTCTCTACCATCTCGCAGATTGCGTTCATGATGGTGTCGCTCGGCGTCGCTTCGAAGAACGGCGAGGCTATCCACGAGGGTCTCGGCTACATGGCCTCGATGTTCCACCTCTTCACCCACGCAATGTTCAAGGCACTCCTCTTCCTCGGTGCCGGTTCGCTCATCCACGCGGTTCACTCCAACAACTACACCGCAATGGGCGGCCTGAGAAAATACATGCCCATCACCCACATCACATTCCTCATCGGCTGTCTCGCCATCGCAGGTATCCCCCCGTTCGCCGGATTCTTCTCCAAGGACGAGATTCTTACCGCATGCTACGCAAACAGCACCTTCTGGGGCGTATGGATGACGGTTGTGGCAGGTATGACCGCCTTCTACATGTTCCGCATGTACTTCCTCATCTTCTGGTGGGAGAACCCCGACTACGAGGCACGCGTCAAGGAGCAGGAGGCCCACGGCCACCACGCCTCGATGCCCCATGAGTCGCCCATCGCCATGACATTCCCTCTGATATTCCTCGCAGCTGTAGCTACCGTGTGCGGCTTCACCCCCTTCGGCGAGCTTGTCACTTATGACGGACACGAGTATCACATACATCTCGACTGGACAGTTGCCGGCACAAGCATTGTCGTGGCTGTAGTGGCCATCCTCTTTGCCGCTTCGCTCTATCTCAAGAAGAACGACAAGCCCACCCGCATGGCCGACTCCTGCCGCTGGCTTTGGACCGCCGCCCTGCGCCGTTTCTACTGGGACGAGATTTATCTCTTCATCACCCGCCGCATCATCTTTGACGGCATATGCAAGCCTATCGCATGGTTTGACCGCCACATCATCGACGGCACAATGAACGGCCTTGCCTATGTGACCAACGCCGCATCGGGTGCCATCAAGGGATTCCAGAGCGGCAAGGTGCAGATGTATATCTGGTGGTATCTTATCGGTGCCGTGCTTCTCGCACTCATCTCGGCAGCATGCATCCTCTGATAATGAATTAGCAAATAAAGTAACGACATGTTCTCAAATATATTAATCTATTTCGTGGTCATCCCCTTGGTGATGCTCCTGGGGTTGTTCCTTTGTCGCGACATCAAGCAGATTCGTGCCGTGGCCGTCACCGGCTCGGTCGCGCTCACTGCCCTGTCGGTCTGGCTCCTCATTGATTATCTCGGACTGCGTGCCGCCGGCAACGACGCTCCCATGCTCTATCTCGGCTCATGGGAATGGTTTGCCCCCCTCAACATCCACCTTGCCGTGGGTGTCGACGGCATCTCTATAGCCATGCTCCTCCTCACCGGCGTCATCATGATTACCGGCAGCTTCGCCTCGTGGGAGATACCTCAGCCCAAGGAGTTCTTCCTCTGGCTCATCCTCCTGTCAACAGGCGTGTATGGCTTCTTCATCTCGATTGACCTCTTCACGATGTTCATGTTCTATGAGGTGGCACTTATCCCCATGTACCTCCTCATCGGCGTGTGGGGTTCGGGCAACAAGAACTACTCGGCCATGAAGCTGACACTCATGCTCATGGGCGGTTCGGCCTTCCTGATGCTCGGTCTCATCGGCATCTTCTATCACTCGGCTCCCGAGGGTCAGCCCCTCACATGGAACATCCTCGAGATTGTCGACAATAATTCGATATCGGTAGGCTGGCAGAAGTTCCTCTTCCCCATGACCTTCGTAGGTTTCGGTGTGCTCGGTGCCATGTTCCCCTTCCACACATGGTCGCCTGACGGTCACGCTTCGGCCCCCACCGCAGTGTCGATGCTCCACGCCGGTGTGCTCATGAAGCTCGGCGGTTACGGATGTTTCCGTGTGGCCATCTATCTGATGCCCCAGGCCGCTCACGAGCTGGCATGGATATTCATTATCCTCACAGGCATCTCGGTGGTCTACGGCGCATTCAGCGCATGTGTGCAGAACGACCTCAAGTACATCAACGCCTACTCGTCGGTTTCGCACTGCGGCCTTGTGCTCTTCGCCATCCTCATGCTCAACACCACAGCGATGACAGGTGCCATCATGCAGATGCTCTCGCACGGTCTTATGACAGCCCTCTTCTTCGCACTCATCGGTATGATATACGGACGCACCCACACCCGCGACATCCGCGAGATGGGCGGCATGATGCAGATACTTCCCTATCTCTCCGTCTGCTACGTCATCGCCGGTATGGCATCGCTCGGTCTGCCGGGCCTCTCGGGCTTCGTGGCCGAGATGACCATCTTTGTCGGCTCGTTCCAGCACACCGACATGTTCCACCGCGTGTTTGTCATCGTGGCATGCAGCTCCATCGTCACAACCGCCGTCTATATCCTGCGCGTTGTGGGCAAGCTGCTCTACGGCCCCGTATATGACCAGCACCACCTGTCACTCACCGATGCCAAGTGGTGGGAACGCCTCTCGACCGCCACACTCATCGTGTGCGTCGCAGGTATCGGTTGCTTCCCCAACTTCTTCGCCGACCTTATCAAGTTCACATTCAGCCCGCAGATATTCTCTGTCCTTGGCCTGCACTGATTACATTAATTTAAGCAATGGATTATTCACAGTTTTTAGCTCTGAAGCAGGAAATAGGACTGCTGGTAGTATTCCTGTTAGTGTTCCTTTATGACACTTTTGCTCCGCGCAAGTCGCAGACTTTGCTCCCTGCCATCGCGACGATGCTCATGGCAGTGTTCACGGTGTGGGGCTTCTGCCCGGTCGTTAAGGCCGATGCAGTGGCGTTTGCAGGAATGTATGTCACATCGCCCGTGATGGTGGCCATCAAGAATATTCTTAATGTGGGTGTGGTCATCGTGCTCATCCAGTCAATCAAGTGGGCCAACTCCGAGTTCACAGCCGTGCGCCGTGGTGAGTTCTACGAACTGATACTCCTGACCCTCCTCGGCATGTACTTCATGATTTCGAGCCGTCACTTCCTGATGTTCATCATCGGTCTTGAGACAGCCTCGCTCCCCCTCTGCGCCCTCGTCGCCTTCGACAAGAACCGCTACGAGAGCCATGAGGCCGCCATCAAGTATGTGCTCACGGCAGTCTTCTCGTCGGCCGTGCTCCTGATGGGTCTCTCATATGTCTATGGCCTCACCGGCTCGCTCTACTATGCTGACATCGCACTCTTCTGCCGTGCCAACATGGGCGTGATGATGATTGTGGCTCTCGCGTTTGTAATCGCGGGCTTCGGCTTCAAGATTTCGCTCGTGCCCTTCCACCTCTGGACCGCCGACGTATATCAGGGTGCGCCCACTTCGGTCACTTCCTATCTTTCGGTCATCTCCAAAGGCTCTGCAGCGTTTGCCTTCCTTGTGGTGCTCACCCAAGTGTTCGGCACTCTCTACACCGTAGCCTGGGAGTGGATGCTCTACGCGCTCATCATCCTGACCATCACCATCGGCAACCTCTTTGCCATGCGTCAGGTCAACATGAAGCGATTCCTCGCCTTCTCGTCAATCTCCCAGGCCGGCTACATCATGCTCGCCGTGATTGGTGACAATGCTATGGGCGTGTCGGCACTCATGTTCTACGTGCTCGTGTATGTGTTCTCCAACCTTGCCGCCTTCGGCGTCATCGGTGCCATCGAGAACGCTACCGGCAAACTGCTCATGACCGATTACAACGGCCTCTACAAGACCAATCCCCGCCTGGCGTTCACCATGATGCTCGCCATGTTCTCGCTCGCAGGTATCCCCCCGTTCGCCGGATTCTTCAGCAAGTTCTTCGTGTTCACCTCCGCTCTCAACGGCACCGACTCAGTCGCACTCTATGTGCTCGTGCTGATAGCGTTGATTAACACCATCATCTCGCTCTACTACTACCTGCTTGTTGTCAAGGCCATGTTTATCAACGACAGCGACCAGCCCATCGCCACATTCCGTTCGGCTTGCTCCGAGCGTCTGGGCATGTGGATTTGCGTCGCCGGCATCATCGGTCTCGGCATTGTCAGCTACTTCTACAACTATCTTCTCACAGTGGTTGCCTGACAATCGCTTGACTGATAATTGTATCATATAGTTATAAAACCATCTCCGGCCCGAGGGTGTTAACTCTATGGCCGGAGATGCTTGATATATTCAACAATATATTCAACGGCTCTTTTTAATCACTAATTCACACCTTCTCACTATGGGACCCATCGGTGTTTTTGACTCGGGTTACGGAGGCCTCACGATACTCAAGGAGATACGCAAGGCTCTTCCAGAATATGATTACATATATCTTGGCGACAATGCGCGCGCACCTTACGGCACACGCTCGTTTGACGTCGTGTATGAGTTCACGCTCCAGGCCGTGCGCAATCTTTTCGAGCGCGGATGCGAGCTTGTGATTCTCGCGTGCAACACCGCATCGGCCAAGGCTCTGCGCTCAATCCAGCAGAAGGACCTCCCGAAGATTGACCCCGACAAACGTGTGCTCGGCGTAATCATTCCCACCGTCGAGGCTCTCGCTAAAGTGAGCAAGAACGGCAACATTGGTGTGCTCGGCACTCCCGGCACCATCTCGTCAGGCACGTATGACATCGAGATTGCCAAGTTCTGCCCCGCGTTCCGCACCGTCTCGGTGGCCTGCCCCATGTGGGTGCCGCTGGTGGAAAACAAGGAGTATGACTCACCCGGAGCCGACTATTTCGTCAGGAAGTATGTCGAGGAGCTGTTTGCCGAAGAGCCTGAGATTGACACCATAGTGCTCGGATGCACCCACTATCCGCTCCTGCTCGATAAGATTGAGAAGCAGGTGGCCGGGCGTGCCCGCGTCATCACCCAAGGCGCACTCGTGGCTGCAAGTCTTGCCGACTATATGGAGCGTCATCCAGATATGGATGCCCGCTGCTCCAAAGGCGGGTCGGTGACCTATCTGACCACCGAACACCCCGACAAGTTTACCGACATGGCGGGAATATTTATGGAAGAGCCCGTGCATGCCTCGCGCATAGAGTTGATTTAGAGTTTAAAGGTTATAGTTTATAGTTTAAAAAGTTTAGAGTTAAAGAAGTTTAGAGTTAAAAGAAAGTTTAAAAAGTTTAAAGTTTAAAGTTTAAAATTATATATCGCGCCTCATCCCTCTATACTTTTCCCTCTATACTCTATACTCACACCCCTCTATACTCTATACTGCTACCTCTATACTCACCCCCCCCTCTATACTTTCCCCTCTATACTCTATACTATAAATTCTCCAATGATTCGTCACATTCTTAAATTCATGTCGTTATCCCTGCTGGCCGGTGGGGTGGTGGCATGCTCGTCTGACCGTGAGCAGTTTGGCACGCTCAACGCCGGAATGTTCTCGCTTGACATTGTGACTGACGATATAGCGACGGTTGCGGGTGGGAATGGAGAGAATGTGTCGACGGGGTATGCCCCTGCGGCCGGAAGTGTGTCGCTGACCATGACCGCCGAAGAGGGGGGATATGCCCATACGTGGGACAATGCCGAGGAGTTCCCCCAGTCGCAGTTCTACATCGCCGGGGTCTACAATCTATCGGCGATAAGCGGAAATCCTGAGGATGAAGGCTTTGACAAGCCCGCGTTTTACGGCAGCACTGACGCCCGCGTGGTTGAGTCGCAGGACAACAGGGCTACTGTAAGCATGTCGCTGGCCAATTCGCTTGTCAGGGTGCATTACACCGAGTCGGCATGCTCGGAATTCACATCTATAACATCACTTGTCCATACGCCCGGAGGGTTGTATCATGACTATTCCCCCTCCGAGAGCCGTTACCTTTGTCTCAGTCCCGGAGATATCGAGGTGGTGCTGGATATAGTCATGGCTGACGGATGCCGTGTGACATTCCCTTCCTATACCATCCCTGCGGCCCGTGCCGCGACGCTCTATGAACTGACGGTCGACTGTGAGGCCACGGCTCAAGGCCCGAAGGTGACTGTCGACGGCCCGGCCGAGGACAGTTCGGTGGTGCTGACAGAAGAGTTTATCAATGCCGAGGCTCCCACGGTCACAACCTCGTGGAATGAGTCCGAGACATTTGAACTGCCCGAAGGAAATCTGCCCTCCACGCAGTTTACGGCAACGATAGCATCCCGTTCGCCGCTCCGCTCGATTATCTTCTCCACCCGCTCGCGCTCACTTGCCGAGAGCGGCATGCCGGCCGAGGTGGATTTACTCCATCTCACTCCCGAAATAGAGACGCGCCTTCGCGACATGGGGCTGAGATACTCCCTTGACTCTTCGGGCGGCACCGTCACTCTCGACGGCTTGATGGGCAATCTTGTATATCTCGACGAGCAGTCGGCCCTTTCGGGCTTCGCCATAATGGCCGAGGCGTCAGACGGCAAGACCTCTATGCCCGCAAGCCTTGTTGTCAGGACAACTCCTGTGGAGATTGCCGTAACGAAAATGTATCCTGTGACTATGGGTGTGGACCGCGCATGCATCGAGGTGCAGTGCGACGCTTCGGGCTTCATGGAGCATGTGGAGATTGAGACCTCTACCGACCCGTCGGCCGGAGTGTGGAGCAAGGTCAGCCCGCTTGACATCGAGCCGCTTGCCGTGCAGGGTATGTACTCGATTTCGTTTGACGTAGCCTCGGGAAGTGTACCGGTGGCCGCGCGCATACTGTATTGTGACGAGGTGCGCTCTACCTTTGACATTCCCCGGGCCATGCCCGCGTTTACCATAGATGTCGATGCCTATGCCACGATGGCGGCAGTCAAAGTCATCCCCTCTGACCCGTCGCTCACCGAGGCCATAGCCGCGTCCACGCGCATATATATTAACGGCCAGGAGGCCCCGGTGTATCGCGTGGTGCCCGAGCAGGGCATACTTTCGGTCATCGGCCTGTCACCCTCCACATCCTATGAGTTCAAGGCCACGATGATGTCGGGCGTGGATAATCCTGAATTCACCCCGGCGGTGAGTGTCACCACCGAGAGCACCCCGCAGCTGCCCAACGCCGATTTTGAAGACCGTGACGACGGTGTCAAGTACAAGGACCTCGCAATGGGTGGCCGATATTCCCAGACCGTGGTGCAGATATTCAACTGGCAACACCACACGACCATTGACCAGGAGATACCCAAGCACTGGGCCAACACGAATGCCAAGACATTTGCGATGGCCTCGACCAACCATAACACGTGGTATATGCAGCCGTCGGTTGCCTTGACGCGTGACAATGTGTTCAGCCAGAGTTTCGCGGTCATGCTCACGAGTGTAGCCTTTGACCCTCACGGTGCGCCGATACCCGACTATACGCAGACCGGCACACCTTATCTTGACTATTCGCCGATAGTCCCGAACATCACCTATCGTGCGGCCGGTAAACTGTTTCTCGGCAGCTATGCGTTTGACCCCGCATCCATGCAGGAGTCGTATGTCGAGGGGCTTGACTGGTCGTCGCGCCCGTCGTCGCTCAACGGCTACTACCGCTTCTTTCCCGGCGAGGCTGACCGCTCGGACTGCGGACTCGTCACCGTCGAGGTGCTCGGCAATGACGGAGACGGCGAGGTGGTGATTGCCTCGGGCCGTCAGATGCTTGCGCTCGCCTCGAGCTACACGGCGTTCAGTGTGCCGCTTGATTACCGCTATTTCGGTGTCAAGGCCCGGCGCATCAAGGTGATGTTCTCGTCATCGGTCCGCACGGGCACAATCGAGGAAGAGAGCCGCTCGGTCATCACCGTACCCGACCCGCTCACGGCCTCGTCGACCGGCGGACGGCTGTGGATTGACAACGTCACACTTGCCTATTGACGGCCTGTGTCGGTTATAGTCTGAGCTATAGCTTAAACCAATCGGGATTTATGTGGTCATAATGACATGATAACTATAGAAAGTTTATGAAAAGAATTATTACAAGCCTCTCTCTCGCATTTCTGCTGATTTTCGCATCGTCGACAGCCTCAGCCCAGTCATTGTCAGATTTACTCAACAGTCTCGGCAAGGGGCAGACACAGCAGTCGCAACAGTCGCAGGACTCGTCAGCGACGCAGAAGGGCGGGCTTGGCGACCTTCTGTCAGGTGTGGCCGGAGCTCTTGGCCTCGGAAATTCCAAGGCCGGAATCGAGCAGCTCGTGGGCACATGGTCATATTCCGGCCCCGCAGTGAGCTTCAAGAGCGATAATTTTCTGCTCAAAGCCGGTGGTGCGGCCGCATCTGCCACGGTTGAGAAAAAACTTGAGCCGTATTATAAGACAGCAGGTCTGACAAGCCTCGTGGTAACCATCAACAATGATTCGACCTTTACATTCAAAGGGCGTCGTGCCTCGCTGAGCGGCACCATCGAGCGTAACGAATCAAACGGCACTTACCTGTTTCACTTCCGGGCGTTCAAGAAGGTAAATATCGGCTCGATGGAGGCTTATATATCGCTTAACGGCAAGAATGCTATGGAGCTGACATTTGACGTTTCCAAGCTCATGACCCTCATGCAGCGCATCAGCGCACTATCCAACAGCTCTACGCTCAAGGGGGCGTCGGCTCTGCTTGAGCAGTATGACGGCATGACGGCCGGATTTGACCTGAAACGTACCGAATAGCCTCACCCCGATATGATATCCGTCATCATACCGGCCTATAATGCGCAAGCCTACCTCCGGGACTGCCTGGAGAGTGTGCTTGCGCAGACTTATACTGACTGGGAGACAATTATTGTCGATGACGGCTCGACCGACTCCACCGCATCCATCGCCCTCGAATACGCCGGCAGGGATGGCAGGTTCCGCGTGGTAAGGAAAAGTAATGGGGGATTGGCAGATGCTCGAAATTTCGGACTCGGACAAGTCCGGGGAGAATGGGTTACATTCCTCGACAGTGATGACATGTTGTATCCGACATCATTGACATCGCTGGAAAGCAATGTCACAACAGATTGTGATGTCGTGGTTGGAGAGTATGTGAGGTCATTAAAATATTCCATCCGTGAACATAAGAATAAAGCTCTGCGATGTTTGTCTGGATATGAGGCAGCTAAGGAAGGATTGCTTCAAATAGGTATAAATACATCTGTTTGCGGAAAACTTTATAGATATGAATCTATAAAAGATGTCAGTTTTCGCAAGGGCATGTGGTATGAGGACCTTGATTATTTTGCAAAATTGTTCCCTCGGTTAAGGAGTGTGGTTATAGTTTCGGATGAGGTATATTTTTATAGAGATAATCCGGGCAGTTTTATAAACACCTTCTCTTCTCGGCGTTTTGATGTTTTGACTATAACGGAAGATATTGAGAAAGAATATGCTCAATCATACCCCGACTTGCTCCCCGCCGCGCGTGACCGCCGACTGAGTGCCAACTTCAATATATTCGGGCTCTTGTGTGTGCATGACAAGGACGGCCAATATGCCGCGGTCAAAGAGCAATGCTGGCAGCTGATTAAGTCCTACCGCCTTGCAAGCCTCCGTAATCCCCAAGTGCGTCTTAAAAACAAACTGGGAATACTGGTTAGCTATATCGGAAAAGGACTGGTAGGGTTGTGTTCACGAATTATGTATAAATGAGAGTAAAGACACTTCGTAATAGCGATTTTGAATCTGAGTGTTTTCGTCTTGCTCAGATGATTTGTGATGACGGATTTAGGCCGAATATGATTGTCGGTATAAAGACGGGCGGAGAGTATGTTGCAAATATTGTTGGGGTTAGTTTCCCTGACGCGAAAATTCATCTGATATCACTGCAACGTCCGATGACTACAAATAAACAACGGATAAAAGGTCTGATAAAAATCCTTCCTATATGGATGTTGGATATAATTCGTGTTTTAGAGTCTTTGTGGTCGAGATTTCATCGAGATGAATCGCCTCGTTCAATTAAACTGCCTGAGAGTGTTAAAGCACTTCCGACAATGAATGTGTTAATAGTTGATGACGCTGTGGATAGTGGTGTTACTCTCAACACTGTGGTGTCAGAACTAAAAAAAGTTTCACCCGGGATTGTCGTTAAAAGTGCGGTGATAACGGTGACGACGCCTCAACCGGTTATTATGCCGGATTATTATTTATATAATGACTCTACTTTAATTAGATTCCCATGGTCGATGGACATGAAAAAAAATGTATAGTAGTAGATCTTGACGGTACACTGATTGATGGAAATTCATTACATCTTTTGATGAAATGGATGATTCATGTATTGTCTTTATCTTGTAAATTGTCGATATGTTCTGTTGCAATAAAACGATTATTGAATATTGTTAGCCATATAGAAATGAAAAGAGAGATTATCAGGATGTCTGAGTCTCGATTGACTGATGATGACATTATGGCTTTTGTTAAGTGTTTGAAAGGTTTTGTGTCAGAAGATGTAATGGCGCGCATAATATCGTATAGCAATCAAGGATATAAAATAATATTGGCTACTGCAGCCCCTGACATATATGTAGCTCCGTTAGTTTCGTTGTTGGATTTTGATGGATATGTTGCAAGTGACACTGATAAACTTATTAAGTGCCGTGAGGAGATGCGGGGACTGGCAAAGGGCGAATGCGCGGAAGCATATGCGAATGAACGAAACTGGAAAATATCCGTGGTAATGACCGACCATGAGGACGATATTCCATTGTTAAGGATGCATGATATAAAAAGGATATTGGTAAGACCGACTAAAAAACTTCAGGATATGCTTAATCAGGAGGGGTTAATTTATGAGACTATTATATAGTTGAAGATATAAGTAGAAATAATGGTTTCGAATGGAATAAATTTTGATGGGATGGTTAAGTTTTGTACTTTTGCGTGGGGTAAAGTATGCCCTGTGAAATTTGCCGTCCTATGAAGATTTTTAGCACTGAAAATATACGCAAGATTGACCGTGTCACCATCGAGGAAGAGGGTGTCAGCTCGCAGGAGCTGATACGCCGTGTGGCCGAGGGTGTCACGGGCGAGATAGTGGGCCGATGGAGTCCGTCGACGCCCGTGGTCATATTTGCCGGCTCGGGTAACAACGGAGCCGACGCCCTCGTGGTGGGAAGGCTTATGCTTGAGGCCGGGTTCTATCCGCGCATATTGCTGTTCAACTTCAAGGGCAATTCACTCTCTCGCGATTGCCTCCAGGCCAAGCGCGAACTCCTCGCCACGGGCTATCAGGGACTGATAGAGATTATCGACCGCGCCGAGCTGCCCTCGCTGACCCCCGACCATCTCGTCATCGACGGACTCTTCGGCTCGGGGCTTCGCGACCCTCTTGAAGGCGGCTTCATGATGCTGGCCCGCAACATCAGCGAGTCGGGGGCCACGGTTATATCCATCGACGTCCCCTCGGGCCTTTTTGGCGACTGGAACGCTCGCGTCATAGGGCGCAATGTGGTGCATGCCACCATCACTCTCGCCGTGCAGTTCCCGCGCCTCTCATTCCTCCTCAGCGACAATGCCGACATCATAGGGCGGTGGAAGGTGCTTGACATCGGATTGAGCAGCCGTGCCATAATCGAGACCCCGACAAAATATTTCTACGTCGAGCGTGACGAGGTGCGCGCCGTGCTCAAGCCCCGCAAACCATTCTCCTCCAAGGCCGACTACGGCCACGCCCTCCTCTTTGCCGGATGCTACGGCATGTCGGGTGCAGCCGTCATGGCCGCGCGCGGAGCCTTGCGTAGCGGAGTGGGTAAACTCACCGTGCACAGTGCGCGTGCCGCATTCCCGGTGCTCCAGAGTCAGGTGCCCGAGGCCCTGTTCTCGCCTGACCGTCAGGAGTATGTCATCTCCGACATGTCGGCCCGCTTCAACTGCTCGGCCATCGGAGTCGGCCCCGGCATAGGCACGAACGATGCCACCCGCGGGGCGTTCGAGACCCTCATAAAGAGCTATAAACGCCCGCTCGTGATTGATGCCGACGCCCTCAACGCGCTGGCTCAGAATCAGGCGTTGCTTGACCATATCGCCCCCGGCTCGATACTCACCCCGCATGCCGGAGAGTTTGACCGCATCTTCGGCACGCAGACCTCGGCCGAGGCCCGTCTGCTCAAAGCCATCGAGGTGGCCCACCGTTATAAGATTCTCATTGTGCTCAAGGGGCGTTACACAGCCACAGTGCGTCCTGACGGCAAAGTGTTCTTCAACTCCTCCGGCACCCCGGCTATGGCTACCGCCGGAAGCGGCGATGTGCTCACCGGCATCATCACCTCGCTCCTGGCCCATGGCTACAAGCCCGAGGCCGCATCGGTGGCCGGCGTCTATATCCACGGCCTCGCCGGAGAGATTGCCGCCGAGACCGAGGGCGAATACGGCACTACCGCTATGGACATAGCTCAGGCCGTAGGCCGTGCCATCAAGGCGATTATGGAGTGATTTGTTACAGTATCAATTCGATTCTCCCGAATATCAGTATAGAATTATGAAACATCAGATTATAGCCCTTATGCTCGGGGCGTGTGCCATTGCCGGAGCGTCGGCTCAGACCACGGCCAAGCTCACAGCCTCCAAGGCCAATGAATACGGACTCATCTACACGCTTCCGCTCACCTCGTTTGAGGTGACGATTGCAGCCGAAAAGACTGTCAGAACTCCCGGCGAGTTCTATCAGTATGCGCGTAAATATCTCAACACCGACCCCATCCTCGCCCCCTCGACCTCGTGGCGCATAACCGATGCCGTGATTGAGCAGACGGCCTATCCCGACGAGAACGAGCGTTATCTTGTGACACTCAAGGGTGGCAACGGCACATTCATCACTGTGAATGACGATAACTTCCCCGTGTCGGTCAATGACGAGGCGTATGACGGCGCAATCACTGAGGTGACACTCCCCGAGGCTGTCCCCGCTGAGCCTACCGTGCTTGAGCGACCCGTGGCGCGTCAGGCAGTGACCCCCGAGATGATTCAGAGCAAGTCATCGGCCAAGCGCGCCGAGCTTGCCGCCTCAAAGATTTACGAACTGCGCACCAACCGCAACGAGATTATCACCGGCCAGGCTGACGGTATGCCCTCTGATGGCGCGGCCATGAAGCTTGCGCTCGAGCAGATAGCTGCCCAGGAGGAGGCTCTGACAGCGATGTTCCTCGGCACGGTGCAGACTTCGGTTGAGGTGCGCACCTACCGTTTCACTGTTCCCGCCGAGGGTGAGCCTGAGCGCACCGTCGTGGCGCGTCTTTCGGCTGTCGACGGACTTGTGGCTCCCGACGACCTCTCGGGCGCACCGATATATGTAACCGTTTCGCCCGAATCGCGCGGAGAGCTCCCCGTCAACGAGAAAGGTGTGGCAAAGACATTCCCCAAAGGTGGCGTAGCCTATCGCATCCCCGGCACAGCGAGCGTCAGCGTGACATATGACGGCGAGACCCTTGCCCGCGGCACATACGATGTGGCGCAGTATGGCGTAGTGTTCGGCCTCGACCCCGCGCTCTTCACCTCCAGGAAATCCCCCTCCTATCTACGCTTCAACCCTCTCACCGGCTCAATCCGTGAGCTCGGCACCATCGGAGAGTAACCGTAAAATCCATAAGAGATTTACGTAATTGTTATTAAATTATAAATCAAGCTCCTGCCGAGGGTAGGGGCTTGATTTGTTTGTTGAAATTTTGTAACTTTGTATATAGGTAGTCGGGCCGATTGGCAAGAGAAGTCCGATTGCCGGTCTCAGTTCTGATTATTTTGAGATTATATCATTTGTAGAAATAATAATCATCTATCCATAAAAAACTATTACCTAAAAAGTTGATGAATAAATTTACCATTACTTTGTCAGCCTTTGCGCTGAGTGCGGTAAGCCTTTTTGCCTCATGCGGAGGCGACGAACCTGACACCATCCCCGCTCCCGTTCTCCCCCCTGTCGAAGACGCTTCTGACTTTGTAGCCGGAGCCGATGTTGGCTGGCTCACACAGCTCGAGCAGGAAGGGCACAAGTTCTACACCCGTTCGGGCGAAGAGAAAGAGTGCATGCAGCTCCTGCGCGACGACTGCGGCATCGACGCCATACGTCTGCGCGTGTGGCTCAATCCTGCCGACGGATGGAACGGCAAGCAGGATGTCCTTGCCAAGGCCCGCCGTGCCAAGGCCCTCGGCCTCGACCTGATGATTGACTTCCATTTCCGCGACACCTGGGCCGACCCCGGCCAGCAGGACGCTCCTGCCGAATGGGCCTCGCTCGATATTGACGGCCTGAAAAGTGCTGTGTCGGCCCACGTGACCGACATACTCGGCGCACTCAAGGCAGAAGGAATCATCCCCAAATGGGTGCAGATTGGCAACGAAACCCCTAACGGAATGCTCTTCCCCCTCGGCAATGCCACAACCCACCCTCAGAATTTCGCCTCGCTCATCACCGCCGGATATGAGGCATCGAAATCGGTGTTCCCGCAGGCCGATGTGATAGTGCATGTCGACAACGGCAACGACAACGCCCGCTTCACCTGGCTGTTTGATATACTGAAAAACAACAATGCCAAATACGATATGATAGGCATGTCGCTCTACCCGTGGCCCGCTGACTCGTGGCAGAAATTTGCCAAGGATTGCCTGGCCAACGCATCGTCGCTCCGGAGCCGTTACGGCAAGCCGGTGATGATTTGCGAGGTGGGTATGCCTTACAATGAGCCTGACAAGGCTTATGACCTCCTCAAATATCTCAAGGAAGAAGGGTGGGGGAAAGGCCTGATTGAAGGCGTATTCTACTGGGAGCCCGAGGCTCCTGCCGGATATAACGGCGGATACGACAAGGGATGCTTTGACAACTCCCGCCCCACCAAGGCACTTGAGGCCTTTAAGTAATTAGTAATTAGCAATTAGTAATTAGTAATTATCAATTCTTCAATTATCAATTCTTCAAAATAATCATCAATACCTATAACCATACCTGATATATGAATACATTAAAGATATTTTCTGCGGCACTTCTCGGCAGCCTTGGGCTGTGTGCCTTTGCGCAGCGCGATGTGCAGACCCTCAACGAGGGTTGGCGTTTCTCGAAAGGCGCGCCCGACGAGGCAACCGAGTGGCAGAACGTGCGTGTGCCGCACGACTGGGCCATCTACGGCCCCTTCTCGCGCGACAACGACCTCCAGGTAGTGGCCGTGGAGCAGAACGGCGAGACCGAGGAGACTGTCAAGACCGGCCGCACGGGCGGTCTGCCGTTCATCGGCAAGGGCACCTACCGCACCACATTCGAGGTGCCCGACACCGCCGGACGCTCGGTCACACTCGTCTTTGACGGAGCCATGAGCAATGCCCATGTCAAGGTCAATGGCCGCGAGGTGGCATTCTGGCCCTATGGCTACAACTCGTTTTACGTCAATGTCGACGATGCCATAGTGCCGGGCGAGAATCAGCTTGAGGTCGCGCTCGAGAATTACGAGAAGGCATCGCGGTGGTATCCCGGCGCTGGCCTTTACCGCAACGTGCATGTGGTTAACACCGCCCGGGTGCATATCCCCACATGGGGCACATATGTGACCACCCCCAAGGTGGGCAAGGACGAAGCCTCGGTGCATCTCGAAATGAAAATCGACGGAGCCGCCAAGGGTGAGAAGGTCGCTGTCAGCACCGTCATCCTCGACCCCGCCGGCAAAGAGGTGGCCAAAGATGTCTCCACCTACCACGCCCACGGTCAGAAGTTCGCTCAGAACTTCCTCGTCAGCCGCCCTGACCTCTGGAGCCCCGACAGCCCCGCACTCTACACCGCCCGCACCACCCTCAGCGTCGACGGCAAGGAGGTTGACAGCTACGACACCCGTTTCGGCATACGTTCGCTCGAATACATCCCCGAGAAGGGATTTTTCCTCAACGGCGAGGTGACCAAATTCAAGGGCGTGTGCAACCATCACGACCTCGGCCCGCTCGGCGCGGCAGTCAACCGCTCGGCCCTGCGCCATCAGATTGAGCTGCTCAAGGACATGGGCGTCAACGCCATCCGCACCGCCCACAACATGCCCGCCCCCGAGCTTGTCGAGCTGTGCGACGAGATGGGCATAATGCTTATGATTGAGCCGTTTGACGACTGGAGCTTCCGCCCCAAGTCACCCAACGGTTACGGCTCGGTGTTCAGCGACTGGGCCGATAAGGACATAACCAACATGGTGGAGCACTATCGCAACTCCCCCTCGGTGGTGATGTGGTCGATAGGCAACGAAGTGCCCTCGCAGTGGGGCCCCGACGGAGTGCAGGAGCTGGTAATGCTCCAGGACCTCGTGCATAAGCTCGACCCCACACGCCCCGTCACCTGCGGAATGGACCAGATACGCGCCGTGCTTGACAACGGCTTTGCCGCCGCCCTCGACATCCCCGGCTTCAACTACAAGCCCCAGTTCTATGACAAGGCCTACGACGTGCTCCCCCAGAAGCTGATACTCGGCTCCGAGACAGCCTCTACCGTATCGTCGCGCGGCGTCTACCACTTCCCCGTCGAGTTCGGCGAGCACCACGTGGTGATGCACCCCGACAACCAGTCCAACAGCTATGACAACGAGTCGTGCGTGTGGTCCAACACCCCCGACATCGACTTCGCCATGGACGATGACCGCGACTGGGTGATAGGCCAGTTCGTATGGACTGGCTTCGACTATCTCGGCGAGCCTTCCCCCTACGACACCGACGCATGGCCCAGCCACAGCTCGGTGTTCGGCATCATCGACCTCGCATCGCTCCCCAAGGACCGCTACTACCTCTACCGCTCCAAGTGGAACGACTCTGACACCACCCTCCACATACTCCCCCACTGGAACTGGGCCGGACGCGAGGGCGAGGTGACCCCCGTGTTTGTCTACACCAACTTCCCCAAGGCCGAACTGTTCATCAACGGCAAGAGCCAGGGCGTGAGGGAGAAGAACGACTCGACTTATCAGAACCGTTACCGCCTCATGTGGATGGACACCCGCTACGAGCCGGGCGAGGTCACCGTGGTGGCCTATGACGCCGACGGCAACAAGGCCGCCGAGCGCACCATTCGCACCGCCGGCAAGGCCCATCATCTCGTGGTGACCCCCAACCGCACCGAGCTTAACGCCGACGGCGACGACCTCGTCTACTTCACCGTCCAGGTGGCCGACAAGGATGGCAACATCGTGCCGACCGACTCGCGCATGGTGAAATTTGCGGTGAGCGGAGCCGGCACCTTCGAGGCCACCGCCAACGGCGACCCCACCTGCGTGCTTCCCTTCCAGAACCCCGAGATGAAACTGTTCAGCGGCGCGGCCACAGCCATAGCCCGTAGCGGCAAGACCCCCGGCACGCTGACCTTCAAGGCCACAGCCCCCGGCGTCAAACCCGCCACAGTGACAATCCCCGTGAAATAATATAACCCCAACCGCTGTAACAGAGATTATGTGACAGGCTTAAAATTCAAGAAGGGGACATAAGGACATAAGGGACAAAAGACACATAAGATATATATATCTGATTATCAAGATGTATTAAAACAATAAATACTTAAGTGTCTTTTGTCCCTTATGTCCTTATGTCCCCTTCTTGAATTTCGACACAGCTGCGGGATTATTAATATTTTTTTGAATCTCAGGTTAGGTTTTTCGGATGTTGCGTGTCTTATTGATGTATGACGACAGACCGATGTGAAATAGAACGGCTTTACAAGACACATTATGCTCAGATGTACCGGCTGGCCATGATGATTCTGCATGACGACAGCCTCGCGCGTGACGTCGTGCAGGATGTCTTTGCCTCGGTGCTTCAAAACACCGGCCAGACTGTCGGCCCCGGCTATCTTATGTCAAGTGTGCGTAACAGGTGTGTCAACCATGTGCGTGACACAGGCGTGCGCGAGCGGCTCGCCCGGCTCTATATGCTCGACGGGCAGGAGTATGACGACGAAGACTGGCCCGATGAGGCCACGGTCGAGGCGGTCAACTCAATCGTCGGCACGGCCCTCGCTCCCCAATGCCGCCGTGTGGTGGCCATGCGTTTCCACGAAGGGCTGAAGTATGCCGAGATAGCCTCGAGGCTCGGCATAAGTGAGGTAGCCGTCTACAAGCATCTGCGTCACGCCATCGAGACAATCCGAAAAACCTTGAACAATGGATAAATTAGATTTAGTGCTTGACATCATCGGGCATCCTGAGAAATATTCACCTCAGGAGTTGGAGCGGCTGCTTTCCGACCCGGAGGCAAAGGCCTTGTATGATGAGATGTGCCTCATCTCCGCGTCGACATTCGGCGCGGACATTCCCGATGAGGATAAGGTGGCCCGCGAGTGGCAACAGTTTGAGCGCACCCACATGCGCCGCCCGTTGCTCCTCCGCCTGGTCGGAAACCGTGCGGCGGCTGTCGCGGCAGTGATAGTGACGGCGGCGGTTGCCGTGGCCGTAGGCATCGGTTTCAGTCACTCCGCCCCCTCCGACGGCCTTACCGCCGCCGATGCCGGGCAGGAGGTTGTGACAGGCGATGTCCATGTGGCGGCGACATCTCTGGCTGTAGCCGACGACTCGGTAGCCGAGCTTTCGGAGCCGGTGGTGTTTGAGGACGAGACCCTGGCCGGCATAATGTCGCGTATCGGAGCCGCCTATGGTGTTGAGGTGCGCTTTGCCCGCCCTGACGTCCGCAACCTGCGGCTGTATTTCAAGTGGGACCCCTCCCGCCCGATTGACGACGTAGTGGCCGACCTTAACATTTTCGAGCAGATAAACATCACCATTAAGGATGGCGTGTTGACAGTGAAATGACCATGAGACACGTCATACTTTTCATGATGTCGGTCATCGTCGGCATCATCTCAGCCTCGGCGCACGAGTACACCTACCGCTTCCGTTCCGTGCCTGTGTCACAGGCCCTCGCACGCATCAGCCGCGAGCATCCCGAGCTGAATATCAGCTTTATATATAACGAACTTGAGGATTATAAGGTGGATGCCGACATTGCCACCGACGATGCCGTTACGGCCATACGCCGGCTTACGAGCTACAACCCCATCTCGATTCTTGTCGTGGGCGACCGCATCTTTGTCGAGGCCATGCAGCGCGGCCGCTACAAATATTCGGGCCGCGTGGTCGACGAGCATGGCGAGACCATCCCTTTCGCCACAGTCATGCTCCTCGCTCCCAAGGATTCTATTGTCGTGACCTACGGCACCACCGACGCGGCCGGCCGCTTCCTCATTCCGTGCGACCGCAGCCGGGTCATAGCCAAACTGAGCGGGGTGGGGTATCTGCCCACCTATCACACAGGACGAGGATTTAATTTCGGCGACATCACCATGCGCTCCAATGCCATTCAGCTCAAGGGGGTGTCGGTCGAGGCCACTGCATCGACCCTTTCGGCTGACCGTTCAATCTACACCCCCTCCGGGCGGCAGAAGCGTGCGGCCCGGGACGCCACCGACCTGCTCCGTATCATGTCCATGCCCGAAGTCAGGGTCGACGCATTCTCCGGCGCGATAACTGACAACTTCGGCCGGTCAATCCCTGTATATATCAACTCCATGCCCGCCTCGGCGCAGGAGATGGAGGGATTGCGCACAGCCGATGTCAGACGTGTCGAACTGCTTATCAACCCCACCGACCCCCGTTTTCAGGGGGCGCAGCGTGCAATCAACTTCATAATGCAGGAGTATGAGTATGGCGGATACACCAAACTCAAGGCCGACGAGACGGCTATAGCCGGATTTACCAACAAGTCGAGCGTATTCTCCAAATTCTCCTACAGGAAAATGGTCTATGACCTCTATGCCGGAGTCACCAACGAAAGCAGCCGCCACAACGGCAACTCCACCGAGGGACAATATTTGCTGAATGACTCCGAGGGCAATCCTGTTACCGTCACGCGCCGTCAGGATGTAGAGTCGTCGAGGTTTCGTCAGGACCAGTACCCCCTGACCCTGCGCGCCTCCTATAACTCCGAAAAGATAGTGTTTCGCAACACCCTGGGTTTCACCCACAAGTCGCGTCCGCGGAGCAATGAGTCCGGCTCGCTGTCATACTCCCCCTCGCCCGGCGGCGACTCCGACTACTCATTCCTGCGCATTGGCCGGAACCGAAACAATTCCCTGACATACTCGGGCACATGCCTGTTCATCTTGCCTCACGCGGTGTCGGTTAACCTCAACCCTAATTTCTCCTACGCCCACACCAATGAATTCGGCGACTATACCGCCACCAATTCCGAGCATGTGCTGCGCTCCACGGTCGAGAATGCGCGTTACGTTCGCCTCAATGCTGACATTGTAAAGGATTTCGGCAAGCGGCATAGTGTCGGCATGAAGTTCTCGATAGGGCGGCACAGCAATGACGTTAGGTATTCAGGCACCTCCGGCTCCAACAGCGATTTCTCCCTGGATTTTATGTCCGGAGCCGTTAGATATAACTACAAAAGCAAAAGGATGTCACTTTATGCCGATGCGGCTGTGGACCGGGAGGTCTCGAAGATTAACGGTCATCGCGCCACCGATGTCTACCCCGCATGCCATCTCGAGATGAACTACGCCTTCAACAGCAAGAACCGTCTCAGCGTATTCGGCCAGTATGCCACCTTCTCGCCCGAGACCGGCGAGAAAACATCTGACGTGCTCAAGGATAACGAGTTGCTCTACATCACAGGCAATCCCTATCTGAAAAATTCACGTTTCAGCCAGTTGAGCCTCGGATACACCTGGCTGCCCTGCAATCAGTTCAACGCCTCGGCCTATGCCGGGAGCGAGATGCTGTATGAGCGTTACACTGTGGCCTATCAGCCTTACAATGACGGCACGGCACTGCTGCGCACCTACATCAACGACGGCGATTTCCGACACACTAAAGCAGGCATATCATTCAACTGGAAGACGCGTGACGGCCGCTTGAGCCTCACGGCCAATCCCGAACTGAACTTCTACAGCACCACAGGCATCTACAAGCGCGACCTCTCCTCGGTGTTCCTGCGTGCGGGAGGCTCCTATTATATCGGCAACTGCTATCTTAACGTAGACTATAAGAAGCGTTTCAAGGAGTTGCAGAACGAGAGCAACATTCTCCAGACGGGGCGTAATGAATATAAGATAGCCGGCGGCTGGAGCAACGGCGCGCTCAATCTCCGCCTCACGGCATCTAACATATTCAGCAAGGGATGGAGGCGGTTCACACGCGAGTTCCGCTCGCCCTACTACTCTGAAAACCGCATCACCTATGCCTCGACCTATCATCCGAGAGTCACGCTGTCCGTCACCTACACATTCGGCTACGGCAAGAAAGTCAAGCGTGGCAACGAGATAGGCGAGCAGCAAGGCGCATCCTCCGCCATCCTGAATTAGCCGCCATCCACCGGTTCGTCACCTACCGCGATAGTCGGGGTGGGTTAGGGGAGACAGGAGCACAATAGCACCACTTGGGAGACGGGAGCACGGGGGAACGGGAGACAGGAGCACAAAAGCACCCCCCGAGAGACGTGAGCACGGAAGGAGGGGAGGGTAGGAGCGACGGCTTCAGCCGTCGATATGAAGTGATAAAGCTAATCTTAGTGTATGTTATTGTCAATGCCGGGTTTACGATTGTAAGCAATGGATGATACGTGCCATATCAATGGCTAAAGCCGCCGCTTCTATAGACAAGCCTCCCGAGCCCCCTTCTCCCGTCTTTGTGCCTCCTGTGCTCCTGTCTCCCGTTCCACCGTGCTCCCGTCTCTCAATCAGTGCTCCTGTGCTCCTGTCTCCCGTTCCACCGTGCTCCCGTCTCTCAATCAGTGCTCCTGTGCTCCTGTCTCCAAAACTGGTGCTTCCTTTTTGTTTGTGCTCCCGAGCTTTAGCTCGGGGCTTCGCGACATTATCGCACCAAAAGCCCCGTGCTTACATCCTATCTTTGCACCATGCATTCACGGAGGCTCATAACATCCAACTATTCTCGTAAGCCGTGCATCCCCGACATATGGTGCCACAGCTTCAGGAAATTTCTCGGCAGGCAACTCACCCCCGCCGAGAAAGCCGTCATATCCACCCTCGAAAAGAACCGCCGTGCACGTCCCCGCCCCACAGTCATCATCGACCATCCCGGCCACGACAGCACAGCCATTCTCGACAGCTACCTCCGCTACAGGCTCGCCACCTCCCCCGAAGGAGCCACAGCCATCCGTTGCACCCCCGACCGACCGGCAATAAAAGACCGTTCTCCCCGCCTCCGCGCCATCACCTACAGGCAAGTCAGAAGCATTCGCGGAAGCACCCCCGCTTTCATGCTCCTGCTCAACGCCCATCGGGCGCGAACCTACTCCCCCCTGCTCAAAACGCCCGACAACTTTCAGAAAGTCTGCTCCGTTCTCTTCCCCATCCTCGACCGCTCCGGCTTTCTGATTATCCATCTCAGGGCCGACACCCCACCCAAAGCCCTCCCGCCCGGTCTCCTCATCCACAGCTTTGAGACAGTGGGAGCGCGGCAGCGCGACGACAGCAGCGACGACGGCGAAGGCGAAAACATCCCCCTCGTCACAATCATCACCCTTGCCCCCTGTTTCCCCGTGCTCCCGTCTCCCGACCAGTGCTCTTGTGCTCCTGTCCCCCATCATCCACCCCAACTATCGCGGTACGCCGTGCTCCGCAGCCCAAAGCTAAACCGCACGGCAAGCGCACCTTGACATATTGCACAACTCCCCACGCACCCCCGCATCGAAAGTTTTACTCCTAATCTCGGAAATTATTTGTAAATTTGCGTTTGCTTTTCGGGGGTCGGATTTGTCGGACTGTTCCCGGAGGAGCTTTTGACTGAAATGGAGAAAGTTAATGCCAACGCTTGCCGCGATGTGCTTCACGACTCTTTTGACCGTGAGCACCTGTGGCATCCATATACATCCACCATCGACCCGCTGCCTACCTACAAGGTGACCGACTGTCACGGCGTGAGACTCCGCCTGGCCGACGGCCGCGAACTGATTGACGGCATGTCGTCATGGTGGTGCGTGATACACGGTTACAACAACGAGCGGCTCAACCGTGCCGCGATGGAGCAGATGGGCCGCATGAGCCATGTGATGTTCGGCGGCCTCACGCATGAGCCGGCCATCGAGCTTGGCAAGATGCTTCTCGAGGTGGCTCCGCCGTCTATGCACAATATCTTCTATGCCGACTCAGGCTCGGTGGCCGTGGAGGTGGCTATGAAAATGGCTGTGCAGGCGTCGATTTCAAAGAGCGGCGACCATGCGAAGACCAATTTCGTGACCATACGCAGCGGCTATCACGGTGACACGTGGAATGCCATGAGCGTCTGCGACCCCGTCACGGGCATGCACGGTGCGTTCGGCCCTGCCCTGCCTGTTAGATATTTTGCACCCTCCCCCGGTATCAAGCCGTGGGAGGAGTGGGACCGTGCCGACTTCGAGCCACTCGAGGCTATAGTTGAGGCGCACCACAAAGAGCTTGCCGCCCTCATCCTCGAGCCTATTGTGCAGGGAGCCGGAGGCATGCGCATATATCATCCGCAGTATCTTCGCGAGGCGCGCAAGCTGTGTGACAAGTATGGGATATATCTGATATTCGACGAGATAGCCACCGGCTTCTGGCGTACGGGCAAGATGTTTGCCTGGGAGCATGCCGGAGTCGAGCCTGACATCATGTGTGTAGGCAAGGGACTGACCGGCGGCTATCTGACCATGAGCGCGGTGCTGACCACCGCCGAGGTGGCCGACACCATATCGCGCGGCGAGGCTGGAGTGATGATGCACGGCCCGACGTTCATGGCCAACCCCTTGGCGTGTGCCATAGCCATCGAGTCGCTCCGCATGCTCAACGAGCAGGACATGGCCTCGCGCTTGGCGCATATCGAGAGCGAGATAAGACGCCACATCGCACCGGCGGCTTCGCTTCCGGGCGTCCGCGAGGTGAGGGTGATAGGCTCGATAGGTATAATAGAGATGAAGGAGCCGGTGGACACGGCTGAGTTTCAGCGCAAGTGTACCGACCGCGGCATATGGGTGCGTCCGTTCGGGCGCAACGCCTATGTGATGCCCCCTTACATCATCTCGGACGATGACCTCAAGTATCTCATTGAGCAGACTATAGAGTGCTTGCGATGAATCCTTACAGCGATACTTTATCACGGCTTGCGTCGGAGGGCAACCTCAGGGCCATCCCCGCAGAAAACGGGGCTGAGGAGGTGATAGACCTCTCGTCAAACGATTATCTCGGACTGGCCTCGCGCCCCGGGTTGCAGGCTGAGTTTTTCGGCCGAGTGGGGGGGGCGGCCATCCCGCTCACCTCGTCGGCGTCGCGACTGCTGGCGGGGCGGCAGGAGGAATATGCCCGGCTTGAGGGACTGCTCTCGCGCCTGTATGACCGTCCGACCCTGCTGTTCAACAGCGGCTATCATGCCAACACGGGTATGGTCTCGGCCCTGGCGCAGGGGGCACGCACCCTGATACTGGCCGACAAACTCGTGCATGCGAGCATTATCGACGGCATCACGCTGTCAAAGGCGCAGTTCTCGCGATTCCGCCACAACGACCTCGGCCATCTGGAGAGGCTTCTTGCCAAGGGGGCCGCTGACTATGAGCAGGTGCTTGTGGTGGTGGAGAGTGTCTATTCGATGGACGGCGACCGTGCCGACATCGATGGCCTCGTGGCGATTAAGCGTCGCTATCCCAATGTGTTGCTCTATGTCGATGAGGCTCACGCTTTTGGCGCGGAGGGGGCTGACGGCCTCGGACTGTGCCGAGGGGCCGGGGGTTACGGCGAGATTGACGTGGTGGTCGGGACGTTCGGCAAGGCATGTGCCTCGATGGGCGCGTTCTGCGCCGTGAGCCGCGATATTCATGACTACCTCGTAAACCGCGCGCGTAGCTTCATATTCTCCACAGCCCTCCCCCCGATGTGTGCGGCATGGACACAGTTTATGATTGAGAAGTTCATGCCGATGGAGGCCGAGCGTGAGCATCTGAGGCGACTGGGCGAGCGGTTGCAGGCTATTTTGCAGCCGTTGTCACCCGACTTTGCGATTACCCCGAGCCATATACAGCCGCTTGTGGTCGGTGACCCGAGACGGGCGGTGGCACTCTCGCAGAGGCTTATGGCCGAGGGCTTTAAAGTGCTGCCGATACGTGTGCCGACAGTTCCGCCCGGCACTGACCGTCTGCGCATCAGCCTGAGTGCCGGTCTTGCGGAGGCCGACATTGACCGTTTCGGCACGGCCTTGCGCGATTGTTTAAAACTGATTTGATTTTATGAGATTCCAGCTTCTGACCGATACACCCCGCTCCCGCCATCTCGTGCTGCTCTTTGCAGGATGGGGCATGTCGCCCCGCCCGTTGCAGGGGGTGGCTATGCCCGGCTATGACGTGGCTGTGGTGTGGGATTACAGGGAGATGTCAGACGGCTGGCTGGAGGATATTCTGGATTACGGCGAGATTGTGGTCGTGGCATGGTCGTTTGGCGTACATGCCGCCGCGCGGTTTATTGTCGCGCATCCGCAATTGCCTGTGACCGCGAGGATTGCTGTCAACGGCACCCGCTTCACGGCTGACGATGAGCGTGGCATACCCCGCGCCATATTTGACGGCACCCTCAATGGGTTGAGCGAACGGAGCGTCGCGAAATTCAATATGCGCATGTGCGGCGGGTCGGCGGCCTATAAGGAGTTTGCCGCATCGGCCCCCGAACGCGGTGTCGATGACCTGCGCGAGGAATTGCGCTCGTTTGATACGGCCCCTGCGCGCAGGATGCTGTGGGACAAGGCATTTGTGTCGCGCGGCGACCTCATAATCCCCCCCACCGCCCAGCTCAAGGCTTGGGCCGATGAGGCTGTGGAGGTCGTGGAGATTGACGGCCCGCATCTGCCGGATTTCAACGCCATACTGCGCCGTTGCCTGACTGACAAGTCGCATGTGGAGCGTCGTTTCCGCAAGGCCGAGCGGACGTATGACGAGAATGCTTCGGCACAGCTCGCCTCGGCCCGACGGCTCGTGGATTTGGCTTCGCCGTATGTGGCGGGTACTCCGGCGAGGATGCTCGAGGTGGGGTGCGGCACGGGTCGGTCGACAGCCCTGGCCCTGGAACGGTTCTCGCCTCGCGAGGCTCTGCTTTTTGACCTCCACATATCCCCACAGGTCGAGGCTTTATGCCGCACTCATGTGGGGGTGTCGGCTGTGGGTTGTGACGGCGAGAGTGAGATTTCGATGCTTGATGACGGCCGGTTTGACCTGATACTGTCAGCCTCGACCGTGCAGTGGTTCAATTCCCTCCGTGCGTTTCTTGTGCAGGTGGAGCGCACCCTTGTGAGCGGCGGCGTAGCTGCCATATCCACCTATGGACCCGACACGATGCGTGAGATACATCAGGCCGTGGGGACGGAATGCCGTTTCCCGTCGCGGCGGCGACTCATGCATATGCTGCCGGAATGGCTTGAGTTGGTCGAGGTCATCGAGGAGAGATGCACGGTGGTCTATGACACACCGTTGGATGTGTTGCGCCACGTCAGCCACACCGGGGTGAACGGGCTTGACCCTGAGAACAGCGGCACCGTCGCGGCCTCAAGGCTACTGAGAAATTATCCTGTCGATGCCGATGGCCGTGCGCCGTTGACATATCATCCGATATATCTGATATTAAGAAAATTATGAGCAAAGTATATTTCGTGTCGGGTATCGATACCGACGCCGGAAAGACCTATGTGACCGGCTATATAGCCCGCAAACTGATGGATGAGGGCAAACGTGTCATCACTCAGAAGTTCATCCAGACGGGCAATGTGGGTATGTCGGAGGACATCGAGGCTCACCGCCGCATAATGGGCACGGGTATGCTGCCCGAGGACCTTGACCATACGACCGCGCCGGTCATCTTCAGCTATCCCGCATCGGCTCAGCTCGCCGCGCGCATCGACGGCAGGGAGATTGACCTTGCGGTGATTGACCGCGCCACCGAGCGGCTGAGGTCGCTGTATGACATAGTGTTGGTGGAGGGTGCAGGCGGCCTTGCCGTGCCTATAACCGACACTTTCATGGCCATTGACTATGTGCAGACGCGAAAACTGCCCGTAATACTTGTGACTAACGGAGTGCTCGGCTCAATCAATCATACGGTGCTGTCGCTCGAGGCGATACGTTCGCGTGGCATCGAGCTTGCCGCCGTGCTCTACAACGAGCACTTCGACACCGACGAGACCATCGCCGCCGACACCCGCGGCTTCATCTCGCGCTACGTATCCCGCAACTTCCCCACCGCCCGCTTCGCCACCATCCCCTCGATAAAGGGGTGAGTATCAGAATAGGAGGCGTTGTTATTTGCAGAGTTTAATATAGTCCATAAAATTAGGACGGCTGTATATACTCACGTATTGATATTATTTTCGTAACTTTGCGGTATGGATAATGAGTTCAGCATTGCGATAGATAAAAAGTGCGTTGCAGAGATGCCTACCGTTAATTTTGCGGGGGCAATCACTGTGATTGAGCGTGCGGAGGAGGTGGCCGAGGCGGTCAGCTATCTGCGCGGCCATGACGTCGTGGGGTTTGACACCGAGACAAAACCCAATTTCCGCAAGGGTATGACCAACCGTGTGTCGCTCATCCAGGTGTCGACGGCTGACCGCTCGTTCCTGTTCCGCATCAACAAGATGGGTTTCACTCCCGAGCTTAGGGAGTTCATGGAGTGTGACGGTCTCATCAAGGTGGGACTCTCGCTCAAGGATGATTTCCATATGCTCCATCAGGTGGGCGAGTTCGAGCCGCGCGGATTCGTGGAACTGCAGGAGATGGTCAAGGGCTATCATATCACCGATGCGAGTCTGCAGAAAATTTACGCCATTCTTTTCGGCGAACGCATATCCAAGGGGCAACGCCTCACCAACTGGGAGGCCTCCACGCTCACGGGGCCGCAGATGGTGTATGCCTCGACCGACGCATGGGCATGTCTGCACATCTACCGCTATCTGACCTCCGGGGCTTTTGACCCGGCATCGTCGCCTTACATTGTCCGCGAGGAGGAGAAGGCGGAGGCGAATGAGACGGCTGACGCGTCAACCGAAACCGAAAAAGTCGAGGAGAAGGGATGAAGATACTGTCACCGGCGGAAATAACCGAGGCGGCATCAGTGGCCGGAGCCAATAAGGCGCGTCTCACATCCTCGTCAACGTCACGTCTGCTCGTGTCGGCCTGTCTGGCCGGGGCGTATATCGCGCTCGGCGGAATACTTTCGATGACGCTCGGATTTGGTTTTCCGGGGGCCACTGCCGAGAATCCTGCCTTGCAGAAGATACTCAGCGGGGCGGCTTTCCCGATAGGTCTGATACTCGTGGTGGTGCTCGGGGCAGAGCTTTTCACCGGCAATAATGCGGTGCTCATTCCTTCGATGATGCAGCGCAAGCATGGACTGACGCTCACGCTGCGCAACTGGACGCTTGTCTATATAGGCAATCTCATTGGTGCGCTGACATTTACATACTTTATGGTGTATTCATGCGGGCTTACCGCCGCTGACCCGTGGCACTCTGCCGCCATACGCGTGGCCGAGGCCAAGGTGGCTATGCCGTGGGGGATGGTTTTTCTCAAGGGCATAGGGGCCAACTGGTGTGTATGTCTGGCCGTGTGGCTTGCGTTGAGCGGCAATACGCTGATAGAAAAGGCGATAGGCTGCTGGCTCCCGGTGATGGCGTTTGTCGCGTTGGGCTATGAGCACTGTATCGCCAATATGTTTTTCATTCCACTCGGCATGATGGAGGGGGCTGATGTGACTGTGATGCAGTCGATTATCGCCAACTTTATACCCTCGACGCTCGGCAATATCGCCGGCGGTGCCTTGCTGGTAGGGGCGGTGAATGGATACCTGCACCTGAGGAGGAATTGAAAATTTAAAATGGAAAATTTAAAATTAAGAATTAAAAATTAAGGCTTCGCGACCATCATCGCGAAGCCTTAATTTTACATTTTACATTTTAAATTTTCAATTCCTTTAGAGTTCTGCCATGTCGAGGCCTTTGTAGTGACATTGGGGATGGTCGCATGCGGGGCATACCTTGGGGGGCTCGGTGCCTTCGAAGATGTAACCGCACACCATGCACTGCCATTTGATGGGTTTGTCACGTTTCCACACGGTGCCGTCCTTTACCTGCTTAAGGTAGGCTTCAAAACGGCGGTGGTGATGCTCCTCGATGTCGGCGATGGATGTAAAGTGCTCGGCGATTTCGGGGAAGCCTTCCTCGATGGCCACCTTGGCGGCCTCACGATACTGCTTTACACCCTCCAACAGCTCCTCGCGGGCGGCTGTGGCAAGGTTGGACGCTGTGTCGGCAATAACGCCGGCATCCACTGCGAGCTGGCAGTCGACTGAGCCTCCCTCGAGAAACTTGAAGTAGACCTTGCTGTGGCGCAACTCGTTGGCCGCGGTCTCGGTGAATACTTCGGAAATGGGGAAATAGTTTTCCTTCTCGGCCTGTGCGGCATAATAGGTGTAGCGGGTGTAGGCCGCTGACTCGCTCATGTAGGCATTGACGAGGTTTTTCTCGGTCTTGGTGCCTTTAATCGATTTAGTGCTCATATCTTAGCTGTATGATTTATGTAATTGTTGAGTATTCTCTTACTTGCTATGATATAAACACTGCGCGAGGGGCAATGGTTCAGAATTTTATCGCCGCACCGGCCATGCCGTTGACGCCCTGCATCGGGCGGCCTCCGATATACATTGCCTCGCGTCCGAGCAGGTTCTCGCCACGCACAAATACGGTGACGCGCTCGGTGGCCGAGTAGCCAAGTCCGAAGGTAAGATTGCTGACAGCTCCGAGCGATACGGGGCCGCGGGGATAGACATCCATTCCGGCCAGCTGCTCGGGGGTGTCGCCATACATGTAGCAAGAGCGTCCGGCGCGGAACTCGTAGCCGAGCGTGACGAGCATCTTCTCGACGGGGCGCACTTTGAGTTCGCCGTTCACCACGTGGCGGGCACGGTCGCGCCACTCGTAGTAGCCGCGTCCCCACTTTGACGGTGCGCCCTCGTAAGACGCACTCACGGCTATATTCTTGCCGTTGTCATATCCGAGTCTCACACCGTAGTGATAGCCCTTGACATCGATGCTCTCCCATACGGCACCGGCGGGATATATCCCTCCGACCACCGGCATGAGCCAGTCGTTAGCCTTGGCATAGCCGCCGAAAAGTTCCACTGTTCCGCCGAAGAATGGGCCGAAAGCCACCTTGGCATCGAAAGCATAGGGGGAATGGCTTGGGCGGTAGGCCACTGAGCCGTTCATGTAGGGAGTGATGTCATAGAGTGATGCGAGGGTGTTGAGCGTGGGGCCGCCATGAGCCTTCAGCTCTATGCCGAATATCTGCGAGCCGTGCCAGGCGAGGGTCACATCGGGGGCCACACGGACAGCTTTGCCTGAATTTACGGCAAAGTCCACGTCGGCACCGATGCGCAGCGAGGCCGAGCTGCTGCGGGTCTCGAAATAGGGGGTGAGGGTAATCAGTCCCGTCGTGCGCGAACGCTCGTAGGTGACATCCTCCTCATAGAACGGTATACCGGCCACATAGTGCTTGCCGGTAGCGAGGAAGTCGGCTGACACGTCGAGTCCGATGTGCGATGAGCTGCTCATCTCAAGACGTCCGCCGAAGCTGACGCCGAGCAGGTTCTGACGCACAGGCTCGTAGCCGTTATAGGGGTCGAAGCCGGGATTTACGGGTGCCGACATGTCGAGGTCGGGAATATGCGGGTTGTAGAAGCCGAAGTGACGGTAGCGCACCTGGGCCATGTAGTCGAGTCCCGAATGGCGGGCACTGAGGCTGACGATGGCATTGATGCGCGACGTCGACTGGGAGAAGCGGCCACCTACCCACGCCGGCATGTCGTGGAAGCCGTAGGTGTAGTCCAGTCCGCCGTCGATAAACGCCTTGCGGCCAACGGCCTGGTGCAGGTCGAGGCCGAGCGAGGCGGTGTGGTCGTGCCAGGTGGTCTTGGCGCGCTTGTAGATGTCGCCGTTATACTGCCCCCACAGGCTTAGTCGGGTCTTGTCGTTGTCGAGCACGCGGTAGCCGGCCGACACGTCGCCCTGCATGAGCGGACCGCCCACGCCGAAGTCAAAGTAGCCGCGATAGGGCGAGGTGTAGAGCTTGTCGCCCCAGGCAACGGGGTCGAGGGTCGTGAACGAGTTGGGCACACGGGTGGTCACGACGGTGTTGCTGTAGTCGAGAGTGGCCTTGCGCACGGGCGACAGTGTGACTGTCGGCAGCACCGTTATGCGTGCGGCCTCACGGCGTGAGGGGGTGATTTCCTGCTCGACGGTTATATCCTTGTGCAGGTCCTGCGCGCTGACGCTACCGCCCGCGAGCAGGGCGAGAAGCGAGGCGAATATGGTAATCCTTTTCATTGATGGTCAAAAATTTTTATCTCTTACTTCAGTCGCGAGTCAATCATCTGGAATATGTCGGCCTCGGTGCCGGGATAGTTGGAGCGGAGTGATTTGAGGTACTCGTTGGCCTCAAATTCGTTGCCCTCCTTGCGCAGGATGTCGCTGTAGAGTACAAACCCGCGGGCCAGCCAGTAGCGGTGAGGCGTATCGGACGAGATGAGTTTGTCGGTGCGGGTCTTGGCCTTGGCCGTGAGTCCGCGGTCAAAGAGCGACTGGGCCATGTAGTAGGCACTCTTGGCTCCGTAGAGGTCGGAGGTGTTGGACGCAAGCGACTCCCAGTCACTGTAGGCCTCGTCATGATTGCCCATGCGGTCGTTGGCCATGCCTCGGGTGAAAGTCACCTCCGACATGTCGGCCGACGAGTTGGCCGCGGTCGAGGCCAGCAGCTTGTCGGCGGCATCGACAGCCTCGGCATATTTGCCGAGGTCCATAGCCGTGCGCATCAGGCCGATGCGGGCGTCGCGGAGCATGTTGGAGCCAGAGGCGTGGCTCTCAAGCTCGAGGAACGAGCTGTAGGCGATTTCGGTCTTGCCAAGCTCACCCTCGGCCTGGGCCTTGATGAGGAGCGCATCCTCAGCCACCTCGGAGTCGGGATGGTTGAGGAGCACCTGCGTGGCATAGCCCTGAGCCTCAGTGGCCTTGCCCTCGTTCCAGGCCGCGTCGGCCAGGTAATAGAGAGCCTGGGCACGCGATGTGCCGTCGGGATAGTCCCTGACATAGCCGAAGAGTCCGGCTGTGGCACCCGAGTTGATATAGGCGTTTTCGGCGGCCTGATAGGCGGTCTGCTCGAGTTCGGATGCCTCATATTTGGGCGCGTTGGGCACTGAGGAGAGGAATCCGACAAACTCGCTCAGACGTCCGTCGGCGGCATAGAGCTGCTTGAGGTCGTCGGCGGCGATGCGGGCCTCCTCGCTTGAGGGGAATGTGGTGATGACCTCCTTGTAGGTCTCGATGCCCTTTGCGCGGTCGCCGTTGTTGATGTAGGTGATGGCGAGCTGGAGATAGCCGTTGCGGCCCGGGGCTGTGCCTGGATATTTGCGTACAAGCTCCTTATAAGTATTTACCGCCGCCTTGGTGTTGCCGAGTGCCGACTGGCTCTCGGCCTTCTCGAGCAGAGCCTGGGGGAGCAGGCCTGACGAGGGGAAACGGTCGGTGAGATTGTCGATGGTGGCCACCTTGCCGGCATGGTCCTTGAGCAGACCTTTCATGATGGCGAGCTGATAGAGCGCGTAGTCGCCCGACGAGGGGTTGAGGTCATATGCCTTCTGATAGTCGGTGGCCGCGGCTGAATACTCGCCGAGATAATAGCGGCAGTCGCCTATGCGGCTGTAGGTGTCGGCCTCCATGTTGGAGGGCAGGGTGGAGTCTGCACGGCCCATGACCTTGAGCGCGTCGTTGAAGTCGGTGAGCGCGTCGCCGTAACGCTCCTGGGCGAAACGTGTGTAGCCGAGGTCGTAGCGGGCGAGGGCGAGGTCGGAGGTCTGCGATGCCGGGGTGGCCGAGATGTAGCTGAGATAGGAGTTTGCAGCGGCGTCATAGTTGCCGCGGGTGTAGTAGCAGTCGCCCAGCCACATGTCGCACTGGCGGGCTATCGACCCGTCATGACGGGCGAGCGAACGGGCCTCGGTGAGATGGGTGATGGCGTCGGCCACGCGGCCCGACGAGTATTCGCGGGTGCCGAGCACGAAGAGTACCCTCTGCTTGGCCTTGAGTATTTCGGCCGACGGGTTCTTGACCTTGTTGATGGCGGTGAGCGCGCCGGTATAGTCGTTGTCGGTCATGTAGCCGGTGACGATGTAACGCTGCACGTCGGCACTGTAGGGTGAGTCGGGATACTCGGCAAGGAAGCTCTCGAGGAGCGACACCGAGTTGCCGAAGGGCACACGGCCGCCGTCCATGCGGGCAACGGCGTAGTTGTAGAACGCCGTCTCGCGCACGCTGCGGTCATAGTCGAGCCTGTAGGCATTTTCAAACGCCATGAGAGCCTGCGACATGTCGCCGCGCTTGAGGTAGGACTGTCCGAGGTAGAGCCACGCGCTCTGACCCATGGCCGACTGTGAGCCGATGGCCTGCTGAAACAGTTTGACGGCGGCGTCATAGTCGCCCTTCTCATATTCGCTCACGCCGAGGATATAGAAGGCCGATGGGGCGGGATTGGTGGCTTCGGCGCAGTATTTCCACAGGTAGGGGATGGCCTCGTCAGACCGGCCGAGATTGTAGAGCGACTCACCGGCCAGTCGGTTGCACTCGGGGGTGAACTGCGGCAAGGAGCCCGAGGCAAGCAGCCCGCGGGCTGTGGAGAGGCATTTGTCATACTCGCCCTGCGCGTAGTATATCTGCGCGGCATAGTAGGGGGCGGCGTTGGACGGCTCCTTGGTGGTGTCCACGCTGTTGAAGTAGCGGAGCGCGAGGGGATAGTCCTGCTTAGAGTAGGCGATATAGCCGAGATAGAAGCGTGCGGCATCCTTCCACGCCGGTTTGCTCTGGAGCGTGCGGAACAGCGAGGCCGCCATGTCAGGCTCGCCGAGCATCAGGTAGGCGTAGGCCTGGCGATAGTTAAGCTCGTCCTGACGCGACGAGGTGAGGGCCAGCGTATTAATCTGACCGTATTCGGCAAGTGCCTCGGCATACTGGCCGCGGTTGAAATAGTAGTCGCCGACCATCATCATCACATCGCTGCGCAGGGTCGACACGGGGTATTCACGCAGGAATGTGCCGAGCATGTCCAGAGCCTCGTCGTCGCCGAGGCCGAGCGTGGCGCGGCACATATAATAGAGTGCCTGTTCGCGCTCTTGTGCGGTGGTGGCGAGGTTGTAGAGACGTGTCATCTGGTCGAGGCAGCCCTCATAGTTGCGGTCTTCGCACATGAGTATGCCACGCTGTAGATAGCCCTGAGCGTCAGGGCTGTTTATCTGAGCCACAGAGCCGGCACACGCCAGTGCGTATGCGGCCGTGAGGATGAGTGGTCGTTTCATTTTACGGAAAAATGGGTTTATTTTGCAAATTTACAGCTTTTTTAATCAATTGGGGCGGTTTAGTTGTTAAAAAGTATGGATACTTGCAGGGGGTAAAGTCCACGTCTTTCACCCTGCATCGGATAAATCACGTTACAACTATTATTTATGAGGAATTTAGGGATTATACTTATGGCGATTGCCGTCGCCTTAGCAGCCCGGGCCGGCGGCGGCAGTGACGGCAAGGTGGGACTCGTGCTCAGCGGAGGCGGGGCCAAGGGCATAGCCCATATCGGCGTGATACAGGCACTGGAGGATAATGACATACCCATCGACTATATCACCGGCACATCTATGGGCGCGATTGTGGGCAGTCTCTATGCGTCGGGCTATACTCCCGCCGAGATGATTGCGCTGATAGCCTCGCCCGGATTTGCCGGATGGTCGACGGGGCAGGTCGACCCCGACGACCTCTATTATTTCCTGTCGGAACAGCAGACCCCCTCGCTCGTCAAAATCAATCTCGGTAAGGATTCGACCCATGTGACGTCGGTGCTGCCCATGAGCCTTATCAACCCGATACCGATGAACATGGCGTTTCCCGACATCTACAGCCGTTTCACGGCGCAGTGCGGGGGCGATTTCGACAGGCTGTTTGTGCCGTTCAGGTGCGTGACATCCGACGTGTATGCCAAGCACAAGGTGGTGCTCGGCAAGGGGTCGCTCGCCGATGCCGTGAGGATGTCGATGTCGTTTCCGATGGTTTTCGAGCCTATCGAGCTTGACGGCGTGCCGATGTATGACGGAGGTATATATGACAATTTCCCGGTGGATGTGATGGTCGATGAGTTCAACCCGCCGGTGCTAATCGGCGTGGATGTGGGGTCGAAGGACGCGCCCCCGTCGTCGCGCAACCCTATGGCCCAGCTCGAGGATATGATTATGCAGCCGCATCATTATCCTTTCCCCTATGACAAGGGGGTGAAGATACGCATTGACCTCGACGAGTTCAGCCTGCTCGACTTCGGGAAGTATCAGGAGATTTATGACATAGGCTACAGTCACGGCATGGCCATGATTGACTCTATACGCATGAAGGTCAAGGCGGTGGCTCCGGCTGCCGAGGTGAGCAGGAGACGCGAGGCATTCAAGCGCGCCACGCCCGAGGTGAGGATTTCCAAGGTCAATGTCACCGGCGGAACTCCGGCTGAGAACGCTTACCTCGAGTCGCTATTCACTCCGCGTCACGGCCAACGCACAATGAGTTTTCAAGAGGCCCGTGATGCGTATTATCGCGCCATCAGTTCGGGCAAATTGCAGAATTTTGTGCCCAAGCCCGTTTATAACCCCTCCGATTCGACCTTTACGCTCAATTACCGCGCTGTGGTTAAGGAGAACTATACCCTTGGCATCGGCGGCTATGTGTCATCGTCGACCAACAGTATGCTGTTTTTCCATACGGGCTACAATACGCTCAGTTTCAAATCGCTAAACGCCAATGTAAACGGTTGGCTGGGGCAGAGCTATATGGCGGGCGAGGGGGAGTTTAAGGTGTTCTACAACACGCGCCGCCCCTCTGCACTGACTCTGCGTGTCGTGGGGTCGCAGTTGAAGTATCATGAGACCGAAAAACTGTTTTACGAGGTCAAGGAGCCGGACTTCATACGCCGGTCGGAATTTTTCGTTCACGGCATGTTTACCATCGGCCCGACCTTGCGCTCGCGCCTCGACCTGCAGTTGGGGTGGGGGCATCTCACTGACCGATATTACAGCAACCTGAGTACGCTTGGCGAGGTGCCCGGGCGCGATTCGGGAGTGTTCAACCTGTGGCAGGCCGCCGTGAGGTGGGAACACAATACCCTCGACGATGTGGCAATACCCACAACCGGCTCGCGCTACTATGCCATAGGCATGGGTGTGGCGGGAAAATACCGTTACACCACCGAGAATCCGGCCAACAGCCCTGCGAGCCGTCGCATGAGCTGGCTGCAGCTCGACATGGGCGCGCAGCATTACTGGCCCGTGGGGCGGAGACTTGCTGTGGGCACCGGGGCGCGTGCGCTGCTGTCGACCCGTAAGCTCCTGCCCACCTATGAGGCAAGTATCGTGGCCGCCGAGGCTATCCATCCCACTCCGGCGAGCTACAATGCATTCAGCCGGGCGTTGAGAGCCAACTCGTTTCTCACCGTGTCGGTCGAGCCGATATGGAAGTTTTCCGACTCCTTCCAGGTGCGCGGGTCGTTTGACGGCTTCCTGCCGTTGCGTAAGATTGAGTCCGCGCCTGACAGCCACAGGGCACGTTACGGCAAATGGCTGAGCGACCCGGAATTTTTCGGCGAACTGCAGTTGCGCTTCAAGCTCCCGCTGGGCAGTGTGAGTGCCTACGGCAACTACACGACAGGCGGAGTAGGCTGGAATTTCGGCATCTCCATCGGCACCTTCATCCTCGCCCCCCGCTTCCTGGGCAACTGATTGGTTACCCGTTTGATGTTACATTCCTTACATAGTTCTCTAAGTTCCGCAAGAGACATAGGGATGCCGTGCAGGTATTTTCGACAAGCTGTTACTGTTTCAAAATATCGGTCGTTGGACTCACAAAGCAGGTAGCCTTTAATTTTCCATGCCGATTTATTCTTCTCTATAAAGTTTACAAATAATGGGACTTTAGACGGAATTATTTTGCAGCAGTAACAGCCTCCGTCATTCATCCAAAGTAATATCAGTTTATGGATTTTTGTTCCCGTTCCTTTCAGCAAACGAGCTTCACCCGTGACAGTGATATTCAGTTCATCAGGAAAAGCGGCATTGATTCGCTGCATAAAATCACGGAATATTTCGCCGTGTGTGCTTGTGTCAGGCAAATTGTTCTGGAATATGTATTGATGCACCATCTCATGCACGAGGGTGTCATCAATCTCTTTTACGGACATATCTTCAGACAGCCGATATATGATAATCCTGTCGCGCAACCGTCTGCGAACATTGACCTTCACCCATTTGCGTTCAAATAACCCTTCATAAGTGTTACAACGCTTCCGTACGATGATTTCCACCGGCTTGAATCCATCAGCCTTCCAGATACCGGCCCGGTCCAATTTCTCCACCCAGTAGGAATGTCGTTGTGTCAAGTATTCAACGGTAAGTTCCATAATCAGTTAGATGCTATGATTTTTCCCATCGGGATGACGGTAATCCGCCTTGCGTGCTCTCTTGCGGTCATTTCGGATTAATCGGAATGTGCATTTAGTGTTGTCTGCTTCGTATGAGTCATATATGATATCCGAATAACCGAAGTCAGTCAATATGCCGATTTTATCCCCTCTGCGAGTCATAAAAAACGTGGTAGGTGCATCTTCGGTAATCAGCTCATCCTCACATATTTCATCGGCAATCGGGGGCATGAGAGTTTCAAGCAACGGCAAGCAATCGTTATAATGCCTTTTATTGAGAAATGGAAATGTTATCTTAAGAGCACCCCATTTCATTGTTTCGCAGTCCTGTACGAAGAATAAATGTTGCTCCCATCGTTCCGGGATGATGGCATTATATTGAAAATCGGTCATCAGAATATGAGGATTGGATAATGAGACCAACGCCCATCCCTCTCCGTTGGAAACAGGCACAAAAATCGGCTTACTGTTTATCGCGTCAAATTGCGTGAACACGTCTGCAAAAGAGTTAGGCAACAACCGCTCACCTGTCGGAGAGATAAGGCCGACGAAAATATCATCACACGACTTTCGCGGACGCCAATCATACTGAGAATTATACACCCTCAGTTTGTGCAACATTTTGCGTGATTCCTTGTCAGTGCCGCAATAGAGTTTATTTTCCATCTCCTGCAAGCGCAGATACTCCCGCACATCTTCCCGCGAGGGAATAATCAACGGATTATTATTTTGATAGCACACCCTCCAATAATTGAGATGTTCATAATAATCCTTTTGACCTGTCTCTGATGTTATAGGATAGACCATGCGACCATATGAGTCTATTCTTTTCATGTCAGGATATATTACCGTTTCTGCCTTGTAAACTCATATGTCGAACCGATTATATCACCTATTACTGCGCCTAACATAACTTGTGTTTGTTTGCTGCGATTAGTGTTATCTTTGCCTCATTGTCTATATCCGGGTCAACGGCAACACCCCAAATTAGATTTATTTCGGGTGAAATTTCTTCCAGATGCTTAATCATCAGTTCGATTTCAGACATCGCTACCGGCTTACATTCACCTGTCCATACATTTACAATCATCTTTTCAATGTGTTGCAATTCCACAGGTAATTGGTTAATTGCGTGATTTAAAGCCGTAAGAATCCTGTCAGGACCGATACCTATGCCGGATGTTACATAATTTGCACTTGTCGTTGACAACGTGGAAATTATATCATCAACTCCAATATTTATTCTGCCATGTGAACGGGCAATACTTCTAATCTCGTCAATGTCGCCGTGGATATCATATTCCTCAAGGAATACATTTCGGGGTGTATCTTCCCGGTTATCTTTAGTTTTCATAAGTATTTGCGCATATAGTTTATACGACCCCCCCTGCGATTAAGGCTGCCGCAGGGGGTGAACTTGCAGACTGTTGTAAATTGTCAGGTTGCATCCGTGAGAGGAATTTCATATACCTCTTTAGGATATTTCCCGGGATTATCGGCATAATCTTTAAGAAAATTGCAATATTGCTGAAAGGCATATCCCCCTCTTGTAAGGTCATCTGATGAAAGGTCTTCAAACCGGCAGACTTCTATCTCCTTTTCAATCAAATTCTTTAATTTGTCACAAAGAGGTGAAATGTCAATCCCCCTCTCTATATAGCTTTCAATAAAAGGGATGACATTCTTTTTCAAACTTCGACGGAATAAAAGGTTGTATAGACGTTTCAGTTTAGTATAATATATGTCAACAGAATTCCTGGCATATCCGGCTCCCAGATTCTTGAGATATGACCTATATTGACGTGACAACGGCATATCGAGAAACAACTTGTTATTGTCTTCTATTGAAACACGCATGCCGAAGCCTTCTTTGCACATGTCAATTCTCCGTCTGATATATCGGATATATGCCTGAAAAGCAGTCACCCACATATCCTTAGGGGCGGGCTTCTCCTGATTGTGTCTAAGCTTGGAGTTGAATTCGTCCAAGGTAATATCACCAAACTCATTGATTGCCCATAAATAAGCCTCAAGACGGTTGTATTCATCTTCGAGTCTTGCAATCCGTCTTTCGGGCTCCATTATGTTTCGAGATAAAAAAGCATTCCTCAAATTCTTGAAGGTTGCATCATCATCGGCAAACATAACAAAAAAGCTGTTCTTATCGATGAAACATAAGAATTGGCAGTGCTGATTGTCATACCCTCTTCGTTGACAAGCCACCGCTTGAAATGCTCTGTGTCATAAGGCACCTCGTCATCTTTCGGACCGGGCCACAAAGGATATTTTCTTTGTCTTGCCATAATTGTAGATTGTCATGTTTTTACACTGCAAAGATGGGAATTATTCCTAAGGTTTGAAATTAAGAACTTGAACAGGTTTTTAAAGAACTTAGATTGGCGAAATAATTCTGATTGATAAGTCATTAGCGTGCAATGAGTCGTCAAATGCAATGCTTACAAGTATCTTCGCTTGTTTATTACAGTATCCGCGGATGGTGATATTTGCTTTTTCCGCAATAGCTTCAATACCGGGATATTCAGGCGGGACGGAAAGTATGAACAGCTTTACGTCCTTTGAACCAAGCATCTCAGGACAGTCTTCCTTCAGCAGATTCATCGTACTTTGGATTGCCTTGTCAGATTCGTACGAGCTGCTTACCTCATAACAATCGTCCCACTCGACATCTTTGTACTCTAAAATTTTGAAGAAGTTAATCAAGAGGTCGACATTAAAGCCTGAATATCGTGTCATGCGGTCAAACTCTTGGGCTATATCCATTGCTCTTTCGGATATTCCTAACGATTCACCATACAGTTCAGCATCACGCAACGTTTCACTATTTTGGCCACACACCGTATGGCCTTGCTTTGTGGGTGTCCAAAGAGCAGAAAAACCATTTTGTGATTGCACTTTCGCTATCCGTTCTTGCCTGATTCTCTCTTCCTCTTCTGCTGCTATTCGTTTCATCCGTTCTTTTCGGAATTCCTTAAGTTCCTCTTCAGGTGATGGGAAATAGTCTGCTAAGGGGTCTTTTTCGTTTGTCATATTATTTCTTTTTGATGTTAACTGTCAAGGTAAATATTTGATTTAAGGCTTCCCACCCTCTTGGGGAAATGTTTAAAATACGAAAGCGTGAGAGCCGCTTGCGTCATTTTATCCGATTAGGTGTCTGCAAATACCCGGGGCAATAAGACAAGTAGCCAACTCTCACGCCATAGGGTGTGTGGCGCGAGAGTGTCTACCTCATCCGTTACCCTCAATTAGAAATTTTGCAGACTTCAATCGGCAAGAATCAGTAAGACACTTTCGTGTTTGTTATAATGTGTGCTGAACTTATGTTCAACACTGCAAATATAAGCATAAACCATTACATTCCAAATTTATAAAATTTAAGAACTTGAAAAAGTTACGGCTCAATTTATTTAGCTTCGGACAAAGTTAAATGAGAGAGCCGTGTGGATATGCCTACTCGTTTTGACTGTTTGTGGAAATATGTGTAACTTTGTGCTTTCCTTGAATCAAAATATCATATTTTTACTGTTTAATGAAAAGACTGTTTTTAAGTGTGGCGTTGGTGGCCTCGATGTTTGCGGGCCGGGCTGCCACACCACAGGCCGAATACCTCGACCGAGGTGTTGTGGCCGTGAAGACTGACGAGGGTGTGTTTGTGTCATGGCGTTCGCTTGCACGCGACGGTGAGACCACGGCGTTTGATGTCTACCGTGATGGTGTGAAGGTCAATGACGCACCCATGACCGATGTGACGAATCTGACTGACCCTGCCGGTGACGCCGGTTCGAAATATGAGGTCAGGGCCGTGAGCGGCGGCAAGGTCACCGACTCGGGCGTGTGCGAAGCATGGGCTACCCCCTACATGAAAGTGCATCTTGACCGTCCTGCGGGCGGTAAGGTAAGTGCCCAGGATGGCTCTAATGCGAGCAGCTACACTTATACTCCCGATGATGTGTCGGTAGGCGATGTTGACGGCGACGGTGTGTATGAGCTGTTTGTGAAATGGCTTCCCTCCAATGCCAAGGACAACTCGGGCAAGGGCTTCACCGGGCCGACAATCATCGATTGCTACCGGCTCGACGGCACGAAGCTGTGGCGCGTGGACCTGGGGCATAACATCCGCTCGGGCAATCACTATACGCAGTTCATGATCTATGACTTTGACGGCGACGGATGTGCCGAGATGATATGCAAGACCGCTCCCGGCACCAAGGACGGCAAGGGGGAGTGGGTGCTCCTGGGCGATGACAAGCCTACCGATGACTATAGGCATCAGACTGACGTCCCTACCAAGAGCCTGGGCCGCCCGATGGGAGGCTCGGAATATCTCACATGCTTCAGCGGCAAGACCGGCGAGGCTCTGAGCTCGATTCCCTACAAGCCTGCCTATGATTACGTGCCCACCAACATATGGGGTGACGATTACGGCAACCGCTCGGAACGTTATCTCGCCGGAGTGGCTTATCTTGACGGGCTGCATCCCTCGGTCATAATGTGTCGCGGCTACTATCGCGCCGCATTCGTGTGGGCCGTGGATTTCCGCGACGGCAAGCTGCAGGAGGTGTGGTTTCACGAGTCGAAGGTCAAGGGTCAGGAGCTGTGGGGCGAGGGTGCGCACTCGCTCACTGTCGGCGATGTGGACGGTGACGGCAAGGATGAGATAATCTATGGCGGCGGCGCGCTCGACCATGACGGCAAGCTGCTCTACCGCACCAACCCCAACCGTGGCGACAACTCGGAGGGTCACGGCGACGCCTTGCACCTGGCCAAGATGATTCCTGACCGCGAGGGGCTGCAGGTGTTCATGGTGCATGAGGAGACGGAAGCCAACTATCCTTTCGACACTGAGATGCGCGATGCCCGCACCGGCGAAATTATCTATGTCAAGCCTCAGAGCGGCAAGGATATAGGCCGTGGCCTCGCGGCAAATGTCTCGGCGGCGTTCCCCGGCTATGAATATTGGGCGGCAAGCGATGCCGGTGTCTACAGCCAGGGCAAGGTAATCGGCAACAACCGCCCGCCGATAAATTTCCGCATATATTGGGACGGCGACCTGCTTGACGAGCTTTTGGACGGCACATGCGTGAGCAAGCCCGATGCATATTTCACCAACAGCAAGACTCCTGTGGTCGTGGATTTCAGCCGGTGGAGCAATGCCGTGTCGTGCAACGGCACCAAGGCCACTCCCAACCTCCAGGCCGACATCATGGGCGACTGGCGCGAGGAGGTGATACTGCATGACGGTGCCACACAAAGTGACCTGCTCATATTCACTACTACGATTCCCACCGACTATAAGCTCCCCTGCCTGATGGAGGACCATCAGTATCGCATGGCTATCGCCTGGCAGAACACGGGCTACAATCAGCCCCCGCACCTCAGCTATTCGCCCGAGGACAGCTATGAGACCCGCTCAACGCTGCTCGTGCGCAGCGGCGCGTCGTCGCAGATTGTCAACTGCGGTTCGCCCATCATCCCGGTTGTGGTGACCCAGCTCAGGGCCAAGGGGATAGTGGCCAAGGACCTTCCCGCCGGATTCAAATGGAACTATGACGCTGCGACAAACGAGGGCACACTCACCGGCTCCCCCGAAGAGGAGGGTGACTACAAAATCGTCCTTGCCACCACTGGTGCTGTCGGCGGAAATGACGGCACGATGCTCATAACCGTCAAGGCTGTGGCACCCGTAGGGCTTACGACGCTTGCGTATTTTCCCTGCGATAATCCCGGCGCGACTCTCGACAACGATATTAGCGGACAGGCTGTGCTTGGAGGAGATGGCGACGTCGCAGCCGTTGAGGGCAAGAACGGCAAGGCCATTGAGCTGACCGGCAAGAACTGGTATCAGCAGGAGGCTTATGACGGCATACAGCTCGGCGACAAGGATTTCACGCTCGAGTTCTGGATGAAGTCGGCCGACAATGCAGCATACATAATGCACAAGGGCTCAAACGCCCGAAACGCCGCCACCGGGGCCTCGGGCAAATGGTTTGGAATCGAGCTTAAAAACGATGTGCTATACTTTGCCATCGACGATGATGTGACCAAGAGCCAGGCTTACGTCAAGGAGGCATCCAAGTGGTTTGACAATGCGTGGCATCATATGGTGATGGTGCGCGACCGTTTTGCCAAGGCCCTCTACATCTATGTGGACGGTGTAAGGGTGGCCGAGGGTGCTGACAACACAGGCTCAATCAGCGATAACAATGAGCAGCTGGTGCTCGGCAACGTCAATGTGAATTTCGATGCCGCTTTTACAGGCGCGCTTGACGAGGTGCGTATCTATGAGGGTGCGATGTCGCCCGAGAAGGTGCTTGAGTCGTTCAAGTCGGGCGGTCAGAGCGGCATTGCGGATGTCGTGGCCGGCACGGGAAATGTAGGCTGGATGGTGGTTGATGCCATGACCGGCCGACTCGTATGCTCATCGGCGGGCGAGGATGTGGGCGCACTTGTCGATAATATCGCCAAGGGTGTCTATGTCATCGTCAGGACCGGCGGCGAAGGCCGCGAAGTCTACAAGTATGTGAAGCGTTGAGGCTATTCCGTATAATGTAGGAGCGACGGCTTTAGCCGTCGATATGGAGCGAATAATTCGACTCGAAGCCTGTGAGCCATAGGTTGATACGTGGTTTCATATCGACGGCTAAAGCCGTCGCTCCTACAGTTTCGCCGCATAGTCGCCAATGCATACGGGCGGGTATGCGGTATGCGGAAAAATATAAGAGGACTGTCGGGCGACAGTCCTCTTTTGATGCGATAATGATTAGGTTTTATCTACTAAAAAACTATTTTTGCAACCGTATTCTTTTAATTGGTATCGATTTGTATATCTTGTAGCCCTGATTGGTCGGAAGGGCTTTGTTGTCTTTCTACGTTGCAAAGGTAATACGGCAATGTTACAACGGAGTTACAATCGTAACACAATGTTGTGACATATGCACCGGAATTGCATTTTTAACATTTTGACCGTGAGCCGACAAGATAAAACGCGGGGCTGTCATCTCGACAGCCCCGCGTTTCTTAACCTTAAATCTAATACCATGAAAACACAGTGCAAATAATAGTAACTACATCATTAAAACTCCCGGGCGGGGAAAAAGTTCATGCACTATTCCGATTTAACACATCTTAACAGTCCAAGCAAAAAAAATGTTGTAATTTAGCGGAAAATACGAAACCACAGCTACAGTATGAACGCACGCATATTAGTGATTGACGATGAGGAGTCAATCTGCGAGATAATAAAATACAACCTGATGAAGGAAGGTTATGAGGTAGATGTCGCCTACAGTGCCGAGGAGGCGTTGGGCATGGACCTCAAGCCTTACGACCTTTTTATCGTCGACATCATGATGGAGCGTCTGAGCGGATTTGACTTCGCCAAGACCCTGCGCAACTCCAACGGCATCGAGAATGTGCCCATCATTTTCTGCTCGGCTCTCAACGGCGAGGACGACACCGTGATGGGACTCAACATCGGAGCCGACGACTATATCACCAAGCCTTTCAAGATGAGCGAGATGGTGGCGCGTGTCAATGCCGTGCTCCGTCGCGCCGCCATCGCACGCCGTGCCATGCAGGCCGCAGCCGCGGCTGTGCCCGCCACGACGGCTGACCCTATGGAGAGCCGCGTGGAATATCAGACACTCTGCATCGACCCCAACGACAAGACCTGCTATATCGACGGCGCGCTTGTGCCGCTGACCAAGACCGAGTTTGAGATACTCTTCTTCTTCCTCACCCATCGCAACCGCATCTACTCACGCGAGGAGATAATACGACGCGTGTGGGACGACGACGTGGTGGTGACCACCCGCACTATCGACACCAATATCACGCGCCTGCGCAAGAAGATAGGTGCCTACGGCAACAATATCGAGACACGCCAGGGATTCGGATATGGTTTTAAAGAGAAGGATTAATTACCACTGGCAACTGTTTCTGCCCATCGCGCTGTGCCTGTGCGTGGTGTTCGGATTAATCATATGGTATCAGTACAAGCGTGAGGCCGACTACCGAGCCGAGATGCTCACGTCGCAGCTCGACCTCATAAACCGCCGCGTACTCAAGGCCAACGAGGACGACCAGTCGCTGCGTCCGTTCAACGCCTTCATCGCATCCTATTTCGCCGGTTCGGCCTATGAGGATGTGCGCATTACTGTGTATAACAACGAGGGGAGGCTGAAATACTCGCTCGGCATCCCGCTGCCTATTGACGATGACTCATACACCGTACTGCGCAGTATATATTCCGACGACAGCAGCCGCGACCTCGTGCGCGATGCGATGGGCGATGTCTACTTCATCTGCCGCGCCACCAGTGACGACGGCAAGGTGAAGGTGATTTCGGCCCTGCCTTTCGATGCCGATGTCAGCGATGCCATCGATGTCGACTCGACCGTGTGGCTCGTAATCGGCGCGTGCATGCTGTTCACGCTGTTTGTGACATATTATTTCACGCGTATGCTCACGCGCAGTGTCACCCTGCTCAAGGATTTTGCCTATCGTGCCGCCACGGGCGGTCATTTCACGGGCTATGACAAGTTTCCGCGCAACGAGCTTGGCGACATCTCGCGTCAGATTGTGGCCCTCTACAATGAGCGCGCCCGAGCCGTCGACCTAATACGCAAGGAGCGCAAGGTGGCCATACATGCCATCGAGGAGAAGGCGCGCGTGACGCGTCAGATGACCAACAACATCAACCACGAGATTAAGACACCTATCGGAATCGTGCGCGGCTATCTCGAGTCGATTCTCGGCGACCCTGACATGGATGCCGAGACGCGCACTCGTTTCCTTGAGCGCATGTTGAGCAATATCGAGCGTCTGACCAATCTGCTCAACGATGTGTCTACCATGACCCGCCTCGAGAACGGCGGCGACAAGATAGCCGTGAACAAGGTGGACATGTATGACCTCGTGTATCAGATTGACTATGACATGCCGGCCAACAATCTTGCCGGTTCGCTTGAGTTCACCTATGATATTCCCCTTGAGTGCTATGTGGCTGGCAATTACGGCCTGATTAACGGTATGATATGCGGACTCATACGCAATGCCGCCATGTATTCGGGCGGCACGAAGGTGGGGCTTAGGCTCATATCGGAGAGCGAGCGTTTCTACATGTTTGCTTTCTATGACAACGGTGTGGGTGTTGCCGAGGAGCATATACTTCATCTCTTTGAACGGTTCTATCGTGTGGACACGGGCCGTTCGCGCAAACAGGGCGGTACCGGCCTGGGCCTGCCTATCGTCAAGAGCACGATACTCACGCACGGCGGCACGATTTCGGTGCACAACCGCTCGACCGGCGGCCTCGAGTTTATCTTCTCCCTTCCCAAATGGACCAATCCGACAGTGTAAGGGATACATTAATTGGAGAAGGGGACATAAGGACATAAGAGACAAAAGCGACATAAGAGATAATATGACAACTAAAGGCTGTCAATAATAAAATCTTATGTCGCTTTTGTCTCTTATGTCCTTATGTCCCCTTCTTTAGTAAACGAACTGCTAAATACAACACCCGCCCTGCGAATGGTGAAATTCGCAGGGCGGGTGCTTTTTGGGAATATACCCGCCTCGCACTTGCGAGGCGGGATGTTTGCTTTTCAGCAGGTCACGGTTACTTTACTACAACCTTGGTGGTTACGGTCTCGCCTGAGACGAGGGTGTCAACCTTGATGAGCACGCCGGGGGTGTTGGCTGCCACGCGCATGCCCTGGAGGTTATAGTAGACGGTCGAAACGATGTCAGAGTCGGCGTTGATGTCGCTGATTGACGACATGTCGCTTGCCTCGACAGCCTCGCCGAGACCGCCCATTTCGTTGGCGGAGCGTACCGAGTAGACGGGAGCCGACTTGGCGGCTGCCTCAGCCTCGATGGTGTAGGTGGGTTCGGTGGTGAATGCAATCACCTTGCCGTCCTTGCATACTGCCCAGCAGAGTACATACTCGTTGTCGTCCCATGAGAGGATGCTGCCGTCGAGCTTGACGTTGGCGGGAGCGGGTGCCTGCTCGGCGAGCGATGCGGGGTCCCAGTCGTCGTCACCGCCCATTACGCGAGCGTAGGAGTGGAAGTCGGCCTCCTCCTTGGTGAGGACGGGGTTGTTGGGCTTGTCGGCGGGGATTGTTACGTCGCCTTCTTTGTGTTCACCGAAGAGTTTCTTGCGGTCCTTGAGGTCGATTACTGTGCCGGTGGCTGTTGTCGAGTTGTACTCGGCGAAGCGTGCGGGCCAGCCGCCTGACATTTCGTTCCAGCCGATGGCTGAGGGCTTGACGGTCATCTTGGTATCGATGAAGAGGGCGATAGGTGTGCCCTTGCCCCATGGACGTCCGAGGGTGTAGTTGCCGTCGATGTCAGATGCCGAGCCTGTAATCTCGCAGTCCTTGAATATGTAGCCGTACTTCTTGGGCTTGGAGGGAACAGCGATGTAGCCGCCTTTCTCGCACATCTCGAGGGTCACGCCGTTGTAGTAGACGTCGCCCTTGCCGCAGAGGAAGTCAGTGCGGCCGCGGAGCACACCGCCTTCGAAGTAGAAGCGTGAGTTCTCGTTGTTTGAATTATAGGTGTCCTGATAGCCCCAGAGGCATACATCCTTGCAGATGGTCTTGTCAGAATAGTCATTAAGCTCGATGTCACGGCCTCTCTTGTCACCCATGGCACTCTTGATTGTGAGGTGCTGGAAGTAGGTGCCGGTCGCAGTCTTTGTGAGCTGGAGCACATCGCCCTTGCCGATACCCTCGAGGACGTTGGCCGGGCCGAAGCCGTTGTCGTGTTCTACATTGGGTAATGTGTTGGTTATAACCACACCGTCACGGCTCTCACCGATAAACGAGATGTTGGGGGTGCTGAGATATGTGGTGGGGTCGGGATATGCAATGCCGTCACTGCCGGTCTTGGTAGCGGTGGTGCTTGCGGGGAGCTTGTATGTACCGTCGTGGAGGAAGATGCGGAAACGCTTGGTCATATCGCCGCGCTTACCGGCCTCGGCGATAGCGGCGAGGAGCTCGTCGACGGTCGAAACCTCAGCCTCATAGATGCCCTTGGCCACTACGGGACGGGTCTTGGTGGTGAAGTTGATGCTGATGGCCTCGGTCATGGCATTGTCGGTGAGGTCCATGATGCTGCCGGCGGGGAGAGTGAACCTGTAAGCGGTGGCGTAGGCGAGGTTCTTGTACTCAAACATCACTGTCTTGCCGGTGACTGACGGAGTGAGCGAGAGGTCGCCGAGAGTGGCGGTTGTGCCCTCCTTAACCTTGACCTTTTCGTCGAAGGTGAGGACAATCTTGCCGTTGATTGAGGCGGTCTCGGAGTTGTTCTCAGGCACCTGCGATACGAGCACGGGTGCGGTGCCGTCGTCAATGAGCTTGGCGGTGCCGACGATGTAAGTGGCACCGAGAGCTATACCGTCGTTATCGGAGGTTGTGCCGTCAATCTTAGAGGACTTGTCAGCAATCCAGCGGATGCTTACGGCCTTCTGATTGTTGGCCTCGGCGGGGAGGGGGAGGGTGGCGTCGGTCCATTTCTTGGCACCTTCGATGGTGATGCTGCCTACTTTGCTCCATGTCTCACCGTCGAGAGAGTACTCTACATTATATGTGGTGTAGGCGTTGTAGTTGTAGGTCATGGCGGTAATCACCTTGATGTCGGTGAAAGCCTCGGCATTGACAGTAGTCTGCCAGTAGTAATCGCCAAGGACGGTTCTGCGCCAGTTTACAGCGGCGGGGCGGCCTTCGTAGCCACCTGAGGATAGCTGGCTCTTGTCAAGCCATCCTGATGTATCGCCTGCGGCGTTGCGCATCACGAGGGACACAGCGTCATTGTCGGCGGCGGCAAAGTCGGCGGAACGACCATCACAGCCGGCCTTCATGAAGTCCCAGGCTACGATATAGTCGATTGCGTCAAAGCCGGCCACGATGTCGGTGTGGTCGCCATCCATCGTTATCTGGATTTCGCTTGAGCTCTGGCCGTCGTTCCAGTTGGTGAATGTTATAATCTCGTTGCTGATGGCATTGAGTGTGACTGTGGTGCCTTCCTCATACATATTCTTGCCGTCAACCACAACGGGCGCGGGGCTGAGCTGTACCTGATAGTCGTTGGCACCGCCCTCTACGGTATATGCGAGTTCGTATGTGTTGATGGCCTTGAAATTGGCGGTCAGCTCGGCGTTGGCCTCAACGGTGTAGGTGAACGCTGACTCGGCTGATACTTCCTTACCGGCAGCATCGGTCCAGTTGACAAACTTATAGCCGAAATTCTTCTCGGCGGTGAGTTTTACAGCGGTTCCGGCCTCATATTCGGCAGCCTTGGGGTAGACTGAGATATTACCGGCCTCGGCAATGTTGGCGTTGGCAGAGAAAGTGTAAAGTTCAACGGATTCAGAGGTGCCGTTCAGGATGCCATTGATGTGAACGTCGGAGTACATACAGCCCTTAGTTGTTCCATATCCGTTGTTGAGTACAAGCTCAAAGCCGTCACCTGAGGTCAGGGCTTTTTGCTGGTCGGCAGTAAGAGTGTATTCGTATTTTATGGTATATGAATCATCCTTGCCAAACTTGTCATCGGCTTGGGTTTTGTTCATGCGGTGAGGGGTGATTGAACCGAACACGATTGATTCGCCGCCGGTAACAGCACCTGTTACATTAACGTCCTTGCCATTACCGTCTGTGCCGTCACGTGCAATGTAGAAGCTGACGCTTACAGGGGCGAACGTAAGACCCTTGACAGGCTTGACTACCCATTTCACTATGTCTGAGCCTCCGTTTGTTGACGCAATATCTACAAATTTTATGTCAGGACATACAGTTGTGGATGTTATTTTCTTGAAAGTACATACGCCGATATCGAAATCCTTTACGGCAAATCCATCTTCAGGAGTTGCAGTTACGTCTTTGGCATAATTCTCGCTGTTGAATGCCCATACAACTGAGGCGTCGACATTGTCGAATACCTGGCCGCCGGAGGCCTTGGCTACGGGGAGCATTACCTGAATGTAACGGTAATATGAACCGGCCTTACCAATTACAAGATTGGCGTTCTCAATCTTGCCTGCACAAGTGAAGGATGCGTTACCGCCGTTAGTTTCCATCTTATTCTTGTCGACGGTTGAATCGGTGGCATTCATTGATTCGAGTGAAATCACAGCTCCGTCGCATGCGGGTACGGTAAACGAGGTGCCCTCGTTCATCTGCGCCCGGTTTTTCCAGTTGGCGTTGGCAATCTTGCCGGGCTTGGTGCTGAAGGGGAGAGCGACGTCGATGGTCTCGGTGCCGATGGTGGCCTGTGCTACCCAAAAGCCATCAACATTCTGAAATCCGACAGCGGGTGCACCATTACGCTGTTGGAAATCCCACTTGATGGTGAGGGGCTCGGTGCGGTCAGCGAGGGTGACGGTGTTGTCGACGAACGCGGGGGTGAGGGTGATGTCGCCGGGCACGGTGACAATCTCGCCGATTTCGTAGGTCTTGCTGCCGTCGGTCCAGCCAACGAGGGTCTTGCCCTCCTGATAGATGGTGAAGTTGGCGGGGATGGTGAATGTCTTGCCAATCTCTACCTTCTCGGCAGCGGGCACGACACCTGCACCGGCATACTCGCCGAGGCTATAGGTCACGGTCGCATCCTCCACGAGGTCGGCGGGATTGACTGCCCCGACTGTGATTGCAGGGAGATAATTGCCGACCTTGATGGTGAGGACATCAGCCTCGCCTTTATAGGTTCCGTAGGCATACTTCTCATTGTTGGCTTTCCAGCATGTGCCGTCGTTGCTGTTCATTGTCAGGACGGTGTCACCGGCACGGTTGGTTACAGTGACATCGCCACCGCCATACTGGCATGTGCCGAGGCCGATTTTGACGGGGCCGTCGACATTGAGTGTGATGATGGAGCCACCGCCCAAGCCGTGGTCGTTCCAATACTTGCCGTCGATTACTATGTTGGCAGATGCATCGGTGGCATCCACTCGCGTATTCGTTCCATCAGCGGCCACGACTACGCCAAACTTTACCGCGGTGCCCTGCTTCAGCTCATCGGCTTGCAGTACACCCTGCCCGGTCAGGTCAATCTTGATGTCCTTGAACTCTGCACGGGCCGACTGGAAGCCGACGAGACATGCGAGGACGAGGGCAATCTTAAAAATTTTCCTTGTCATAAATTGAAAAATAGTTGGTATTAAATTGTGGTTAAAAAATTGTGATAATTATCAGTATGGAATTTACTATCGAAATTATGGTATTAGACTTGTCGGCCTATGCGCAGGCCAGGTTTTTCATTCAAAGTGCAAATTTAATGGTTTTTAGGTTAAAATCCTAATAAATGCGTCCTAAAAAACAATTTTTCGGCGAAAACCTCTTGCGATTGACCGCAGGATAGGAGCGACGGCTTCAGGGTAGGAGCGACGGCTTCAGCCGTCGATATGACACGACGTATCAGCCATCACAAGGTTGAGTTACATCGTTTGTGCCATATCGACGGCTGAAGCCGTCGCTCCTGCCCTGCGGCTGTTATTCTGCCGAGGGGATGGGGGTCGGTTTCTTTTTGGCGGGGTCGCAGGTCAGACCGACGCCGAGTTTCTTGAATATCTTGTGGTCAACCTCGCCGAGCATCACGGTGGAGTGCACCTGGCATCCGTCAAGTTCGGGGAGCTTTTCGAGTGCGCGGCGGCAGTTCTCGTCATGAGTGCTGAGCACGGCGAGAGCCACGAGCACCTCGTCGGTGTGCAGACGCGGGTTGTGGCTGCGCAGATAGTTGATTTTGGTGTGCTGTATCGGCTCAATCATGGCCTGGGGGATGAGCTTGACCGAATGGTCAATGCCCGCCAGGTGCTTGATGGCGTTGAGGATGAGTGCAGCACTCGGGCCGAGCAGCGCGCTGGTCTCGGCGGTGATGACGGTGCCGTCGGCCAGTTCGATGGCCGAGCAGGGCACACCGCTGCGCTCGGCACGCTCGCGGGCGGCGGTCACGGGCTTGCGGTAGGAGGGGTCAATCTTGGCCTGCTTGAACAGGAGTGCTATCTTGTTGACCTCGGCATCGTTGCCCTCGCCCTGCGCGAGATGGTTGAGTGCGGTGAAGTAGCGGCGTATGATTTCGTCGTTTGACGCCTTGCGGCACACCTCGTCGTCATTGATGCAGAATCCCACCATGTTCACGCCCATGTCGGTGGGCGATTTGTAGGGGTTCTCGCCGTAGATGCCCTCGAAGAGGGCGTTGAGCACGGGGAAAATCTCGATGTCGCGGTTGTAGTTGATGGCGGTCTTGCCGTAGGCCTCGAGGTGGAAGGGGTCAATCATGTTGACGTCGTTGAGGTCGGCAGTGGCGGCCTCGTAGGCGATGTTGACGGGGTGCTTGAGGGGCAGGCTCCAGACGGGGAATGTCTCAAACTTGGCATATCCGGCCTCGATGCCGCGCTTGTGCTCGTTGTAGAGCTGGCTCAGGCACACGGCCATCTTGCCGCTGCCGGGGCCGGGGGCGGTGACGATGACGAGCGGGCGGGTGGTCTCGACATAGTCGTTGCGTCCGAAGCCCTTGTCGGATGCGATGAGGTCGACGTTGTGGGGATAGCCGTCGATGAGGTAGTGGTAGTAGGTGGTGATGCCCATGCGCTCGAGGCGGGCGCGGAAGGCGTCGGCACTGCTCTGGCCGTTGTAGTGGGTAATCACCACCGAGCTGACGAGGAAGCCACGGCTCTGGAACTCGTCGCGCAAGCGCAGCACGTCCATGTCATAGGTGATGCCAAGGTCGTTACGTACTTTGTTTTTCTCGATGTCGACCGCGCTTATCACTATCACAATCTCGGCGTGGTCGCTGAGTTTTGAGAGCATGCTCAGCTTGCTGTCGGGGCGGAAGCCGGGCAGCACGCGGCTGGCGTGGTGGTCATCGAAGAGCTTACCTCCAAGCTCGAGGTACAGCTTGTTGCCGAACTTGGAGATGCGCTCCTGAATGTGTTCGGACTGAATCCTGAGATATTTCTCGTTGTCAAAACCGTATTTCATACGGACTGCAAAGTTATGATTTTTTCGGCGTGTCAGCAACTTCGGCACACAATATTTTTAAGATATTTTTAATAGCTTTGCCATGTGGAAAAATAATCGTACATTTGCATGTAATTCAACCTTCATAAATTCGGTCACAAAGCCCGGCGACAAGGTAGGGTTAACTATTCAATCATCAGTCACGACCATAAAATCACGTTAAGCCATGGAAACAAAGCGCGTTTCGGTAAGGAATAACCTTTGGGTCTATCACATCTTCGCTCTAATCGCAGTCACCGCATGGGGGCTGTCGTTCATAAGCACCCGCGTGCTGCTCGACAACGGGCTGCACCCGATAGAAATCTATATCTACCGTTTCACCCTCGCCTATGCCATAACGCTGGCCATGTGCCATCAGAAGCTGTGGGCCAACTCGCTGAAGGACGAGTTGCTGTTCGTGCTCTGCGGCATCGTGGCGGGTTCGGTCTATTTCATCGCAGAGAATGTGGCCCTGGAGTACACGCTTGTGACCAATGTGTCGCTCATCACCTCGATGTCGCCACTGCTCACGGTGCTGCTGGTGGGTGCCATCTATAAGACCGAGAGGCCGGGTCGCGGGGCATATGTCGGGTCGATGGTGGCGTTTCTCGGCGTGGGACTTGTGATATTCAACAGCAGCTTTAATCTCAGCATCAATCCGCTCGGCGATATGCTCGCACTCCTTGCCGCACTCTGCTGGGCCATATATTGCCTTGTGCTCAAGCCTCTCAATGCCCATTATGACGCCCGGTTTATCACGCGCAAGGTGTTCTTCTATGGTGTGCTGACTGCCATCCCGTTTCTGCTTCTCGAGCCTGAGATTGCGCCGCTCGACATACTGCTTCGCCCGTCCGTGATGGGCAATCTCGCGTTTCTCGGACTCGTCTGCTCGATGGCGGCTTATCTGCTGTGGGCCCTCGCCATCAATAAGCTCGGTTCGGTCAACGCTTCCAACTACCTGTATTTTCAGCCTATAGTCACACTGGTGTTCTCGGTGATAATCATTCATGAGCAGGTCACCGTAATCGGCGGCACGGGCTGCGCGCTCATCCTCTTCGGCGTATGGCTGTCAGACTATCTGCAGAGGCGTCAGTGGAAAAAATAAGAAGCTATCATAGCCTATAAAACTCGTTTCGTTTTCACATTTCTAACCCGATATAACAAACAAATGAAAAAGCTCGTATCGTCACTCTTCCTTGCGGGTGCGGCATTGTGGGCGGGCGCGGCCACCCCGCTGTGGCTCCGCGACGTGAGAATCTCACCCGACGGCAACACCATCGCTTTCACCTACAAGGGGGACATTTACACAGTGCCTGCGTCAGGCGGACAGGCTAAACGGCTCACCACAGCCACGTCATACGAATCAGTGCCCGTATGGTCGCCCGACGGCCGTACAATAGCCTTTGCAAGCGACCGCGAGGGCGGACAGGACATCTTCATAATGAGTGCCGACGGCGGTACGGCTAAACGTCTCACATACAACTCGGCTTCGGAGACCCCCGAGGCATTTACCCCCGACGGCAAGTCGGTGGTCTATTCGGCTGCCATACAGGCTCCGGCATCGAGCCTCGTGTTCCCCTCGGGGCGCATGACCCAGCTCTACAGTGTGCCCGTCGACGGCGGACGTCCCCGCCAGATACTCGGCACCACGGCTCTGAATGTCGAGTTCCTGCCCGACGGCAAGTCGTTTCTCTATCATGACCACAAAGGCGTGGAGGATGAATGGCGCAAGCACCACACATCGTCGGTGACCCGCGACGTGTGGCGTTACGATGCCAAGACAGGTACGCACACCAATCTGTCCAAGCATGCAGGCGAGGCCCGCAACCCCATTATCGGCGGTGACGGCGAGACCGTCTACTTCCTGAGCGAGCGCGACGGCGGCACATTCAACGTCTACTCCTTCCCGCTCTCCGACCCGTCGAAGGTCACAGCCGTGACCAAGATGAAGACCCATCCCGTGCGTTTCCTCTCGCGCGGAGCCAACGGCACCCTCGCATTCGGATATGACGGCGAGATTTACACCATGAGCGACAAGGGTGGCCAGCCCAAGAAGGTGGCCATCGACATCGTCACCGATGACGTGGAGGATGTGACCCGCCGCAGAGTGTCGGGCGCAGCCGGTGCAGTGCCCTCGCCTGACGGCAAGCAGGTGGCGTTCTCCAATCACGGCGACATCTTCGTGACCTCGGTGGAGTATCCCACCACACGTCAGATTACCAAGACTCCGCAGGGTGAGGATTCCCCCTCGTGGGCTGACAACCGCACTATCTACTACAACTCTGACCGCGACGGCCACCTTAATATATATAAGGCCACAATCGGACGCGACGAGGACCCCAACTTCCCCAACGCCACGATTATCGAGGAGACTGCGGTGTTCCCGGCCAAGGATAACATCGACCGTCAGAATCCGCTCATCTCGCCCAACGGCGAGCGCATGGCCTTTATCCAGGACGGCAACAAGATTGCCGTAATGGACCTGAAGTCACGCAAGGTGAAGCTCCTGACCAACGGCGAGACCTACACTGCCCGCGACGGTGACATCATGCTCGACTGGTCGCCTGACAGCGAGTGGCTTGCGGCTACCATCGACGTGCATCAGCGCGACCCGTACTATGACATAGCCATCATCAACGCCAACACAGGCGAGCTTATCAACATAACCAACGACGCATACTCCAACTTCAACCCCCGCTGGGTGATGAACGGTGATGCCGTGATATTCGAGAGCGACCGCTACGGCATGAAGAACCATGCCTCGTGGGGCGCGACGAGCGACGTGCTCATGGCCTTCACCAACCGAGAGGCATATGACCGCTACCGCCTGTCAGAAGAGGATTTCGCCCTGCTGAAGGAGGTGGAGAAGTCGCAGAAGCGCAACGCCGACAAGAAGGACGCAAAGGATGATAAGAAGAAGGGCAAGAAGGACTCCAAGAAGGCCGATGCCAAGGACGAGAAGCCTGAGGACCACGTGACCGTTGAGACCGAGGGCATTCAGGACCGCATCGTGCGCCTGACCCCGTTCTCGTCCAACCTCGGCGACATGTATGTCGACAATGACGGCGAGACACTCTATTTCATAGCCAAGACCGACGACAGCTACGGCCTCTGGAAGAAGGACCTGCGTAAGGGTGACGTGTCGCTCTTCAAGAGCATAGGCTCTAACGCCAACATGATACCCGATGCCGCAGGCAAGAACCTCTTCCTCATGGGTTCGCAGCTGCGCAAGATGTCGCTCCCCGGCGGCAAGATGGAAAGCATCTCGCTCTCAACGACCCAGGATGTCGACCATGCCAAGGAGCGCGAGTACATGTATGACTACATTCTCGACCAGGAGGCCAAGCGTTTCCTTGTCAAGGATATGTTCGGTGCCGACTGGGAGGGCCTCGGAAAGAACTCGCGCAAGTTCCTCCCCCACATCAACAATAACTATGATTTTGCCGAAATGGCTGCCGAGCTGCTCGGCGAGCTCAACGTGAGCCACACCGGCTGCCGCTACCGTGGCAACGGTTCGCCCGACCCGACAGCATCACTCGGCCTGCTCTATGACGTGGCCTATACCGGCGACGGACTCCGTGTGGCCGAGGTGTTGAAGAACGGTCCGTTTGACCGCACTTCGTCGCAGATGAAGGCCGGCTCAATCATCACCGCCATTGACGGCAAGACCCTCGGAAAGGACAGCGACCCGCTCGCACTGCTCAACAACCGCGTGCGCACCAAGACCCTCGTGGCATTCACCCTCCCCTCGGGCGAGAAGGTCGAGGAGGTGGTGCTCCCCGTAAATGTCGGTACGGTCAACGGTCTGCTTTACGACCGCTGGGTAGAGCGCAACCGCCACATTGTTGACTCCCTCTCGGGCGGACGTCTCGGCTATGTGCACATCAAGTCGATGGACGACGGTTCTTACCGCGAAATCTATGCCGACGTGCTCGGCCGTTATGCTGACCGTGACGGTATCGTGATTGACACCCGCTTTAACGGCGGTGGCCGTCTGCACGAGGATATAGAGATACTGTTCAGCGGCAAGAAGTATCTGACTCAGGAGATACGCGGCGTCAAGAGCGGCGAGATGCCCTCAAAGCGTTGGCTGCGCCCCTCGATTATGATTACCGGCGAGGCCAACTATTCCAACGCCCACGGCACACCCTGGATGTATAAGCACAACAAGCTCGGCAAGATTGTGGGTATGCCAGTGCCGGGCACCATGAGTTCGGTCAACTGGGTGACCCTCCAGGACCCCTCGCTCTACTTCGGCATCCCTGTGGTAGGTTTCCGTACAGCCGAGGGCAATTTCCTCGAGAACACTCAGCTCGAGCCTGACGTGAAGGTGGCAAATGACCCCGCACTCATCGTCAAGGGTCAGGACCAGCAGCTCACCACCGCCGTCAAGACCCTGCTTCAGGATATTGACAAGAAATAGAATCGTCCCCACGATGGATTAAATAATGCGAAGTTTAGCCCCGATGGCCTTGCGGCCACCGGGGCTTTTTCTTTTAGGATGGATGCAGCGGGAGAATAGTAATCGCTCTCCCTCTCTGCATCGCTGACGCTATGCTGTAGGCTTAGGTTCTTAATTCCAGTCTGAGAGGTATTCGTTAGAACGCACGGTGGCGTTCACATCCTGTCCTCCGGGCTGCCAGTCAGCCATGAAGTCATACGAGCTGTGAGCAGATTCTGATGATGTTGCTATGGAAGCACCATTGCTGAAAAAATCATACATTAAACTTTCCATGTCGATTCCGTCTTAAAAGATTAAAAAAATGTGCAGGTTGTAAAAGAATAGGGTGTAGATAAAAAAACTGTGGATGGCCTTTTTCAGGCGGGTAAAGATTCAAAAAATGCGGGTTGCATATGTATAACATCGCCGCACGGGAAAAGTTCGATGAAAAACGGGGGGAATATATGTTAAAGTTTGTAAAAGACGAGAAATGCTTCTCAGGGTGCAATTTAAGAAAGGTACATAAGGACACAAGGGACAAAAGCGACATAAGGTTTATATTCCCTTATGAGTGCTTGGCCGGGCTGTAGGAGCAAAGGGGCGGCAGAAGCCGTCGCTCCTAACTACAGTGTTACTTCGCCGCAGAGGTCTACGGCAAAGCGTGTGGCGACGGCCGAGGGGGTGAGGCCGAGGCCGAAGAGGTACATGAGTTTGGTGAGTGCGGCCTCGGAGGTCATGTCGTGGCCCGAGATTACGCCGCAGTTGGCGAGATGGTCGCCCGAAGCGTAGCGGCGCGCATGCACACCGCCGTTGACACACTGTGTTACGTTGACAATCACCACTCCGCTGGCCACACAGTTCTTTATCTCCTCAAGAAACCATGACGAGGTGGGGGCGTTGCCCGCGCCGTAGGTGCGCAGCACTATGCCCTTGATGCCTGGGGTGTTGAGCAGATGGTGGAGCATCTCGCGGGTCATGCCCGGGTGCAGGTCTATTGTCATCACGCCGAGGTCCATCGTGGTGGTGACATGGAGCGGCCTGCGTTCGTTGGGGCGACGCAGGGCCTTTTCGGCAAAATGGATGCCGAGACCTATCTTGGCCAGTTCGGGGTAATTGTTGCTCTTGAAGGCGTTGAAGTTGTCGGCACTCATCTTGGTGGAGCGGTTGCCGCGCCACAGGTAGTTCTCAAACAGTATGGCCACCTCCTGCACCATGGGGTCGCCGTTGAAGTTGCGGGCGGCGGCTATCTGAAGGGCTGTGATGAGATTTTCCTCGCCGTCGGTGCGCACCTCGCCTATGGGCAGCTGCGAACCGGTGATGATGACGGGCTTGTCGAGATGGGCGAGCATGAACGAGAGGGCCGAGGCTGTGTAGGCCATGGTGTCGGTGCCGTGGAGCACCACAAATCCGTCATAGCTGTCGTAATTCTCCTGTATGGCCAACGCAATCTCTTTCCATCCCTCCGGCCCCATGTCGCACGAGTCGATGGGGGTGAACTGGATGTTGTCGATATGATACTCCAGCATCTTCACCTTGGGCACATTGTCCATGAGATGGGTGAAGTCAAACGGCACAAGAGCCTTGGTGTCAGGGTTCTCTATCATGCCGATAGTGCCGCCTGTGTAGATGATAAGAATACGAGGAGCCATAGGGGGAATTAAAAATTTAAAATTAAAAATTTAAAATTAAGACAGCCTGTGAGGATTTTGACTTGTCAGGATATTAAAAATGGAAAATTACCGGGCATAACAACCTCGGCTGCATCCCCCCGATAATTTTCCATTGTTCATTTTAAATTCTTGGCCTTTAGCCGATTTTCGAGCCGGGGGCCACGGGGGCGGAGGGGGTGAGGAGCACGATGGAGCCGTCGGAGCTCTCGGCTGAGAGTATCATGCCCTGCGATTCGATGCCTTTGAGCTTACGCACGGGCAGGTTGGCTATGAAGCATACCTGCTTGCCCACGAGGTCTTCGGGATTGTAGTATTTGGCTATGCCCGACACGATGGTGCGTTTCTCCATGCCGTCGTCAATGAGGAAGCGGAGCAGTTTGTCGGCCTTGGGCACCTTGGTGCACTCGAGCACTGTGCCCACGCGCAGGTCGCTGCGGCAGAATGTGTCGAAGTCCACTTCCTCGGCCTGAGGCTCGGGACGCCATGCGGCTGCCTCGTTGGCCTTTTTGGTGTCGAGGAGTTTCTGCACCTGGGCCTGGATGGTTGCGTCCTCCACCTTCTCAAACAGCAGTTCGGGCCGGCCTATCTCCTTGCCGTCGGCCACGAGGTCGGTCTGGCCGAGCTTGTCCCAGCTGAGATTCTCAAGACCGAGCATCTTGGCGAGGCGGGCGGTGGTGAAGGGGATGAACGGCTCGAAGGCTATGGCGATGTTGGCGCATATCTGCAGGGCTATGTTGAGGATGGTGCCGGTGCGGGCGAGGTCGGTCTTGGCCACGCGCCACGGCTCGGTCTCCTGCAGGTAGCGGTTGCCCACGCGGGCAATCTCCATGGCCTGCTTCAGGGCCTCGCGGAAGTGGAATGTGTCGAGGGCCTCGCTCTCGGCCTTGATGGCCTCGCGGATGTCGGCTATGGCCTGACGGTCGGTGTCGGTGAGTTCGCCGGCCACGGGTGTCACGCCGCCGAAATATTTGTGGGTGAGCACGAGGGCACGGTTGACGAAGTTGCCGAGGATGGCCACCAGCTCGTTGTTGTTGCGTGCCTGGAAGTCGGCCCAGGTGAAGTCATTGTCTTTGGTCTCGGGGGCGTTGGCGGTGAGCACGTAGCGGAGCACGTCCTGCTTGCCGGGGAGGTCCTTGAGATATTCGTGGAGCCATACGGCCCAGTTGCGCGAGGTCGAAATCTTGTCGCCCTCGAGATTCAGGAACTCGTTGGCGGGCACATTGTCGGGCAGCTGGAAGTTGTCACCGTAAGCCATGAGCATTGCGGGGAACACGATGCAGTGGAACACGATGTTGTCCTTGCCGATGAAGTTGATGATGCGTGTCTCGGGGTCCTTCCACCATGTCTCCCACGTGTCGGGCAGCAGCTCCTTGGTGTTGGAGATGTAGCCGATGGGGGCGTCAAACCATACGTAGAGCACCTTGCCCTCGGCACCCTCCACGGGCACGGGCACGCCCCAGTTGAGGTCGCGGCTCACGGCGCGGGGCTGGAGGCCTCCGTCGAGCCATGACTTGCACTGGCCGTAGACGTTGGTCTTCCACTCCTTGTGGCCGTCGAGAATCCATGAGCGGAGCTTGTCTTCCCACTTGTCGAGGGGGAGATACCAGTGTGTAGTCTCGCGCATCTTCACAGGCTCGCCTGTCAGGGCCGAGCAGGGGTTGATGAGGTCGGTGACGTTGAGCGACGAGCCGCATGCCTCGCACTGGTCGCCATAGGCACGCTCGTTGCCGCACTTGGGACAGGTGCCTACGACATAGCGGTCGGCCAGGAACTCGCCACCCTTTTCATCGTAGGGCTGGAGGGCTGTCTGCACGGTGAACTCACCCTTGTCATAGAGACGGCGGAAGAATTCCGAGGCGGTCTGGTGGTGCAGGTCGGAAGTGGTGCGCGAATAGATGTCAAACGACACTCCCAACTCCTCGAGCGAGTCCTTGATGATGGTGTGGTAACGGTCAACAATCTCCTGAGGTGTCACCCCCTCCTTGCGTGCGCGCAGAGTGATGGGCACTCCGTGCTCGTCGCTGCCGCCCACCATCACTACATCTTCGCCTTTGAGGCGGAGGTAGCGGGCATAGATGTCGGCCGGGACATACACGCCGGCCAGGTGGCCGATGTGGACAGGGCCGTTGGCATAGGGGAGAGCTGTGGTTATGAGTGTGCGCTTGAATTTCTTTTCCATTGCGATGTTGTTGTTTTCTTTTATGATGCAAAATTAGTGCATATGCGCGAATTTTCCAAGAGTTAGCCCCTCTCTTGAACGGTCATATCGCTACATGAGTGTGAGGCGCGAGAGCGGGGTGAGCGAGGCGGCGGCATCGCGCAGGGCTGCGGGGGTGATGGCGCGTATGGCCTCGAGATTCTCGGCCGAGGGGATGACACGTCCGCGCAGCAGCGTGGCGCGGGCCATGTTGAGTGCCCGCTGCTCGGTGTTGGTCGATGCGAGGGTGAGCTGGCCTATGTACTGGCGGCGTGCCTCCTCGAGCCGGCGCGGGGTCATGAGGTCGGTGGCCTGACGCTCGATTATCCCCTCGACAATCCTGCGGCACCGCTCCACATCGTCGGCATCACAGCCGTAATAGATGGTGAAGAGTCCGGCGTCGGACAGGAGGGCGGTAGAGGCGTCGACGGTGTAGACCAGTCCGCGGCGTTCGCGCAGGGCCACGTTGAGCAGCGAGTTCATGCCCGGGCCGCCGAGGATGTTGGTGAGAAGGGCCGTGGCATAACGCTCGGGCGAATACATGTCATGAATCCTTGTGCCCAAAACCGTGTGGGCCTGATGCGAGCCTATCTCTCTGACCACATCGGCGCGTGGCGGCACGGTGGGGATGGCCTTGGGGGTGGACATGCCGGTCGTGGTGGCCGGTATCTGCCGTTTGCCGGAGGAGAAACATCTCTCGGCCACTCTGATGACTCGGTCGGGCTTTTCGGGGCCGGAGTAGAACAGCACCATGTTGTCGGGACGGTAGAACGTGTCGAGATAGCGGCGGCACACATCGGAGGTGAGCCGCTCGATGCTCTCGCGGCTGCCGAGGATGGGGTGGGCGAGGGGTGAGCCGGCAAACATCAGCTCGTCGAAGTCGTCAAAGATGCCTTCTGACGGGATGTCGAGATAAGAGTCTATCTCATCGGCCACCACCTGGCGTTCGCGGTCGATTTCGGTGGTGGGGAACTGCGAGTTCTCCACCAGGTCGGCCACCAGGTCGATGGCACGCTCCATATATCCGGCGGGATAGGTGGTGTAGACCACCGTCTCCTCCTTGGTGGTGTAGGCGTTCAGTTCGCCTCCCACGCGCTCCATGCGGTTTAGGATGTGCCATGCGCGGCGGCGCAGGGTGCCTTTGAATATGGTGTGCTCCACGAAGTGCGCCAGGCCGTAATGCTCGGGCGACTCATCGCGGCTGCCGGCACGCACGGCCACGCCGCAATGTTCGGCCACGCTCCCGGGCCGATGGTGCATCACCACCCGCAGTCCGCCCGAGAGTGTGGCGTAATAATATTCCTGTTCGGACTTATCCATAAGGCCACAAAATTATCAAGGCCACAAAATTAACCCTTTTCCGAAATATGAGCAAATCTTCTTTATTTGCAGTGGTCTTTAATCCAGAGGTAGTGGTCGTGCTCGGTGGTGGCCGAGGTCCAGTGCTCGTTTACAGGGGTCAGGAGGGCTGACTTGGGTGTGGAAATCACATTGTAGACCTCATAGGATGTGGTGGGCGGGCAGGTGTTGTCGTTGAATCCCCACGTCATGCGCACCGGGCATGTGAGATGACGGGCGAAGTTGACCACGTCGTAATATTCGAGCGTGCGAATCTTTTCGGGGGTAGCCTCGTTGCGGTCTTTGCGGAAGTGGTGTGGATAGCCGCCGGTCTTGTCGCTCAGATAGCCGGTCATGTCGCTGAGGGCAGGGTGATTGGCCACGCATCCGTTCACGCGCGGGTCGAGCATGGCTGTGGTGATGGCAAGCGCGCCGCCCTGGCTGCCTCCCTGTGTGAAGAGGTTGGTGCCGTCCCACTCGGGGAGTGAGGTGAGGAGGTCGAGAAAGCGGCGGCATCCGAGGTAGACATCCTTCATGTAATACTCATTCGGGTCGTCGAGTCCGAACTCCAGATATTTGCCTTTCTCCTTGCGCAGTTGTGCAAACTCGGCCTCGCTCAGTTCGGGGTGACATCCGTGAATCTCAATCTCGCAACGTATCATGCCCCCTTCGCCGTAATAGCGGTGTATCATAGGGTCTTTGATGGTCTTTACACCCGCGCCGGGAGGGCAGAGCACTGCGGGATATTTGCCGCCCCCTTTGGGGATGAACAGGTAGCCGTACATGCAGCGGCCCTCGGGATTGAGCTGGAGCTTGACGAGCTGGCAGGTCATCTTGTCGGTGGTGTATTTCTCGACGGGCTCGGTGGTGTAGGTGAGGGGAAATTTCTTGTCCTGCTCCACGGCCTTGGCCCAGAACGACCGGAAGTCTTTAGGCTCGCGCACAAACGGCTCGAGGCGTTCGGGCGAGAATCCGAGTTTGATATGATGGTCGGTCTTCTGCCCGTCTATTGTGGCGGTGAGACGCAGGTCGCGAAATCCGGGCTTGGTCATTGTGCCCATCTCGATGGTGGCACGACCGTTGCGGTCAAGCTTCACGACCTCTTTGCGGTCGTCGGGCAGCATATCGTCGCCGAGAGTGTAGGTTACGGTCGCATCCGAGGTCGGCTGACCGTAGCGGAGCAGCTGCACATCTACAGTGGCATTTTCGCCGGTCTTATAGAGCCAGTCGGAATGGTCGGGGACAGTGACCCACAGGAAATCGTTACGGTAAGGATAGTTCTCGGCCATTGCCGGGAAAAGAAATGAGAGGAGGCAGATTAGAGCTAAGGTTATGCGATACACAGTATTGGAGGATTTATTGATTAGTGGAATAATAATTTGATTAATAGAGAATTACAAATCCGAAAAATTACTAATTACTAATTGCTAATTACTAATTGTTTGTCGTGGGTTAGCTTTTCCGAGTCGGTGGCTACAATGACGGGGCGGGCATCGGGGGAGAGGGCGTGCACCTTGATGTCGCGCAGAGTGACATTGCGGGTGTGGTTGAGCCAGAACCCTTGTGCCGGGAGTATGCCCCACATGGTCGATTCGGGATACTCGGCACGCTTCTCGTCGGTCGGCGCGGGTGTTACGGGCTGGCCTCCGGCATGGGTGATGGTTATGTCGTGAAGCAGGATGTCGCTTACGGGATGCCCCTCCAGTCCGGTGATGGAGCAGCCCGTGGGGCCTGCGCCGTCGATGATGATGTCATGGAGCACCACGCCGCTTATCGAGCCGACACCCTCTACGGGATGCTCGGGTGAGTAGGGGCGCGCACGGTCGGCGAGGCGGATAAAGATGGGCGACTCGGTGCCGCGTATGGTGATGTCAGAGACGTTGACGTTGCGCATCGTGCCGCCGTCGACAATCTCGAGCGATATGGCTGAGTGGCCTATGCCGCCGGGGTAGCCGAAGTATTGTGTCGACTGGTCAGCCGAGGGCTTCACCACGATGCCGCGGATGTTGATGTTGTTGAATCCGCCGTTGGTTTCGGTGCCGAGCTTGATGGCGTTGCAGTGGCTCGACACCACACAGTTGCTGATGGTGATGTCCTCGCACAGGCGCGGCGATGTGCTCTTGAGGGTGATGGCGTCGTCGTCAGAGTCGGCTATCATGTTGCTGACAGTAACGTTGTGGCATCCGTCGAGGTCGAGAGCGTCGTTGTTGTAGTTGTTGCGGTTGATTACGGTTATGCCGTCGATTTTGAGGCGGTCGCATGCAAGGTAGTGCTGCATCCAGCAGCCTGAATTTTTGAGTGTGACGCCTGTGACTGTGATGTCTGACGACTGTATGAATCTCAGCAGATGGGGGCGGGTGATGCCCTCGTCGTTCCACGACAGTTTCGGAAACGCCTTGCCGCGACCGTCGATGGTGCCTTGGCCGGTGATGGCCACGTTGGTCACCTTGTCGGCATATATCAGCTGTATGGTGGGTGTGTTGGTGCGGAGTGACACATAGTCGGTCGACACGGGTGTATAGTCGGCTATGTCGGTGCTGCCGTAGAGTGTCGCGCCGTTTTCGAGGTTGAGTGTCACGTGACTGCGGAGCATTATGCTGCCGGTCTTGTAGCCGCCGGAGGGAATCAGCACCGTGCCTCCGCCCGAGGCCGAGCACTCGTCGATGGCGCGCTGTATGGCCGTGGTGCTCAGTTGCGTGGTGTCGCTCACAGCCCCGTAGTCGAGGATGTTATGCACGGCACACATGCCTGACAGCGGCACGGTGGCCGAGAGCAGGATGGTTAAAAGGTGTTTGTTCATGGTGATATTTAAGGTGGTGATATTTAAGGTGGTTATATTTTTGTGATGAGTTACTTTTGTGATGAGAGAGTCCGCTTTGCCCTCCACAGCAGATTGAGCAGCCGGGGGAAGCGGGTGTGCAGAATGATTTTCAACCGCTGACCTTTCGGAAGCGCGCGGTAAGATGGATTGTTGCGGTAGCCGGACACCACACGGCCTATAGTGGCGCGTATATAGCGGTGGCGCAGGATGGGCACACGGTCAAACCTGTAGACACAGCCGAATATCGAGTGAACGTAATACTGATTAATCAGCAGAAAGTCAATCGGTTCGCGCCATCGTTCGTACAGCCCGAGCCGCTGGAGGTGAGCCTTGAGCGTCACTGCCGAGCCGAGGCGGTGGAAGAAGCGGTAGTCATTGATGCGATGGCTCACCGATGAGTCGTAGATGTGGTATTCGTATAGTGCGGCGTTGACCTTTATGGGGGCGTGGGCCGACAGCTGTATGGCCAGGGCCACGGCATTGTCCTCGTAGAACACCCGTTCGGGGAAATACAGCCCGTTGTCGGTTATGAGCGTGCGCCTGTACATCGCCGACCATACGGGTGACGGATTGCGGATGAGGCGCAGGCGCAGGTCGTCGCCGTGCATCCCTTCGGATTGCTGACCGAGCGGGCTCATCACATTGCCGGGGACAAGGCGGTAGTCAAACAGCACCATGTCTGCTTCATTCCTCCTCGCCGTGTCGAGGCACATGGCCACGGCTTCGGGTGCGAGGGAGTCGTCAGCGTCGAGAAACATCACAAACTCTCCGCGGGCCTCGCGTATGGCGCGGTTGCGTCCGGCACCCTGCTTGACGTTTACAGCCGAGTCTATGACCCTGATTCGATGGTCGGCCTCGGCATAGGCGTTGAGTCGGTCAAGTGAGCCGTCGGTCGAGGCATCGTTAAAGCATATCAGCTCCCAGTCGCCGCAGGTCTGGGCCAACACCGACCCCACCGAACATTCAAGAAAACGCTCGGCATTATACACAGGCATAATCACGCTGACAGCAGGCTGACTCATAGACGTAGGGTGTTTCGTTCCCCCAAAGTTACGCAAATCTGAGCAAACAGGAGAGATGTTTGGAGGATTTTTAGTAATTTTGGGGATTGGGATGCAAATCCGTCGCACATATTTCACTCATACAGTAATTATGGAATCAATCAAGCAGATATTCAAGATAGGTTACGGGCCGTCGAGCAGTCACACGATGGGCCCTCTGAAGGCGGCACAGCTGTTTCTCGGCATGAGTCAGGGTGCGGCGCGACGTCGCGTGACACTTTACGGTTCGCTTGCCGCCACAGGCCGCGGCCACCTTACCGATAAGGCCATTCTCGAGGCTCTGACGCCCGATGCCCCGTGTGAGATAGTGTGGATGCCCGAGGTGTTTCTGCCGTTCCATCCCAACGGCATGAAGTTTGAGGCTCTTGACGCCAAAGGTGACGTCGTGTGCCGGGAGACATATTATAGCATAGGTGGCGGTGACATCCTGAAGGAAGGGGAGTCGCGTCAGAAGGCCGACAGCGTCTACGAGATGACCACCATACGCGAGATTCAGAAATGGTGTGAGAAAACCGGGTCGAGCTTTTGGGAGTATGTTGACCGTTGCGAAGGGCCGGCTGTGTGGGATTATCTGCGCGAGGTGTGGCAGGTGATGAAGGAGGCTGTGGAACGCGGCATCGAGGCCGAGGGTGTGCTGCCCGGCGGACTCGGCGTGCGCCGTAAGGCCGTGAGCTATTATGTTCATGCCGAGGGTTATGCGAGTTCGCTCAAGAGCCGTGGCTTGGTGTATGCCTACGCGCTCGCAGTGAGCGAGGAGAATGCCTCGGGCGGCAAGATTGTGACAGCCCCCACTTGCGGCTCGTGCGGAATCGTGCCCGCAGTGCTCTATCACCTCTATACATCCAAGAATTTTTCGGAGAAGCGTGTGTTGCGCGCCCTTGCCACCGCCGGACTGTTTGGCAGCGTGGTCAAGCATAACGCCTCGGTGTCAGGTGCCGAGGTAGGATGCCAGGGCGAGGTGGGCGTGGCGTGTGCGATGGCCGCGGCCGCAGCGTCGCAACTGTTTGGCGGCACTCCGGCCCAGATTGAATACTCGGCGGAGATGGGACTTGAGCACCACCTCGGCCTGACGTGCGACCCGGTGTGCGGACTGGTGCAGATACCCTGTATCGAGCGCAATGCCTATGCCGCCGCCCGCGCACTTGACGCCAACCTGTATGCCGCGTTCTCCGATGGCCGCCACTCGGTGAGCTTTGACCGCATAGTCGAGGTGATGAAGCAGACGGGTCATGACCTGCCGTCGCTCTACAAAGAGACCTCGCAGGGTGGCCTGGCCGTTATTTCGTAAGTAGCCGTTCAGATATTGTGTGAGAAAAATCCGGGGCCGGGGATGACCACGGCTGTTGAAATAAGGTACAAATCGTGTCGAAATGAAATAAAAATGACGGATACTGTAGGATATTGTCATTTTAATGCGTAACTTTGCGGAATATTTACACAAGGTTATTAACTTTATTAACAATTTCTAAGTACCGCAACAAGTCAGATGAACAATGACCAGATTAAGGTGATGTTTGCTCAGGAGGAACACTGCAAGTATGCCGAGCAAATCGTCAACCTCATCTACGAATCGGCCTTGCAGCGTGGCACGGGCATAGCCCGTCGAACGCCCGAGTACATCGCCCAGAAGATTAAGGGCGGTAAGGCCGTAGTTGCTCTCTGTGACGACCGTCTGATCGGGTTCAGTTACATAGAGAGCTGGGAACATGGTGATTATGTGGCCACCTCGGGCCTCATTGTCGATCCCGAGTTCCGACGATTGGGGCTGGCAGCACGAATCAAGGCCAAGACGTTTGAACTGGCGCGACTTAGATTTCCGTTTGCGAAGATTTTCTCCATCACAACATCGCTGCCCGTGATGAAGCTCAATTCGCAGATGGGCTACCGCCCGGTGACATTCTCGGAACTTACCGATGATGAGGAGTTTTGGGCCGGATGCAAGGGATGTGTCAACTATGACATACTCCAGCGCAACAACCGCAGGATGTGCCTGTGTACAGGTATGCTCTACGACCCCAAGGCCAAACTCGAACGTCCCTCCAAGAGCCGCCCCTATCTCATGTGGATTAAGAACCGCATGGGCAAGCTCTTCAAACACTGATGCCGCACGACCGGCAAAACTGTAATTTTTTTACATCCTACATTTTTTTAATTTCAACAACACGGTAGCCCATATTATATTATGAAAAAGAAAGTAGTTCTCGCCTTCAGCGGCGGTCTTGACACATCATTTGCAGCCAAATATCTCTCGGAAGACCTCGGCTATGAAGTACACACAGCAATCGCCAACACCGGCGGTTTCAGCCCCGAGGAGCTGGAGCGCATCGAGAAGCGCGCAATGGCTCTCGGCGCAGCGTCACACGCCACTCTCGACGTCACCGGCGACTATTATGACAAGAGCATCCGCTACATGATAGCCGGCAATGTGCTCCGCAACGGCACATATCCCATCTCGGTGTCGTCAGAGCGTATATTCCAGGCCATCGCCATCATCGAGTACGCCAAGAAAATCGGTGCTGACGCAGTGGCTCACGGTTCGACCGGCGCGGGTAATGACCAGGTGCGTTTCGACCTCACATTCCAGATTCTCGCACCCGAAATCGAGATTATCACCCCCACCCGCGACATGACCCTCACCCGCGAGTATGAGATTGACTATCTGCGCAAACATGGCATCGAGGCCGACTACAAGAAGATGGAATACTCCATCAACAAGGGCCTCTGGGGCACCAGCATCGGCGGCAAGGAGACTCTGCACTCCGAGCAGACCCTCCCCGACAGCGCATATCCCAGCCAGGTGACGGCCGAGGGTGAGGAGAAGATGACCATAACCTTTGACAAGGGCGAGGTCGTGGCCGTCAACGGCAAGGAGTATGCCGACCGCATCGAGGCCATCCGCGAGGTGGAGCGTCTCGGCTCGCGCTACGGCATAGGCCGTGACATGCACATCGGCGACACCATCATCGGCATCAAGGGTCGCGTAGGCTTTGAGGCCGCAGGCCCGATGCTCATAATCGCAGCTCACAAGATGCTTGAAAAGCACACACTCACCAAGTGGCAGCAGTATTGGAAAGACCAGATTGGCACTTGGTATGGAATGTTCCTCCACGAGTCGCAGTATCTCGAGCCGGTGATGCGCGACATGGAGAAGTTCCTCGAAAATTCTCAGCGCAACGTGTCGGGCACCGTGGAGATTACCCTCCGCCCGCTCGGCTACACACTCGTGGGCGTGGATTCGCCCTTTGACCTCATGAAGACCGACTTCGGCGAATATGGCGAGGTCAACAAGGCCTGGAGTGCCGATGATGTGAAGGGATTCACCAAGATTCTCGGCAATCAGATGAAGATTTACCACAACGTGCAGAAGCGCAACGGCGCGGCCGAGTGATACGTCCTCTTAAAATCTTCATACTGTTATGATTAAGGCCGGAATTATCGGTGGGGCAGGTTACACTGCCGGGGAGTTGCTGAGACTCCTCATCAACCACCCCGACGTGGAGGTGGCCTTTGTCCACTCCACAAGCAATGCCGGAGCTCCCGTGACCGACGTGCACGAGGGGCTTATCGGCGAGACTGACCTGACGTTTGCCGAGACGTATGACCTCAAGGCTTGCGACGTGCTTTTTCTCTGCCAGGGCCACGGCTTCAGCCGTAAGTTCTGGGAGGATAACGAGATGCCCGAGGGACTGAAGATTGTTGACCTGGCGCAGGATTACCGCGACGAGTCTGACGGATATGTCTACGGACTCCCCGAGGTGAAGCGCGATGCCGTGAAGGGTTGCGCCAAACTCGCCAACCCCGGATGCTTCGCCACTGCCATTCAGCTTGCCCTCGCGCCGCTCGCGGCTGCCGGTAAGCTCGTGGGCGAGGTGCATGTGACGGGCATTACAGGCTCGACAGGCGCGGGCGTCAAGCCCGGTAGTACCACCCATTTCTCGTGGCGCAACAACAACATCTCGGTCTACAAGGCTTTTGAGCACCAGCATCTTAAGGAAATCAAGCAGACCCTTTCGGCCCTCCAGGGGGGCAAGGAGCCTGTAATCAGCTTCATCCCCGTGCGCGGCGACTTTGCCCGAGGCATATTTGTGATGGCCGACGTGACCACCGACATGCCAATCGAGGATGCGGTCAAGCTCTACAAGGATTTCTATGCCGATGCCGAGTTTACCCATGTGTCCGACAAGGCTGTTGACCTCAAGCAGGTGGTCAACACCAACAAGTGTGTCATCTCGCTCGAGAAGCACGGCGACAAATTGCTCATTCTCAGCGCGATTGATAATCTGCTCAAGGGTGCGTCGGGCCAGGCTGTCCAGAATATGAATCTCATGTTCGGTCTGCCCGAGCGTACAGGTCTTGCACTCAAGCCGTCAGCATTCTAACATATAACCACAATGACTTTATTCGACGTATATTCATTATATGACATCGAGCCTGTCAGGGGTGAAGGCTCGTATGTCTTTACTGCCGACGGCACACGCTATCTTGACCTCTATGGCGGTCATGCCGTTATATCCATCGGCCATGCCCATCCCAAGTATGTCAAGGCCGTGAGCGACCAGGTGGGCCGTCTCGGCTTCTACTCCAACTCGGTCAAGAACAGTCTGCAGGTAAAGCTGGCCGACAGGCTCGGCCGACTGAGCGGTTACGCCTCCTACTCGCTGTTCCTGTGCAACTCTGGAGCCGAGGCCAACGAGAATGCCATGAAGCTGGCATCGTTTGCCACCGGGCGCACCAAGATTCTTGCCTTTGACCGCGCCTTTCACGGCCGCACATCGGGTGCGGTTGCCGTGACCGACAACCCCAAGATTCAGGCCCCGTTCAATGCCACGCCTAATGTCGAGTTCGTGCCGCTTGGCGACCTTGCCGCTGTCAAGGAGCGACTTGCCACACGCGAGTTTGCCGGCGTGATTATCGAGGGCATACAGGGTGTGGCCGGCATACGCATGGTGGCCGATGACTTCCTGCGCCAGTTGCGCACGGTGTGTGACAACACAGGTACGCTCCTCATACTCGACGAGATACAGTCAGGCTATGGCCGCACAGGCAATTTCTTCGCCCATCAGCATGCGGGCGTGCGTCCCGACATCGTGACCTGTGCCAAGGGCATTGCCAATGGTTTCCCGATGGGGGCCGTGCTTATCTCGCCGTCAATCGAGGCAAAGAAGGGCATGCTCGGCACCACATTCGGAGGCAATCACCTGGCCTGTGCCGCCGCCCTTGCCGTGCTTGATGTGATGGAGGAGGAGCACCTGGTGGAGAACGCCGCCGAGGTTGGACAGTATCTGCTCGACAAGCTTGGGGCAATGGCCCGCGAGTGTGATGAAATCATCGAGGTGCGAGGCCGCGGACTCATGATAGGCATTGAAATCAAGGGCAATGCCGGAGCGTTGCGCAAGCGTCTGCTCTTCGAAGAGAAGATATTCACCGGCGGCGCAGGCGAGCACACAGTGCGTCTGCTCCCCGCCCTCGGCATAACCCGCGAGCATGCCGACGCATTCCTGACAGCATTCCGCAAGCTGCTTAATTCCTAATTACTAATTGCTAATTGCTAATTAATACTAAGGTTTCGTGCGTAATTTCACTAACGTAAAAGATATAGGCCCGCTTGACCTTGCAGTCAAGGAGGCACTTGAGGTCAAGGCCAACCGCTTCGGCTACACCGACCTCGGCAAGAACAAGACGCTGCTGATGATATTTTTCAACTCATCGCTGCGCACCCGCCTCAGCACCCAGAAGGCGGCTATGAATTTGGGTATGAATGTGATGGTGCTCGACGTCAATCAGGGCGCGTGGAAACTCGAGACTGAGCGCGGCGTCATAATGGATGGCGACAAGGCCGAGCATCTGCTTGAGGCCATACCCGTGATGGGGTCGTACTGCGACATCATCGGCGTGCGCTCATTTGCCGGACTCAAGGACAAGGCCGAGGACTACGAGGAAAGGGTCATCAGCCAGTTCATCAAATACTCGGGTCGCCAGGTGTTCTCGATGGAGGCCGCCACGCGCCATCCGCTCCAGAGTTTCGCCGACCTCATTACCATCGAGGAGTACAAGACCAAGGAGCGTCCCAAGGTGGTCATGACATGGGCACCGCACCCCCGTGCGCTTCCTCAGGCCGTGCCCAACTCGTTTGCCGAATGGATGAATGCCACCGACTACGAGTTTGTCATCACCCATCCCAAGGGCTACGAGCTTGCCCCCGAATTTGTGGGCAACGCCCGCGTGGAGTATGACCAGCGCAAGGCTCTCGAAGGTGCCGATTTCGTGTATGCCAAGAACTGGTCAGCCTATGCCGACCCCAACTATGGCAAGGTGCTGTCGACTGACCGCGAGTGGACTGTCGACACCGAGAAGATGGGGCTGACCGACAATGCTTTCTTCATGCACTGTCTGCCCGTGCGCCGCAACATGATTGTGACCGACGATGTCATAGAGTCGGAGCGTTCGATAGTCATACCCGAGGCCGCCAACCGTGAAATCTCGGCTCAGGTGGTAATCAAGCGTCTTCTCGAGAGCCTATGAGCGCGGTGAACTGTAACGAGGGCACTTGCGCGTGCCCTCAGAGTGGCGACATCCGTGTGGTGAAAATCGGCGGCAACATCGTCGACAATCCCGAGGCCCTTGCACAGTTTGTCAAGGATTTCGCCTCGATGCCCGGGCGCAAGATACTAATTCACGGCGGAGGCAAGGAGGCCACCCGTCTCAGCTCACGCCTTGAGATACCCACCACTATGATAGAGGGGCGTCGCGTAACCTCGCGCGAGACCCTCGACGTGGTGACTATGGTCTACGCCGGACTCGTCAACAAACGCATCGTGTCGATGCTTCAGGCCGAGGGGTGTAACGCCATCGGTCTGAGCGGGGCTGACGGCAACGCCATCCGCGCCACGCGCCGTCCGGCCGAGCCTGTCGACTACGGTTACGTCGGCGACATCTCGCCCAAAGGGGTCAACACCCACCTGATGGGCTCGTTGCTCGACGCCGGTTTTGTGCCCGTCTACTGTGCCATCACTCATGACGGCAACGGCACCCTGCTCAACTGCAACGCCGATACCATAGCGTCGTCGGTGGCCATCGGAGCCTCGCGCCTCGCACAGGCCGACCTGATATACTGCTTCGAGCAGCCTGGCGTAATGGAGGACATCGACCGCCCCGATTCGCTCATACCGCACATCACCCCGTCAAGCTACGCCGCGTTGCGCGAGAGCGGCGTTGTGAACAAGGGCATGATACCCAAGCTCGACAACTCATTCAAGGCCATCGCCTCGGGTGTGCGCAGTGTGATAATCAAGCATGCCGCCAACCTCGGCAATGACATCGGGACGGTACTCTCGGAGGATTGATACTCGGGCTTAGGAAATCGTTTAAAAGACCGTATGAGCATGGATATCAGTCAGGAAACAGCATTGTTGAGCCGACTTGTGGCCACACAGTCCTTCTCGCGTCAGGAGGATGCTACCGCTGCGATAATATATGATTATCTCAATGCCGCCGGGGCTTCGCCTCAGCGGCTGGGTAATAATGTGTGGGCTTTGGCCGAGGGATATGACCCGACGCGCCCCACGCTGATGCTCAATTCGCATCACGACACTGTGCGCCCGGCGTCAAGCTACACCCGCGACCCCTTCGCCCCCGACATCGAGGACGGACGGCTCTACGGTCTCGGCAGCAACGATGCCGGAGCCTCGGCTGTGTCGCTGATACGCACCTTCCTCGACCTGCGCAAGCGTGACCTGCCATTCAATCTGCTCCTTGCCATTACGGCCGAGGAGGAGGTGGGGGGCGAGAACGGTATGCGAGCGTTCCTGCCCATGCTCTCCGATGCGGGCATAACCATAGACTGCGCCATCGTGGGCGAGCCTACGGGCATGCAGCCGGCCATTGCCGAGCGCGGGCTTGTGGTGCTCGACTGTGTGACCGAGGGTGTCACCGGCCATGCCGCGCGCGGTGAGGGCATTAATGCCATATACCGTGCCATGGAGGATATTGACAGACTTAGGGCCTATCAGTTTCCCCGCACGTCGCAGGTGCTCGGGCCGGTGAGCCTCAATGTCACCCAGATTGAGGCCGGATGGCAGCACAATGCCATTCCCGATGTCTGCAAATGGGTGGTGGACATCCGCACCACCGACGCGCATCCCAATGAGGAGGTGGTGAGACTGCTGCGCGAACAGGTGAAGTGGAGCACACTCACCCCGCGCTCTACCCGCGTGAAGGCGTCGGTGATTGACACGGAGCATCCGCTGGTAAGGGCAGTCACGGCTCTCGGACGCGAGCCGTTCGTGTCGCCCACCACGAGCGACATGTCGCTCATGCACGATTTCCCCTCGCTCAAAATCGGCCCCGGACAGTCGTCGCGCAGCCACTCGGCAGACGAATACATCAGGCTCGAGGAGATAGAGGAGGCTGTAGGGATGTATAAAGAGATAATTTTGAATCTTGAATTATGAATATCGGGCTTGCCGGCAGTCGATGACATCGGCCGGACAAGTCCACAAATGATATATTATGAAGCTATGGAGCAAGGGCTTTGAGCCTGACAAGATGATAGAACAGTTTACCGTCGGGCAGGACCGCGAGCTTGACCTGCGGCTTGCGCGCTATGACGTGCAAGGCTCGATGGCGCACATACGCATGCTCGAAAGCATCGGACTTCTGAAGGCCGACGAGCTTGAAGTGCTTCTCAAGGCTCTCGGCGAGATTGCCGAGGTGATAGAGCGCGGCGAGTTTGTGATAGAGGAGGGGGTTGAGGATGTGCATTCCCAGGTGGAATTCATGCTCACCGCCAAGCTCGGCGATATAGGCAAGAAGATTCACTCGGGCCGTTCGCGCAACGACCAGGTGCTGGTCGACCTCAAACTGTTCATGCGTGACGAGCTGAAGCATATCGCCGAGGCTGTGACGGTGCTGTTTGAGCGTCTGCAGGCTCTGAGCGAGGAGCATAAGGACAAGCTCATGCCCGGCTACACCCATCTGCAGGTGGCCATGCCCTCGTCGTTCGGACTGTGGTTTGGCGCGTATGCCGAATCGCTCGTCGATGACATGCAGATGCTCGTGGCGGCCTACAATGTGGCCAATCAGAATCCGCTCGGGTCGGCAGCCGGATATGGCTCGTCGTTCCCCCTGGACAGGGAGATGACCACACGCCTGCTCGACTTCGAAACTCTTCATTATAATGTGGTGGCCGCCCAGATGTCGCGCGGCAAGACCGAGCGTGCCGCCTCGATGGCCATAGCCTCAATAGCCTCGACCCTCGGCCACTTGGCTATGGATGTGTGCATGTGGATGTGTCAGAATTTCGGGTTCGTATCGTTCCCCGACGAGCTGACCACCGGCTCGTCAATCATGCCGCACAAGAAGAACCCCGATGTCTTTGAGATTATGCGCGGCAAGTGCAACCGTCTGCAGTCGATACCCAATGAGATTGCGCTCCTGACTGCCAATCTGCCCCTCGGATATAACCGCGACCTGCAACTGCTTAAAGATATAATCTTCCCCGCATCGACCGAACTGATAGAATGTCTGCACATGGCCGACTTCATGCTTCGCCACATACGCATCAAGAGTGATATTGTCGAGGACCCGCGATATGACTACCTGTTTACGGTCGAGGAGGTCAACCGCCTTGTGCTCGAGGGTATGCCATTCCGCGAAGCCTATAAGAAGGTGGGCCTTGAGGTGCAGGACGGCACATACCGCCCTGTGCGTGAGGTGCACCACACTCATGTGGGCAGTATCAACAACCTCTGCAACAAGCAGATTGCCAACAAGTTCCGCAAAGTGGCCTCGCAGATGGCCTGACGCGAATTCAATCACTTTTTACGGTGATGTTACGGTTGGTGGCTTACTGCACGCCGGGAAGGCATGCGGCAGTGTCGCGTGGCCGGGATGTGGAGCTTTTTGTGTTGAGAGGGGGGAGTGCTGTGTACAAATGTCAGGGTTGTAGACGTCAGTACGGTTTCAAGAATTGAGGGAGAGGAGAATTCCTGATGGTTAGCAGGCCGCTTGTAGTGATTGTGTTATGTGGGGATTAAATGATTTGATTTAGATATGTCGGAGGCTTGTGGGAGTGTGATTCCCGGTAGAGAGCACCCGATGCGGGTAACGGCAATTGGGCGCGGGAGCGGTTGTATTTCAGTTAAGATGACGAAAGTACTGCGCTTGGGGATATATTGTAGAGTCCGTATTGCGCTAATACATAATAAAAAATACCATGACCTGAGGGGACAATACCCGATGAGGTCATGGCAAAGTTAAGTGTTTATTTGATATAATCCAAATTTTATCGGCAAATTATTGCGTAACAGTCACAAATCATGCTCCGGCACGGGGTGTCAGAAGGCTACCGACTTCATGGTGAGGCCTGTGGTCTCCTGCAGGCCGAAGAGCAGATTCATGGTGTGGACGGCGTTGCCGGCCGCGCCTTTCAGCAGATTGTCAATGACGGCGGTGATGAGCAGCTTGCCGTCCACCTTGTCGAGATGGATGATGCACTTGTTGGTGTTCACCACATCCTTGAGGTCGGGAATCTTGGAGGTTATGAATGTGAAGTTGTGGTCGTCGAAATAATTCTGATATATCTTGATGACTTCCGAGAGCTCGAGGGGGCAGTCGAGATAGGTCACGGCCATAATGCCGCGCGAGAAGGGGCCGCGCATCGGCACCATATGCAGCTTGGCCGAGAAGCTCTGCTGCATGGCCGAGAGGGTCTGGATTATCTCAGCCTCCTGCGAGTGGCGGAAGGGGCGGTAGACAACCATGTTGTCGTTGCGCCAGGCATAATGGGTGGTGGGGCGTGCCTCGGCACCCTCGCTGGTGGCTCCGGTGACCACGGTGGTGTGGATGTCGGAGTTGAGCAGAAGGTTCTTGGCCAGCGGCACGAGCGACAGCTCGACCACCATAGCGAGACATCCCGGATTGGCCACATGCTTGGCCCCGCGCACCATAGGCTTGCGGTTAAGCTCGGAAAGTCCGTAGACAAAGTCGTGTGACGGGTCGGTGATGCGATAGTCGCGCGAGAGGTCGATGATGCGCAGTGACTCGGGTATCTCGTTTTCGGCGAGAAACTCGCGGGTCTTGCCGGCGGGACGGCAGCAGAAGAGCACATCGATGCCGTTGAGGTCAAATGTGCTGGAAAAGTTCATGTCAATCTCGCCGTGGAGGCCCTGGTGCACGTCGACTATGCGCTGGCCTGCGACGGTGCGCGAGTGCACCCATTTCAGGTCAACATCGGGATGGTTGATGAGTATGCGCACCAATTCGCCGGCCGCATATCCTGAACCGCCTATTATGCCTGCCTTAATCATGACTGGGCGATGGGTTTGATTGAGGCGATGCCCCGCTCCATGCGGCGCACGGTCTCGTCGAGACCTATCAGCTCGGTTATATCAAAGATGTGGGGGCCCTTGCACTCGCCCACGAGGGTCAGACGCCAGGCGTTCATGACGTTGCCGAGGTGGTAGCCGTTGTCCTCGACCCACTTGAGCACGATAGGCTCGGCCTCGGTGCCCTTAAATGAGGGAAGGGCGCGGAGCACTCCGATGAGTTCGGTGAGAATGGCGGGAGTGTCCTCCTTCCAGCGTTTGCGTATATCCTTTTCGGCATATGTGTCGGGGGCTGTGAAGAAGAATCGTGTCTGGTCCCAGAGGTCGGCCACAAAGTTGATGCGGCTCTTGACGAGGCCCACCACGCGGGTGAGGTATTCATCGCTGTAGTCGGCGGGGTTCACGCCGTGAGCCTCGAGCACGGGGCGGAACAGCTCGGCCAGGCGGGCGTCGGGTGTGGTCTGGAGATATTCGTGGTTGAACCAACGGCCCTTCTCGTAGGCGAATTTCGCGCCGGCGCGTGAGCAGTGGTCAAACGAGAATTTGGATATAAGCTCGTCCATCGACATGATTTCGGTGTCGTCGCCGGGATTCCAGCCGAGGAGGGCGAGGAAGTTGATGACGGCCTCGGGCAGATAGCCTGACTCGCGGTAGCCGGTGGAGATGGCTCCCGAAGCGGGGTCGTGCCACTCGAGGGGGAACACGGGGAAGCCCAGGCGGTCGCCGTCGCGCTTGGAGAGCTTGCCCTTGCCGTCGGGCTTGAGCAGCAGCGGCAGGTGCACGAAATCGGGGCGGGTGTCGGCCCATCCGAATGCCTCGTAGAGGAGCACGTGGAGGGGAGCCGAGGGAAGCCACTCCTCGCCGCGGATTACGTGGGTCACCTCCATGAGGTGGTCGTCGACGATGTTGGCGAGGTGATATGTCGGCAGGTCGTCGGCACTCTTGTAGAGCACCTTGTCGTCGAGGATTGACGAGTTGATAGTCACCTTGCCGCGCAGCAGGTCGTTGACCACGATGTCGCGTCCCGGCTCGATGAGGAAGCGCACCACGTAGGGCGTGCCGCCGTCGATGAGGGCCTTGACCTCGGCCTCGGAGAGCGAGAGCGAGTTGCGCATTGACATGCGTGTCGATGCGTCATACTGGAAGTTGGGTGTCGCGGCGCGTGCGGCGTCAAGCTCGGCGGGGGTGTCGAAGGCGATGTATGCCTTGCCGTCGTCGAGGAGCTGGCGCACGTACTTGCGGTAGATGTCGCGACGCTCACTCTGCTTGTAGGGTCCGTAGGCTCCGCCTTCGCGCACGCCTTCGTCAATCTTGATGCCGAGCCATGCGAGGGCCTCGTTGATGTAGTCCTCTGCGCCGGGGACGAAACGCTGCGAGTCGGTGTCCTCAATGCGGAGTATCATGTCGCCGCCGTGACGGCGTGCGAAAAGGTAATTATAAAGGGCTGTGCGGACACCTCCAATGTGGAGGGGGCCTGTGGGAGAGGGTGCAAATCTTACTCTGACTTTACGGTCCATTGCTTTTATCGGAAGTTGAACGGTTATGATTTAGCAACAAAATTAGCGAAAAATCATGGCATAAGTGTGATGTCGCTTTAATTTTTTCGCGAAAATTCGTACTTTTGCTCTCAGAATGGAATCACTTCATCAGCACCCCTTCGTCCCCGAACCGGCCATACGCCGCCTGCCGTGGTATCTGGCCTGTGTGCAACGCCTGCGCGCGCAAGGCGTGGAGTACGTGTCGTCGACTGCGATTTCCAACCAGCTCAACGTCGATGCATCGCAGATAGCCAAGGACTTGTCTTACCTGAACATCAAGGGCAAGACGCGCATCGGGTATGAGGTGGCCGAGCTTGAGAGCGGGCTGAATGACTTCCTCGGATTCCATCAGTGCCACTATGCCGTGATGATGGGCGTGGGCAGTCTCGGCCGCGCGCTCATGGCCGACTCGGGTCTTTCGCGCTACGGTCTGGACATCGTGGCCGGCTTTGATGTGAACCCCGACGTCGTGGGTACCGAGATTGGTGGCATACCCGTCTATGACATCTCGGAGCTGAAGGAACGCCGCGCCGCCCTCGGGGCAGAGATTGCGATAATCGCCGTGCCTGTAGAGAAGGTGGCCGAGGTGGCCGACATGTGTGTCGACGCCGGCATCAAAGCGTTGTGGAATTTCACACCTTTCCATATCAAGACTTCACCCGAAATCACGATTCAGAACACGTCAATCTACGCTCATCTGGCCGTGATGTATAACCGTATGGAGCAGCGATGAAGATAATCCGCCTGAAGGATGGAGGTGACGGCTCACGCTTTGACGTGGACTTTCACCCCGATTCGGCCCTGCTGTTGCCGGGCCGACCGTTGTTTTATCCCGACTTTGCCGGCCAATGGGTGGCTCGGCTCTATGTGGCAGTCCACGTCAACCGTCTCGGCAAGAGCGTGAGCGTGAAGTTTGCCCCGCGTTATTACGACAATCTCGCCCTCGCGGTCAGAATCATGCCTGCCGATGCCTCGGCGATGGCCGCCGGAGTGCTGTCGGGTCTCGACAGCTCCATCACCCACGGTGAGTGGCTTGCTCCCGATGAGTGCTTGGGAGTCACATCGGTAGCGGTCAATGGTGAGACGGTCGAGGTGAGGATGCCTGATGCCGTGGAGGTCAACAGTGCGGTGAGCCAAGTGAGCGTGAACACGACGCTCAGGATGGGCGACCTCATAATGCTTCCTCTCGACATCGACGCGGTGAGCCTGTCGCCGAAGTCGCGCCTCGTCATCACGCACGCTGACCGCGAGCTGATGAATGTCAAGATTGTGTGACGTAAAACGATAAATCTCATACAGTGTTCAGGCTGCCGATTCTCGGCGGCCTTACCAAAAATTAAGTCGGGCTGTTCTCACGAACGGCCCGACTGATATTCACTTAAATGGGTTGGAATAAAGTGAATTGGGGATGGGGATGATTTATGGATGCAAAGTTAGACATATTTTTTTGAATCCCAATGCTATTTTAGGGAAAAATGTTCATAAAAGCGGTATTTTTGGTTTGTATTATACCGATTCTCTGCATATGTCTGCCTACATCATTTGTTGTAAATGTGTTTTTTCAGAGTATTGCCTACTCTTAGCGGCTTGCATATGAGTCTATGTCGATGCCGGCTGTCATGACCGATGAGGGGATGCTGACGGGACGGCCCGAGTGTGCGATGTATTCGGTGCCCAGGTTGTAGTCAGCCTTTGAGATGGTTGACTCTACTGCGGCTACGTGTTCGGGGAGTACGATACGTAAGGCTCCCGAGAGGTTGGCCGATTCGTGGCGTCCGTCGGCCCAGAGATAGAAACTTGCGGCGGCAGGGAAGGTTATCTCACCATTTGACAGTTTGCCGTAATATCCTGCATCCTCGATGAGTATGCGGGGGTCGCCCTGCGAGGCGTAGTGTGACGCGAGGCTCTCGATTGAGATTGAGCCTTGGCCGAGGTCTACACCGAGATTCTGCTTGGCGATGGTCACGTGGTCGGGGTCGGTGGCATCGATGATGAGATTGTATTCGGTGTCATTGTCGTCAGAGGGGAGGAAGGCCTTCATCGGGTTGACGAGGCGGTAGAGTCCGCGGGCCTCGGCAGCCTCTTCGATGATGACGGGATAGGATGCGGCCTTGCCGCGGAGTGCCGACGCTACGAGGTCGTCGGTGAGTATCGAGTAGTCGCAGCCGGGAGTGGTGAGGCGTACCCATGTGTATTCGGGAGCCTTATCCTCGGCGGGTGCTGTGATTTGTATGTCGGTGTGAGAGTCTTTTTCTGCCGGAGTGTACGCAACGGTGTGGTCATAGACGCGGCTGCTGCAAGATGCGAGGGTTGAACCGATAAAGAGAGAGGCGGCGAAAATGAAATGTGATGTCTTCATTGCAATACTGTTTTTGTTGTTGCAGAAAAAAGTTTTTTATTTACAAGAGAGTGATTAGAACTGTGATTGTTGTCGTTTGACATTGCAAAGGTAGTGAGGTGTGTGATGATGGAGAAATTTTTTGAGAGCATTGTAACAAATGAAAATTGAAATTTTTGAAATTTATTTTGTAATTTATTGATATGTAGGTTATAATAGTCTTAATGTAAATATTACAAAATTGTTACAGGATGCAGTTTGTAACATAATAGTTAATGGAATTGTTACAATATGTGTTGTGTGATTGATGGATTTTGCTTAGATTTGTAACATAAACATTCAGGCGGGGGCTGTTGGCCTCGGCCGACATAAAAATTTAGATAATATGCAGGAAGTGAAAGCGATAGCACATGGGCTGATGGAGTTTCTTGACAAAAGCCCTGTGAATTTCTATGCGGCCCGTACGGTGGCCGAACGCCTCGACGCGGCAGGATATGTGCGTCTTGACCCCAAAGATGCCTGGGACATCAGGCGCGGAGGTAAGTATTATATGGTGAAGAATGACAGCGCGGTGTTTGCTGTCGACGTGGCCGATGCCGAGCCGTCGGCGGGATTTCGCATCATTGCCGCCCACAGCGACTCGCCCACGTTCCGCATCAAGCCTCACCCCGAGATGGTGACTGACGGCGGCGTGGTCAAGCTGAATGTCGAGGTGTACGGCGGCCCTATATTTTATACGTGGTTTGACCGCCCGCTCTCGATAGCCGGACGTGTGGTGCTGCGTAGCGACGACCCGCTCAACCCCAGGCGCGAGCTGGTGAAGTTTGACCGCCCTTTGCTCACGATACCCCATCTTGCAATCCATTTCAACCGTGCCGTCAACGAGGGCAACCGCCTGTCGGCCCAAAAGGATATGCTCCCCGTAATAGGTATAATTAAGGAGCGCGCCGAGGCTGATGGACTGCTCATGAGGATGGTGGCCGAGGCTCTGCAGTGCAAGGTGGAGGATATTCTCGATTTCGACCTCTCGCTCTACGACACTACCCCTGCCACACTTGTGGGCATGAATGACGAGTTTATCTCAGCCGGCCGCCTTGACGACCTGAGCATGGTGCATGCCGCGCTCGAGGCTCTGCTGACGGCTAAGGGCAAATGCCCGCAGACTCGCGTGATGGCGATATTTGACAATGAAGAGACCGGCTCGGGCACCAAGCAGGGCGCGGCCTCGCCGGTGCTTGCCAATATGCTGCGACGCATCGTGGAGTCGCTTGGCGGTGGACGTGAGGATTTCGAGCGCAGCATTGCCAATACGTTTATGGTGTCGGCCGACAATGCCCACGCCTTCCATCCCAACTATGCCGAGAAGTATGACCCGACCAACCATCCCGTGCCGGGCGGCGGACCTGTAATCAAGATTAACGCCCGATGCAAATACATGACCGATGCCGACTCGGCCGGTGTGTTCCGCGCCATCTGCGAGAAGGCCGGAGTGCCGTGTCAGACATTTGTCAACCATAGCGATGTGCCCGGCGGCTCGACGCTCGGCAACATTCTGACCGCGCAGATGGACATACGTGGCGTGGACATGGGCAATGCCCTGTGGGCCATGCACTCGGTGCGCGAGACCGGCTCGACGCTCGACCAGGCATATACCGTCAAGGCGTTCAGGACATTCTATGAATGATGCCTTTATGGGGTAGGAGGCCGTCAGTATAGTCTCGGGCGGCCTCAAACTCTTAATCATTGAGATTCGGATGACTGAGAATACATCCCCTCAGCTCTTTAACAGGTGGTTTTGAATAAATTTCCTGATGAAATTTGGTAATTCTTTGGAAAAGCGTTACCTTTGTGACCGCAAAAAGGCAAAGAACTCAAAGCCATCGGGGTGTAGCACAGTTGGCAGCGCGCCACGTTCGGGACGTGGAGGTCGGAAGTTCGAGTCTTCTCACCCCGACATATTATGAGTCAATCGTCTGCAAGTCATCGACTTGCAGACGATTTTTCGTATCCACCTCGGCGGTGCCGGGCAGGGCGGGTTATGAGCATTCGGATAAAATCTGCAACAACCGTTTGATGATTAGCGTTTTATTAGTATATTTGCAACTAATACGTAAAACGAAAACTGAACAATATGCACATCGTTGAGGTAAATATTCATAAAATAATCGAGCTATGCAAGCGTTTCCATGTCCGTAAACTTTGGGTTTTCGGCTCGATACTTACGAATCGCTTTAATGACAAGAGCGATGTGGATTTGTGTGTCGATTTTGATAAGAACGAGATTGGCCTGTTCGATTATGCTGATAATTTTTTCGATTTCCAGTACGCGCTCGAAGAGCTTTTTGGGCGTAAGGTAGACATTACTGAGGATACAGCAGTCCGTAATCCGTATTTTAGGCAGGAACTTGATGAAACGCGAAAGTTGATTTATGGCTGAAAATTTAGTTGAAAAATATCTTAATGATATATTGGAATCAATTGAGCAGATTGAATCATATTTTGCCGACATGCCTCGTAGATTTGACGTGTATTGCAGCACACCGATACTACAGCGTGCGATTCAAATGAATATTTCTATAATTGGCGAGGCGACCAATAGGCTGTTGAAGATTACCCCTGAAATACCGATTACCAAAGCGCGAAAAATAGTAGATACTCGTAATTACATGATTCATGGTTATGACAGTGTCAGTCACGACATGGTCTGGTCGATTGTCATAAACCATCTCCCGTTGTTAAAGACGGAAGTAATGGGAATCCTATCCGAGCTAAAAACAAAGTCGATATAGTCCCGTGTAAGGCGACATTACTCGTGCAATAGCTATCTGATTGTATCTACCCCGACTTGTAAAGACATCGAAAACGAAAACGTCTTATATACATCGACAGGGGTGCCGTTCTTCTTGCCGGGAGTATAATCAGGAAATTGGTTTATTATTCGTATGAGCTGTTCGCCAAGCAAGGAATCTCCTTCGATTATCTCGGGATTTTCTATTTTGCCTTTTGAATTCACGATGTAACCAATCTTGGCACTGCCGAGGATTGCATCTTTTTCTTTAAGCCAACATTCGTCAAAGAACTGCCGCATCGCGTCGTCTCCGCCCGGAAATTGAGGTTTTTCATCAACCTGATATTCCTGCCATATTGCGGGCAATTCGCCTTCCACCACCGTATCTTCCACCCCTTCAATCATTTCGGGGGATTCAATAAACTCGCCATGTATATCTTCGGTTGATTGGTTTTTGGAAGTTGTGCCGCTGCAACCCGACATAAGAATCATACCCGCCGAGATACCGGCGAGGGCAATGGCTCTTCCGGCGAGGGAGCGGGCGCGGAGCTGCTGCTCAAGGTAGCGCACTTCTGCCTCGCACTTGGGGCATGTGCCGAGACAGTCGCCTTTGTAGCGACATTCCGAAGTGGCGAACTCTATTCCGTTAGCCTCGGCAATCTGCCGACGTATCTCTTTCAGTATCTTGCAAGTCTGCTTCCCTCGTGCCATAGTCAATCAGCGGTTAGGGTCAAAACGAATAGGTAAATTCATATATACGTTAACTTTCTTGCCCTCATGTTGTCCCGGAATAAACTCAGGAAATAGCCTGACAACTCTCAATACTTCCCTGTCAAGAGCAGAATCCAATCCTCTAACTATCTGCGGGTCGCATACATGACCTAAAGTGTCAACATAAAACTTTACTCTAACAATGCCTTGAAAATCATCCGTCATTCCTGTCGGATATTTGAGATTGTCAGCTATGAATTTCAGCATCGCCGCCGGTCCACCCGGAAACTCCGGCATTTGCTCAACGGCTTGGTATATTATCTTATTTTCGTCAGAGTTGGTGGTTGGAGCATCGTTGATTTCACACTGCGTAGCAATTATAGCAGAAGATTTTGCTATTTCATGACATTTCAAGTCATCCTCTAATCTAAATATTACAGGTATTGTGAACCAGTAATCAACCGCTTTACCATCAAGTATGGCGTGGTGGAATTTTGGCAAAGTCGTTATAATACGAAGTGCTTCTTCATCCAATGAAGGGTGGACTGACCTTATAATTCTGGCATCTCCGACTGAGCCATCTTTTTTAACCAAAAATTGGACTATGACACGACCTTGAATGTGGGCGTCATATGCATTTTGAGGATACTGAAGATGTTGAGAAATCCATTCCATCAATTTTTTATCGCCGCCGGGGAATGTCGCCCGAATATCAATAATAGCATCATATACCTTATCTTCTTGTTCCGGGTCTATAATTTCTCCAACAACAGGATATTCAGTATCGTCAATTTTTCCTTTTTTGATTACAATCGTATCTTCTATCTCAGGCAATTCACCTTCCTCCACAGTATCTTTCACCTCCTCATTAATAAGGTGGACCATGCCCTCCAATTCATTGGCATCATGTCTATCGGACGAAGTGCCGCTGCAGCCCGACATGAGAATCATGCCTGCCGAGATACCTGCGAGTGCAATGGCTTTTCCGGCGAGGGAGCGGGCGCGGAGCTGCTGCTCAAGGTAGTGCACTTCGGCCTCGCATTTGGGGCATGTGCCGAGGCAGTCACCTTTGTAGCGACATTCCGACGTGGCGAACTCTATTCCGTTAGTCTCGGCAATTTGCCGACGTATCTCTTTCAGTATCTTGCAAGTCTGCTTTCCTCGTGCCATAGTCAGTGTTTTTGCGGGTTAGAAAACAGGAAATTGTTGACGTGTGAACGTATGTAAGTCATCTGCAATGCCTGAATTGCTTCACCATATTCATCTAATGAATATATCGCATCGTCAGCATCCTCGAAATTAAGATTCAAATGAGTTATGGCTTCAGCGCGCCTGTCCAAATCAAGCAATGGATTGTTCAGTCCGTCAAACTCTGCCGCGGCACTCTCAAGAATTTTGGCATACTTGTCTGCTCCGATTGCTTTTAATCCATCGATGGCATCGAGATATAACATTCCGTACGGGCCGGTTAGAAACTCATAGTGACCGTCACCATACACTTCCGAGATATACCAGTTGACCGAAAGTATATGACGTTGCTCTATGCTGAACTGTGAAATATCATTAAGATAGTCTTTATAGCTTCCTGACACATTAACGTAGGGGCTTATGGGTTCAATCACATGTTCAGGAGTTGTATCGGTTTTGTTAATGAGTTGAGCGGTCACATCATATCTGCACACATCAAAATTTCCCGTCTGTTCAAGTATAACTTTCCCAAGGGTGTTTTTAGCTTCATTCAGGTTTAAATAACGTATAAGTATAAAGCCCTTTACTATAATTGTCACTACAAGTAAAATCCAGAAATAGATTGTAAATTTAGGATTGAAATATACCATGCCGACCCACAATACACAAAGGATAAACAGTGAACCCACAGTGCGAAATCGCATAGCCAATGGGTTAAAGAAGTCTTTTATAACTATATTATCGGGAACGGGTATGACGTTGTAATCCACACCTTCAAAAGTCGGGCTTGGGATTTTGTCGGGTTTATAGAATAAGTGGGTTAATCCACGATATACGCCGAATATCATCCATGTAGCAAAGCAGGCGTAAATAATTTTAAATGCTTCGCTATCCCTTCCTGAAGTGATAAAAATGAGGATGATTGCAACTGCTGCAAGTATGGAGCATAAGATAGTTCCTATTATGTACATCGGTCGTTTGTTCATAGTGTCAGTGTTTGCGGATTTGGTAGGTGAATAAATCAAATCGGGTGAAGCCGAGGGCTTCGAGTGCATTGCGGCTTTTCTCGCGGTCGGCGTCGGTATTATAATCGGGAATCAGCGGTATGCGGATGATGCAGTCTTGTTGTCGCCCCGCGTCGGCTATCAGTCGGAGATTGTTGAGGGCAAGTTTATTTGTCTGCCCCGTGTAATTTCGGTAAATGTCGTGGTTCATATCCTTGATGTCTATAATCAGGGTATTGACCACTGGGAGCAATATCTCGATGTTGGCCGACGGCACGTTTAGCGATGTCTCCAAGTTGAGCTGCCATGCGGGGCCACATAGCTCGCGGAACTCACCGATAAACTGCGGGCGCAGACATGGCTCTCCTCCGCCGAAAGTCACACCGCCGTTTGTGGCGATGAAATAAAGCTCGTCGACGCGCGTCTCGGCATACAGTTCCTCGGGCGAATACTCGCGGAAACGCCCGCCGTCACCTAATGACTGCGGATTGAGGCAATAGCGGCAATGGAGCGGACAGCCGTGAAAGGCAACGAGCGTAGTGACGCCATCGCCGTCAGTAGAAAGGCGATGCCGCGCAATGCCGATAATCTTTGCTCGTTGTTGCATAATTCATTGCATATGCGCAAATATAGGAATAATAATCGACTTTATGAGCGATAATCAGCTTCTTAATATGTAAATATTTCGCATGCGGCTTTTCGCCTATACGTGCGAAAGGATAATACTGACAACGAAACCACCCCGTCGCGGAGCAATCCGTGACGGGGTGGTTTTGTGGGGATGATGTTATCCTATCTTATCGTGCTATCTTGAGGATTGCGGGGGCGATGGCAGAGCCTTGCACCTTGATGAGATAGATGCCTGCGGGAAGCGAGGCGAGCGATACCGTGGTCGAGCCTATGCGTGACGATGAGTAGGTGCGTCCGTCGGTGGTGTAGACGGTGAGTGTGGCACCCACGGCGGCCTCGCTCACGGTTAGCTCGGCGTTGCGTCCGTCATAGTTTATCTCCGAGGCTATCGAGATGGTTTCGATGGAGCTTTGCTCGAAGTCGGATGCGAAGCTCTCGCCCATGAGCGAATTGATGTATGCCTCGAGTGCGGTGTAGCCTTCCGAGTTGACATAGTTGTTGTCGGCAACGTTGGGGTTCAAGCCGTTGGCCTTCTCCCACTCGTCGGGCATGCCGTCGCCGTCAGTGTCGGCCTTGGCCTTAGCTGCGGAGTAGGCAAAGAAGCCTTCAGCCTGGGCCTCGGTGTCGAGGATGCCGTTGCGGAGCGAACCGCCGACATTGGCGTTCTTACCTGTGCGCGCGTCATTGATTACGCGGGCCTCCACCTTGTCGCGGTTGACTGTACCGGCCTTGTCAAGAACGGTGGCGAGTGCGGCCCGGGCCGACTCGATGCCGTCAAGCATATACTTCTCGGGGATATAGTTGCCCTCGCCGCCGGTCATGGTGTACTTGTAGTAGGCGTTGGCAGGGGTGATGCGCGAGTTGACACGAATTTGGTCAAGGGTGTAAGTCTCCGCCTCCATGCCCTTCCAGTTGTCGGCTGTGGCTGCTGAGATGCCTTCGGCCACGTTGCCGTTGACATACCACTTGGCCGGAGCCCATGACTTCGCACCGTCGCGGGCATAGGATGAGTTGACGAAGGTCACGGACGACTTGTCAGAGTATGCACCGGGCTTGTAGTAGTTGTTCATGAAGTTGCACTCGTGAGCCGAGTTGTATCCGTTGTAGGATGAGATGGCTGCGGTGTTTTCGCCGCCGTAGCATCCGCCGCGCTTGCCGTAGTTGTAGTTGACATTGTTGGCATACTCCATGAACACCACATAATCCTCGCCGCGTGCGCCGTTGAGGCGAGCCGAGCGACTGTTGTTATGTGCCAGGAGGTTGTGGTGATATGTGGCGGGCGAGCCTCCCCACTGGCATCCGTAACCGCGCGCACCTTTATGGTGGCCGGCGTCGTAGAGGCCCTCGTGGATGATGGAGTACTGCACGGTGAGGAAGTGCGAGTCAGCCGTGTTCATATTCTCCTCGACCGACCATCCGAACGAACAGTGGTCAAAGATGAAGTTCTTGCAGTTCTCGGCCGCACAGGCATTGTCGGCTATGATGTTGCCGGCGGCATCCTTCTGGCCGATGCGGAATCGCATGTTGCGGACAATGAAGTTTTCCGAGCCGCCGAAGTTGACCTTGTTGTGGGTGATTACGATACCCTCGCCCGGGGCGGTCTGACCGGCAAGAGTCCAGTCGGAACGGTTGACACGGAGCTCGCGCTGCAGGGTGATGTCGCCGCTCACGGCAAAGACGATGGTCAGGGGCGAGCCTTTGTGCTGGTCGAACGCCCATCGCAGTGTGCCCGCAGCACCGTCATCGGCAAGCGAGGTCACGGTCACAACCTTGCCGCCGCGTCCGCCCGAAGCATATTTGCCGAAACCTTCGGCGGTGGGGAAGGCGAGCACCTGGGTGGCGTCACCGGCCTTGACCGCGTGCGACACCACGCCGCGGTTGGAAATCGCGCTTACGCTGTAGGTGGCGTTGGGGTCGCGCGACGTGATGACGGCGCGGTCGGTGAGCGAGTCAAACTTACCGTTCTTATAGATAATGTAGCCCACGGTCGAGTCGTCGCCCTCCCATGAGATTGACGATGAGGTGACGGTGAAATTGTAGGGAGATGCTGTTCCGCGCAGGGTGGTGGCGTAGTCAAACGCGGTCTTGGACATGGCCGAGAAGAGGAACTCGGGGTTCATATAGGCCTCGACCTCGGCATCTGAAGCCTGACGTGAGAACGATGCGCGCGATGCGGTGTTGACAGCCGCGCCCGACGGGGTGATGCTGTGATATTCGTAGAACGAGGGTTTGTTGGCATTCCACTTGTCCCAACCCTCGGGGCGGATGTGCGAGCCGAGAGTACAGTTGATGAACATTGAGCCGCAGTTGTCCTTCCATCCACGACCGAGGTAATATGATGCGGAGGCCACGCCGTTGGCTGCGGTGAGGCGGCAGTTGTTAAAGAAGAGTCCTGCGTGGAATCCGTCGGGATTGCTCAGTTCGGGATACATCACCTTGCTCATCGAGAGGCTTGCCTCGGCGGGTGCGGTGATATACCGGCCGCCCGCAAGCGAACGGATTTCGCAGTCGTCAAACCATTCAAGGCCGCCGTCATAGATGAAGTCGGTGGCACCCTCGATGGTGCAGTTCTTGAAGTAGCCGCGTGTGCCGGCGTTGGACTTGTAAGTGTCCTGGAAGCCTGAGAGCACGCAGTTATTGAGTATGTGGGCGTCAGCCCCGGTGTAGAGGGCCTCGGCCTGGCCGACATTGCCGCTGGTGTTGCGGATGGTGAGACCCTCGGCATAGAAGCAGGGGGTGTAGACGTTGAGCGCGGCGCAGTCGTTGAAGGTGTTGGACGGCGACGACGAGCCACGGCTGACCGACGATGTCAGTATGGTGGTCGAGGGGTCGGAGCCGATGAGGCTGATGAACTTCTGAGCCTCGCCCTTGCGTCCGGCGTAGACATTCTCGTCATATATGCCGGGGGCTATGTAGATGATGCCGCGATAGCCCGAGGGCACGGCGTCGATGGCCGACTGGATTGAGGCGTAGTCGCCCGAGCCGTTCTGATTGACATACAGGAGCACGACGGGAGCGTTCTCGTCGGGCGCGGGCTTGGTGTCAGAGCCTGAGAATCCGAAGTCCTTGAGGTCGGTGAGTGTGCCGACATCGCTCACGGGATGAGCCTTGGCAAACTCGGCCTGCTGGGCGGTGATTGCTTCGCCGAAAATCTTGATTTTATGCACGCGCGGGGCCTGACGCTGGGCCATAGGGTCAATGGCCTGCCAGTCGTGAGTGGCCTTCTGCACCTGGTCGGCAGCACCCTGCTTGCCGTCGCCGTCCCATACGCGCCAGCGGATTGACACGTCGCGGGCGTTGATTACGTTCTCCATGAAGTAACCCTGGTCGGAGAACACTGTCCAGGACTGTTTCTGCTTCTCCGAACCCATCCATACGAGCGGCTTCCATTCACCGTCGCCTATCTTGATGTCACACTTGATGCCGCGGCCCCATGAGGTGGACGACCATGACCACTGTACGCGCTCGATGTATGGCACGTGGTCAATCTGCATCCATCCGTGCTGCGACACGCCGTCAACGGCTGCGTTGCGGCACATCTGTACGAATCCGGCCTCACCCTTGACAGGCTTGCCGTTGGCATACTCTATATTGTCCTCGAGATAGTGGGTATGCTTGGGCTGCTTCCAGTCGTTATATTTAGTGGCTGAGCCATTTTCGTAGAACTGACGGGCAAATGCGGCTGTGCAGCCGGCAAGTCCCATATTGGATTCCTTTGTGGCGAATGTGCAGTTGTGGAAATTGACGGGATAGCTTACGCCGGGCGATGTGAGCACCGGGGTGGAGAGGATGGCGTTAACATAAACTCCCGAATCGAATTCGGGGCACTTTATTGCGGTGCCTGAATTGCCCCACGTGTTAGGCCACGAGGTGTCATTGAAGTTGATGTCTATGACTTGGGGATAGGTGGATGCATTGCTCCACTGCTCGACTACCGACTCGGGGTCGTTGTCGCCTATGGCAGCTGATGCGGCACCCGGCCATAATGTGGCCGTCACAGCCACAGCCAGCGCAAGTAGGGCGTTGCGCTCAAGAGTGTAGAATGATTTCATGGTAATAGCTAAAATGATATATGACGCAAAGTTAGCAAAAAGTATCCAATATAGAAAATGCCGGCTTAAAAACGTGATGCAGAGAGTTTACCAGCAGTTGAAGTGGATATTTTCGGGCTTCCACTTGTCCTTGGGCACCTGTTGTCCGGCGGGATAGCCTATGGGCACCACGGCGAGAGGGATGACGTTGGCGGGCATGCCGAGACGCTGCTGCACGGCCTTGACGCGCTCTTCATCGGGATACACGCCGGTCCACACGGCTCCGAGGCCGAGGGCATGGGCGGCAAGCAGGAGATTTTCGGTGGCGGCTGACACATCCTGAATCCAGAAACCGCGCGCAGCATCCTCGCCGTCGATGGTCTTGCTCAGGTCGCCGCAGGCCACGATGGCGAGCGGTGCATGCGAGAGCATGCGGGCGTAGGGGAGCACTTCGGCGAGCGAGTCAAGGGCAGCGCGGTCGTCGATGGCTACGAAGGCCCAGGGCTGTTTGTTGACGGCGGTGGGAGCGGCCATAGCGGCGCGCAGAAGTGTCTCGACGGTGTCGCGCGAGATGGTGCGGCCGGCCTCATACTGGCGCACGCTTGTGCGGGTGAGTATGTTCTCGATTGCGGGGTTGGCCGACGGGTTTGCAGCCTGCTGTGAGTCAGACTTGTCGGCTGACGGTGAGCATGATGAGAGTGTCATGACTGATGCGATTAGTGAGGTGAGAATTATTGGTGCTTTCATTGCGTATATTATTAAAAAAACTTGCCGGCGAGCACTAATGTTCGCCGGCAAGAGGAAATTCTGGAATTTAAAATTGAAAATTTAAAATTTAAAATGACATCGTTGATGGACTTAATTTTACATTTTCAATTTTACTTTTAAATTCTTGTTTTAAATCCAGCGTACATACGCGAAGTCCTGACGGTGGGGCAGGTTGGCGTTGACGGGATAGAGACGGTAGCTGTAGCGGAACACACCGGGGTCGCGGAGTTTGTCCTTGACCTCGTAGGTCACGATGTTGCCTTCCTTGGCCACAATCTTGAAGGGGAGCTTGGCCCAACGCTTGTCGGTGTTGTTCTCCACCTTGTCGATTACGAGCTCGAGACCGAGGTCGTCGGCGAGGCCGTTGGTGTCAATCTTGACTACGGCGGTGAAGGGCTGGCCGGTGGTGTTGTTCTGATGCAGGTCTTCCTTGGTGTGTACGTCGAGCACCTTGATGCCGTCCCAGGCAGCTGCCACCTTCTGCTTCCATGCGGCAATCTCCTTGGCGAGCTTGTCGTTGTCGGCCGAGAGGGCTGCGAAACGCTTGGCCTCGGGGGCGTAGAAGCGTGCGATATAGTCCTCAATCATGCGCTGCATGGTGTACTGCGGAGCGATGTGACCGATTGAACGCTTGATGTACTGAATCCACTCGGGTGAGTAGCCCATCGAGTTCTTGGCGAAGTAGAGGGGGATAATCTCGTTCTCGAGCATCGAGTAGATGGTAGCGGCGTCAAGCTTGTCCTGCTGGGCCTGGTCGGTGAAGGTGCGCTTGTCGGTGAGGGCCCATCCGGCCTTCTCGTCGAGCTTGTAGCCCTCATACCACCATCCGTCGAGCACTGAGAAGTTGAGCACGCCGTTCATCTCGGCCTTTTCGCCTGATGTGCCGGATGCCTCGAGGGGGCGGGTCGGGGTGTTGAGCCAGATGTCAACGCCGGTGACGAGACGCTTGGCCACAATCATGTTGTAGTCCTCAAGGAAGATAATCTTGCCCTGGAACTGCGGCATGCGCGAAATCTCCATGATGCGCTTGATGAGGCCCTGGCCTGCGCCGTCGGCGGGGTGAGCCTTGCCCGAGAACACGAACTGTACGGGGAACTGCTCGTTGTTGACGATGCGGGCGAGACGGTCAAGGTCGGTGAAGAGGAGGTGTGCGCGCTTGTAGGTGGCAAAGCGGCGGGCAAAGCCGATGATGAGGGCGTTGGGGTTAATCTTCTCGAGAATCTTGATGACTGCCGAGGGGTCGCCTTGGTTGGCAAGCCACTTCTCCTTGAAGTCGCGGCGAACGAAGTTGATAAACTTGTTCTTGAGCTGGGTGCGCATGTTCCAGATGGCCTCGTCTGACACCTTGAAGATGCCTTCCCAAGCCTTGGGGTCGCTCTGGTTGTCAAACACCTGTGCGCCAAGGTTCTCGGTGTAGAATGCCTTCCACTCGCTTGCTGCCCATGTGGGCATGTGCACGCCGTTGGTCACATAGCCTACGTGGCTTTCCTCCCATGAGTAGCCCTTCCAGAGTCCGGCAAACATCTTCTTTGACACCTCGCCGTGGAGCCAGCTTACGCCGTTGGCCTCCTGGCATGTGTTGAGGGCGAATACGCTCATCGAGAAGCGGTCGTTGCTGTCGGGGTTCTCGCGGCCCATGTTCATGAGGTCCTGCCATGAGATGCCCAGGAGCGCGGGATAGTGCGAGAGATATTTGTGGGCAAGGCCTTCGTCGAAGTAGTCGTGGCCTGCGGGCACGGGGGTGTGTACGGTGTAGAGGGCTGACGAACGCACAAGCTCGAGGGCTGTGTTGAAGTCGAGGCCCTTCTCCTGCACGTAGTCGGCAAGACGCTGCAGGTTGAGCAGAGCTGCGTGACCCTCGTTGGCGTGATAGATTTCCGAGTTGATGCCGAGCTTCTTGAGGGCGAGGATACCGCCGATGCCGAGGAGATACTCCTGCTTGATGCGGTTCTCCCAGTCGCCGCCATAGAGCTTGTGGGTGATGGGGCGGTCAAACTCGCTGTTCATATCGAAGTCGGTGTCGAGCAGGTAGAGCTTCATGCGGCCCACGTTCACGCGCCAGATGTGGCTGTAGATGATGCGGTCGTGGTAGGGCACCTCGAGTATCATGGGGTGGCCGTTCTCCTCGAGCACCTGCTCGATGGGGAGCTGGTTGAAGTTCTGAGGCTCGTAGTTGGCTATCTGCTGACCGTCGACGCTGAGGGTCTGGGTGAAATAGCCGTAGCGGTAGAGGAATCCGATGGCGGTCATGTCGACGCGCGAGTCGGATGCTTCCTTGATGTAGTCGCCGGCAAGCACGCCGAGGCCGCCGGAGTAAATCTTGAGGCAGTTGCAGAGTCCGTACTCCATTGAGAAGTATGACACCGAGGGGATGTCCTTGCGCATGGGCTGGGCCATGTAGTCCTGGAACATTTTCCATACACGGTCGATGCGTGACATCATCTCCTTGTCGGCCATCACTTCATCGAGACGCTCGGATGAGAGCTGCTGGAGGAGCATGACGGGGTTCTCGCCGGTGGCACGCCACAGGTCGTGGTCGAGGTCGCGGAAGAGGTTCTTGGCATCGCTGTTCCACACCCACCAGAGGTTGCGTGACAGCTTTTCAAGGGATTTCAATGCTTCGGGGAGCTGCGACTTCACTGTGAGGTCGCGCCAAACGGGTGCATTGGAGTTACTTACTGGTAGCTTCATATTGAACTGATTAAGTAGTTGTCAATAGGTTAATAAAAGAGGGAAATGTATAAGATGGTGATATAATCTCTCACGTCTTATCATGACCTGCGGGCGGCGTTCTGCAGAGCTATGTCATAGGCCCGGTCATAATAAGTTATGAAGTTGGCCCATGATGCGGCTGCGGCAGTGCGCATGGCGGCGCGGCGTATGCGCGCTGTGGTGCGAGAGTCGGCGCAGGTGAGGTATTCGATGGAGTGGGCTATGTTGGCCACCACATCGTGATAGTTGGAGTCGCCGCGTCCGATTACGTTCACTCCGCATTCCTCGAAATAGTTCTCATAGGTCTCGAGCACCCACTGGCCGAAGCCTGAGAGTGACGTGGTGACCGTGGGCACGCCGAATGCCACACTCTCGAGCGGGGTATAGCCCCAAGGCTCGTAATATGAGGGGAATACGGTGGCGTCGGCTCCGATGAGCAGGTCGTAGTAGGGGCGGTTGAAGATGCCGTCGGTGCCGTTGAGATAGCAGGGCACGTAGATGACGGTGACGCGGGGGTCGATGTTGCAGAATCCCAACTCGCGGATGCGGTTGATTACCATGTCTGAGTCAGGATTGTTGAGCCAGTGTGTCAGCACAGGCTCCTGCAGCGGGCTGGTGGCGGCGGTGCCGTCGGCCAGACGCTCCTTGAGGTCGGCGCGCGGCTCCTTGGGCCATGCGGGCACCATCACGTAGGCTATCACCTTGCGGCATGCGGCCATGTTGCGGAGCGATGATGCTATGTCAAGATACACGTCTATGCCCTTGTTGCGATACTCGCAGCGGCCGCTGGTGATTACCACAAAGGCGTTGTCGTCATATCCCGCGCCGGTGAGGGCATTGGCCACACCGATGAGTGATGCGCGTGCCTCGGCGCGTGCGGCATCGAAGCGTGCGGCGGCGGGCACGAAGTTCTTTTCAAATCCGTTGGGGGTCACCACGTCGGGACGACGCTCGAGCAGCTGCTCGCATTCGCGGGCGGTGATTTCGCTCACCGTTGTGAACGCGTCGGCCTGATGGGCTGCGGCCTTCTCGAGCGAGTGCTTGGCCTCCATGTTGAGCTCGCGCGCCATCTGGTCGCCGTTGTAGCCCGACATGTAGTCATACAGCGGCTTGTTGTTGCCGCATATGCTTCGGCCTATGCTCGTGGCGTGGGTGGTGAACACCGTGGCCACCGAAGGCATCTTCCACTTTATATAAAGGAGTCCCATGCCGGTGGTCCATTCGTCGAAGTGGGCCACGATGGTGGGTGTTACTTTCTTGGGGCGTCCGCGGCGGGGGGTGTCGGGCAGGGGGTTGGCCTGGCCGTAGCCCGAGAGGATGATTGACTCGATTACGATGCCGGCGGCGTGGGCAAAGGCGCAACCTTCGTCATAGTCGCCATAGGCGTGGAGCGAGTCTACGCCGAAACGGTTCCACATTTCGCCATAAAATTCGTCCTTGACGGCATACATTCCGTCAAACTTTACCAGTACCGCTATGGGGCGGCCCGGAATCTCCCATCGGCCTACTCTTACGCTTACACCCTCGGGGAGTTTGGCGTTCTTGGCCCACTTGCTCAGGCCTGTGACGTTGCATTCTGTGAACCAGGGTGACGGGTTGGCCTCGGTCCATACGTCGGGTCCGATAAAGACAGTGGTGTCTTTGCTGATTTTCTGGAGAGTCTTGGCTTTGGTGGAGAGAACAGTGTAAATGCCACCAATCTTGTTACACACCTCCCAGCTTACTTCAAATAGCAACTCAGGACGTTGTGTAGCAGGTTTTATATCCATTTGTCTTAGAAATTATCGATTCAGGGCGCAAAGGTAAGCAATTTTCTCGAATTTAGATGTAAAAAATTTAATAAATCCTCAAAATCACGGTGTTATTAACATTTGGAATCTGCCCGATTCCGCGATTTAGCATGCCTGAATGGGGATAAATGAGGGCTGACGGGAAAAGTTGGAGTAAGACTTTTTTTCAAAGGCGCAGCGATGCGAGCTCTTTTGCGAAATCGGCACGCAACTTTGATGCATCATAGCTGTCACACCAGCGTTCATATGCGGCCTCGCGTAACGGTGACTGCTTTTTTTCACCGTTAATATACGGCGATATGCGTGATATGAACTCCTCAGGCGTTGGATTGGCCGATAGAAGTATGCCTACGGTGTCATCAATAATCTCGCGACATCCGGGCACATCACAAGTGATTACGGGTACGCCGTATGACAGGGCTTCGGCAAGAGCTATGGGATTGCCCTCGCAACTGCTGAATAATATCACCCAGTCAATAGGTTCTGACGCATATGTGTCGTGCACCTCATGGTTGGGGCACGCACCCTTTAAGATGATTGAGAGGTTTTTACACTTGTTTTGGCTCGTCTCAGCTTTTAGTGCGGGCATGCGGTCGCCATCGCCGATATGTATCCACTTGAAGGATATGGCAGGAAAGTGGCTTGCCAGGCTGTTCAGCAGCCTGTAGTTCAAGGTCACACGTTTTATATCAGTGACTCTCGAACACGATAAAAAAGTTATGCAATTACCTTGGCTTGGAGGAGAAATTATTGAATGATTATTTTTGTAGGAGCCGAGAGTGCGTCTTATTATCTTATCGGCGGATGATGAGTGTATTTGTTTTAAATAAGTTACCCCCTCATCGCTGACAGCATAAAGCTTGGACATTCTTTGGATGGCCTTTTGCCTGAAGTAATGTATTTTGAGGACTCCGGGGTAATCAAACATGTCATGCAGATGCGTACACGACGTTAGTATGCCCGATTGCTTTGGCAATGCCAAAGCAATCGCCTCGGTGACGTGGTCAAACCAAAACGTGTAAAATACAGCCTTGTCGCAATCTATATTGTGACGGCTGATTATTTTGCGGAGGTTGCGCCCGATGCGATGCCTGTTAATGGCCATCGACCAGGCTGCAGGCCATTTGTGCAACGGTGCGTAGGGTAGGCTTGAGATGGTCTGCGATATTACTGAGGGATGTAGGGCCGAACCAAGTTTGCATATCGGATGGCGATGGTCGATTGACTCACTCCTTGAGGTGTCTACTATTACATTCTTGAATTCCGACAGGTCAATCATTTCGCCCTTGGCGATTTCGGGCACGATTATGACACGTCTGAACTCCCTGCACAAATACGGAAGTTCGGCCATCACGAAGGTCGTCTCGGTAATGGTATCGTAAGGGAATGCGGTGGTAAAAAGCAGGAGGTCTTTTCCGTCCATCAGTTATCGCGGGCGATGATGTAGTCGAGGAGGGTGAGGAGGGGGGTGGTGTCGGCGTCGGGGCCAAGCTCGGCGAGGATGGCGGCGGCGCGGTCGCGCAGGTCGCGCAGTGTGGTGTAGGCATAGTCGATGCCCCCGGCCTCGATGGCATAATTAATTAAGGTGGCAATCTCTGCATCGTCGAGCGAGCCTCGGGTGAGCAGCAAGTCCATCTCACGGCTTTTCTCCGACGGGCCGTGTGACAGCGCGTAGATGAGCGGGAGTGTCACCTTGCCCTCGCGCAGGTCGTTGCCTGTGGGTTTGCCGAGCGAGTCAGACTTGAAATAGTCAAATATGTCATCCTTAATCTGGAAGCACTGGCCGAACAGCATGGCGAAACGCCGCATGATGTCAAGCTTCGCAGTGTCGGCCTCGGCGGCATAAGCCCCCATCTCCACGCATGCCACGAAGAGCGAGGCCGTCTTGTGCGAGATGATTTCGTAATACGCCGCCTCGGATATCGAGAGGTTTGTGGCGTTGTGTATCTGGTCCATCTCGCCGGTTGACAGCAGCCGTCCGAGCGAGGCGATGGTCTCGATGGCGCGGAGGTCGCCTGTGGATATCACGAGCTGAAGGGCAGATGACACGAAATAGTCGCCTACGAGCACGGCTATGTGATTGTCCCACATCGTGTTGATTGTGGCCACGCCGTGACGTGTGGGCGACTGGTCGATTACGTCGTCATGTATGAGCGAGGCGTTATGCAGCATCTCAATCGACGCGGCCGATGCATTGACCTTGCCTGTGTCGGCGGCTCCGAGGAGTCGGGCGGTGAGTATCACCATCATGGGGCGCAGTTGCTTTCCCTTATGGGTCAGGTATCGGCCTATCACCTCGTTAATCAGGGGATTGGTCGAACTGAGCCTCTCGGCTATGAGGGCATTGATGCTCTCGAGGTCGGGTGCAAGTGATCGGCGTATGGATTGGATGTCGGTCATAACGGAGTGCAAATTTACAAAATTCTTCGGTAAATCATCCAAATTTATAAAAATTAATCAAAAAGCTGTGTCTTACGTCGGCCCTGACGCGGGTTAGTGTTAATAGTACGTTAACACCGTGCAAATATTGTTAATAAATGTTAGGTAATTTGTATTCAGTAACATTATGTACGTACTTTTGTGAAAATTTTATGCGAATAATCGTAAGACCTTACTTTTTTTGAGCAAGATTTTATAGTTTGCCCCTAAGATTTACACTACCTTATTACACCTAATCTTTATTACCTAATAGTAATTATAAATACCTAAATATGAGGATTTTACCCCCCCGATTTCGTCAATCGGCAGGATAGCTGTATTGGCGGCGTGCGCGATAGCAGTCAGCTCGTGTGCCGACACCGCGCCTGAGATACCTCAGGACGAGTTGTATCTCAGAGGATTCATTAAGCAGTTTGGCGTGCCTGATGCCGACCATACATGGAGCATGGCTACGGCGGTTGAGGCCGACGTGCGTCTCGACTCACGCATCAACGGCATGGCTACGTTTTACACCACCGCGCCCGAGTCGCCCGACTGTAAGGTGCTTGGTTCTACCGAGGTTGTTAATGGTCGTGGCAGTCAGAGGTTTGATGTCCGTTGTGGCACCGACATGGTGTATGTGCGCGTGGCCAACAGTGAGGGCATGACCGAATTTTCAGGCTTTGTCGCCTCGACCGACGGACATATTGCCGTGACCACCTCCGCCTCCCGCGCCGATGGCGATTGCCCGGTGACAGTCACCGAGGTGACGGATTATATGGTAAAGCGCATGGACGATGCCAAGATGGAAGAGGTTAAGAAATTTATAGCCAATCATCCTAAAGACTATCTTGATAAGACATGGAAAGATATTTGTACTGAACAGGGGCTGGACCAGAATAGATATCCTTCACAAACATTTCCTGTAAAGAATCTATATAAGCTGAACGATGTGGCCACTTATACGGAACGGACGGAAATCTTCCCGTTTGAAGAGGTCTCACCAATTATCTTTAAATATACTAATACTTATGATGTTAGAACACCAGGCCCGTTCAGCGAATCGTATGATAGCGAGAAGAAAGCCGATAACATCAACAAATACTACCATCAGGAAAAGAAATTGGATGCTGGTGCAGAGACGGTTGTTGAGCATGCCGGTCCTGTGACTCTTGACCTCATGTGGAAAGGCTCTCAGGAAGGTAGTGCACCGATTCTCGGCTACTATTATTATGCAGCTAAAGATACGGCTTTAATGAATACTGACCCTCTGGCCTTTTTTGAGAAAGTCCCCAAATTCATATTGTTTGATAAGGAACATAAATTGAATGACGGAAATAATGATGCAATGAGGATTCAATATTGCAAGAATAAAGGTCAGCATTATAATGAAACGGACGCAAATCCGCAATATAATAATGACCCATGCTATCTGAAAGGTGAGCATGATTGCACGGGGCAGGCATGGGAAGCATTGAGCAGTAGCCAGTCAGTAGCTGTGACTGGAAACAATAATTTTTTCCGTGGGGCCAATATGCAGGGTCTGCATATTAAACTGGTCTTTAGAGATGATGACGGCAAGGGTGAGTCTACATTTGATTTCCCTGAAGGTTTTCGCATAGGCTTTTTCAGTGGTACGGCAGGAGAGGCTGATAAGTTCTATCTGAGTAATGCGGCCTTGAATTTTTACCTTTTTTCGTATAATTATACACAGCTTGGTTATAGCGAGGATGAACAAACCCCAATGACATTGCCCACAGCTGCACGTTTTTCATTCAATGGAGGAAACTATCTTGGCATGGAGACTGAGCGTGACTTTGACCTTAACGACCTCGTGTTCAGAATTTCAAATGCTGAGCCCGCCCCCGATATTACTCCCCGGGACTTCCCGAAGGAGAAGGAGGTTGACCCGGATGAGTGGATTATTGCTTGTGAGGACATGGGCAGTTACAATGACTATGACTTCAATGACGTGGTTCTGAAGGTCGGTGTTATCCCCAAGAAAGAAGAGGGAGACAAGATACAAATCAAAATCACTCCCATTGCATGTGGTGGTACGCTTGACAGTTATGTGTCGTTTAGAACAAGACAATTCACCGAAATACATACCTGGCTTAATAGGGAGAAGGGGATTGCTGCCGGTGCGGGGCCTAATACGCCTAAGATTGACCACAGTAGTGTTAAGCCTGAATATATAACGATTGACGATAACGAGTATCTGCTTTCTGAGAAGTATGCTGTCGATTTCTCGGTTTCTACCACATGGCGTAACGGTGACAAAATTGAGAGCCTATGGTATGAGAGAGTCGAGGCTGATGAGTTCCAGCGCATGCAGGGTAAGGCTCCTCAGATGCTGTTGCTTGACCCTAAATGGAGCTGGCCTGTCGAAAACCGCTATATCATAGAGGCATATCCTGAATTCAAGGATTGGATACATGATATAAAGAACTACAACTGGATTAATAATACACCTAATCCATCATATATACACGTACGCAACGATAAATAGGTACAAAGCCTGGTGTAAATATGTAAATATACGCAGGGTTTGATTGGTTTCACCCCCTATGCGTTTTTTACCTGTATGGGTGTTCCACAACCCCTGTGATAGTAGCTTATGGCGCACCCTATACAGCATTGCCATCCCGCTCTCTCATGAGCGGGGTGGCAATGATTCTTTTTGCCGGGCGGAAAATTGTCAGCCGAAATGTCGGCCATTGTGAAAATTAATCACTAACTTTACCACAAATTTGACTTTGCCCTGCTATGGAGAAACGACTATTTCTTCTTGACGCTTACGCCCTGATATATCGCGCCTACTACGCGCTGATTCATACGCCGAGGTTTGCCACGGCGGCCGGGTTCAACACATCGGCCGTGTTTGGCTTCTGCAACACGCTCGACGACCTGCTGCGCAAGGAGAACCCTACGCACATAGCCGTGTGCTTCGACCCCCCGCACGGCGTGACATTCCGCCACGAGAAGTATGATGCCTATAAGGCCCAGCGCGACAAGCAGCCCGAGGACATCACCCTTGCCATACCTTATATAAAGAGGGTGCTCGAGGCCTACCGCATACCCGTCATCGAAGTGCCCGGCTACGAGGCCGACGATGTGATAGGCACGCTCGCCACCCGCGCCGCCCGCGAGGGGTATGACACGTACATGATGACCCCCGACAAGGACTACGGCCAGCTCGTGGGCCCGCGTATATATATGTATCGCCCCGCGCTCAAGGGCGAGGGGTTTGAGGTCAGGGACGTGGCCCGCGTGTGCGAACGCTACGGCATCAGCCATCCGCGCCAGGTGATTGACCTCCTGGCCCTCGAGGGCGATGCCTCCGACAATATCCCCGGCTGTCCCGGCGTGGGCGAGAAGACCGCCTGCAAGCTCATTGAGGAGTGGGGGAGTGTCGAGAACCTGCTTGACAACACCGACAAGCTCAAGGGTGCCATCCAGAAACGCATCATCGAGCATGCCGACAAGATACGCCTCTCTAAATGGCTCGCCACCATCTGCACCGACGCGCCCGTCGATGTGAATATCGACACCCTCCTGCGCCGTCCCATCGACGCCGACAAGCTGATGGAGGTATTCCGCGAGCTCGACTTCAAGTCGCTCATGGTGCGCCTGAAGACCCAGCTTGCCTCGGGCGAGGCTGTCGGGGCGGCCAAGACTGCCGACGACGGCTCGGGCATGGCATCGCTGTTTGATGTCCCGGCCGAGGAGCAGGCTCCCGCCCTCGTGTGCGAGGAGCATCACTACGAGATGGCCGACACCCCCGCGAGGGTGGCTGAAATCGTAGCCAAAGCTTCGACACTCGATTGCGTGGGCGTAGCCGCCTATGCCGTCGGCGAGGAGGCCATGACGGCCACGCTCTCGGGCATAGCCCTGTCATGGGAGGGGTGTCACGGCTATTTCATCCCCCTGCCCGCTGATGACGCTGTGGTGCGCGGCGAGGTGCTGGCCATGCTGTCACCGCTGTTTGAGGGCCCCAAGCCGGTGCCTGTCGATTTTGACGTGAAGCGCACCATGCTCCTGCTCAGGCGTGAGGGGGTGGCCATGTCGCCACGCTATTTTGACGTATCGGTGGCCCATTATGTCATCGACCCCGAGATGAAGCATGACGTGGGCATGATAGCCGCAAAATATCTCGGCGTGGCCCGTCAGGGCGTACCCGCCGACACCCGCCCGGGTCATCCCAAGACACCCCTGCCGATGGCCGAGGCTATGGAGCGGTATTGCGAGGAGGCCGACCTGGCCATGCGTCTGCGTCCGCTGCTCGAGGCCGAGGTGGCCAAGAGGGAGATGACACGTCTGCTCGAGGATGTGGAGTTCCCGCTCATACGCGTGCTCGCCGACATGGAGTGGACCGGCGTGAGGATTGACCCCACGGTGCTCACCGACCTCTCGGTCAAGCTCAAGGAGCGTGTCGGGGCTCTCGAACAGGAGGCCTACGATATGGCCGGTGGCCCGTTCAACATCGCATCGCCCGCCCAGGTGGGTATGGTGCTCTTTGACCGCCTCGCCATCGACCCCAAGGCCAAGCGCACGGCGCGTGGTGCGTACTCCACCACCGAGCAGGTGCTTGAGAAGTATGCCGCACGCGTGCCGCTCGTGAGCCTGATACTCAAGATACGCCGTCTGCGCAAACTCATCACCACATATCTCGACGCCCTCCCCGCGCTCATCAATCCCGTCACGGGCAAGATACACACGTCGTTCAATCAGACTGTCACTGCCACGGGGCGCATCTCGTCGACCAACCCCAATCTGCAGAACATACCCATACGCACCGACGACGGGCGCGAGATACGCCGCGCGTTCATCCCCGACCCGGGCGACCTGATAATGAGTGCCGACTATTCGCAGATTGAGCTGCGCCTCATCGCCGACCTAAGCGGCGACAAGGATATGATAGAGGCATTCCTGTCGGGCGACGACATCCACCGCATCACCGCCTCCAAGGTCTACAAGGTGCCGCTCGAGGAGGTGACCGACGACCAGCGTCGCCATGCCAAGACCGCCAACTTCGGCATCATCTACGGCATCTCGGCGTTCGGATTGGCCGAGCGTTTGGGCATAGCCCGTGCCGATGCCCGCAAGCTGATAGACGGATATTTCGCCACCTATCCCCACATACGCGAGTATCTTGACAAGGCTGTCGTAGAGGCGCGCACGCGCGGCTATGTGACCACCCGCATGGGGCGTCGCCGCTATCTGCCCGAGATAAACTCGCGCAACGCTGTGGTGCGCGGCTATGCCGAGCGCAACGCCGTCAACGCGCCTATCCAAGGCTCGGCCGCCGACATCATCAAGGTGGCTATGGTCAGGATATTTGCCGAGATGGAGCGTCGTGCCATGAAGTCGCGCATGATAATGCAGGTGCATGACGAACTCGTGTTCAACGTCGTGCCCTCCGAACTCGACGAACTCAAGCGCATCGTGACCGAAGGCATGGAGGGCGCGTATTCCGGCGCAGTGCCCCTCGAGGCCGTAGCCGGCGTCGCCGCCAATTGGCTGGAGGCACATTGATTTCTCTTTTCGCTGCCGCGAAGAGAAATCAATGAGTTTAAAGTTTAAAGTCCATAGTTTAAGGAGTTTATAAAGTTTAAAAAGTTAAGATAATAGCTTACTTGTCTCTTTGTCGCAACGGACTAAAGATGAGGCTAATATTAATCTACTAATTACTAATTGCTAATTGCTAATTACTAATTGCTAATTACTAATTACTAATTGCTAATTGCTAATTACTAATTACTAATTGCTAATTACTAATTGAAAGAAATGTGCCCTGAAGAAAAACTTGCCATAGAGGAGAAGGTGGTCAAGATGCTCAAGACAGTCTTTGACCCCGAGATACCCGTAGACATATACAACCTTGGACTGATTTACGCCATCGACCTTGACGATGACGGCAATCTGCACATCGACATGACCCTGACCGCCCCCAACTGCCCCGCCGCCGACTTCATCATCGACGACGCCCGTATCAAGCTTGAGAGCATCGAGGGGGTAAAGAGTGTAGACATCCGCATAGTCTTTGAGCCGGAATGGACCAAAGACATGATGAGCGAAGAAGCCAAACTCGACCTGGGATTCCTGTAGGGAATTAAAAATTAAAAATTTAAAATTAAAAATTAAGGCCATTCGGCTTACCGCGAAGCTCGCCCTTGTTAAAGGATAAGGAATTTAAAATTATGACGGCACGACTATCGCGAAGCCAATTTTTAATTCTTAATTTTTAATTTTTCATTTAAAAGAAATGCGTGGTTTAACCTACTTCATAAGCGACCTCCATCTCGGAGCAGGGTATATTGCCGACCATCGCGCGCACGAGCGCACGGTGGTTGAGTTCCTGCGCTCCATCGGGCCGACGGCCAAGCGGCTCTATCTGCTTGGCGACATCCTCGACTACTGGTGGGAGTATCGCGACGTAGTGCCGCGAGGGTTCACGCGGTTTTTCGGCGAACTTGCTCGCCTGGCCGACAGCGGGGTCGAGATAGTATGGTTCAAGGGTAACCACGACATATGGATTTTCGACTATCTGCCTGACGAGATTGGCCTAACCGTGCATGACGGCATCATGGTCACCGAGCTTGACGGCAAGCGGTTCCTCATGGAGCATGGCGACGGCGTGGGCCGGTTGCCCCGGTCGTTCAGGGCGTTGCGCGGGCTGTTCAGGTGCCGGGTGGCGCAGCGGATGTATGCCGCGCTGCATCCGCGGTGGACCGTCGGCTTTGCCCACGCATGGTCATCGCACAGCCGCAAGTCGGGCGGATATGTCCCCGAGGCAAGGGTGTGTGACAACCTTCTCGACTTTGCCCGCGACTACAATGCGAAGGCCGTCGAAAAGGTAGATTATTTTGTATTCGGCCACCTGCATGTGCTGCTCGAAAAGTCGCTCCCCGACGGCGCGAAAGTCGTGGTTTTGGGCGATTGGATTAGTAAGTTTTCCTATGCCGTGTGGGACGGAAATGAGTTGAAAATTGATACTTTCACATCCAAAAATTGACGTGAAATTGTATTTTTAACGTATTTTAACCTACTGTGACATTCTAATTGTTATCGCGACAATAAGTTGTGGCACAGCGCGTTGCAGGCGCAAAAGTATTGTTTGGCAAAGTTTGGGTTATGAAAATATGTTGGATAACATATAAAAAAATTTCCCCACGCAGGAAAGAAGACCTACTTTTGCATCACGAACCTAAAACAATCTTTTTTACCTTAGAAATTGTACCTATTGGAAACTCATGAAAAGGAGCTGCGTGAAGCAGTTCCTTTTTGTCGTTTAGGGGGTATCGGCACGGTAAATTTCGGCGTAATCGATGCAGTAGAGTTCGGGGTGACCGGCGCGGCGATTGACGGGGTAATTGACGCGGTGAATTTCGGTGCCCGGGGTGGGGCATGGACGGGTGGGGGAGCATAGTCCGCCGAGGGGCTTTAAGGCGGCTTTAAGGTAGCATTGTGGCGGTGAAACTTAAAAATACTTAACGGTCGTGATAGTTTTGTCGCAATTATTGTGGAAATTTGCGAAATTATTATTACTTTTGTAAGCTATCGATGTGCAGATGGCAAAAGTTGGAGATGTATACCATATCAAAGCACAGTAATTGATATCATTTTATTTGAGCACAGTAATTTATGAAATTTAAGAAGATTTTGTTATCGGTCGCATTGGCGGGAGTGGTAGGGACACTTCCGGTTGATGCTATGGGTTCATCAGTGCCTGATAACCAGAAGGGCTTCCTTTTCTTCGGAAAGAAGAACAAGAAGAAAGCCAAGGGTGGAGAAGCGGAAGGGTCTGCCGCGCCTGTGAAAAACTCTTACGAAAAAATTGTCACCGACACCGCCACCGTGGCCAAAGGCATGTTCAGTGTCATCCGCAACGGCGACAATTACTACTTCGAGATGCCCCGCGACCTGCTTGGGCGCGACATGCTCGTGGTCAACAAGCTGGTGCGAGTGCCCAAGGAGCTTAACGATGCCGGGGTGAACCGCGGCATCAACCTGAGCAACCGCATGGTGCGTTTCGAACTCGACCCCAAGGGCAAGCGGGTGCTTGTGCGCGAGGCGCGTGTGCGTCCGCAGGTCAGCAGTGCCGACGCCATCTCACAAAGTGTCAGCGACAACTACATCGACCCCCTCATCGCAGCCTTCCCCGTCGAGGCCCACAACCCCGACTCGACTGCCGTCGTAATCAAGGTCAACCCCCTCTATGACGGCTCAAAAGGCACATTCAGCGATGTGTTCAACGAAATCAACCTCGGCGGCTCGCCCATCAGCGACCTCTCGAGAATCATGAATATCAAGGCGTTTGACAACAACGTCTACGCCCTCTCCGAACTCACCACCAGCGTCACCGAGCCGGGCGGCACAGTCTATGTGACCGTCGAGGTCGGCTCGAGCCTCGTGCTCCTGCCCGAGAAGCCCATGTCGGGACGCTACAGCACCGCCCGCATCGGCTACTTCACCGAGTCAAACCTCAAGTATGCCGACGACCAGCAGCGCGTGAGCCGCGAGAACCTTATCACACGCTGGCGTCTTGAGCCGCGCCCCGAGGACATGACCGACTACATGGCCGGCCGCCTCGTCGAGCCTGTCAAGCCCATCGTGTTCTATCTCGACCGCTCTACCCCCACCCAGTGGCGTCCCTACATCAAGAAGGGCATCCTCGACTGGCAGAAGGCGTTTGAGATGGCCGGATTCAAGAACGCCATCCAGGTGCGCGACCTGCCCGAGGGTGAGGAAGCCGACGAGGACGACATCAACTACTCCGTGCTGACCTACGCCGCCTCGCGCCAGTCCAACGCCATGGGCCCCTCAATCACCGACCCCCGCTCGGGCGAGATTATCGAGGCCGACATCATCTGGTGGCACAACGTCCTTGACATCCTGCGCGACTGGATTATCGTTCAGACCGGCGCGGTCGACGAGCGAGTGCGCGCCCCCAAACTCCCCGAGGAGGTCATGGGCGACGCCATGCGTTTCGTGGCCTGTCATGAGGTAGGCCATTCGCTCGGCCTCCGCCACAACATGATAGCATCGGCCTCAATCCCCACCGACTCGCTCCGTTCCGAGCGTTTCACCTCGATGATAGGCGGCACAGCCTCGTCGATTATGGACTATGCCCGATTTAACTACGTGGCCCAGCCCGGCGACGGCGTAAAGGCCCTCACCCCCAACCTCGGCCCGTATGACATGCTCGCCATCGAGTATGGCTACCGCTGGTATCCCGACGGTAACCCCGACACCGAGCATCCCCGCCTCGAGGAGCTGCTTTCGCACTATGCCGACAACCCCCTCTACCGCTACAGCGAGGCCCAGGGCCAGCGTGACGCCGTAGACCCCCGCGCACTCAGCGAGGACCTCGGCGACGACAACATCAAGTCGTCACGCTACGGCATCGCCAACCTCAAGCGCATCGTGCCCAACATCATCAAGTGGACCACCACCGGCGACCTCGGGCAGAACTATGACGACGCATCCAACATCTACGGCTCCGTGCTCGGACAGTGGAACCGCTACATGTATCACGTCATGGCCAGCATCGGCGGCATGTATCTCGACAACACCACCGTCGGCAACGGCCGCAAGACCTACCGCTTCGTTGAAAAGGACCGTCAGAAGGACGCCGTGAAATTCCTCGTCGACGAGGCCTTCAGCGGCACCGACTGGCTCTTCAATTCCGAGCTTAACGACTACACCTACCTCGTGCAGAACACCCCCGTAGGCCGCATCGAGCAGTCACCCTCCTTCCTGCTCACCAACTATCAGAGCTATCTCTTCTGGGACCTTCTCAACAACGACCGCCTCGTGCGCATGCTTGAGAACGAGTCCAGAAACGGCAAGGACGCCTTCACAGCCATCGAGATGACCGACATGCTCCACAACGGCATCTTCAAGCCCACCATCCAGGGCCGCACACCCACCGTGCGCGAGCGCAACGTGCAGAAGAATTATGTGGACGCGCTCATCATCGCCGCCTGTGAAAAGCAGGGCCTCAAGGACGGAATGCTCACCCTCACCGACGACGGTGACACCGACCGTCTCATCGCCTCGACCATCGCCGGAGGCCCCGACCTCTGCGGCCACAACCACGCCGTGGGCGAGCAGACCTGCGGCTCACGCACCGTCAACTTCAGCAGCACACAGGCCAACCGTGTCTCTGACGCCATATCCATCAAGCGCGGCGAGCTCATGAAGGTGCGTTCGCTCCTCAAGGGCCGCGTCAACACCGCCGACAAGGCCGCACGCTATCACTACACCGACCTGATAATGCGTATCAACTCGGCCCTCGGCCTCCCTCTTGAATAGTCCCCACGTCCCCCCTTCGCGGGGGGGACGTCCCCAATAAAGTAACTGTTATTCGACCATATTTTCAGACGTAACTGTTATCCAACCTTATTTACCTGTATAGTAACTATAATCGATATAAGAGCTTAATGAAAAGACATTTGTTATTTTGCCTTACCGTTCTTATCATGACCCTCGTGGCACCGCCGAAGATGTCGGCCGCCGACAGGGTGATAACAGGTGTGGTACTATCGTCAGATGACTCCGAGCCGCTGATAGGTGCCTCGGTCTCCGTGCCGCAGTCGCAGCTCAAGGCTGCGGGCAGTTCGCTCAAGACCCTCGGTGTCGTGACCGACATCGACGGCAAGTTTTCACTCTCAATCCCCGCCGGGGTCAAGGAAATCGAGTGCCGCTATGTGGGCTACAACCCCCGCACCATCGTGCTCGTGCCCGGACTTGACCACTACGACCTGCAGCTCGACCGCGCGTCCGAGATGCTGAGTGACGTCGTCGTGACCGGCTATCAGAACATCGAGAAGCGCAAACTCACCGCCTCGATTACCAAGGTCGACCTTGACGACAGCAAGCTCGGCTCAATCATGACTGTCGACCAGGCTCTCGCCGGTCAGGTGGCCGGCCTCTCGGCCATCCAGAGCAGCGGTTCGCCCGGCGCGCCGATGAAGATACGCATCCGCGGCACATCCTCGCTCAACGGCTCTCAGGACCCCCTCTGGGTCATCGACGGCATCCCCGTCAACGGCACCGATGTGCCCTCGATGGAGGAGCTTAAAGACATCGACAACCTCTACCAGTCGTCAATCGCCGGACTCAACCCCGCCGACATCGAGAGCATCACCGTGCTCAAGGACGCCGCCGCCACCGCCATCTACGGCACCCGCGCCGCCAACGGTGTGATTGTCGTAACCACCAAGAAAGGCCGCTCGGGCGCACCCGAAATCAGCTTCTCGACCCGTCTGACCTACTCGCCCCGCCCCGACATCGACCGCCTCAACCTCCTCAACTCCGACGAGAAGGTCGACCTCGAGCTTGCTCTTCTCAACACCGATTATAACTATCGCGAGGCCAAGGGCGGCGTGGCCCGCATCCTCAACAACGCCGGCATGATGTCGCTCTACAAGAGCGAAGGCTTTGCCGCGCTCCCCGCCGACGTGCAGTCGCGCATCAACGCCCTCCGCGGCATCTCCACCGACTGGAACGACATCCTCTTCCGCGACACCTTCAATCAGGAGTATAACCTCAGCCTCTCGGGCGGCAACGACCGCGCCACCTATTATACATCGCTCGGCTATCAGGAGGAGAACGGCAACGTGCAGGGCGTGGACATGAACCGTCTGAGCCTCACACTCAAGACCAACTACAACATCACCCGCCACTTCAAGGTAGGTGCCTCAATCTTTGTCAACCACCGCAAGAACAACTCTTATATCACCGACAACGACGGCTTCACCAACCCCGTCTACTACTCACGCCGCGCCAACCCCTACCAGGTACCCTACGACGAGAACGGTGACTACGTATATGACACCGACATCCAGGGCCGTGAGGACAGCGACCTGAAGTTCAACATCTTCGAAGAGCGCGCCAACACCAAGCGCACCCAGACCACCACTGGCGTCACCGCCCTTCTCGACGCAAGCCTCCGCTTCACCGACTGGCTCCGCGCCTACACCCAGGTCGGTTTCCAGCTTGACAACACCGACACCGAGAGCTATGCCGCCGGTGCCACCTATGCCATGCGCAAGGAGTTCTACCGCACCGAAGTGATGGGCAGCGACGGCAAGCGCGCCTCGTTCCTCCCCGACGGCGGCCGCCACATCCAGAACAAATCCACCAACAAGCAGCTCACCTGGAAGGCTCAGCTCGAGTATGACAACAACTTCGGCGACGCCCACGAGCTTGAGGTGATGCTCGGCACCGAGCTGCGCAAGACCTGGTATGACTACTTCTCGTCCACAGCCTACGGCTACGACCCCAAGACACTGACCAACAAGCCCGTAATCTTCCCCAACGAGTCATGGGCCCGTCAGTTCCCCCTCCACAGCGAGAGCGTCAGCGAGAATGCCTACGCATCCTTCTTCGCCACAGGCTCCTACACGCTCATGAACCGCTACACCCTCGGTGCCAGTGTCCGTTTCGACGGCAGCGACCTTTACGGTGTGGCCAAGAAATACCGCTTCCTCCCGCTCTACTCGTTCAGCGGCCTGTGGCGCGCCAGCGACGAGCCTTGGCTGCGCGAGTCCACCTTTGTCAACAACCTCGCCCTCCGCGCATCCTACGGTATTCAGGGCAACATCGACAAGGAGACCTCGTCGTTCGTCATGGGCAACTACAACAACGCCTCCATCCTTCCCGGAGTGGTCGAGGATGTAATCGTGCTCGGCTCGGCCCCCAACCGCCGTCTGCGCTGGGAGAAGACCCACACCGCCAATGCCGGATTTGACATCTCGGTAATCGACAACGCCATCTCGCTCACCGCCGACTACTACTACCGCAAGGGCAACGACCTTATCGCCCTCAAGATGCTCCCGCTCGAGACCGGCTTCATGTCCTACATGGTCAACTGGGCCTCGATGCGCAACCAGGGTTTTGAGCTTGGTCTCGCCACACGCAACATAGCCACCCGCAACTTCCGCTGGACCACCAACTTCAACATCGCCTACAACGAGAACACCGTGCTGCAGGAGACAGTGCCCTCCAACCAGACCACCCCGTCGCGCGAGGGCTATCCCGTCAACGCCATCTTCGCCTACAAGACCGCCGGTCTTGACGCCGAGGGCTATCCCCTCTTTGTCGGCAAGGACGGTCAGACTCAGACCGCTCAGGAGTTCTTCAAGCTCAACGGTGCCGGTGCCTCCACCCTCACCGCCGAGGAGCAGCGCGAGCTGTACACCTACATCGGCTCGGGCGACCCGCTGTGGACAGGTGGTTTCATCAACAACTTCTCCTATCGCGACTTTGACCTCACCGTCAACTTCGCCTTCAACCTCGGCATGTACACCCGCATCCAGCCCTCCTACAGCTCCACATGGTTTGACCGCGGCATGAACACCAACCGCGACATCCTCGACCGCTGGACCGCCGACAATACATCGTCAGTCCTCCCGGCCCTGCTCCCCGACAACGGCTACCGCTCGGCCGAGTACAAGAACTATTCCGAGTTCCAGACCTACTCGATGCTCGACACCTGGGTCAAGAAGTCCAACTACTTCCGCATGCAGAGTCTGCGCCTGGCCTACAACATCCCCCCGAGCGTGCTCAAGCCCCTGCGCATGAGCATCCTCACCGTGGCCTTCGAAGCACGCAACCTCTGGGTGTTCGGCTCGAGCTACAAAAACTTCCTCGACCCCGAGACTATGGGCAACCCCTTCGCTCAGCCCATCCCCAAGACCTACACCTTCAGTCTTAATCTCAAATTCTAACTCTATCCTCAGCAAACTAAAATGAAGAAAACACTATTATATACCCTCCTCGCATCGCTGATGCTCACCCTCAGCGCGTGTGACGATTATCTGGACATCCAGCCCGTCGGCAAGGTAATCCCCACCACCGCCGATGAGTTCCGTTCGCTTATCACCGAGGCTTATGTGACAGTGCCTGACGACCGTGGCCTGGCTTCGTTCCGTGGCGACGAGATACTCCTCGACGCCACCATGTCGAGCAACGACATCGAGTCCTACAAGGACATCTGGACCTGGAACGACAACGGCGCGTCGGAGAACACCTCCACCTTCTCCTGGCGTCAGTTCTATCACGTGCTCTTCATCGCCAACTACGTCATCGAGTCCGAGGGGATGATGACCGACGGCTCCTCTGCCGAAATCAAGCAGATGGTGGGCGAGGCATATATGCTGCGCGCCTACATGCACTTCATCCTCGCCAACCTCCACGCCCCGGCCTACACCAAGTGTGACCCCGCCGTGACCAAGGCTGTGCCCCTCAAGCTCGACAGCGACGTCGAGGCCACACTCTCGCGCTCGATGCTCGGCGACGTGTATGCCTCCGTAATCAGCGACCTCGAGTCGGCCGAAAAGTATCTCAACGTCGACTCCTGGGACCTCGGTTACAACTACCGCTTCACCACCCTCAGTGTCGACGCCCTCCGTTCGCGCGTGCTCCTCTATATGGGCGACTGGGCCGGCAGCCTCGCCGCCTCGCAGCGCGTGCTTGCCAAGAAATCGACGCTGACCGACTGTAGCGCCCTCCTGCCCAACGCCTACAACTCTGACGAGAGCATCGTTGCGCTCGAGATGGTTATGACCCCCAACTACGCCCGAACCCTCAAGGTCAACCGCGACTTCTTCCGCCTCTACACCTCGGCCGACCAGCGTCGCCGCACCTATTACAAGCAGGTGACCACCTCTAATATTATACTTATCAAGGGTGGCAGCAACACCTACACCTGTTCGCTCCGCACCGGCGAGATGTATCTCAACGCCGCCGAGGCCGCCTGGCACGAGGGTGACTACACCGGGGCCGCCGACTATCTGCTCGACCTTCAGAAGGCCCGCTTCACCGCCGACGGCTACGCGCAGAAGGAGACCGACGTTCGCGCCATGACCCCCGACGCACTGCTCGAGGAGATACTCACCGAGCGTGCCCGCGAGCTCGCCTTCGAGGGTCACCGATGGTTTGACCTGCGCCGCACCACACAGCCCCGCATCGAGAAGACCTTTGCGGGCGAGACCTTCGTGCTCGAGCAGGGCGATTCGCGCTACACCATCCCCATCCCAGCCGAGGCCATCGAGGCCAACCCCTCCCTCGCCAACTGATATGACTGTAGGAGCGACGGCTTCAGCCGTCGTTCCTACAGTCATTATACCTCCAATCAAGACATCTCACTTTTTATTAACATTTATTTATCATTTTTTCGCATGAAGAAAATTTTACTCTCAGCCGTTTCGGTAATGGCATGCATGAGCATGTCGGCTGCAGTACCTCAGCTTCAGGACCAGTTTACCGGGTCAATCGCAGTGAAGCAGGATGCACCCAACTACTCCAACCCCTCGACCTACGACACCGACGGTAACCTCATCATGACAGGTGCGTTCGACGATACCTTCGGCTCATTGGGGGCCATCGGCACCAGCGCATACATCATCAAGTATGACAAGACCAACAAAGAGGCATGGCGTGTAGGCCTCACCGGCGCAGCCACCATCACCTCAATCACCACCGACGACCTCGACAACATCTACGTGGCAGGTACCCTTGCCGATGAAGTAGAGTTCGGAACTACCTCAGGCTCTGCCATCGTGAAGGACGGACTCAAGCTTAGTGGTAGCTACACTTCGGGTCAGTATGCCTCATTTATTGCAAAATATGACAAGTCGGGAGCTGTTAAGGCTGTTGAGACATTTGTGCCATCTCCTTTAAAGATTGATTCTCCGTTGGAGTATTGGCCTGCTTCTTACAGTCTCTATTTTGAGATTAACAAGATTAAGGTTTCCGGCAACCGTATATATGCTTCAGCTGTTTATACCGGCGAGACAATCAAGGATGAAGCAGTATTCAAGGGTAACTATATAAATCTTTTTGATTTTGGATATGATGAAAGTGCAGCCGGTGGCGTGTTCTCTATGACTACCGACCTTACCGGATGCCAGAACGATGTTATTTTCCGCTGTGCATATGAGGAATCAATGTATATGCAGGAGGCTGTGGCAACAGTGAACTTCGACATCAATAAGGATGGCATCTACGCCGGTTTCTCAGGTGGAGGTAAGTTCAATATCACAGTGGGTGGTGCTACTACCTCTGTAGATATGCCCGAGAATGACAATGAAGGTTACTTTGAACTCGGTTATGTATTTGTTTCTCCCAATGCCGGTCAGGAGCCTGTTGTTCTCCGCACAAAGACTAAGACAAATAAATTTGATTATCTCGGCGTTGACGAGATGCAGATTTCAGGCTCCAAACTCTATGCTGTAGGCGCATATATGGGCGCAAGCGAAGGCCCCACTTACATGCCTCAGCCCGTGCTTCCCGCAGCCGGTGAAGGCAAGTACCCCTCAGAGGCATCACGTGTATTCGTGGCTACTATTGACCTCGGTTCATTCTCACTCGCAGCTACTGATGTAAATGACGTGACTGCCGGCACAACCGATGGTAAGGAGAATAATACCCGCACAGTATCAGCCGGCGTTGTTGACGGTGTGCTCTATCTCAACAATATTGTAGAAGACTTCGGTGGCAATGCAATTGTAGGAAACAACTCGTTCTGGTTTGACGGCACTGCATTCTCGGCAGCACCCGTAGCAGCTACCGGCATTGCAGTAGGCTCGGTTAACGGCAATGGCGTAGTGGCACTTCCCTCGTCGAACGCAACCGCACTTGACTACAAGACATTCACATTCGTTCAGACCGGCATCGAGAACATCGGCGCAGACTTTGACGAGAACGCCCCCGTTGAATACTTCAACCTCCAGGGCATCCGTGTAGCCAACCCCGAAAACGGCCTCTACATCCGTCGTCAGGGCAACAAGGTAGAGAAAGTCATCGTGAAATAATCACCTGACCCACCCCCATATCAAGGGACGCACCGACAGTGCGTCCCTTTTTTGCGTCAGTGTATGAGCGAATGACGTCGCTCCTACATTGCGCTTATTTGTGCAATATGTCAATGAACACTTGCCGTGCGGTTTAGCTTTGGGCTGCGGAGCACGGCGTACCGCTAAAGTGGGGGTGGATGTGGGGAGACGGGAGAACGGGAGACAGGAGCACAGGAGCACAAAGACGGGAGCACGGGGGAACGTGGGGCGAGGGTGATGACTGTGACGAGGGGGATGTTTTCGCCTTCACCTTTGTCGCGCTGCCGCGCTCCCACTGTTTCAAAGCTGTGGATGCGGAGGGATTGCCGCGGGGGTGATTTGGTGCTTTGGATTAAAAGGCCGGGTAGGAGGGTTTTGGGCGGGGAGTCAGCGCGGAGGTGGATAATCAGGAAGCCGGAACGGTCGAGGATGGGGAAGAGGACTGAGCAGACTTTGCGGAAGTTGTCGGGGCTTTTGAGCAGTGGGGAGTATGTTTTGGCCTGATGGGCGTTGAGGAGGAGCATGAAGGCTGGGGTGCTTCCGCGGACGGTTCTGACTTGGCGGTAGGTGATGGTGCGGAGGCGGGGAGAGCGGTCTTTGATTGGCTGACGGTCGGGGGTACAGCGGATGGCTGTGGCTCCTTCGGGGGAGGTGGCGAGCCTATAGCGCAGGTAGCTGTCGAGAATGCCTGTGCTGTCGTGGCCGGGGTGGTCGATGATGACTGTGGGGCGGGGACGAGTACGGCGATTCTTTTCGAGAGTGGATATGACGGCTTTCTCGGCGGGGGTAAGTTGCCTGCCGAGAAACCTCCTGAAGCTGTGGCACCATATGTCGGGGATGCACGGCTTACGAGAATAGTTGGATGTTATGAGCCTCCGAGAATGCATGGTGCAAAGGTAGAGAATGAGAACGGGGATTTGGTGCGATAATGTCGAGAAGCGCCCCGAGCTAAAGCTCGGAAGCACAAACAAAAAAGAAGCACCGGTTTTGGAGACAGGAGCACAGGAGCACCGATTGAGAGACGGGAGCACGGGGGGACGAGGAATGAGACAGGAGCACAAAGACGGGAGCACGGTGGAACGAGGGGGGGAGTATGGGGAACGGAGCATGGGGGGAATGGGGCACGGTAGCCGCGAAGCGGCGATGCAATCTTAGCCCCACGCCTCGCGATGCGGGAACTATGGCCCTGCGGGCCGTTCCCGCATACGCTCGTGGTGGGGCTTCTACTATATCGCCGCGTCGCGGCTTACATGCCCCATTGCTCACTCCATTACGTTCTCATCCCCTCGTTCTCCCGTTCTCCCGTCTTTGTGCCCATGTGCTCCTGTCTCCCCGCCGTGCTCCGCAGCCCAAAGCTAAACCGCACGGCAAGCGCACCTTGACATATTGTTACCTCTTTATTATGTTGTATTTTATCATAATATTTAGTATATTTGCACTTGTAATTACACAATAATCACCATGATAAAAGAGATTTTACTTACTTCCGCACTTTCCATTGCTGCTGTGGCTCCGCTTGTGGCGGCTGAGACTGTGACGTCGCCCGACGGCGACATCCGCCTGACCTTTGACGTGAAGGAGGGGCATCCTACCTATTTTGTCGATTTCAAGGGACGGCAGGTCATCGCTTCCTCGCGCCTGGGTTTCGACCTGGTGAGCGAGTCGGGCCGAAATACTTTCGAGCATCAGGGCAGCAAGACAGGGGCTGACGCCCTCTCGCTCCGCGACGGTTTCGTGCTGCTCAAGACCGAGCGTGACTCGCTCTCGGAGACCTGGACCCCGGTGTGGGGCGAGGAGGCCGAGATACTCAACAAGTACAACTCCATGACCGTGGAGCTGAAACAGCCCGCGTTTGACAGGCTGATGAATGTGGAGTTTCGTGTGTTTGACGACGGTGTGGCTTTCCGCTACGATTTCCCCGCCCAGCCCAACCTCAATTATTTCGTAATCAAGGAGGAGAAGAGCGAGTTCGGCATGACGGGCGACCACTGGGCCTACTGGATACCGGGCGACTATGACACGCAGGAGTATAACTACACCAAGTCGCGCCTCTCGGAGATTCGCGGCCTGTTCCCCTCGAAAATCAATCCCGACAATGCGTCGACCACTCCGTTCTCGCCCACAGGCGTGCAGACTTCGTTGCAGCTCAAGAGCGATGACGGCGTGTATCTCAACATACATGAGGCCGCGACGGTCGACTATCCGACCATGCACCTCAACCTCAACGACACCACCATGACGTTCACATCGTGGCTCACCCCCGACAACCAGGGGCGCAAGGGCTACATGCAGACCCCCTGCGTGACTCCGTGGCGTTACGTGCTGGTGACTGACGACGCACGTGACATCCTGGCCTCGCGCATGGCCTACAACCTCAACGAGCCGTCGAAGATTGAGGATACCTCGTGGATTAAGCCGGTGAAATATATCGGCGTGTGGTGGGAGATGATTACCGGCGCAGGCTCGTGGAATTATACCGACGATGTGTATTCCGTTAAGCTGGGCGAGACCGACTATTCCAAGACCAAGCCCAACGGCCGCCACAGTGCCAACAACGAAAAGGTACGCCGCTACATCGACTTTGCCGCCGAGCACGGGTTTGACCAGGTGCTTGTGGAGGGGTGGAACGAAGGCTGGGAGGACTGGTTCGGCCAGTCGAAGGATTATGTCTTTGACTTCGTGACCCCTTATCCCGACTTTGACCTCAAGGCTCTCAACGAGTATGCACACTCCAAGGGTGTGAAGCTGATGATGCACCACGAGACCTCAGGCTCGGTGCGCAACTATGAGCGTCATCTCGACAAGGCTTACAAGCTCATGAACGACCACGGCTACAACTCGGTGAAGAGCGGATATGTGGGCAATATCATACCCCGCGGCGAGTATCACTACTCGCAGTGGCTCAACAACCACTATCTCTATGCCATCAAAAAGGCCGCCGAGCACAAGATTATGGTCAACGCCCACGAGGCGTCGCGCCCCTCGGGACTGGCCCGCACTTATCCCAACTGGATTGGCAACGAGAGCGCGCGCGGCACCGAGTATCAGGCTATGGGCGGCAACGACAAGTGGCACACCTCGATACTCCCTTTCACCCGTCTGCAGGGCGGCCCGATGGACTATACCCCCGGCATCTTTGAGTTTGACCTCTCGACATTCACCCCCGGCAACAACTCGAAGATAGCGTCGACCATCCCCGGCCAGCTCGCGCTCTATGTGACGATGTACTCGCCCCTGCAGATGGCCGCCGACCTGCCCGAGCACTATGAGAAGCATATGGATGCGTTCCAGTTTATCAAGGATGTGCCCGTGGAGTGGGAGCGTTCGGTGTATCTCGAGGCCGAGCCGATGGAGTATGTGACCATAGCGCGCAAGGACAAGAACTCCGACGAGTGGTATGTAGGTTCGACCGCCGGCACCGCCGACCGCAAGAGCACTATCGCGCTCTCGTTCCTCGACCCGAAGAGAAAATATGAGGCTACGATATATGCAGAGGCTCCCGACGCGAACACTGTGGACGGTCAGCAGCGTTATATAATAACGAAGAAGACCGTCACCTCAAAGAGCAAGCTCACGCTCAATGCGCTTGCCGGCGGCGGCTATGCAATATCAATCAAACCTCTTGACGAAAAGAAATGAAAAAGTCATTGATTCTCTCCTTGGCAGTGGCCGCAATCGGTGCGGCGGGCGTGACATCGTGCCGCACGTCGTCGTCGGCCACCTCTCAGCAACAGCCGTCGGTGCTGCCCACAGCGCAGGAGGCAGGTCCTGAAGGATTCGGGGCCTACCGCATGTCGCCAGGCCCGGCCGCGCTGCCCAACGCCCGCATCTATCGCACGTCGATTGATGTCGATGCCCTCGTGCCTGTGACCGTCAATCCTATTGACGGAAAGATTATGTCTTATCCCGCTCCCACGGACATCACGGGCGCGTCGATGCCTGTGGTGCTCAGCGGAGGGTGGTTGCTCGACCGACGGGGGATAAGCCCAAACACGCGGTTTATCCGCTATACCTATTCGCAGTATCACGACCTCTCGGAGGCTCCGACCCCTGCGCAGATTGCCGAGGCAATAGTGCCCGACGCCCGCGTCACGGAGATTGTGGAGCTTCCCTATAAGGTGGGCGAGGTGACTCCGGCAATGGCTGACTCTATCATAGCCGACGGCCTGAAACGGTGCGAACTTACGTATAAACTATAGTCTAAAAAGTAATAAGTTTAGAAAGTTAAGATGATAGCAAGATGGCTGCTGATGCCTGTCCAAGCTATTATCTTAACTTTTTTAACTTTGGACTTTATCTACTATAGTTCTTAACTTTTTAAACTTATTACTTCATAGACTACTCCTTGACTTTTTAACTTGCACCCTCTTTGACTATGTCTAAACTTTTGCTACTTTTGTCCTCTCATTAGTAAACACTATGTCACAGTCAGATAATAATAAACAGCGGTTCTGCGAACTGCTGCGCTCTACGGGGCGTGAGAATGTGGAGTATGTCATCGAGGACCTCGAGACGTATGGATTCTTTGAGGCTCCGGCTTCGGTGAGAAACCATCTCAATACGCCGGGCGGTCTCGTGGAGCATTCGCTCAATGTGTATGACGCGGCGATGATGCTGCGCGAGTCGATAATCAAGCGTCGCCCTGACATGGAGAAGCATCTGCCGGTCGACTCGGTGACGCTCGCGTCGCTCCTCCACGATGTGTGCAAGGCTAATATCTATCGCCTCGTGACCCGCAAGCGCAAGAATGAGATTGGCATGTGGGAGGAGGTGCAGGAGTATGAGGTGAACTATTCACAGCTCCCCATAGGCCACGGCGAGAAGTCGGTGGTGATGCTCCTGCGCATGGGCCTCGACCTTGAGGATGACGAAATCTGCGCCATTCGCTGGCACATGGGCCCGTGGGCTGTGGACACGTCGTCAATCGAGCAGGATAAGAGCTACCGCCAGTCTATAGCCAATTCGCCCCTGCTGCCGCTGGTGCATACAGCCGACACCGTGGCTTCGCAGATATTTGAAAGGGATTCTCTCTCGTAGTAGAAAAAGTCTAAAGTAGAAAAAGTTAAGATAATAGTTAGTAGGCTAACGGTGCCTTACCAACTATTATCTTAACTTTTTAGACTTTAGACTCCTTAGACTCTAATCGAATGACTTTAGACTCCTTAGACCCTAAGGGGGATGACCTGTATTGTTGACTCTGCTGTTTTCTGCTTAAGCCCTGTCGTTAATCAGGCCGGGGGAGTTGAGTGTGTTGTGAGTCCGGGAGTCGGGGGGAACGTTGGAAAGTTTATTGCTGATTCTCGTCGGTTATTGCTGATTCTCGTCGAGAGTACAGATGGATACGCGGTTCCAGCTCTCCTCCTTGAACATGTGTCCGATGCCCTGGCCTTCGGCCTTGATGCGGTCGGCCTTGATGCCATACTTCTTGATAAGTGCGTTCTTGACTGACTCGGCACGGGCGTTGGCGAGGCGGATGTTAAGCTCCTCGGGGCCGTCCTGTGAGGCGTAGCCCTTGATGATGACTGTAGAGCCGGGGTTGTGCTTCATGTAGTCGGCAATCATCTCTACGTTAGGCATCTGGTCGGCAGTGATGTTGCTCTTGCCAATCTTGAAGAATACGAAGCGGACGCTGCTGAAGGTGGTGTCGGAGACAACCTTGGGAGCCTGGTTCTGAGCGGCTGCGAGGGCTGCGGCGAGTTCGGCGTTCTGAGCCTGAGAGGCTGCGAGGTCGTCGGCTGCGGCGGCTACACCGGCACGGAGGGCGTTGACTTCATCATTGAGGGCTGCTACCTGCATCGAATAGTCGGGAGGACAGGTGACGCAGTTGAAGCCGGGGCCGAAGTTGTAATTGAAGCCCACCATGAGGTCAAAGTTGGCGCGCTTGGCGTTAAACTGGGTCTTCTCACCCTCGCCCGAGAGGTTCCATTTCACGTCAGGCTTGACCGAGATTGAGAAGTGGTCGCTGACGGCAAAGTTGAAAGCGAGGCCGGTGCGGGCGGCGATGTAGTTCTGGTCATGCTCGCCGGGATAGAACTCGTGTCCCCATCCCATGCCCACTACGGCGTCAATCCAGAAGCTGCGGGGCTCGCAGCGGAAACCGCCGAAGAGGTTGTTGAGGTTGAGTGTGCCGTATGCACCGACATACTGAGTGTCAAATGCAGTGGGGCTTGATGTGGTGTTGACACCCCATGCTCCCTCGATGCCTACACCAACCAGCGGGGTGAGCTGTTTGGCCACGTGGATGCCATAGTTTCCGCGCATGTTCTGGAAGAATGAATGTCCCTTGAGAGGAGTGGTGACTCCTGCGTCGAGTCCGATGGACCAGTTGTCGCGTAAGGTGGGTCGCTCGATGACGTTCTGAGCGCCGACGGTAAGAGCACAGCCGGCGATAGCGGCGGCGATTAAGACTTTTTTCATCGTGATTACAATTAGATGTTAGAGTTTTTTGTTTAATTTTGGTTGAATACGTGGCCGGTCTGATGCTTCACCGTGGCTCGGTACGTGAGGAGTTGGACCGGGGCGGCGGGTGTTTCAGCCTTCCACTTATTCTAACAACCGCTGCCGCGATAAAGTTGCAATCTCCGTGGGCTTGCAACATTTTTTAAGCCAAAAAATTAAATGATAAGCGGTTAGCACGCGAGCTATGATATTGTTAAAAGTAAGAAAACTAAAATTGTAGAATTTAATGTTTTATAACATCAAAATTATTTGGTTTAATCGAAAAAAGATTTGTATATTTGCCATCAAAATGTAATAACTACTAAAAGAGGTTGTTTAACAACCTATAAAAAGACCTTCAAAATCTTCCATGGCTCCTTTAGCTAATAATCACATATCAGTCGACTGCGTAGTGTTAGGGTTCGACGGTGCAAATCTCAGGGTGCTTCTGGTGAAGCGTCGCGGCGAGGACCATGCCGGCGAGTTTAACGACATGAAGCTGCCCGGAAGCCTAATCTATCAGGACGAGGACCTTGACGAGGCTGCCATGAGGGTGCTCAACGAACTCACAGGAGTGAAGGATGTGCCTCTCCAGCAATTCAAGACCTTCGGCTCGAAGGACCGCACGCGCAATCAGCGCGATGTGGTGTGGCTCGAACGCGCCCAGCAGGCGCATGTGGAGCGCATTGTCACCGTGGCCTACTTTGCCATCGTCAAGCTCGATGCGGCTATGTTCAAGGTGGTTGACCGCGAGTCGGCCGTATGGGTGCCTGTCGGCGAGGTGGGCACGCTTGCCTTTGACCACAATCTGATAATCAGCGACGCCCTCAAGGCCGTGTGCCGCGAGGTGGACAACAACCGCTCGATACTCTTTGACCTCCTGCCCAAGAAATTCACCGCCTCACAGCTGCGTCTGCTCACCGAGATTATCTACGGACGTGCGCTCGATGTGCGCAACTTCCATAAGAAAATCTCGCAGATGCCCTACGTGGTGCCTCTCGAGGAGCGGCAGAAGGGTGTGGCTCACAGGGCCGCGAGATTCTTCAAGTTTGACCGCAAGGTCTACAACACCTCACGATGACCGGCGGCACGGATTAAGCCACGCACCCCACTCACGTGTGACACAGGAAACACTTCAACTATTATACGAAAACTAATCTACCTTATATAATATATGTATCTATTAGGATATGACATAGGCAGCTCGTCGGTCAAGGCGAGTCTTGTCGACGCCGAGAGCGGCCGCACTGTCGCCTCAGATTTCTATCCCCGCACCGAAGCCGAGATTATAGCCCTCCGTCCCGGATGGGCCGAACAGCGTCCGCAGCAGTGGTGGGATTGCCTCAAGCAAGCCACAGCAAGCATCATGGCCGAGTCGAAAATCGACCCCAAGGACATCAAGGCCATAGGTATCTCTTATCAGATGCACGGCCTCGTGATGGTCGACAAGGACCTCCAGCCCCTGCGCCCGGCCATCATCTGGTGTGACTCGCGAGGCGTGCCCTATGGCGAGAAGGCCTTCGGCGAGCTCGGCGAGGAGAAGTGTCTGAGCCATCTGCTCAACTCGCCCGGCAACTTCACCGCCACCAAGCTGGCTTGGGTGAAGGAGAACGAGCCGGAGACATTTGAGCGCATCTACAAGATTATGCTTCCGGGCGATTATGCCGCCCTGCGTCTCACAGGCCGTCTCTGCACAACTATCTCGGGCCTCAGCGAGATGATGCTCTGGGACTTCAAGGAGGGACGCCCCGCACAGTTCCTTCTCGACTACTTCGGTTTCGGGGCCGACATTCTCCCCGAGGTTGTGCCTACATTCTCAGTGCAGGGCACTGTTACAGCCGAGGCTGCCGCAGAGCTTGGCCTGGCCGAGGGTATCCCCGTGGCCTATCGCGCAGGCGACCAGCCTAACAATGCACTTTCACTCAACGTGTTCAATCCCGGCGAGGTGGCTTCGACCGCAGGCACTTCGGGCGTGGTTTACGGTGTGCTCGGCGAGGTCAACTATGACCCCCAGAGCCGTGTCAACACCTTTGCACATGTCAACCATACCCCCGAGCAGACCCGTCTCGGTGTCCTCCTTTGCATCAACGGAACAGGTATCCTCAACTCGTGGAGCAAGCGTGTGATGGCTCCCGACAGCATATCATATCCCGGCATGAACGACCTCGCCGCCACGGCTCCCATCGGTGCCGCCGGTGTGTCGGTAATCCCCTTCGGCAACGGTGCCGAGCGTGTGCTCCGCAACAAGGAGGTGGGCTGCTCGATTCATGGCGTCAACTTCCTGACCCACGACCGTTCGCACCTGCTCCGTGCCGAGCAGGAGGGCATCGTGTTCTCGTTCATGTATGGCATGGAGGTGATGGAGCAGATGGGCATGAAGCTGAGCAAGATTCACGCCGGACATGCCAATATGTTCCTCAGCCCGCTCTTCCGCAACACCCTCGCCGGTGTGAGCGGTGCCACCATCGAGCTTTACAACACTGACGGCTCGGTAGGCGCGGCCAAGGGCGCGGGTATCGGTGCAGGCATCTATGCCGACAATAACGAGGCGTTCGCTTCGCTCGAGAAGATTGAAGTAATCGAGCCTGTTCAGGCTGACCGTCAGGCTTATGCCGAGGCTTACGCCCTCTGGAAAGAGCGACTGCTTGCTCAAATTTAAAATTTAAAATTTAAAATTAAGAATTAAAAATTAAGTTCGTCGCGAAGCCAATTTTAAATTTTCAATTTTCCATTTTAAATTTATCATCTGGCGAAGCCAATTTTAAATTTTCCATTTTAAATTTTCCATTTGGCAAAGCCCGTTTTACATTTTAAATTTTAAATTCTTCACAAGGTTTTTTTGAATCAACATTTTTAATCTATAATCCAACCTATTTTTAACTATGGCAGTTAAGGAATATTTCCCCGAGATTGGGAAAATCAAATTTGAAGGCAAGGACTCAAAGAATCCCCTTGCTTACCGTTACTATGATGCAGAGAAGGTAATCCTCGGCAAGCCCATGAAGGAGTGGCTCAAGTTTGCTATGGCTTGGTGGCACACTCTCTGCGCTGAGGGTGGCGACCAGTTTGGCGGCGCATCCAAGAAGTTCCCCTGGAACGAGGGCGCAGACGCTATGACCATCGCAAAGCAGAAGGCTGACGCAGGTTTTGAAATCATGCAGAAGCTCGGCGTAGAGTATTTCTGCTTCCACGATACCGACCTCATCGGTGACCTCGGCGACATCGAGGGCTACGAGGCTCGCATGAAGGAAATCGTTGAGTATCTCAAGGGCAAGATGGCCGAGACCGGCATCAAGAACCTCTGGGGCACAGCCAACGTATTCGGCAACGGCCGTTACATGAACGGTGCCGCCACCAACCCCGACTTTGACGTAGTGGCCCGCGCTGCCGTTCAGATTAAGAACGCTATCGACGCCACCATCGCTCTCGGCGGTCAGAACTACGTGTTCTGGGGCGGCCGCGAAGGCTACATGAGCCTCCTCAACACCGACCAGAAGCGTGAGAAAGAGCACCTGGCTACCATGCTCCGCATTGCCCGCGACTATGCCCGCAGCAAGGGATTCACCGGCACATTCCTCATCGAGCCTAAGCCCATGGAGCCCTCAAAGCACCAGTATGACGTGGACACCGAGACTGTTATCGGCTTCCTCAAGGCTCACGGCCTCGACAAGGACTTCAAGGTGAACATCGAGGTTAACCACGCTACTCTCGCCGGTCACACCTTCGAGCACGAGCTCTGCGTGGCTGTTGACAACAACATGCTCGGCTCAATCGACGCCAACCGCGGTGACTATCAGAACGGCTGGGATACCGACCAGTTCCCCATCGACAACTATGAGCTCACCCAGGCCATGATGCAGATTATCCGCAACGGCGGCCTCGGCAACGGCGGTACCAACTTCGACGCCAAGACCCGTCGTAACTCTACCGACCTCGAGGACATCTTCATCGCCCACATCGCCGGTATGGACGCTATGGCCCGCGCACTCGAGAGCGCAGCCGCCCTCCTCGAGGAGTCGCCCTACAAGGCTATGCTCGCCGAGCGTTACGCTTCGTTTGACGGTGGCAAGGGTAAGGACTTCGAGGATGGCAAGCTCACCCTCGAGGATGTAGTGGCCTACGCCAAGACCCAGCCCGAACCCAAGACCGTTTCAGGCAAGCAGGAGCTCTACGAGGCTATCCTCAACATGTACTGCTAATCAGTTTTGCCCCTGAAGGCAATCTGAAAGTTTAAGAGTTTGGGACCCGTGATTGGACACAATCACCGGGCTCCCGAACTCCTAAACTTTTCGGCTTATAATGCCGATAGATAACCAACCATAGCATATCACATAAAACATAACACATCTAACTCCATGAATTATCCCCAACAAGGAAGCAAGCTCTATCTATTCTCCATCGTGCTGGTGGCAGTGCTCGGAGGCTTGCTTTTCGGTTATGACACCGCCGTGATATCGGGTGCGGAGAAGGGCTTGCAGGCCTTCTTCCTCGGAGCTAAAGACTTCGTCTACACCGACACCATCCACGGCATCACCTCGTCAAGCGCACTCCTGGGCTGTATCATCGGCTCTGCGCTCTCGGGCTTTTTCGCCTCATATTTCGGGCGTAAGAAATCACTTGCCATCGCCGGCGTGTTCTTCTTCCTGTCGGCACTGGGCAGCTATTGTCCTGAATTCCTGTTCTACGAGCATGGCGTGCCTTCGGCCTCGCTGCTCGTGGCTTTTAATATCTACCGCGTCATCGGCGGTGTGGGCGTGGGCCTTGCATCGGCCATCTGCCCCATGTATATCGCCGAGGTAGCCCCCTCCAACATGCGTGGCACACTCGTGTCGTGGAACCAGTTTGCCATCATCTTCGGCCAGCTCGTGGTGTACTTCGTCAACTTCCTTATCCTCGGCGAGCATACCCAGCCCATCATCGAGAAGATTTCCGAGACTATCTATCAGGTGAGCAGCCAGAGCGACCAGTGGACCATCCAGACCGGCTGGCGTTACATGTTCGGTTCGGAGGCGTTCGTGGCCGGTATCTTCACCATCCTTGTGTGTCTCGTGCCTGAGTCGCCCCGCTATCTTGCCCTTATCGGCAAGGACGACAAGGCCATGAACGTGCTCTCGCACATCAACGGCTATGAGAAGGCCAAAGAGATTCTGCAGCAGATTAAGGAGACCACCGAGGTCAAGAGCGAGAAGCTCTTCTCATTCGGCGTCATGGTCATCTTCGTGGGTGTCATGCTCTCAGTGTTCCAGCAGGCTGTCGGCATCAACGCCGTGCTCTACTATGCACCGCGCATATTCGAGTCTATGGGTATGAGTGACCCGATGATGAATACCGTCTACATGGGCATCGTCAACATCTCGTTCACACTCGTGGCAGTGTTCACCGTCGAGAAGCTCGGCCGCAAGCCCCTGCTCATATGGGGTTCGATAGGCATGGCCATCGGTGCTATGGGTGTTGCTGTCAGCAACCTCATCGACGGCGTGCCCCCCATCTTCCCCGTCATCTCTATCATGGTCTACTCGGCTTCGTTCATGTTCTCATGGGGCCCCATCTGCTGGGTGCTCATCGCCGAGATATTCCCCAACACCATCCGTTCGGCCGCCGTGGCTATCGCCGTGGCCTTCCAGTGGATTTTCAACTTCATCGTGTCGTCGACCTTCGTGCCTATGTACAATATGCACGGCCTCGGCATGGGCGATAAGTTCGGCCACATGTTTGCCTACGCGCTCTACGGTGTGATTTGTATCGTGGCCGCATGGTTTGTCTACTCGCTCGTGCCCGAGACCAAGGGCAAGACCCTCGAGGATATGACCAACCTATGGCGCAACCGTTCAAAGAAATAATAACTCCAAAAAACAATACCGAATTAT
>CAJUCI010000001.1 GCA_910584825.1 uncultured Duncaniella sp. | reverse complement strand
AATTAAAAATCAACAATATAACCGACAAAATTCATTTTTTGTCATCTACTAAAAATTTGTTTATTATTGAATTAGATTTCGCCATATGGTGGAATCAAGGTAATCAACACCCCTCTTTTAAAGGAACTATGTATATGAAAACCTGTATTATTACATTGATTTTTAGTGTTATATCTATAATGAGTGCTGCGCGTGAGATTTATGGTGCATCCGCTGATACGATTGGAACCACTCATAGATTAAGTGAAGTTGTAGTCAAAGCCGATGACGTGACTATCACGCCTGATAAGATGATGATACGGGTCGACAATAAAGTGAAGAAACATTCCTATGACGGCTACAGTGCCTTGTCTTTACTGTCTATTCCCGGTGTGAATGTCGATTTATTCAGTTCAACAGTTACTGCAAATGGCTCGAATGTACTGCTTTGCATCAATGGGCTTGAGGCCACAAATGATGAAATAAAGACCCTCAATCCCAAGTCTATTATAAGGATTGATTATTACAATCACTATGACCCCGAACATCCCACAGCCGATTACGTATTGAATTTTATTGTTAAGGTGCGTGACAGTGGCGGTGAGATGACGCTTCAAGGCGAGCAACTGTTTGACCACGAGGCTACAGGCGCGACAGCCGACTGGCGCACTTTTTTTAAGAAATCAGAGTTGGGTGTGCGGTTTAACACCGGCTATGAGCGTTACCATCCGTCGCGTCTCGGTGAATCGGTTCGCTCGATGGATTTTAGCTCGGGCGAGGTAATTAAATATAGCCGTGGCTTGTCGATGATGAGCCGTGACAATAAGCTTGCAGGTACGGTCACATTTCTGCATCGCACGTTGCGCGGAGTAGTCAAGGCGGCGGTATCTCTGACCGGTCACCACTTGCGCAGTGACAATACCGATGAGGTGGAGTACGTCAATTCCCCCTTTACCGGCGATATTACCCGTACCCTCCGCCATACCGACCAGCTCTACCCCGCTTTTCAGGTGTCTTATGACCATAAGTTTGCATCCAAGGCATCGCTTCAACTTTCGCTCAAAGGGCGTTATACACACACCGACGGCTCGCGCGGTTACTATGCCGATGACGATTACATGTCCACGACCCGTGAGAATTATTACCGCATCAACCCTCAGGTTAGACTGACAATGCCGTTTGGCAGGAAAGTGTCGGCTTATGCCGTAGTGAGATACTTCTATGATAATTCCCGTCAACGTTACACTGAGAATGGTGTTATGCGTCCAAGCCGACTTGTAAATGGTCAGGGAATGGTTGAGACAGGTGCTAATTTCAAATTTACCAAGAGACTCAATGTCGCCGTCAGACTTCAGGAACGCATAGTCACAACTGATGCCGGTGACGGATATAAGACCGACTGCTATTTCACTCCGGCTCTCAATGCGACTTACAACATAGACCGTTCCAATCAGTTAAGGGGAGCTGTGAATATGGGTGTATATGACCCTCAACTGAGCCACTATTCCACTGATGAGAAGAGAGTTGACGAATATCTGGTCAAGACTGGTAATCCTGAACTAAAACTCATGCGTCCGATTGCCGGACAGCTTATGTGGACGAGTGTGCATAGATGGGGCAATCTGCAAGTGGGAGGAATGTATGAGAACACATCACATGCAATCTATCCCGATTACACATGTGATGATGTGCGGGGTGTATATATTCAGACATACAAAAATGGCGGACATTATGAAAAACTGACCCTGACGGCAGGGGTTCAGTTGAATATCATACCCGATTGCCTGAAATTTAGTGCGGATGTGATGTATAATCACGACAAATTGCGTGGCAGACTGCTGCATGAGAAAGATGGTGTCAAAGCCAATGGCAAACTTACATTTATGCAAAGCGGATTCAGCTGTCAGCTCTCAGCCGAGACACCGGTTACTTCTATGGACCGTTATGGCTCATATATGCGTTCAGCCGCATTCTGGTCGGTGATGGGAGGATATTCTGTGAACAGTTGGTCTTTCAATATGCTGTGTCAGACTCCGTTTCGCAGATGTCAGCGGACATGGAGCGAATATACCGGCTACAGTATGACTTCGCGTTATTATAGCCCGGGAAAGCAGTATGGAAAGATAGGTATTATGATTACATATAGGTTTGATTATGGTAAGAGGCACAAATATGAGGAGATAAAGCTCGATTCCTCTCCCGGCTCTGCAATACTCTCACACTAAGAAAAGAATAAGGATTTTTGTAGACCGAGCGGCAAAGCCGATGATAAAATAAAAAAATTGGCTTCGCGACGGGTGCTTTGTGCATCTACCGCGAAGCCAATTTTAAATTTTCCATTTTAAATTTTAAATTTTCCTCACGCTTGCACGGTAAGCAGTGTGGCGGTGCCGCGGACGGCGAGATGGCGCATGGTGGCGGGGAAGAGGAGTGTGTCGCCACGCGTGATGCGGAACGACTCGCCCGGCGCAGCGGTCTCATCGGTAATCTCCGCCTCACCGTCGAGGCAGATTATGATGGTAAACGAGTCGCGCGGATGGTCGACGGGAGTAGCGGCAGCCTCCGAGCCGTAGAGCTGCAGACGGCGCACGTCGAAATACTGACACGAAGCCAAGAGTGAATCCTCAGGATGGCTCTCGTAGTCGGGATAGACGGTATAGTCGATGGCATCCTTGGCAAGCTCGGTGTGCAGTTCGCGCGGATTGCCGTCCTTATCGCGGCGGTCGTAGTCATAGATGCGATAAGTGATGTCGCTCGTCTGCTGAATCTCGGCGAGCAGATTGCCGCCACCTATGGCATGAATACGTCCCGCCGGGAGGAAGAAAGTCTTGCCCGGGGCAGAGTCATAGGCCGCAATCACATCCATGATGGTATTGTCGGCCACGCGGCGTTCATACTCCTCGGGGGTGATTGCAGTGTTGAGGCCCGTATAGATTTTGGTGCCGGGGGCGGCATCGATTATGTGCCACATCTCGGTCTTGCCGGGCGAATTGTGGCGCGCCTTGGCCAGAGCATCATCGGGATGCACCTGCACCGAGAGGTCAGACTGCGCATCGATGATTTTTATGAGCAGGGGAAAAGCCGTGCCGTAACGCTTGAAATTATCCTCGCCTACGAGGTCGGCCCCGTAGCGGGCTATAAGGTCGGTGAGCGACTCCCCTTTGTGCGGACCGCGGTCAACTACCGAGACATGTCCCGGCACAGCCGAGAGCTCCCAGCTCTCGCCTATCTGCTTCTGGTCAGTCACAATGCCCTTGAAAGGAGCTATGCGTTCCCCGCCCCAGATTACCGACTTGAGGTACGGAGCGAAGTGAAGAGGTTGGTTAATCATTTTTGACGTCGAATAGAAATTGTTGCCATATTGTATTGGTTGCGAAATTGGGAATAATTCCTCTATTATACAAATATAATTTTATCAAATGTTAGTCATCATAGAAGGGTACATAAGGACAAAAGTGACAAAAGAAACATAAGTATAATAATTTGCTTATTTTTTGAATTAAAAAAACTTATGTTTCTTTTGTCACTTTTGTCCTTATGTACCCTTCTCTCAACGCTGAGGTATAATGCGCATATGTGCCGCGGGATAGCGGAGCACCAGGCATGAAGCCTCGGTGAGCACTACGGCCTCAGTGTTGCGCACGCCCTGCTTGTGAAAGCTGATACGCTCGGCCGAGAACGGGATGTGCGAATACTTGGTGATATACTCCGGGTCGATTACCATGCCGTAGTCATCCATGCCGCAGAGGTCAAACACCTCACAGCGGGCCACGTAGAGCGAGCCGAACTTTGACACGAGGTGGTCGAAATCCACGCCCCACTTCGTCACGCGCTGATTGCCCGAGATGACGCGGGTATGGTCGAGGGTGTTGAGCCGCTCGATGAGGCCCGAACCCGCCAGCAGTATCTTGCGCGTCGAGCCGTTGGAGTCAGAGAACGCGCGACGCATCATCGCGATGAGGTCCTTGTCGGTAAGACTGTCGGGCGAATACTTGAAATCCTTCTTGGCCTGGTGCCATATGCCGCCGGTGAGCATCACAGGCTTGCCCGCCACGGTGATGGTCTTCTTGCGGCCGAAGAGAAACGAGCGTTCCATGCACATGCGCATGTCCAGTATCGCCACCTCCTCCTGGTCAGAGAACGTCCAGCCCACCTCCTTGTCGGAGAGACGCTGCAGCAGCGACTCCTCAATCTGGGCCTTGAATATCTGACACAGGTTGTCATCCTTCTTGGGCAGCGTGACAAACTGCGCGGTCTGCACATCCAGCTCCCCCGCGGCGCGCCCCATGCGCACGATGGTAGTGTCGGCGGCGATTGTAGGCACCGCATACTCCCCCTCATCGTTGATGTCGATGTTGATAGGGGTAAGGCTTATCTCACGGCCATTGGTCTCGGCGACATAGCAAATGAGCTGTTCGCCGGCCGAGTTGGTCACAGTGGGAAAGAAGAGGGTGTCAGACGGCGAGAAGGCCGAATTTTCCTTGACCGTCACCTTGAAGCAATCCCCCTCGGGATAGCTCTTGGCAATCAGCGAGGTCTGCACCGTAGCGGTGGCCGGCTTGATGTCCACCGAATAGTATTCCACCTTCATCGACCCGCTTTGTCTTGCCCCCGCCATGCGTGAAATCTGGTCGAGAGGAGTTGACGAAGGGCGAATCTTGACGATACGGTTATCGATTTCGCTGCGGAGCAGGGTAGGGGATACGTAATTTGTAACGTCGGTAGTAAGAGGGGTACTCATAAGAATTGAAAATTTAAAATTAAGGTTTAAGGAATTAGCAATTCTTGGCAAGCCAAGCGGCAAGCCGGTTAAGCAATCGGGAATAAGCGGTTGAGAAAAGAATTTAGCACTGATAAATTTTAAATTCTCCACGGTCGGAACTGAAAAATTTTCCATTTTCCATTTTCCATTTTAAATTCTCACGCAATGTCCCATATGCTTTGTCGGGGATTTGATAGTACACGGTCGGTGTCATCTTCGTCGTCGTCATCGTCAGGCTCGGGCGGCACATCCTTTCGCATCAGTTCCCACAGGGTTAGTTTCGGAGGGGCAGGTGCGGCAGGTTCTGCCGGAGCGGCGGGTGCTGTGGTCTCAGCCTTGTTGTCGACGGCCTGATTGGTGACCTCCATAGTCGCGTCAGAGCCGGAGGGTAGGGTAGTGGTGGTGGTTTCTTTCATAGTCTTACATATTGTTTTCGTTTGACATTGCAAAGTTACGGGCCGAAATAGGGGCAAAAGGTGCGATAATGTCGCGTCGTAAGGCTATAACCTCGATTTTTTTGAGTAAATTTGCCGTGACTTTGACCGTCAGCATTCTCAGAGGTAGTTTTTTAACAACTAAACCAATCATTCCGTATGGACAAAAAGACCATATTGCCCGCTCTGCTTCTCTTCTTCGTGCTGAGCTGGAACGCATGTCAGCGAGGCGACACCGAGGTAAGTGCCGACTCCGACCGCGTCACATACATGGGTCGCACCTATGTCACCGACGACGGAGGCGTAGCCTTCAATTACCCCGGCGTCACAGCCATGCTCAACTTCGAGGGGCCGCGTCTCGAGATGCTCACCAGCCCCGCGAGCGGATATTATATGGTGGAGATTGACGGCGGAGAGCCCCGCAAGATATATATAGGTGAGAATGACTCGGTGGCCGTGATTGCCGACTCGCTCCTGACCGACGCGCCCCACAACGCCCGCATCACCTATGCCATCGAGGGCTACGAGATGAACCCCGTGATACGCGGTTTCCGTCTCCCCGGTGGACGTCTGCTCGACCCCCCGGCCAAGGGGAATGTCAAGATTGAGTTCATCGGCAACTCCATCACCTGCGGTTACGGCAACGAAGCCCCCGACGGTGGCAACGGATTCAGCTACGACACCGAGAACCACTGCAAGACCTACGCCTATCTCACCGCACGTGCGCTTGACGCCGACGTCAACGTGGTGGCACGCTCCGGCATAGGCATATACCGCAACTATAACGGCCCGCGCGAGGGCGACACCTGGGGCACAATGCCTATGGAGTATGAACACACCCTGCTCTATGACACCGTCCACCCCTGGGACCACACCCGCTTCCAGCCCGACGTGGTGTGCATTAATCTCGGCACCAACGACACCTCGACCGACAACTATGACATCACCATTTATGAGCGCGAGTATGACCGCTTCCTTACTCACCTGCGCGAAGTCTATCCTCAGGCCCGCATCGTGCTCCTCACCGGCTCGATGCTCCAGGGTCAGCCGCTCGACGACGTGAAGGGCGCGCTCGACCGCCTCGCCGCCCGCCACGAAGGGGTCTACCGCTTCGACATGTCCCCCCAGACCGGCGACCTCGGCTACGGCTCCGACAGCCACCCCTCGGCTCGCCAGCACGAGAAGATGGCCTCCGAGCTTACGGCCTATCTCAAGGGGCTGCTCGGAAAATAAAAGTGACTAAAATTATATAAAACCAATTTATCTATAATCCTAAGTATTTTTAAGAACAATGAAGAAGGTAACTGCAATTATGGCAGCCATCATGCTTATGTTTGTGGCTATGCCTGTCAATGCACAGTTCAAGGTAGGCAAGCTCGTCGGAGCCGCCGCCAAGGGAGTCAAGGCCATGACCCTCACCGATGCCCAGATGGCGTCGTATGTCAAGGAGTCGGTCGACTGGATGGACAAGCACAACCCCGTGCCCGGCGACGACAACCCCTATACCATCCGCCTCAAGAAACTCACCGAAGGCCTCACCGACGCTGACGGCATACCCTTGAACTTCAAGGTCTATGACGTAATCGACGTCAACGCCTTCGCCTGCCCCGACGGCAGCGTGCGCGTCTTCTCCTCGCTCATGGACATCATGGACGACGACGAGCTCATGGGCATCATCGGCCACGAAATCGGCCACGTGATGAAGCGTCACAGCAAGAACGCCTTCAAGCAGGAGCTCCTCACCGGCGCAGTCAAGGACGTGGTAGCATCAACCAGCGATGTAGCCGCCGCCCTCACCGAGTCACAGCTCGGCGCACTCGGCGAGTCGCTTGCCGGAGCCAAGTTCTCGCAGAAACAGGAGAAAGAGGCCGACGACTGCGGCTATGACTTCCTCGTAGCCAACGGCCGCAACCCCTGGGGCATGGTCAAGGCATTCGAGAAGTTCCTCAACATGGAGGAAGGCTCAGGCGCAAAGGCAAGCTACATCGACAAGATGTTCTCCTCACACCCCGAGACCAAAGACCGCATCAAGCGCATGACACAGCGCGCCACCAAAGACGGCTTCACACGTCCCTGATGCGAATAGCCCTTTTTAAGAAGGGTACATAAGGACATAAGTGACAAAAGGAACATAATATTTATAAGTAAAAAATTATTTGACTAAAAAATTCTTATGTCTCTTTTGTCACTTATGTCCTTATGTACCCTTCTTGACTCAACTATTTAAACTTATTCTACCATAAAGAAATGAAAGGTATTCTCATTCTCGACGGTGCGATGGGCACCATGATACAGCGTCGCGGACTCACCGAGCAGGATTTCCGCGGACAGCGTTTTGCCGGATGGCATGTCGACCTGCGTGGCAACAACGACCTCCTCTGCCTTACGCGCCCCGACGTGATTGAGGATATAGCACGTCAGTACGTCAGTGCAGGGTGCGACATCATAAGCACCAACACCTTCAACGCCAACGCCATCTCGCTTGCCGACTATGACATGGCCCCCCTCGCCCGCGAGATTAGCCGTGCCGGAGCCGAGATAGCCCGCCGTGCCGCCGACAGCGCAGGGCGCAAGGTACTCGTGGCCGGTTCCATAGGCCCCACCAACAAGACCGCCTCCATGAGCCCCGACATCAACGACCCCGGCATGAGGGCCGTGACATATGACGAACTTTTCGACGCATATACTGACCAGATTGAGGGACTTATTGACGGAGGTGTGGACACACTGCTCTTCGAGACCATCTTTGACACCCTCAACCTCAAGGCCGGACTCGACGCCGCCGTCACCGTTATGCGCCGCCGTGGCGTGACCCTCCCCATAATGCTCTCAGTGACCATCGCCGGCAAGGACGGCCGCACATTCTCCGGCCAGACCCTCGAGGCCTTCATCGCATCCGTCAGCCACGCCCCCATCGCCTCGCTCGGCCTCAACTGCTCCTTCGGCCCGCGCGAGATTAAGCCTTGGGTGGCCGAGCTTGCCAGGATTAGCCCCTGGCCCGTCTCATGCCACCCCAACGCCGGACTCCCCGACGCCTCGGGCAACTACGGCGAGACCCCCGACAGCATGGCCGAGGTCATGAAAGAGCTGGTCGACGAGGGCTTGGTCAACATCATCGGCGGATGCTGCGGCACCACCCCCGAACACATCTCGCGCTACCCCGCCATCGTGGCCGGCAAGGCCCCCCATGTCCCCCCGACCCTCACCCACGAAATGCGCCTCTCGGGCCTCGAAATGCTCGAAGTGACCCCCGACAAGAACTTTATCAACGTCGGCGAGCGGTGCAACGTGGCCGGCTCGCGCAAGTTCCTGCGCCTCATCGGCGAGGGCAGCTATGACGAGGCCATCGCCATCGCCCGCAAGCAGGTCGAGGACGGCGCGCAGGTCATAGATATAAATATGGACGACGGTCTGCTCGACGCCGGCCGTGAGATGTGCCGCTTCCTCAACCTCCTGGCCGCCGAGCCTGAGATTGCGCGAGTGCCCGTGATGATTGACTCCTCGAAATGGGATGTCATCGAGCGCGGACTCAAGTGCGTGCAGGGCAAGGCGATAGTCAACTCCATCTCGCTCAAGGAGGGGGAGGAGACCTTCATAAGCCGCGCCCGCCGCATCCGCGAGCTTGGTGCCGCCGTCGTGGTCATGGCCTTTGACGAAAAGGGCCAGGCCGACACGTTTGAACGCAAAATCGAGGTGTGCGGCCGCGCCTACAGGCTCCTGACCGAGCAGGCGCAGTTCCCCCCTGAGGACATCATTTTCGACCCCAACATCCTCTCCATAGCCACCGGCATCGAGGAGCACGACCGCTACGGCCTCGACTTCATCCGGGCCGTCGAATGGATTAAGGCCAACCTCCCCGGGGCCAAGGTCAGCGGCGGAGTCAGCAACCTCTCGTTCGCATTCAGGGGCAACAACCGTCTGCGCGAGGCCATGCACGCCGTCTTCCTCTACCATGCCATAAGCAAAGGCATGGACATGGGCATCGTCAACCCCGCCACCGCCGTGACCTATTCCGAAATCGAGCCTGAGCTGCGCACTCTGCTCGAGGACGTGGTGCTGTGCCGCCGTCCCGGAGCCTCCGACGACCTCGCCGCCTATGCCGCCGCCCACGCTCCCCAGCCCAAGGGCGCACCCGCCCCTCAGGCCGTGACCGAGCAGTGGCGCACACTCCCCGTGGGCGAGCGTCTGAGCCACGCCCTCGTGCATGGCATCGCCACATGGCTTGCCGACGACCTCGCCGAGGCCCTTGCCTCAGGCATGGAGCCTGTGGCCATCATCGACGGCCCGCTCATGGAGGGCATGAACCGCGTGGGCACACTCTTCGGCGAGGGCAAGATGTTCCTCCCCCAGGTGGTCAAGACCGCCCGCACCATGAAGAGTGCCGTGGCCCTGCTCCAGCCCGAGATTGACCGCCGCAAGAGCGGCGACACCTCCGGCCGCAAGAACGGCAAGATACTCTTCGCCACCGTCAAGGGCGACGTGCATGACATCGGCAAAAACATCGTCTCTATCGTGCTGGCATGCAACAACTACGAGGTGATTGACCTCGGAGTCATGGTGCCCGCTGAGACCATCGTTGAGACCGCCCTGCGCGAGCGGCCCGACATCGTGTGCCTCTCGGGCCTCATCACCCCCTCGCTCGACGAGATGGCCCACGTGGCCGAGGAGATGCGCAAGGCCGGACTGCACATCCCCCTCATGGTAGGCGGAGCCACCACCTCGCGCCTCCACACAGCACTGAAAATCGACACCCGCTATGACGGCCCCGTCATACATGTCAAGGACGCCTCGCAGAACCCCCTTCTCGCCGCCCGTCTGCTCAATCCCGCCCTGCGCGAAGCCTACATAGCCTCGCTCAAGGAGGATGCCCGCCGCATGCGCGAGGAGCACGAGCGCAAGGCCGCCGGGCTGACACTCACCCCCCTGGCCGAAGCCCGCGCCAAGAGTCTGCGCACCGTGCTCGCCCCCTACTCCTCGCCCGCGCCCGCGCGCGAGGGCAGGTGTGTGCTCACCATCCCCGCCGCCGAGCTGTTACCGCTGATTAACTACCGCGCCTTCATGAGCGCGTGGCGTCTCCCCGCCACCCTCGCCGATGCCTTCGGCGTTCATGACTGCCCGGCATGCACCGAAGAGTGGCTGCGCTCCCACGAAGATAAAGAGGGGCGTGAGAAAGCCACCGAAGCCCTCAAGCTCGCCCGCGACGCCCGCCACATCCTCGGGCAGATATGTAGTGCCGAAAGTTGTAAGGTAAAGGGGTTGGTAGACATCGTCAAGGCCCATGCCGAGGGCGACGACATCCTCACCGACAGCGGGTTCACATTCCCCACCCTCCGCCGCCAGGAGCCTGACGAGCAGGGCCTCTACCCCTCCGTGGCCGACTATATCGACCCCGTCAGCGACTACATCGGAGCCTTTGCCGTCACAGTCGACACCGAGGCCGAAATCAACGCCTGCGAGGCTGCGGGCGACACCTACGGCTCCCTCCTCATGCAGACCGTCTCCCACCGCGTCGCCGAAGCCGCCGCCGAATGGCTCCACCGCCACGTGCGCCGCGAGCTGTGGGGCTATGCCAAGGACGAGCCTGACATGACCCTTGACGAGCTTTACGAGGGCCGCTACCGTGGCATCCGTCCCGCTATGGGCTACCCCTCCATGCCCGACCAGACACTCAACATCGAGCTTGACCGCATGCTCGGCATGAGCGACATAGGCATCGAGATGACCGAAAACGGCGCGATGCACCCCTCAGCCAGCGTCAGCGGCCTCTACATCTCCCACCCCGAGGCCCGCTACTTCACGCTCGGCACCATCGGCGACGACCAGCTGGCCGACTACGCCCGCCGCCGCCACCTCCCACTCGACCAAATCCACCGACTCCTGAACCGATAAATTACATTCAATTAAAGAAAGGAACATAAGGACATAAGGGACAAAAGCGACATAAGTCTTTGTGAATCAAGAATTTTTAATTTTTAATTCTTAATTTTTAATTTTCAAAGACTTGTGTCGCTTTTGTCCCTTATGTCCTTATGTCCCCTTTTGGGATAAACTAACTTTACTTACTCCTGAACGTCACTCTATGCAGTGGTGACAGCCCATGCTCGGCTATAGCCGCTCTATGGTCTTTGGTAGGGTATCCCTTATTGACATCCCAGTTATATTGCGGATATTGCACCGCCAGCGACCTCATCAGCTCATCGCGGTGCGTCTTAGCCAGAATCGAAGCCGCCGCTATATTCCCCAACTTGCCATCCCCCTTCACCACCGTCTGATACGGAATATCCCTATAAGGCTTGAAGCGATTACCATCCACCACAATCTGCCCCGGCGTCACCCCCAGCGCATCCAGCGCACGGTGCATAGCCAGGATTGAAGCATTCAGAATATTAATCGAATCAATCTCCTCATTTGAGGCCCACGCCACAGCCCACGCCACCGCATCGCGTTCAATCACAGGGCGCAGCAGCTCGCGTTGACGCTCCGTGAGCTTCTTCGAATCATTAATGAGAGGATGCGTATAACCGTCAGGCAGAATCACAGCCGCGGCACACACCGGCCCTGCAAGGCACCCGCGCCCGGCCTCGTCACAACCCGCCTCGAGAACAAAAGAAGTAGACGCTGAAGGAAGCAAGAGAGATAAAATTTAAAATGGAAAATGGAAAATTTAAAATTATAAGTTCGCGCAGCCCCAGATGGAATTTAAAATGGAAAATTTAAAATGAAGAATCTAAAATGAAGAATCTAAAATGAAGAATCAGAAGCGCGAAAGCCCAATTTTCCATTTTCCATTTTAAATTTTCAATTCTCATCCACGAACCCATACCCGAGTCCCGACTTATTCACGAGATTCTTGGCATACGGGCCTAATTTCTTGCGCAGACGCGAGATATTCACATCCACCAGTCGGGGATTGTTCAGCTCCTCGCCCGGCCACGCAGCCGCAAAAATCTCCTCGCGCTTAAACATCTTGTTGCGCGAGCGCAGCAGCAGCGTAAGTATTGCGAATTCCGTGGGCGAAAGCGACACCGGCTCACCGTCTATCATCAGACCGTGAGTATCGATATTGAGTATGAGCGAACGGTATTCAATGACGCGCAGGTTAGCCGTCGGAGCCATATTGCGGCGGCGGCGCAGCACCGAGCGCACGCGGGCCAGCATCTCGCGCAGCGAGAACGGGCGCACTATATAATCGTCAGCACCCGCATTGAGTCCCTGTATTATATCATTCTCACCGTCACGCACGGTACAAAATATCACAGGCACTGAAGCGGTCAGAGGGTCATCCTTGATGCGTTCGAGCAGTTCGAAGCCATCGATTTCGCCCGGCAGTTCCACCTCTGAAATCACCAGCGCATAATGGTCAAGCGGCAGCATAAGAGCCTGACAGGCATCCGAAACAGTCTGCACTTCATACCCCTCGCTATGCAGATTCTCCGAGAGCAGCGATAGGATTGTAGTGTCGCTGTCCACGATGAGTATTTGCGGGGTAGATATGTTTAGGGCTGTAATCACAAATGCAAATTTACTAAAAGTGAAGTCAAAAAAACAAAATTGTAACAGAATTGTGCAAACTTTGAAATGGAATTGTATCACAAATAAAAAATCCCGCGCACGAGCAAAAATTGACCCCCATCTTCGCTGATTTTCGCGGATTATACCTATCTTTGTGAATATCTTTGTGAATATCTTTGTAAAATATGGAGACTAAATATAAACGCATTCTGCTCAAACTCAGCGGCGAGTCGCTGATGGGCTCACAGGGTTACGGCATCGACACCCTACGACTTGGTGAATACGCACGCCAGATAGCCGAAATCGTCGGCATGGGCGTAGAAGTGGCAATCGTCATCGGAGGCGGCAACATCTTCCGCGGCCTCTCGGGAGCCGCCAAAGGCTTTGACCGCGTCAAGGGCGACCAGATGGGCATGCTCGCCACCGTCATCAACTCGCTCGCACTCTCCTCGGCACTCGAGTCGATAGGCCAGCCCGCGCGAGTGCTCACAGCCATCAACATGTTCCCCATCGGCGAGCAGTATTCCAACCGTCGCGCCATCGAGACCATCGAGAGCGGAGCCGTAGCCATCATGGCCGCCGGCACAGGCAACCCCTTCTTCACCACCGACACCGGCAGCGCACTGCGCGGCATCGAAGTCGGAGCCGACGTAATGCTCAAAGGCACCCGCGTCGACGGCGTCTACACAGCCGACCCCGAGAAAGACCCCACCGCCACAAAGTTTGACGAGATAACCTACGACGAAGTCCTCGCCCGCGGCCTCAAAGTCATGGACATCACCGCCACAGCCATGTGTCGCGAAAACCACCTCCCCATCGTCGTCTTTGACATGGACACCCCCGGCAACCTCGCCAAAGTCATCCGCGGCGAAAACATCGGCACAAGAGTCTACTGAAGTGAATGAAAAATTAAGAATTAAAAATTAAAAATGTTCCCCACACAGTTCATCAAAACTTTTTAATTCTTAATTTAAATTCCCCTCCGGGAGCCAACATTTTTTTGTCACCGCCCGACGGCTTCAGCCGTCGATAAGTCGCCCTGGTTGCTCACATTTTTTTGTCACCGCCCGACGGCTTCAGCCGTCGACAAGCCCCCTCCGTGCCCCCAATTTTACATTTTACATTTTAAATTTTAAATTCTATACAATGGAACCTTCCGACTATCTCACCCCGGCCGAGGAAAAAATGGAACTCGCCGTGGCTTATCTCGACGAGGCACTCGCCCACATCCGTGCCGGCAAGGCCAACCCCAAAATCCTTGACGGCATCCGAGTCGAGTATTACGGCTCCGCAATGCCCATATCGCAGGTAGCAAATATCGCAGTCCCCGACGCACGCACCATCACCATCACCCCCTGGGAGAAAGCCATGTTCAAAGAGATTGAAAAAGCCATCATCAACTCCGAGCTTGGCATCACCCCCGAAAACAACGGCGAAGTGATACGTCTGAGCATACCCCCGCTCACCGAAGAGCGTCGCAAGAACCTCGTAAAGCAGTCCAAGGCCGAAGCCGAGACAGCCAAGGTATCGGTGCGCAACGCCCGCCGTGACGCCATCGAAGGACTCAAGAAAGCCGTCAAGCAAGGCATGAGCGAAGACGTCGAGAAAGACGCCGAAGCCCAGGCCCAGAAGCTCCACGACCGCTACATGAAGAAAATCGACGACCTCTTCGCCGCAAAAGAAAAAGAAATCCTCACCGTCTGATTCGCGTAAGGGATACAAAAGGACAAAAGCCTCAAAAGAAACAAAAGTTTTTGTGAGTCAAGAATTCTTAATTTTTAATTATTAATTCTTAATTTTCAAAGACTTTTGTTTCTTTTGAGGCTTTTGTCCTTTTGTATCCCTATCCGATATTTAAGATGAATATTCAATCCGCGCTTCATCGCGGCTGACGCTCAGCTTAACACTTGCCGAGCACACCAGCGGAATATTATGGTCCACATGCCCCACCGGCACATTGAACGCCACAGGATAGCCGTAAGGCTCCACCATACGCGCAATCATATCCTCCATAGTCTCATTATCGCCCCCCGGCGTATAGTCCGTGAAACGGCCTACAATCAGCCCCCTCAGCGAAGGCAGCACACCGTTGAGCCGCAGATTATATAGAATACGTTCAATCTTATAGACAGGCTCCGCAATATCCTCGATAAACAGTATCGTATCACGTTGCAGCACATCAAACGGCGTTGACACAAGCCCCGCAATCACCGCAAGATTACCCCCGAGCAACCGCCCCTCAGCCTCCCCCACGCGATTGTTGCGGTGCCCCTGCGCTTTCACCGGCTCACGCTCGCCCGACAGCAGAGCGAAGAGCCTCCGCGAATCCGCATCATTGCCGTGATGCTGGGCCAGGTGCTTGCACATAGGAGCATGTATCGACTCAATGCCATGCTTAGACATCAGCGCATGCAGAGCCGAAATATCCGAATACCCCACAATCCACTTCGGGTCATCGCGCAGCGGCAGACGGTCGAGCCGTTCCAGCAGATGCACCGCCCCATACCCCCCGCGGGCGCAGATAATGGCACGCGTGTCAGGGTCAAGCAGAGCAGTCTCCAGGTCAGCATACCGTGCCTCGTCCGTACCCGCATAAGTCCCGTAACGGTCAAACGTATGCTCACCCACATACGTCACCCACCCCTGCTCAGCGAGCACAGGCATCGCATTATATACAGTCTGAGGCTTAATGATGCTCGACGGCGACACAATCGCCACCCTATCGCCACGCCTCAACGCCCTCGGCGTAAGAATTTCCATAACATTCAATCTATATTATTAATATCACACACAAGCGACTTTGTAGGAGCGACGGCTTCAGCCGTCGTCTTGCCGCCAAGCCATCAGCTCTGCCGCTCGTGCCCACCAAAATTTTCCATTTTAAATTTTCCATTTTAAATTTTCCATTTTAAATTTTCTACGCCGTCGCCACCGCCACTCCCGTCTCGCGGGTTATACGTTCAGCGATAGCTTGCAGCTCCTCTCTCGGCACCTTCTCGAGCTTACGGGCCGGAGTCTGGCGGTCGATAGAGTATAGCATCACCTCGCGCGGGCGTATTCGGCGGTAAGCCTCGATGAGCGCGTCCACCTCTTCCGGCGTAGTATTGTCAATGGCATGTCCGTCATACTCCCCGCGCAGCATCATCGTCTGGACTATGCATTGCGGGCCAAACGACGCCAATTCCTCGATAATAGTGTCCGTCGAGAGGTGGGGTAGGGTAGGGCGGTCGATGATATGCATCGTCTCATTTATGGCCGAATCGAGCTTCAGAATATTGTTATCCACTTCAAGTAAAGCTTTATGTACCTCGGGTCGGCCGAGGCGCGTCGAATTGCTCAGCACGCTCACCTTCGCCTCGGGATAATACTTGTCGCGAATCCTCAGCGTATCGCCGATTATCTCCGGAAACTCGGGATGCACCGTCGGCTCACCGTTGCCCGAAAAGGTGATTACATCGAGCGGGCTGCCCGCCTCCCTCATCTCGGCAAGCTTCGCCTCAAGGTCGCGGGCCACCTTCTCGCGCGGAGGAAACCCCGTCGTGCCCGTCCCCTGCGCGTTGAAACCCGCCTCGCAGTATAGGCAGTCAAAAGTGCAAATCTTCCCGTCGTCGGGCAGGAGGTTGACCCCCAGCGACACGCCGAGGCGGCGCGAATGTATCGGGCCGAATATCGTGGAGTGAAATAATACTGTCTGCATCTTAGCTTATATTTTTAGTAAAAGTAGCATCCTCTCACAAAGGTAATCAAATTTTCGTTTGGTTATTGGAATTATTTTTCGCAAATTTGCATTACGACTCTTTATACACAATAAATAACACCAAGCGCATGAAACTTGCCCAAAACTTTTACGATATTTTCTACGCCACGACGCAGAAATATCATGAGACTGACCACGTGGACGCCATTGTGGAAAATCCCTACGCCAAGGGCACTATCGAGCATACGATGTTTGCCAAAAACTGGATTGACGCAGTGCAGTGGCATCTCGAAGACATAATCCGCGACCCCGACATCGACCCCGTCGAGGCCCTCGCCCTCAAGCGTCGCATCGACCGTTCCAACCAGGACCGCACCGACATGGTCGAGGAGATTGACACATACTTCCGCGAGAAGTATGCCGACGTCAAGCCGCTCCCCTCGGCCACCATCAACACCGAGTCCCCCGCATGGGCCATCGACCGCCTGTCCATCCTCGCGCTCAAGATTTACCACATGGCCGCCGAGGTCAACCGCCCCGACGCCTCCCCCGAGCATAAGGCCAAGTGCGAGGCCAAGCTCAACATCCTGCTCCAGCAACAGGCCGACCTCACCACCGCCATCGACACCCTGCTCGACGACATCGCCGGCGGAGTGAAATATATGAAGGTCTACCGTCAGATGAAGATGTATAACGACGCTGACACCAACCCTGTGCTGTATAAAGGTAAATAAACATCCGTTTATTAATTTTAACAGATAAGTTTTGAAAATCGCCGACCACTCGGTCGCTGCGGGCTGAATTTTCAAATCTCAGAGGGTGATATTTGGCTTAACGGTTTGTCTTACAAATTGTTAGGCCAAATATTTTTGTCTGCGATTTTCGGTGAAATAAATTTTTTGACATCCCTCACACCAAGCTCCCTAAATTTTCACTAACTTTGCTGTCATGAACGATATACAATGGCTTACTGACGCAGACACTCCCATGCCGGAGATTGACACTGAGCGGCTGGGCCGCTGGGTTGCCGAGGTGGCCCGGATGCATGACCGCATAGTCGGGCCGTTGACCTATATTTTTTGTGGTGATGAAAAAATCATTGAAGTAAACCGTCAGTTTCTTCAGCACGACTATTACACCGACATCATCACGTTTGACTACACGCGCGGGCGTCGCATCAGCGGCGACATGTTCATCTCGCTTGACACCGTAGCGACCAATGCCGTGAAAGTCGGTGCCCCCTACGCGACCGAACTCCTCCGCGTCATCATCCACGGAGTGCTCCACCTCTGCGGCATCAACGACAAAGGCCCCGGCGAGCGCGAAATCATGGAATCCCACGAAAACCAAGCCTTAGAGCTAATAAACAATTAGCAATTAGTAATTAGTAATTAGTAATTAGAGAAAAGGCTGTGTGCCAATTGTTAATTGCATAATCGGCTTGCCGCTTGGTTTGCCAAAAATTTCTAATTGAAAAAGACTACTAATTTCCAATTACTAATTGCTAATTACTAATTGAAATAGGATTACTAATTGAACCAAGAATTACTAATTGCTAATTACTAATTACTAATTGAAATAAGATTACTAATTGAAATAAGATTACTAATTGATTTGAACTTCTCTTTTGACGTAATAGTGATTGGAGCCGGACATGCCGGATGCGAGGCAGCACACGCCGCCGCGCGCATCGGTGCATCCACCCTGCTCATCACTATGGACATGAACAAGATTGCCCAGATGAGCTGCAATCCGGCCGTAGGAGGCATAGCCAAAGGGCAGATAGTGCGCGAAATCGACGCGCTCGGCGGCATGATGGGCATTATCACCGACCGTTCCGCCATACAGTTCCGCATGCTCAACCGCTCCAAAGGTCCCGCCATGTGGAGTCCTCGCGCGCAGAGCGACCGCATGAAGTTCTCGCAGCTGTGGCGCGAGACCCTCGAAAATACCGAAAATCTCAACATGTGGCAGGACTCCGTGGCCTCGCTCATCGTCGAAGACGGATGCGTGCGAGGCGTGGTCACAGCCCTCGGCGTGCGTTTCACAGCCAAGGCTGTGGTGCTCACGGCGGGCACATTCCTCAACGGACTCATGCACACAGGCCCCGTCAAAATCAAGGGCGGACGTGTGGCCGAGCCTGCCGCTTACGGTCTCACCGAACAGCTCCGCGAGCTCGGATTTGCCACCGACCGCATGAAGACAGGCACCCCCGTGCGCATCGATGGCCGCTCGGTCGACTGGTCAAAGACCACATTGCAGGAGGGCGACGATGACTTCCACAAGTTCTCCTACCTCTCCGAAGTGAGCCGCGAGCTGAAGCAGAGGCCCTGCCACACCGTCTATACCAACACCCATACCCACGACATACTGCGTCGCGGTCTGCCTGACTCACCCCTCTACAACGGGCAGATTCAGAGCATCGGCCCGCGCTATTGCCCCAGCATCGAGACCAAGATTGTGACCTTTGCCGACAAGGAGGAACACCAGCTGTTCCTCGAGCCGGAGGGTGAGACAACCACCGAATACTATCTCAACGGCTTCTCTTCATCGCTCCCCATCAACATCCAGATTGAGGCGTTGGAGACCATCCCCGCGCTCCGCGACGTCATGCTTTTCCGTCCCGGCTACGCGATAGAATATGACTTTTTCGACCCCACACAGCTCCATCACACCCTCGAGACAAAACTCCTGCACGGGCTGTTTTTCGCCGGTCAGGTCAACGGCACGACGGGCTATGAGGAGGCGGCAGGGCAGGGCCTCGTGGCCGGTGTCAACGCCGCGCTTCAGGTCAAGGGGGGCGAGCCGTTCACCCTCGCGCGCGACGAGGCCTACATCGGAGTGCTCATTGACGACCTCGTGACCAAGGGGGTCGACGAGCCTTACCGCATGTTCACATCGCGCGCCGAGCACCGCATACTCCTGCGTCAGGATGATGCCGACATGCGCCTCACGCCGCGCGGCCATGCCATAGGGCTTGCCACCGATGCGCGTTACCAGGCCATGCTCGCCAAGCGTCAGCAGCGCGACGGCCTCATGCAGTTCTGCGCCGAATTTTCCGTCAAGGCCTCCATCCTCAATCCGTGGCTTGAGGCGCGTGGCGAGCAGCCCCTCAAGCAGGGGGTGAAGCTCATCGACCTCGTGCTGCGCCCCGGCCTTAACATCGCATTGCTCTCCGAGGGCATCCCCGCGCTTGCGGCATATATCGCCGACAACATCAGCCCCGAGCGTCGCGACGAGATTGTGGAGGCCGCCGAGATACTTATGAAATACGAGGGCTACATACGCCGCGAGCAGCTCAACGCCGAGAAGCTCCACCGCCTCGAGAACCTCAAGCTCCGGGGCAAGATTGACTACTCGGCGGTCAAGGCACTCTCGACCGAAGCGCGGCAGAAACTCGCCAAGATTGACCCCGAAACCGTGGCACAGGCATCGCGCATCCCCGGCATCTCCCCGGCCGATGTCAATATACTCCTTTTGCTCTTAGGCAGATAGAAAAATTTTGTTCCACGTGGAACAATTCGGGGTTTCACGCATCCCTCATTCCGTGTTCAGAATTTACACAGCATTCAATATTTAAAAGACATAAACAATGGAATATCTCAAATCACACATCCGCGACGTGATTGACTTCCCGCAGAAGGGTGTCATCTTCAAAGACCTCACCACGCTGTTCAAGGACCCGCGCGGTCTGCACATCATCGGCTGGGACCTCTCACAACTTTACCGCGACAAAGGCGTTACTAAGGTAGTGGGCATTGAGTCGCGCGGCTTCATCGGCGGCTCGATTCTTGCCTTTGAGCTTGGCGCAGGATTCGTGCCCGTGCGCAAGCCCGGCAAGCTCCCTGCCGACACTATCCAGGCTTCATATGACAAGGAGTACGGCAAGGATATAATCGAGATTCACCGCGATGCCATCACCCCCGACGACGTGGTGGTTATCCACGACGACGTGCTCGCTACGGGCGGCACTATGGCTGCGGCCTACAACCTCGTGAAGCAGATGAATCCTAAGAAGATTTACATCAACTTTATCATCGAGCTTTCGTCGCTCAACGGTCGCGCCAACCTCCCCGCCGAGGCCGAAGTCTCATCGCTCATCACCTACTAAAGAAATTTAAAATTTAAAATTTAAAATGGAAAATGAGCTTCGCGACGGCAAGACCGATGGCGTGGCGAGCCTGTAGGAGCGACGGCTTTAGCCGTCGATATGGCACGACTTAGCTAACTTTTGAATACGAGAATCATTGGTTGAAACGTAGCTCCATATCGACGGCTAAAGCCGTCGCTCCTACCGTGCGGGCATGTTGTTGTCACTGGGACCGTCGCGAAGCTCATTTTCCATTTTAAATTTTCCATTTTCCATTTTCCATTCTTGTCATGGCAATGCATCGAAAGTCGGCTGCGCTTGAGGAGAAGATTTCCATTCTTCCCGATACCCCCGGTGTCTATATGTATTACGACGCCGAGGGGACGGTGATTTATGTCGGCAAGGCCAAGAACCTCAAGCGTCGCGTCAGCTCTTATTTCAACCGCACTCACGATTCGCTCCGCACCAATCTGCTGGTGCGGGCTATCGTCGACATGTCGTATATCGTGGTGACGACCGAGCAGGACGCGCTCAACCTCGAGGCGTCCATGATTAAGGAGCATCAGCCGCGCTACAATGTGCTGCTCAAGGATGACAAATCCTATCCCTGGATAGTGGTCACGAACGAGCCGTTTCCGCGCGTGTTCATGACGCGCCAGCGCATCAAGGACGGGTCGAAATACTATGGCCCGTACACCGATGCCGGGTCGGCGCGGGCTACGCTCGACCTCGTGCGCCGGCTCTATCAGATACGCTCGTGCCGCCATCTTATCACCCCCGAGTATGTCCGTGCGGGGAAGGGGAGGCTGTGTCTCGACTATCATCTGAAACGCTGCAAGGGGTGCTGCACGGGACTGGTGTCGGCCGAGGAATACGGGGCGGACATAGACCGCGTGCGGGCCATACTGCGCGGCGATATTTCGGAGCTGCTGCAGTATCTGCGCGGCGAGATGGAGAAGCTGTCGATGGAGCTGCGTTTCGAGGAGGCGCAGGAGCTTAAGGAGCAGTATGACCTCATAAAGCGTTACCAGGCCAAGAGCGTAATCGTGTCGCAGACGGTGGAGGATGTCGACGTGTTCGGTGTGCATGACGAGGACAATGAGGTCTACATAAATTACATGCACATACGCCACGGCGCGGTGGTGAAGTCGGTGACGCTGGAATATCGCCGCCGCCTCGACGAGACGGTGCCCCAGCTGCTGTCGTATGCGATGGCTGAGATTGCCGAGACGTTGGGGGTGAAGTATGACGAGGTGGTGGTGGCGCAGGAGCCGGACTGCGAGATGCCCGACGTGCGTTTCACCATACCCAAGCGCGGCGACAAGGCCAAGCTGCTGGAGGTGTCGGAGAAGAATGCGCGACAGCATCGCGTGGACAAAATCAAGACCATCGAGAAGCGCGACCCGACGCTGCGCACTGACCGAATACTCGAGCGCATGCAGGCTGATTTCCGCCTCTCGGAGAAGCCGAGGCATATCGAGTGTTTCGATAACTCGAACATTCAGGGTACGAATCCTGTGGCGTCATGTGTGGTGTTTAAGGATGCGAAGCCGTCAAAGAAGGATTACCGGCATTTCAATATCAAGACGGTGGAGGGGCCGGATGATTTCGCGTCGATGAAGGAGGTGCTTACGCGCCGATATACGCGCCTGGTGAGCGAGGGTCAGCCCTTGCCTCAGCTGATAGTCGTGGACGGCGGCAAGGGGCAGCTGTCGGCGGCTGTGGAGGCTCTTGACGAGATGGGTCTGCGTGGGGTGATTGCCGTGGTGGGCATTGCGAAACGGCTGGAGGAGATTTATTTTCCGGGCGACAGTATTCCGCTCTATATCGATAAGAACAGCGAGAGTCTGCGCGTGGTGCAGCAGTTGCGCGACGAGGCGCACCGTTTCGGCATAACGCACCACCGCAACCGTCGCAGCAAGTCGCAGGCGGTGTCGGAGCTGGACGGTATCAAGGGGGTCGGCGAGAAGACGAGGACGGCTCTGCTCACGCATTTCAAGAGTGTGAAGCGTCTGCGCGAGGCTGACCTCGATGCTATAGCTGAGGTCATCGGCCCGGCCAAGGCGTCGATTGTCTACAGTGCGCTGAATGGGGAGAATTAACGAATTAGTTTGGCGAGAAAAAAAGGAGGGGAGTGGGCGATATTATCGCACCTTTTGCGGGGGTGCGGGGGTGTAACTTTGCAGGACGTTATTTTTTCGTTTAATCTATAATTGTCTGCTTAGTTATGTTACATTTTATTTTTGATGCGGGGAGTGTTATTGCGGGTATTGCCTGCGCTGTGGGGAATTTTCTTTTTGCTGTTGGGGGGGTTTTTAGTGGCGCGGGGGAGATTCCGTGCGCTGTTGGAAGTGTTTTTAGTGGCGTGGGGGGTGTGCCTTGTGTTGTGGGGGATATTTCTTGCGCTGGGTTGTTGGCGTGCGTTGTGGCGCAGGTTTCGTGCGTTGTGGGGAGTGGCCTTTGTTTTGTGGCAAGCCATTTGTTGGGGTCGATATTCGGGCTTCTTGCGATTGAGTATGCGGGCGTCGTGTTAGCTGTGCTTGCTGACCTGGTCAGCGGTTTGAGGCGGGCTCGGCGGGAGGGGCGTGTGTGCAGTTCGCGCGGTCTGAGAAGGTCGGTGGCTAAGTTGTCGTCGTATTTTCTCGCGCTGTTCTGCCTTTCGGTGGTGGATGGTATGATTATTATGGCTGTCATTACCCTTGCCGATATGGGGCGGGAGTCTGTGCCGCCGTTTCCTTATCTTTCGACTGTCGGGGCTTTGTCGCTCGCGCTGATTGAGGCGAGGAGCATTGCGGAGAATTCGCCCCATCGGACGGATTTTTTTAATGCGTTGCGTGTGCTGATGGGGATTCTCAAGAGGAGGGGGTGAGAGTGTTTGGGGAAATTTGTGGGCGGTTTTTGGGGGGTATTTGCGGGTGTATTTTGGGGATATTTGTGGGTGGATTTTCAGGGGTATTTGTGGGACGTCTTCGACGCCCTTTTGCGGGGACGGCTGATGACCCCACGCCTCGCGAGACGGAGGATTTCGCCCTGCGGGCTATCCTCCGTCGTCGCTCGTGGTGGGGCTACGATTGTATCGCCGCTTCGCGGCTGGAGGGTATTTTGGGGCCCGGGTGTCGCCAGCTGAAGCTGGCGGCATGGGACAAAAAAAGGAAACGGCAGTGGCAGGAGAGGATGCGAGCGGGGATAAAAAAAGAGGCCTTTTTGGCTTCCTTGGAGGTTAGTTGGTTTGTGCCATATCGACGGCTGAAGCCGTCGCTCCTACCGTGCGGCGTGGATTTTGCCGGCGGGTGCCGGCGGCGTGGGATTTTGGCGGCTAAACCAGTTGAAGCTGACGAGCGGGGACAAAAAAAGGAGGGTGTTGCAGAACTCAATTTTTCAAAATTGAATATGCCATACAAGGCTCCAGTCGCGTTAGCAAATGTTAAATTCGGCGGTTTTTGGAAGTTCTGCAACACCCTCCTTCTTTTTGGGATTGTTTCCTTCTTTTTGGGGGAATGTCTTCGTCTTATTTAGATGGAGATGGTGAGTTGGTTTTTGGCGGGGGGCATGCAGATGTGGGCGTCGCAGACTTGGTAGGAGACGTTGCAGCGGATGGTGCCTTTGCCGTGGCCGAGGAGGGGGCAGGTGTATTCGGCTTCGTCTTCGTGTATGGTGGTGCCTGTGTCGCCAAACCGGCCGGGACGGGTAATTGTCCATTCGCCGGCTGTGAGGCCGTCAGGAAGCTCGAGATTGACTGCTGTGGGTATGTAGGGGTCGTCGCCGGCTACGTTGGCGTAGATGTGGTAGCCGGGGTGTATCTTGAACTTGACGGAGAGTCGGGGTTTTTCGGTGTTGGGGTCGATGATTTTTACGGATGTGACTACGGGGGTGGCGTCGCTTGTCTCGGTGCCGGTGTTGGCTGTGGTCTTTTCGGCTATGCGCTGACGGTATTTGAAGTAGTCGTTGCCGGGGATTGTGGCGTCGCCGTCGATGAGGAATTTCCAGCCGCCTGACTCGGTGAAGTACATCTTGTCTTTGTAGGTGTCATACCATTTGCGCCACTCTGCGGGGGTGCTGAAGTCGGCCATGGTGTAGCGGGCGAGGATGCGGTTGGCACGGTCGACGTCGGTGCCGTTCTCAAGTGAGGTGATGGCTTTGTCGAGGAGCTGATGCTTGTAGTTGGGGATGCCCCATGCCTTTACGTCTTCGTCGAGGAAGATGTTGTAGAAGCCTTCGGAGTAGAAGTAGTCATAGTTGTCCTTGAAGTACTGGGCATATGCTTTTTCGTCGGTGCCGAACATGGGGAAGAATTCCTTGGCGTAACGCTTTACGTAGTCTTCGTAGGTGCGGGCCTTGAATTCGCCGGGGTCGCCGTAGCGGAGTGTCTCTTTTTCTGCCTCGGTGAGTTCCTGTCCGGCCTCTTTCTTGGCGATGGCTGCCTTGTAGGATTCGACGCTCTTCTGATGCCATTCGAGGTCGGATGCCATGCGCTCGTCATAGCTGGCGCGGGTGACGAGGTAGGCTATCTCTTTGAGGTATTCGCGTGTGGCGATGCGGTCGTTGAATTTGCGTGCCTGCATGGGGCGGCCTTTGAACTGTGAGATGTAGACGATGGCGTTGGCGAAGACGTCCTTGGCCTGGTCGGTCATATAGAGGGGTGATGCTGAGAAGCCCCAGTGGAGGAAGTTGCCGTGGCGGCCGATGGCTACGGCGTCGAGGGTCTTGGCGCAGACGCCGCTTGAGATGTATTCGGCGTCGGGGGAGTCGGTGTAGCCCCAGGGACGTGCCACCATGCCGATGGAGAAGCCGGGGTCGGTCTCGTAGCCTTTGGTCTGTACGCGCCACATGGGGAGTTGGTCGGGCATTTCGCCGTCATAGTAGTATTTGTAGTGGTAGGCGTCGGAGGGGGTGGGACGGTCGGCTACCTGTAGCTTGACTTTGAAGGGGCCGCGGAAGATGGGGTGGTCTTTGACCCAGCTGTGGGCGTGGGCGTCGAGGCAGAGGCAGTACCAGTCGTTTTTGGAGCCGATGGCGCGGCCTACGTGTTCGCCTACCTGGCCGATGGTGATTGTGGCGCAGTCGAAGTCGGCGGGGAGGTAGGATTCACGCTCGTAGCGTGTGATGTTGCCGACGGCGTCTTTCTCGACTATGCGGGGGGTGAGGGGTTTGGGACGGCCGTCGAGGATGGTGACGTCGTAGCCTTTGGACATGTCGGGGGTGTAGTCGGTGCCGAGGACTACGGTCACGGTTGTGAAGTAGTTGTCGAGCATGGCTTTGAATGCGTCGCAACGGGCTTTGACGGCGGCGTCTTTCTCTTCAGGTGCGGGCTGGTACATGTCGGTCATGCCGCCGACGTAGAGCACACTGAGGGGCTGTTTCTTTGCAGCTGTAATCGATAGTGCGATGCACAGCACGGTGATGATTGATAATACTCTTTTCATGATTCCTTGGAGTTAAAGGAGTAAAAAGTTTAAAGAGTTAAGATAATAGATTGGTGCATAAGTTTTTTAGACGGGAGCACGGGAGCACAATTCCTAATATCTATTATCTTAACTCTTTAAACTTTTTTACTTTATAGACTATAGTTCAGAGTTAACTTTCTAAACTTTTTTACTTTATAGACTATAAGATTAGTATGTGTTCTGGACGAGCTGGCCGTCGGCGCGGAGGATGTCTACCTCGGGGATGGGCATTGCGTAGTGGCGGCTCTTAGGCTCGAGGGTGTAGTTGACGATGCCGTCGTTGAGGAGCACGGCGGAGCTTGTGAACTTGTAGAACGGACGGTTGATGGTCACGTCGTCGGTGGGGTCGTCGTTGTAGGCGTAACGCTTGATGTCATACCAGCGCATGGTGAGGGGCATCTCGCGGCGACGCTCTTCGAGCACTCGCTTGACGGTCTCTTCCTTGCTGCCTGTGGGGAGGTCGGTGTAGGCCTCGGTGGCGATGCGTGCCTTGCGGAGGGTGTTGAGGAGTGCGATGGCGTTGGCGGGTGTGCCCTTGCGTGCCTCGACTTCGGCCTTGATGAGCATCATTTCGGCTACGGTGGGGCCGGAGATGATGTTGTCAAAGTAGAACTGGCAGAAGCCGGGTGCGCGGCCTTCGTCGGTGCGCTTGCTGTAGCGGAGGCCGAAGTCTTCGACTACGAAGTAGCGGTAACGGAGGTCGTTGTCGGGGTTGCCGTCCTTGACGTCGGTTGCGTAGGTGTCAAGCAGTGCCTGGCTGGGGATGAACCACCATGAGGCGTAGTACATGGTGCGGGCGTAGAGGAGTTCCTTCCAGCCGAGGAGTTCGGGGAAGCCGCTGGTGCCGTAGAACTGGACCTTGGTGTAGGGGAAACGGCATACAATCTGCTCCTCGCGGTCGGTGCCTGAGTTGATGGTGTAGGTCTCGTTGACGGGGAAGTAGGACATCTCGGCGGGGTCGTTGAAGTCCTTGAGTTCGCTGTATTCGGCGAGCACCTCGTCGGCGTACTGCTTGGCTTTGTCGAGGTCGCCCATGTAGAGGTAGTAGCGTGCGGCAAAGGCGCGGACGCTGGCTGTGGTGCCGCGCCAGCTCTGGGATGTGCCGGCACCGTTGACAAAACGCTTGCTTATCTTGAGGGCTTCCAGGATGTCGGCCTCGATGAAGCCGAAGGTCTCGCCGAGTGATGCGCGGGCTACCGACTCCTCAAAGCTGGTTGTGGCCTTGAGGGGGAGTCCGAGGTCGCCGGCGTTTTCGGCTGAGGGGTAGAGGCAGTGGCATACGGCGAGCTGGAAGAGTGAGTAGGCGCGCACGAAGTGGGCCTCGGCCTTGAGGTTGGCCTTCTCGGCTTCGCCTCCGTTGACGTTGTCAATGTTGTTGAGCACGAGGTTGACGCGGAAGATTTTGGCGAACTCACCGTCCCAGAGGAGACGGCCTGTGCGGCTCTCGGTGGGTGACCATGTGAAAACGTTGAGGTCGTCGATGGATGTGGAGCCGTCACGGTTGGCCTCGATGTGGGGGGTCAGGCCGTAGTCGTCGCCGGCGATGAATGAGTAGTTGTATTCGGAGTAGAGCGACGAGTAGCTTGCAAGGAGGGCGTCGAGCTGCGAGGCCTCGGTGATGGTCTTGCTTGAGCTCTTGGAGGGGTCCTTGTCGAGATAGTCGTCACAGCCTGTCAGCGCGGGGAGCATGACGGCGAGTCCGAGCGAAAGGATAATATGTTTTTTCATCTTGATAAGCTGTAAGGATTAGAAATGCAGTTTAAGACCGAAGGTGTAGGATGCCTGGAGCTTGGGGCTGCCCTTGGCGTACTCGGGGTCCTCGTTCCATCCGTTGAAGTAGATGTTGAAGGGGTTGTTGGTCTGGACGGTGACCTGTGCGCCCTTCATGCCGAGCTTGGATGTGATGCGGCGGGGGAGGTTGTAGCTGAGGCTGATTTCCTGCATGCGGATGTGTGATGCATCGGTTGCGAGGTAGGAGAAGTAGGGGTAGAAGCGGTCCCAGAAGTAGTAGCGGGCCTCGACGTCCTGCATGGGCTGGGGGCAGAACACGTTGGGGTCGCAGCCGAGAATCTCGTAATACTTGCTGTTGAGGTTGAAGCGTGAGCCTGTGGGGGCGGGGTAGTTGAAGCTCTCGCGCATGAACTTGTGGCCGAACTTGCCGGTGAGGAGGAACGAGAAGTCGAAGTCGTAGATGCGGAATGTGGAGCCGAACGAGATGTTCCAGGGGGCTACGCGTGTGCCCATGTTGAGACAGTAGGTGGTGCCGTCGCCGTAGAGATAGGAGTTGAAGCCTACCTGCTCGCGGTTCTCATAGAGGACGGTGGGCACCCAGTGGGGTGACGACTCGGAGCCTTCGTTCATGATGCCGCCGTATTCGTAGCACCAGAGGGTGTTCATGTCCTCGCCCTCGACCCATGCGCCGCTGCCGCCGTCGACGAGCTGGTAGCCGTAGTGCTGGGCCACCTTGAGCGACTTAACCTTGTTCTGGTTGTAGGCGAAGCGGAGTGTGCCGGTCCAAGCGATGTCGGGGGTGATGTTGAGCGATGAGCCAAGCTCGACCTCGAAGCCGCGGTTCTGAATCTTACCGTTGTTGAGCTTCATGGATGTGGTGCCGTTGACGGCTGAGATTTCGCGGGCTGCGATGAGGTCCTCGGAGAGCTTGTTGTAGAGGTCAATCTTACCGTAGAGCTTGGAGCCGAAGAGTGAGAAGTCGACGCCGAAGTCCCATGTGCCGGTCTTCTCCCAGCGGAGGGTGGGGTTGCCGTAGCTGGCGATTGAGCCGGTGTACTCGCCGGTGATGACGTTGGGGGATGCGGAGGTGGTGAGGAGGGGCTTGAAGGTGGTGGACTTGTCGACGTTACCGTTGTAGCCGTAGGTGAGGCGTACGTTGAGTCGGTCAAGCCATGTAAGCTCGCGGAGCCATTTCTCCTTGCCTATCTGCCATCCTGCGCCGACCGACCAGAAGGGTGCGTAGCGGTAGGCGGGGTCGTCGGTGATGAGGTTGGAGGCGTCGGTGCGGTAGCTGCCGGAGACGGTGTACTTGTTGTCGAAGGTGTAGGATGCGTTGCCGAATGCCGAGAAGTAGCGGTCGGTCTTGTCAGAGAATGTGCTGACGCCTCCGTAGCTTGAGCTGTAGAGGTTGACATTATAGCCGTCCCAACCGGTGACTGTGCCTTTGCCGGGGAGTGTGCCGACGGTGAGGGTCTCGTCATTGTAGCCGTAGACGCGGGGGAAGCCGTAGGTCTGGAGGTGACGGTCGGTGGTCTCGACGCCTCCGACGAATGCTACGGTGTGCTTGTCGGCGAAGGTGTGGTTGAAGTTGACCTGGTTACGCACGGTGAGCACGCTGTACTTCTGACGGTTGCGGTCGAGGAAGCCGCCCTTGGGGACGTTGACGGTGACTTTGTCGGTCTCGCGGTCCCAGGTGGAGGTGGTGTTCACGAAGTCACGCACGGTGGAGGAGCCCTCCATGTAGTAGGAGTCGAAGTGGTTGTCGATAAGCTCGTACTGCACCTTGGAGTCGAAGGTGAGTCCCTGCCATATCTTGAAGCTGAGACCTATCTGGGCGCGGGCGTTGAGCTTGGTCGCGGTCTTGTTCTGGTTTTGGCGGTCAGAGATGGGGTTCCATGACCAGTCCTGATAGGGGAAGTTTTCGGTGGGCACCTCGTTGTTGATGTACCACTCGTTATAATTGTAGTAGGGGATGGGGTTGCCGTTGGCGTCAACGAGGTTCTCGAACGATGGGAGGCCTGGGAGGCCGCCGAGGCCGTTGAGCTTCTGGTCGGTGTAGTCAAAGTTGCCGTTGAAGATGAAGTCGAGCCATTTGTAGACGCTCGTGCGGTTGTTGACCGACACCATGTATTTGTTGTCGGAGTCGCCCTTCCAGTGGTCGTGGTTGTTCTGATAGAGCACGGAGAGCGAGGTGTTGGAGCGTTCGGTCTGGATGTTTACACCAATGTTCTGCTGGAGCACCATGGGGTTCTGGAGCACGTGCTTGCGAATCTGGTCGGTGTTGTCGATGCCACGGTAGCGGTTGATGCCTTCGTTCATCTGCTGCTGTGTGATGTGGCCGAGGCGGTAGTCGTTGAGGAGGTTGTAGACGTTGCTGCCTCCGCTGTAGGCTGACGACTCTTCGGGCCACCACATGGATGCGCCCCACTTGTCGAAGGTGTCAATCTCGTAGTTGATGAGGTCGTCGGAGGATACGCGCGAGAGGGCGTAGTCGAGGTTCATCTTGGGTGAGATTTTGTAGAAGCCGGAGTAGTCGACGTTGACGACGGTGTTCTTGTTGCCTGAGCCTGCGCCGCTCTTGGTGGTGATGACGATTACACCGTTGGCTGACTTGGCACCCCAGATGCTGGCTGCGGCGGCGTCCTTGAGGACGGTTACGCTCTCGACGTCGTTGGGGTTGATGGACTCGAATCCGCCCTCGATGGCGAAGCCGTCAACTACGAGGAGGGGGGCACTGTTGACCGAGAAGCTGGATGTGCCTCGAATCTCGAATGTGGGGTTGCCGTAGAGGTCCTGTGTGCTTGCGAGGCCGGCGGCTGCGCCCATGAGGCGCGATGCGATGTTGCCTGTGGCTTTCTGGAGCTGTTTCTTGTCGATGATGTCAAACGAGCCTGTGGCGCGCTCCTTGGAGAGGGTCTGGTAGCCGGTGACTACAATCTCGTTGAGGCGGTTGTCGCTGCTCTCGAGACGGATGTCGATGGGTTTGCCTGCGGTGGCCTTGACTTCCATAGACTTCATGCCTACGTAGGAGACCATGAGGACGCAGTTGGGGTCGCTGACCGAGAGGGTGAAGCGGCCGTCGGCGTCGGTGGCTGTGCCCTGGCCGTTTGAGCCCTTGATGAGCACTGTGGCTCCGGGCAGGGGCTCGTTCTCTTCGTCGATGACTGTGCCGCTGTAGTGATAGGACTTGGCGACATTCTTGCTTGTCGAGCGGGTCTGGGCATAGGCGTCAGCCGATATGCACGGAGTCAGCACGGCCATCGCTACTGACAGCCTGAGCATCGTCGAAAATACACCCGACAGCGGAAACAAATTTTTCTTCTTTGAATCCATTGACAAATGATTTAGTGATAAATAAGTAATTGGTTGGACTATTAATTACACTTGATGATTGGAGAGAGTTGAGAGAACCCTGGGATGAGTGGGAAAATGTTAAAATATGTTCGTTACTTTTGCAAATATAGTGTTTAAATATGTAAATACATAACCTTGATTGCTTAATAAAAGTTAATAAATTGGGGGGGGGTAATTTTACATGTTTGAAAATCAATTGTGTAACAATTTTTAACAATAGAATATTTACAAATGTTAACAGACTTATTAGAGTTTAAAGAAAGGGACATAAGGACAGGAGGGACATAAGGGACATAAGAGTTTTTTTATAAGGTTGTCGGTGTTGGTTTGTGGGATAAAAAAGATGTGTCGCGGGTGTAGTTATGTGCCGGTGTTGAATTTTGAGGGGTGTTCGTTTTGTGGGTGCGGAGTATTTTCACTAATTTTGCCCTTAATATCATTCAATATCCAACTGTCAATATAGAATAGCCATAATGAGTTTCAATTATATACACATAGCCTTTCGTGGCGAGGCTCAGGGGGCTACACGCACCCTTTATTCCTATTCCCCTGCCGGGAGCGACATTGACCCCGCGTGGGGCAACACGATGGTGGAGCCGGGCGCGGCCGTGAAGCGTTTTCTCAACGCTACGGAGTGTTACGTGCTCCAGGAGTCGGAGCTTGGCCACTATATTTCGCTCATAACCCGCAATACGCTTGTGCCCGAAAGGGGGTACATGATGATTTCGCTGCTCATAGAGAACGGCTGCGCCCTGACGGGGCGGCAGGTGATGGGGGCGTTCAATGCCCTGAAAAAGGTGTTTGTCGAGGAGGAGAATCTCAACGACGATGCCGTGGAGACGGCCCTGCTTGAGGCGGGGGTGCCGAAGGAGCCTGTGATGCTGGAGGCGTGGCGTTACACGCCGTCGGAGCAGCCCCGTGAAATCAAGGGGGAGGCGGCCTATCGCACTTATATATCGGTGCAGGAACTTGAGTCGATATTCTCGTTTCCGGGTCAGCCGGAGTATGCCGACTATCGCTGCATCCTGGTGGTGTCGGCGACGACGTCGCTGCGCCCGGGGGTGAAGATGCCGCGCATCACGGTGGCTATACGCAAGCAGTATGGCGTGGTGTGCCCCGAGGGGGTGACGGCGTCGGCCCCGCTGGTGTATGACGGCGACAGGCTGGTGCTGACATACTCAAAGGAGGGTTTCAACTCGCACACGGAGACTGTGGTGGTGGGTAATCCTGCGGCCTATACGAAGTATGAGGGGTCGACGATTCAGGTGCGCACCGCAGCGCAGACGGGGATACGGTTCATACGCCGAATACCTATCAAGGTGACTTCGACCAAGGGGGTGCCGCTGAACGGTTACACCATCTCGGTGAACGGGCATGCTGTTAGCACCGTTGACCCGTATATCGACTTTACGGAGCGTGACCTCGACCCGGAGGGGGATGTGGAGATTCAGGTGGCGTCAAACAATTATCGCCTTCTGAAGCTGAAGCGTCCGTCGGCCGAGATGCTGACCACCGAGGAGCTTGTGCTTGAGCTTCAGCCTGTGGAGCAGGGGGTGACGCTGAGGCTCGACTTCGGCGACGGCCGTGTGTTCGAGCAGCAGATTTCGATAGAGAAGAATACGGCGGAGTATAACCGCCTGCATTCGGGTAATTTCCATGGGTTCAGGGCTCACCGCCAAGTGACGACTGACCACTCGGAGGTGTATAACGTGGATGTGCGTCTGACTAATCCGCCTGTGGCTCCGAACTTTGAGACGGCTAAGGCTGACGCCGGCTCGGAGGTGAAGCAGAAGGCTCCGAAGTTTGTCAACGTGGCCGATGAGGCTGCCGAGGAGCGTCCGCGCATAGACGCGACCGTGCCTACCGACCCGCGCCGCGATGAGGTGATGGAGGAGGCTCCGGGCTATGACCCTGCTGATGACGATGACGACGATGATGCGCACGCTCGCCCCTATCGCCGCAAGTTCATGCTGTGGCTGGGCATTGGCCTGGCGGCGATAGTCGCTGTGGTTGCGGCTGTGTTCCTGATACCTGAGGGTGAGGCTCTTGACGCTACTCCTGCGGGTGAGACCGAGATGACGTCGGCCGAGGGGGATGGCGCGCAGCCGGCTCAGGCCCAGGTGGCTCAGATGACGCCGGAGGAGAGCGCGGATGCGGAGTATCTCAACGGCAATGCGGCCTGGGACCTCACGAAGCTCAAGAGCCCGATGGGGCAGGAGCTTGCCAAGGCTATCACTGACGGTGACCTGGAGGGGCTGGCTAACAATGCCTATTTTGCCGTGCCGGGCCGTTGCACCAACGAGCAGGCGCGTCAGATTGTCGAGATGGCCTGGAGGGCTATCGGTTCGCCCAACGAGCGCGGCAATTCGCGAAAGATGCGCCAGGGGGTGCAGAACGGGAGTGTTGTGCTGCGAGAATTGGTGAATTCGCTTGCCAGGGTGCGCCCTTCGGAGGGGCTTAATGAGAGACCGCTTCCCGGGGCGAAAAATTAAGAATTTAAAATTTAAAATTTAAAATTGGCTTCGCCCACCTGGGTTTGGTGCTTTGGAGTGCTGTTGTGCTCTTGTCTTAAAATATACGAAACTATGACTATCAACGAAATACAATCGGAAATCGTAGATGAGTTCTCGGAGGTCGATGACTGGATGGACCGCTACGGTATGATTATTGACCTTGGCAATTCGCTGCCTCCCATCGATGAGAAGTATCGCACGCCTGACCACCTCATAGAGGGGTGTCAGAGCCGCGTGTGGGTCAATGCGGAGCTTACGCCTGAGGGTAAGGTGCATTATACCGCCGACTCTGATGCCATAATTGTGAAGGGTATTATCTCGCTGCTTGTGAAGGTGCTTGACAATCAGACGCCTGACGATATTCTTAACGCTGACCTGCATTTTATCAATGACATCGGTCTGAGCGAGCACCTGTCGCCCACACGCTCGAACGGTCTGTTGGCTATGCTCAAGCAGATGAGACTTTACGCGCTCGCGTTTAAAAATTTAAAATTGAAAATGTAAAATTTAAAATTATTGGCGGGGCCGATGGCGCGGACTTCAAATATTTGTGGCATTGGCCTTATGTCGCTCCTACCTGCGGCTACTTGTTGTTCCTACCTGCGGCTACTTGTCGCTCCTATCGGCGTCGCTCCTACAGTTCTGCCCGATGTTTGGAACAATCGGGGTGGCGGGGGTGTTATATTCGTGAGGGTAAAGTAATAAGCGAAATCATGATTACTGCCATTGTCTGCATCATTCTGCTCGTCCTTGCGGCGGTGCTTACGTTCGTCTCGGCTGCCTACGGTACGGCTGCGGCGTTTCTCGGCCTGTGTGTGGCGGGGATGCTGCCCGGCGTGGAGCTGGGGGCGGGAACGTATATGTTCTGGGGTGTGGCGATGATTATTGTCATCGCGCTTTACTTCATACTGCCGCGCAGTGTGTCGACCTCGCGTGTGGGTGTGCCTTACATTGTCACGGCCACGCTTGCGGGGATGCTTGTGGGACTGGCTATTTCGCACGCGGCGATGATAATTGGGGCGGTGGTGGCCGCTGTGCTCGGCGGTGTCACTTATGCCCGCACACCGCAAGGGGCTATGCTGGGGTTCCCGTCGGCTAAGTTCTGGAACTATCTTTGCGCCAAGGGGCTGCCGGCTGTCATCGCTTTCTGCACGATAGGCACGGCTATCCCGGTGTTAGTGGAGTTCTTTAGAGTTTAAAAAGTAATAAAGTTTAAAAAGTTTTCTTGTAGTCTATAAAGTAATAAAGTTTAAAAAGTTAAGATAATAGTGAGGTCAACAGCGAGACTTTGCTATTATCTTAACTTTTTAGACTTTGGACTTTTTTAACTCTGAGCACACTTGCCGAGTTTTAAACTTTGTTAAGCATGATGTTGCGTCGGGCGGTTTTAGGGAATAATTTGTTAACTTTGCTACAAATCACTATATACCGATGCATCGAATTCTCACCATATTACTCCTCGCTCTGGCGGGCGCGATAGGCGCGGAGGCTCAGGTGTTGCCGCAGCTCAAGCGCGAGAAGCCTGACCTCGAGGCCATACGCAAGGCTACGCTCGACCGCACGTCGCCGTACTATTATCCACGACTGATGGCTGAGTTTCAGCGCAATGACACGCTGATGAAGATTGACAAGTTTCGTCATCTCTATCTCGGCTATATGTTTCAGGAGGATTATAACCCTTACCGGTCGAGCGAGCGCACCATCACGTATGACGCTACACTCAAACGCTCAAAGGAGCTTACGCGCCAGGAGTGCGACTCGGTGATAGCGTATGCCGAACAGGCCCTGGCTGACAATCCGTTCAACCTGGGCGAGATGGTGATGCTAATCAATGCGTTGCGCGGCAAGGGGAAGACCAATCTTGCCAATATCTGGCAGTATAAGCTCAATTATCTGCTCATGGCCATAGTGTCGACCGGCACGGGGCTTGACGAGGAGAATGCGTGGTATGTCATTGAGCCTCAGCATGAGTATGTGCTGCTCAATATGATGGACTATAGCGTGAGTGACCATGTGTTTTACGACCCGTGCTATGAGTATATTACGGTCAAGAATTCGTCAGGCAAGGATGCGGGGGGATATTATTTCAATATCGGCCCGCTGCTTGAGGAGTATTACCGTAAGCATCCGGATGAGCTATAGCGGGGGCGGGCCTTTGGCCCGCAGTTTAGGGGCCTGCGGCCCTGAGTTTATTGGGGCGAAGCCCCGAGTTTAAAGGTTAAAGGGAGCTTTTTAGTATAGAGTATAAAGTATAGAGTATAGAGCTTTTAGTATAGAGTATAAAGTATAGAGTATAGATAATAGATTTTGTGCTGTATTTAAGCTTTTTAATGTGCTCTGCCCTGTGCTTTTGTGCTCCTGTCTATAGCCCGTTATCCCGTGCTCCCCGTCTCATTTTAAATTTTCCATTTTCAATTTTCCATTTTCCATTCTCTATGAATCTGACTCCGTTAGTGCGGCCGTGGTTTCTCCACAAGGCTTCCCGCCCGATGTCGTGGCGAGGGAGGGTGGAGGAGGTGCAGCGTGCCCAGCTGGATATGCTGATGGCGCGAGGCGGGCGCACGAAGTGGGGCGTGTCGGTGGGGCTGGACAAGGGCCGGGGCTATGAGGGGCTGCTGCGTGCGGTGCCCGCTCCGCAGGCTTATCCCGACATACGCGAGCTGACGATGCGTATGATTTCGGGGGAGCCCGATGTGTTGTGGCCGGGCGTGACGCGGCGGTTTGCCCAAAGCTCGGGCACGTCAGACGGTAAAAGCAAGTATATCCCTATCACTGCCGATTCGCTCCGCCTCAATCATTACGAGGGGGGGACGCAGGTGGTGGCTCAATATCTGAGACTCTACCCCGACAGCCGCCTGTTTGCGGGCAAGGGGTTTATACTCGGGGGCAGCTATGCCAACGAGCTTTCGCTCCCGCGCGGGGTGATGGTGGGCGACCTCTCGGCCACGCTCATCGACTGCATCAATCCTCTGGTCAACCTGGCCCGCGTGCCGTCGAAGCGCGTCGCGCTGATGGCCGACTGGGAGGAGAAGCTGCCCGCGCTCATCGAGGCGTCGCTGCGCGAGGATGTGACCAATATCTCGGGCGTGCCGTCGTGGTTCCTGACCGTGCTCAAGGGGGTGATGGAGCGCGCGGGGGTGGGGTGCATACATGATGTGTGGCCCAATCTCGAGGTGTTCTTTCACGGTGGCATTTCCATGCTCCCCTATTTCGGACAGTATGCCAAAATCACCCGCCCCGATATGCGTTATCTCGAGAGCTATAATGCCTCGGAGGGGTTCTTTGCCGTGCAGGACACTGTGGAGTCACGCGCGATGCTCCTGCTGCTCGAGAGCGGCACGTTCTACGAGTTCATCCCCCTGTCGGAGCTTGATTCCGACCGTCCCCGCGCCGTGCCTGCGTGGGAGGTGGAGGAGGGTGAGGTGTACTCGCTGGTAATCACTTCGTGCAACGGCCTGTGGCGTTACACGCCGGGCGATACGGTGAGGGTGGAGAGTGTTGACCCTCTGCGCATCACCATCGCGGGGCGTACCAAATGCTTCATCAACGCTTTTGGCGAGGAGCTGATGGTGGAGAATGCCGAGGCGGCTATGACGCGTGTGTGTCATGAGATGGGCTGCGAGGTGGTCAACTATACGGCTGCGCCGGTCTATGCCTCGGACAATTCGCGCGGACGGCATGAGTGGCTGATAGAGTTTGAGCGCGAGCCGGAGTCAATCGAGGCTTTCGCTGAGGCTCTTGACAAGGCTCTGCAGGATGTCAATTCGGACTATCAGGCCAAACGCTCGCACGGCATTTTCCTCGACCGCCTGACGGTGGTAAAGGGGCGGCGCGGGGTGTTTAACGAGTGGCTCGCCGCGACGGGCAAACTCGGCGGTCAGCGAAAAGTGCCCCGACTGGCCAATGACCGAAAAGTCATGGACAAACTGATTGAAATGAATTTAAAATTTAAAATTTAAAATGGAAAATTGGCTTCGCGTCGTGAGGGAGCATTTTCCATTTTACATTCTCAATTTTCCATTTTTATTATGCGTATAGCTTCTTTCCTTCTTTCACTGTGTGTCGCGGCTGCCGCTTACGGGGCCGAGGCTCCGAAGTACATTTTCTACTTTATCGGTGACGGTATGGGCATGGCCCAGGCCCTCAGCGCGCAGGTGTATAACCGCACTGTGCTCGGCAATGACGAGCCTATCGTGATGATGCGTTTCCCTGTGGCGTCGCAGTCTACCACGCATTCGGCGTCGTCGCCTGTGACCGATTCGGCGGCGGCCGGTACGGCTCTGGCTACGGGCCACAAGACCAACAACGGTATGCTCGGCATGACCCCCGACTCGACGGCGGTGGTGTCGGTGGCCAAGGAGCTTTTTGACCGTGGCTATGGCGTGGCACTGGTGACTTCGGTTCCGCCGGATGATGCCACGCCCGGTGCGTTCTATGCCCATGTGCCCTCGCGCTCGATGTATTACGAGATTGGCCGTCAGGCGGCGGAGTCGGGCTATGACTTCATCGCCGGCTCGAATCTGCGCGGCACCAAGGGTAAGGACGGCAAGCCAAACGACCTGATTGACAAGTTCAAGGCCAACGGTGTGGAGATTGCCTATGGTCTTGACCAGCTGAAGGATAAGACATCGTCGCGGGTGCTTCTGCTCAACCCCGAGAGCATCGACATGGGGCAGATTAATTTCACCATCGATTCGGTGCAGGGGGCGATGACGCTGCCCGAGATGACCGTGGCTGCGCTCAATCAGCTGAAACGCAATGGCCGCGACCGTTTCTTTATGATGGTTGAGGGGGGCAATATCGACTATGGCGGCCATGCCAACGACGGCGGTACCATAGTCAAGGAGGTGCTGAATTTCAATCAGGCTCTGCAGCATGCCTATGATTTCTACCTGGAGCATCCTGACGAGACTCTTATACTTGTGACGGCTGACCATGAGACGGGCGGTATGGGCCTGGGCAACAATCGTGTGGGCTATGACCTGCACCTGGAGTATATCGATTATCAGAAGATTTCCAAGGACCGTTTCGCCGATTATTGCCGTGCCATGCGCCGTTCGCGCCGCATATTCGACTGGCCTGACATGAAGGAGTTTCTTGAGGAGAATATGGGTTTCTGGCGCGGTGTGCCTGTGACTGAGGAGCAGGAGGCTGAGCTTCAGGCGGAGTTTGAGCGTTGTTTTAAGGGCGATATGCCTAAGGACCATAAGACGCTCTATAATTCGTTTAACACGTTTACCGAGATGGTCTATGATATTATGGATGGTGTGACGGGTCTCGGGTTTACCACCAATGGCCATTCGGGCGGTTTTGTGCCGGTGTATGCCGTTGGCGTGGGGGCTGAGTTGTTTGCCCCGCTCAACGATAACACGCAGCTCCCTGAGAAGATTCGAGAACTCGTGAAGGAGTAAAGTCACCATATCCCCGTTTGAGAAGGGGACATAAGGACATAAGTTACAAAAGCGACATAAGAGATTGATTTCTCTTGTGTCGCTTTTGTTTCGTGTTACCTGAGAGGTAAAGACGGGAGAACGGGGGGATTTGTAGTCCTAATTCTAATTATGGCGAATTCGCCATAATTAGAATTCAGCCGGGGCTAAATAGTTTCAATATAAGTGTTAAATATTTTATGGCGAGAAAAAATGATATTAAAATGGTGTTGGCTAATTAACAGTATTATAGTTAGCTATGCTGTGTTGTGCCAAAGGTGTTGGGCGGCTGTAGGAGCGACGGCTTTAGCCGTCGATATGGAGCTACGTATTGGCTAATGTCGATACGAAGCCACGTATCTAACAATATTTCATCGAATTAAGTTAGTTTGTTCATGTCATATCGACGGCTAAAGCCGTCGCTCCTACCTACGGCTCTTACCTGCCGGGGGAAAAGTTAGCCGCAGCTCCCGGGTGGGGGCTGCGGCTTGTGGTTGTCAGGGTGGCGTCGCGCTACCCTGCGAGGGGAGTGTTTTTATGCATGGCCGGTGTGTGGCCGGACCACGGCATGTCGAACCTATTGGAAAGCCTATGTGAATGTGTATCTGATGTTTGTGTGAATCAGAGGATAACCTTGGTCACCTTGTTGCCCTGACGACGGATGTAGAGGCCGTTGGTGGGGTTCTCTACGCGTACGCCCTGGAGGTTGAAGTATTCAACAGGGGCATTCTCGTCCTCGATGGTGATGTCGGCGATGCCTGACTTTTTAGAATCATATGTGACTGAAAGCACTGATGCGCCTTTACCATTGATTACCATCTTCTTCGATGCATTGATTGCAGAAATGAAATCGGCATCGATGGTTGCATTCATCGTAACGGTGTTGTCAGCATTGGTGATAAATTCAGCCTTGGGTGAATCATTGTCTATGAGGGTTGTCCAGCTGCCGTTGCAAAGTTGAATCCATTCAGGTTTTTTGTCAAGAACTACTGAAATAGATGCAGCCTCTTCGGGAATGGTGAAGAAAAGCTCGGCGGCAATGGCGCGTTCGCCATAATAGAGAGTCTTTTCCACATCGAAGCCATTTTCGGCAGTGCGCTCAACTTTGGTAAGTGTTGCGCCCTTTTCTCCCTGAAGGAAGAATTTTGTGCCGATAGAGGCAAGCATTTCGTTGGTGACGCCGACTACCACTTTGCCGGTGTTCATGTCGGCTGCATTGATTTTGGCTGTGCCAATGACATCCTTCCAGCTATCGTTTTTGACGAGAGCCTGGCCTCCATCTTCAGCAGTGCCGGTAAATACATAAGTGATTACATCACCGGCTTTAACCTTGGTGCTTGTTACGTCACCTCCGGATTTCCAATCTGCAAGAGGTGCATTACCATCCCAAAGGAGGTTGGGGTCAGATACTACGCCGTTGAGCAGATAAGCGGCAGTGAGTGTGAGGGTTCCTGCCTCGGAGTTCTGAACATAAATCTGCTTTACGCTTGATTTATATTCAGGGTCGAATTCACATTTAACTTTGTTAACTCCTGCTTCTACATTAGCAGTGGAGCTTTTGCCTTCAGCAGCAGAATATTCGATAACGAGCTGTACAGTGTAGGTTACAGGCTCAAACTCGACAACGACTTTATCATATTTGCTGTAGTCAGCACCGTCGAGCCACCAGCCGCGACCTTTCCAGCTATCATCAAATGTGATAGTCTTCGTTTCGGCATTATAAGATGAACCCCAGCCTGCTGAGCCAAATGTGGGCAGGATGTCAACTTCGTCAGCACTTGCGCTGACGGCGATGAGGGCCATTGCGGCCATTGAGAGTAATTTTTTAATCATAAGCATGTTAGGATTAATTGGTGATTAGATATTTTTTGGTATTTGTTTGGTGCAGATTTCAGGTAAAAAACTTGTCGGTAGGAATAGATAATGACTTTAGGTAATGGGTAATAGTATTCTACAGGTTTTTTAACAAAAAACTACGATGGCAAATTTAGTGTAAATTTGCCATCGTAAGTAATACTATTTTATCCGAGGGTGGTACTTTCGTGCGTTAATATATTTCTTTTGCCACACGGGCCACTGAATCGGTGGCCATGAGGGTGTAAAAGTGGATTGAGGGGACGCCGTGGGCTATGAGGTCGCGGCACTGTGCGGTGCACCATTCCACGCCTACTTCCCTGGCCTCGGCGTCGGTGGTGCAGGCGGCAAGCTCGGTGGCCAGCGGCTCGGGGATGTCGCTGCGGAATACGCGCGGGAGCACGTTGAGCTGGCTGCATGTGACGATGGGTTTGATGCCGGGGATGATGGGCACGGTGATGCCTTCGGCGCGGCAGCGGGCGAGGAAGTCGTAATACTTCTGATTGTCGAAGAACATCTGGGTGACGAGGTAGGATGCGCCGTTGTCGACCTTCATCTTGGCGTAGCGCAGGTCGCTCTCCATGTTGGGCGCGGCCTCGTGTTTCTCGGGATAACAGGCCATGCCGTAGCTGAATGGGGTGGCGTTGGCCTCGAAGGGCTCGCCGTCGGCATAGATGCCGCGGTTGAAGTCGTTGACCTGGCTCTGGAGGTCGGTGGCGTGGAGGTTGACCACGGTGGGGTCGGTGGACTTGTCGGGCCCCTTGGCGTCGCCCTGCAGGAGCAGGAGGTCATGCACGCCGAGGAAGTTGAGGTCGATGAGGGCATACTCGGTCTCGTCGCGCGTGAAGCCTTTACATATAATGTGGGGGACGGCTGTGATGCCGTATTTGTTCTGGATGGCCGAGGCGATGGCTACGGAGCCGGGACGCTTGCGTATCTTTTTCTTGATGATGGTGCCGTCGGGACGCTCCTGATATTGCACCTCGCTACGGTGGGAGGTGATGTTGATGTATTTGGGGTCGAATTCGCGCAGACGGTCGATGATGTTGAACACGCGGGCTATGTCGTTGCCCTTGAGGGGCGGGAGTATTTCAAACGAAAAGGCGGTGCGGCCGTCGTTGCGGGTCAGGTGGTCGATTACTCTCATGGGTGGTGGGTGAGGAGGAGGTGTATGGTGGGGATTGGTTTAGTTCTTCTTGATTACTTCGTAGCCCATGCGTGCGAGGATGCCGCGGAGGAGGGCTACGACGCGCCATTCTATCTTGTAACGCCAGTCGACGGGCGGGCGGGAGATGCGGCTTTCGCGCCATGAGCCGAGGGCCAGGTGGCGTCCGTAGCTGTCGGGGCCGGCACACTGGGGGTCGAAGTAGCGCGAGGGGTAGACGGTGAGGCCGTCGGGGAGGTCCTGGCGCACGTCTCGGAGGGTGGAGGGGCTATAGCCCCACTGCTTGGCTATCTCGCTCTGGATGTAGGGCATGAGGGTCATGTCGAGGGTGAGCGATACGGGCAGGTCGGGACAGGTGCCGGTGACGAATCTGCGCCCTTCGTAATAGTCGAGGCACCGCTTGATGAAGGGGTGGCGCGCTTCGGCTCCGAAGCAGTGAGAGGTGAGGAAGTGCTCGGTGCGGTGCTCCATGAGGTGGAACGAGCTCTCGCGGCCGATGAAGGCGCGGTGGTCGAGCATGGGGTCGAGCGAGCGCAGCATCATCATGTCGGTGTCAAGATAGATGCCGCCGTGATGATAGACGGCGTAGAGGCGGACGAAGTCGGCGGCAAAGGCCCATTTGCGCTTGGCGATGGCTTCGCGCATGAAGATGTTGTCGATGCCGGCAATCTTGTCCATGTCCCATTTCACAATGGTGTAGTCGGGCATGTGTTTCTTCCACGAGTCGATGCAGGCCTGGATTTCGGGCGAGAGCGGCTCGTTGCTGAACCATGTGTAATGTATAGTCTTTGGAATCATCGTTGTGTGTTGTAGACTGTGTCAGTGAGGTTGTTGAGGTATATCTGGGCTTCGGGGCCGAGGTTGAATATGAGGTCGAGTATCGAGAGGCCGGGGGTGAATCCGAGCCTGTCGGCGCGTACCTGGCGGTAGGGGGTGAGGCGCGTGGCGGTGTCGGCGAGCGTGTCGGGGGTGATGCGGGCGGTCTCGGTGCAGTCGGCGGCGTCGCTCAAGCCGAGGATGTCGCGGATGCTGTCGTCCCAGGCTGTGGCGAGCGAGCTGAGCAGGGGGTAACGTTCGTCGACGCCGACGGTGAGCATGGGGAGGAAGCGGTCGATGTAGTATTCAAAGTAGGGGGTGCGGCCATACGCGCTCTCGAGGGCTACGCGGTGGACGTCCCACCACGCTCCGTGTGTCGAGATGCCGACTTCGTCCCACCGGCACCGGCTCGAGTGTGGTTTGGCGATGGGCACGGTGAGGTCGAGGGGTCCGCGGGTGTCGGCTATGGTGAAGCGGTGGGTGCCTTTGTCGCGCTTGTCGAACCGCCCGGCCCAGTCCATCGAGTATGCGCCCGATGCCCAGGCATGGACATACATCTCCACCCCTCCGCACAGGCGGGGCGGGAGCACTGTATGACGCGATGGGAAGAGGATGGGACGCACGATTGGGAATTAAAAATTTAAAATGGAAAATTTAAAATTAAAAATTAAAAATTAAACTTCGCGGTGGAGGGGGCGAGGGGGAATTTTACATTTTACATTTTTAATTTTTCATTTCTCTTCGGGGTTGGCTTTGCGCAGGATGCGGTCCCAGCGGATGCCGCCGTCGAAGAGGGAACGGTCTTTGTCAAAGGATATGAGCACGCGTTCGGGACGGCCTACGATGTGGTCTTCTGGCACGAAGCCCCAGTAGCGCGAGTCGAGCGAGTTGTCGCGGTTGTCGCCCATCATGAAGTAGTAGTCCATCTTGAAGGTGTAGACGTCGACCGGCTTGCCGTCGATATATACCTTGCCGTCTTCGCCGAGGCGGGCCGAGTGGTTGCCCTCATAGTCGCGGATGGTGCGGCCATATATCTGCCAGGCGGCGGGGGTGAGGCGTAGACGCGAGCCTTTGGCGGGTATCCACACCTCGCCGTAGTCGGCGCGGGTCCAGTTGGCCGACACCCCTTCGGGAAAGAGGTATTCGCCGTCCTGGGCGGGCACTTTCATCACTTTGGCCACGGCGGGGTCGGCCTCGAGGGTCTTGACCATTGCGGGGGTGAGGGGCGAGGCGTAGACCGGGGGCACGGTGCCGTCGGGGTTGACGGCAAATCCGAGCTGGCGCAGGGCCTCGACGTCGCCGGGGGTGACGGGCACCTGGTGGCGGTCGTCGGCCGAGATGCCTAACTCGTCCCATGCCTGGGGGGTGAAGCCGCCCTGACGGAGCTGGTAGTAGTAGTTGAACTGCACGTTCTCGGGCTGCTCGATGGGCTTGCCGTTGATGTGGATGACGCCGTCGGTTATCCTGATGCGTTCGCCGGGCAGACCGACGGCACGCTTGACGTAGTTCTCACGGCGGTCAACGGGGCGGTAGATGACCTCGCCGAAGGTCTGGGGATTATTGATGATGTTGTCGCGGCCATACATCTTGCAGAGGGTGTAGTAGTCGGGGTTCTGCACCTTGACGGCCACGGTGTCGCCGGCGGGGAAGTTGAACACCACGATGTCGCCGCGCTGAACCTTGCCCAGCCCCTTGAGGCGGTGGTAGGTCCACTGCGGGGAGTCGAGATAGCTCTTGGTGTTGATTATGGGGAAGGTGTTCTGGACCAGCGGGAAGTGCACGGGGGTGAAGGGCACACGCGGGCCGTAGGCCATCTTGTTGACCCACAGGTAGTCGCCCACGAGCAGCGACTTCTCGAGCGACGAGGAGGGTATCTGATAGTTCTGCCCCACGAAGGTGAAGACGAAGTAGACGAGGATGAGGGCGTAGACTATAGCGTCGACCCAGCTCATGACGGCACGCACGGTGGCGTTTTTCGACTTCTTCCACCATGTGAAGGGGATGTAGCCGGTGATGTAGATGTCAAAGAGCAGTATCCATGCCAGTGCCACCCACCAGTTGCCCAACCATGCCACCCACAGGAAGAAGATGAGTGACACGACGGCGAAACGTATCCATCGCGAGGTGCTGTTGTCGCGGACGCGCCGCTTGAAATCGGCGGTAAATGATTCCATAAGAAATTTAAAATTTAGAATTTAAAATGGAGAATTTTCCATTTCCCATTTTAAATTTTTCATTCGTTAGATGATGTCTTCCATCATGCGGTCGATGGTGAAGATGCCCTTGCGGTGGGCGAGCCATTCGGCTGCGATGACCGCGCCGAGGGCAAATCCGTCACGCGACTTGGCCGAGTGCTCGATGGTGATGGTGTCGACGGGCGACTCCCATGTGACCGAGTGTATGCCCGGCACCTCCCCCTCGCGGCGGGTGAGGATGGGGAGGCGGTCGGCGGGTATCTCCTTGCCGCGGGCGATGGCGTCGGCCATCTGACGCTCGCGCTCCTCGGGGGCAGCGTTCATCCACACCACGCCCTCATCTTCCCAGCCCTCGATGCGGGGGCATTCGTCGATGATGCCTTCGGCTATGGTGATGGCTGTGCCCGAGGGGTGGTCGAGCTTGTGGATGTGGTGGGTCTCGCTCATGCGCGGGGTGTACTGCTCGAGCTTGCCCATGATGTGGGCCAGGCGGCGCGAGATGCTGTTGAACACGTGCACGCCGATGCTGAAGTTGGTTGACGCCAGCAGGGCAGAGCCTGCGGCCAGCACGGCCTCCTCGACCTCGGCGCGGCGGGCGTACCATCCCGTTGAGCCGCACACTACGGGCACGCCGCGCTCGGCGGCACGCATGACGTTGTCGGGGGCTGTGGAGGGGGTGGTGAACTCGATGGCCGCGTCGGCCGACGCGAAGGCGTCCGAGTCAAACTCGGCTGTATTGTCGGCATCGATGACCGACACAATCTGATGGCCGCGCTCGATGGCAATCCGTTCGATGGCATGGCCCATTTTTCCGTATCCTATGATTGCAATTTTCATGACACTGCAAAAATACATAAAAATCAGCAAAATCCCACAAAACTCATGCCTCGGGCTGTCAAAATATAAGCCAAACGGTATCTAAGACCTTAAATTCAGAATTTGGTTTTTACAAAATCGTACCATCGGCCAAACGAGGGTATGTGCCCCGTGTCGTTATATCGCTCAATCAGCCGGTCAAGATAGTGCTTGCGGCATACTTCATCGGGCTTTGACTTTGTATATCTCGTATTCTGCTCATTCAGCATTTTGCGCAGGTAGGAGTGATGAAACTGAGCCTTTGAGCCAAACCTTTCTTCGTCAATGTTTTCCATCAGCTCAGGGTCGTCGGTCTTGACATTGTAGTGGGCAATGTACTTTAGCAGTTCCGGATTCTGTGGGTTGGATTTGAAAACCTTGCGGTTGCCGAGAAACCATGACTCCATGCTGACTCGTTGCTCGAATACCTCCAGGGGAAATGAAAGTGGGAGCAACCCTCTTTCATTAAGCCGGTTGTATATTTGATTGAGGATGTATTGACGGGTTTCCTCCTCGGTGTCGATGTTGACAACTAGATAGTCGATTTTTGCTTTTCCTTTGGCGTTTATCGCATTTATGTCCTCGACGGCGTTGGCCACGTGGTTATATATTGACGGTATGCCATAGCCGCAGAACAGGTAATAGTTGTTGTCGGTGAAGTCTTCGGGGTTCTCTATACGGGTCATATGCGGAGCCAGTATGCTCAGCCAGGCCGGATAGACGATGGTCTCGGTGCATTCTCCCTCGACTATGATATATGCATTCATGGTCTGCCGGTGCGATAAGCTGTAGTCTGGATTAACTGCATGAAGGCATCGTGCTTGGAACTTTTACCTATGCGAAGTTCGTCGGCGGTATTTACGGTGACATCACTACCTGAACGAGAAACAATTCTCCACGCCCTGAACGGAATAGAGTTGATGATATAGGGGTGATGGCTTGTCATGATAATCTGGACATTGACATCGGGGTCCTGAGCCATTTCGGCGAGTTTGTCGATGCAGTTTATGCCCAGTCCGTTCTCAAACTCATCGATGAGTATCACATCGCCGTCATCTGCGAGCTTGAGGGCAACAATCTGACTCAGCGTGCGATACATGCCGGCCGATATGTTGGGGTATTGTATCCATGTGTCCACATCTTTTTCCTTGATTTTGAGCACAGGACGTACTTTTTCTTCGGATATTGTGCGGATGGCACGAATGTCATAGTCGATATCCTCGACCAGCGGAAAGATATCAGTAAATGTCTCCTTGATGTCTGCAAAGACATCAGGGGCATATCTCATAATAAGAAATAGGTTGTCAATTGGCCGTCTTTGTTTACGGAGTTTGATGTCCTCAAATGTGCGAGACGGCTCAGTATGGTCAAACATTTTTGAGGAAAAGAACATATAGCCCGAAGTCTCCATTTTGAGCCAGTTTATTTTCTTGAACCCATTCCTTACAGGGGTTATGTCTGGCTGTTCCTTAAGCAGTTCGACCGCACTTTTAGTGGGGTCAAGTTTTACTGTGGGGATTCCGTGATACTGTAGTTCCTCTGCGTCACGGGTGAATATCTCAGTCTCATCCGCACCGACTACAAGCGACTCCTTGACGATAGTGTGTCGCGGCTCTTCGCCATCTATGGAATCAGGCGTGTCATTCGATACTCCGAATTGCCCCGCCCACACGTATTGTAGGCCGGACTCCTCAAATTCAACCCTCCACTCGCATCCGTTCATCGAATAGCCTGCGGCAATCCGTGACAGCTGAGATATAGCCTTAAGTGTCTGGGTTTTGCCGACACCCGATGCTCCGACGAGAAGAGTGAGCGGGCCGAAGTTAACCTCTTTTAGGCACCATCCGGTTATGTGGTTTTTAAAGAACAGTTTTTTGAGTTTCATCAGGCAGATTATTTGCTTGGATAGAGAGTTGGTGATTGCAAAGCTGTCACAAAAATACAACTATTTATTTGTTTTGTGATATGACGAGGCGAAATTTCAGTTATATTTTTGTTTGCATGCAGGTTACGGGGGTGAATCAGTAGTCGCTGAAGAGGCGGGGTTTGATGCCGAGGCCGATGCGCACCATTGAGTGAAATTCCTTGTAGGCAAGGAGGCCTTCGCCGTAGCCGTTGTAGTACTGGAGGAAGAGGTATTGGTTGTCGCGCTTGAAGATGCGGTAGTTAAGCTCGATGATGGTGTTGTAGTTGAGCTTCCAGCCTTTGCGTTTCACGAGGGTGACGGCTGCGCCGAAGCGTTCGTTGCGCGTGGTGAAGGATGTGCCCATCTGGTAGATGCCGCAGTAGTCGAGGATGTCCTTGTTTTCCATGCCGTCGATTATGGGTATCCAGAACTTGCCGTGAACGGTAATCTGGGGGTCAATCATGATGCTGCCGCCGAGCGAGACGCGGTTCCACGAGCGTGAGGCTGTGCCGTCGCGGCCGTTGGACTCGTGCTCGAGTATGAGGTTGATTTTTCCGACGAAGCGGTTGCGCACGAAGAGCGGTTTGGTCAGGCCGATGCCGGGGTTGAAGTTGAGGTCGGTCATGGGCATGGAGTTCTCGAGGACGTTCCAGAAGCATTTCTGCGAGTAGAAGAGGAAGAGATAGGTGCCCCAGGGGAGTGTGCTCTTGGTGAGACGCTGGGCTATGGATATCTGGAACTTTATGTTGGTGTTGTCCTTGCGTACGCGCTGGCCCACGGGGCAGCCGAAGATGAAGTAGTTGTCCTTATACAGGCCGAAGTAGGGGCCTGAGTCGAAGGCTTCGCGGATGCTGTCGGAGTTGACCTGTGTCTCCTGGTCGATGCTGACTATCTGAGCCGCGCCGCGCGGGACGGCAAGGGCGAGGAGCAGGATGAGGGCGGTGAGTAGGCGTTTCATGTCGATGGGTGTGCGGATGTCGGGCGCGCGGCCCGTTGGTGGTGCAAATTTAAGCAAATCTTGCAAATAAGTTGGCGGTTAGTGGAATTTTTGGCTACTTTTGTCGGTGAATTATGCAATGAACCATATGAGGAATATTTTCGCCATACTGTCGCTCATGTTTCTGCTGGCCGTGTCGGCCTGCGGCGATGAGGAGGGATTCGTGATAAAATGTGAGATAGAGGGGCTTGACACCAAGGGCCTCGAGATGGTCTACATGACCCGCGGGGGTGTCTCGCGCCAGTCGTTCCACCCCGTGGACGGCAAGGTGGAGCTGCGCGGCATGTCAGCTCAGCCTACGCTGGTCGAGGTGTTCACGCTCGACGGCAACCTGCTGTTCAGCTGCGTTGCCGCCGACGGTGACCGCATGAAGCTCAAGATGAAGCTTGGCGACCCTTCGTCGCTCACGGTGTCGGGTCAGGATGCCACACGCGATTTCACGGCCTTCGTGGCCCAGCATGACTCGCTGCTGACCTACGGCTCGGATGCCGAGGTAAACCGCCTGATTGCCGATGCCGTCAGGGCCAATCCCTCGAGCATGGCGTCGACACTGCTGATGGTGACCCGCTTCCGCACGGCGGGCTATGAGCTTGAGGCCGACTCGCTGCTGAGCGAGATTGCGCCTGAGGCGCGCCCGACGCTCCTCGTCGGCACCTATGCCTCGGCTGTGGGCGAGCAGGTGTCTACGGCGGCGCGCGGCGAGATACGTGCGTTTACCATGCGTTACGGTGTCGATACTATAGTGCGTTACACCCCCGGCATGCAGAGCTATGTGCTCATGGCATTTAACGACACGCGCAAGCCCGACAGTGTGGCTCGGCGCATGCGTTCGCTCCGCAAGGATTTGAACAACCGCCGGCTGAAGGTTATCGAGATTTCGGTGGCAGCCGACTCGGCCGTATGGCGCGGTCAGGTCAAGGGCGATTCGGCCAACTGGCTGCAGGCCTGGACCCCGGGCGGAGTGTCGTCGCAGAATCTGCGCCGTCTGGCCATACCGCGTCTGCCGTATTATATCGTGGCCGACAGCACCGGGGCGCAGCGTTACCGCGGCACGTCGGTCTACGCAGCCGACACCCTCCTGCGCTCATTGCTCCGCCCCTATCTGCCCAAGGACACCGTGGCGGCTGACAGTGTGGTGAAATAGCATCTTCTTTTGCAATAAACGGCGTAATTTCACGTTGTTAGGGTATGATTAAGAAGCTTTATGCGGCGGTGGCCGCGTTATTTATACTTATTGTGGCCCAGTCATGTATCGAGGACGGATATACGACCTCGGCGTCGTCACAGCCGACATTCTCGGCCGACACGCTCGACATGGGCACATATTTCACCGGCCAGCTCACTCCGACGGCACGTTTTGTGGTGCACAACCGCCATGACAAGGTGCTGAATATCAGTAGTGTCATTCTCCGCGAGGGGGATGCCGGAGCGTTCAGTGTCAATGTCGACGGCCTGGCCGGGACACAGTTTGCCAACGTTGAAATCCGCCCCAACGACTCTATCTATGTTTTTGTCAAGGCTACGCTCCCCGTCAACTCCTCGCCCGAGCTGACTGAGGTGAAGGGGCATCTCGACTTTCTGACCAACGGAGTGACGTCGACCGTGGTGCTTCGTGCCGCCGGACAGGACGTCGAACGCCGCAGCGCGGTGGAGATTACCGCCGACGAGCGGTGGGGCGCGCAGTACCCCTATCAGATATTCGACTCGCTCGTGGTGAGGGAGGGTGCCACCCTGCGCCTCGACCCCGGCGTGAGGCTGCATTTCCATGACGGGGCATACCTGCGTGTGTATGGCTCGCTCGTGACCGAGGGCACGCCCGAGGCACTGGTGGAGATGACGGGCGACAGGACCGACAACGTGGTTGGCGACATATCGTTTGACCTCATGGCCTCGCAGTGGCAGGGGCTTCATTTCGCCCCCCAAAGCCGCGGCAACAGGCTGTCGCACACCGTGGTGCGCAATACCGTCGAGGGGGTCATGGCCGACTCGCTCTCGGCTGTCGAGATGGTCAACTGCCGTCTGCGCAACTCGGCGGGCATGGCTCTGACCACCCGCCACGCCTCGGTAAGGCTTATAGGCTGTGAGATAGCCGATGCCTCATACGGCGCGATGATGATGCATGGCGGCGAGGTGACGGCCAACCATTGCACCTTTGCCAACTACTACCTATTCACCGCACCGCGCGGTGCCATCGTGCAGTTCGGCCATTACAATGCCGAGTCAGACGACGGCTCGGGTATGCCTTATCTCAAGGCCGACATTTCCAACAGCATCGCCTACGGCCTCGGCACCGACTTCTCGGAGGGGGACTTTACCGGCACCGATGTGTTCGTGCGCTCGTGTGTGCTCAAGAGCGCGGGCTCGGATGACGATAATTTCATCGGTTGCCTGTGGGATACCGACCCGTCGTTTGCCACCGTGCGCAATGACTATTATTTCGACTATCGCCTGAAGGATGATTCCCCGGCCCTTCAGCATGCCGACCCGTCTCTGACGCTTCCCGAGGCCACCTTAGACCTCTACGGCACTCCTCGCCTCCCCGCTCCACGCCCGGGAGCGTATCAGGGGAGTTTATAGTTTAGAGAGTTTATAAAGTCTAATATCTTAGAGTTTACAAAGTCTAAAGTTTAAAAAGTTAAGATAATAGTTTGGGGTCTAAGACGCTTCTAAGGTGCGGCTGATTATGACTCAGAGCTATTATCTTAACTTTTTAGACTCTCCATACTTTCTAAACTATAAGAAATTAGACTTTATAAACCATAAGAAACCCTCTATAAACTTTAAAGTATGATATTAAATTCGTAATTTTGCCCTAAAATCAATTATTACGGCATAATTATGGCAACAACACTGGTTAACACCGATTTCAATTTTCCCGGCCAGACGGCGGTATATCACGGCAAAGTGCGTGACGTCTACTCTATAGGCGATGACCTGCTGGTAATGGTCGCTACCGACCGTATCTCGGCCTTTGACGTAATCCTCCCCAAGGGTATCCCCTACAAGGGTCAGGCCCTCAATCAGATAGCAGCCTCGATGCTCGACGCCACCGCCGACCTCGTGCCCAACTGGAAGATAGCCGTGCCCGACCCGATGGTCACCGTGGGCTATCGCTGCGAGGGTCTCAAGCTCGAAATGATTATCCGCGGCTATCTCGCCGGCAGCGCGTGGCGCGAATACAAGGCCGGCATGCGTGAGCTGTGCGGCGTGAAGCTCCCCGAGGGAATGGTTGAGAACCAGCGTTTCCCCGAGCCTATCATCACCCCCACCACCAAGGCTGACGCCGGCCACGACGAGAACATCTCGCGCGAGGAGGCTATAGCCCAGGGCATCGTCACTGCCGAGCAGTTTGACACGATGGCCGCCTACACCCGCGCCCTCTTCAAGAAGGGTTCGGAGATGGCCGCCGAGAAGGGGCTGATACTCGTCGACACCAAGTATGAGTTCGGTCTGCGTGACGGCAAGGTGATACTCATCGACGAAATCCACACCCCCGACTCGTCGCGCTACTTCTACGCCGACGGCTACGAGGAGCGTCTTGCCAAGGGCGAGCCCCAGAAGCAGCTCTCCAAGGAGTTTGTGCGCGAGTGGCTCATGGCCCACGGATTCATGGGCAAGGAGGGGCAGCAGGTGCCCGAGATGACCGACAAGTTCTGCGAGGAGGTGTCGGAGCGTTACATCGAGCTTTACGAGCACATCACCGGCAAGAAGTTTGAGAAGGCCCCCGAGCAGCACCTCGACGAGCGCATCGCCAAGAACGTGCTTGACTGCCTTGGGAGAATTTAGAATTAAAAATTTAAAATGGAAAATTTTTGCGGCCACAGTTCTGCGTAGCCCATTTTAAATTTTCCATTTTAAATTTAAAAATTAATTTTCCATTTTCCATTTTAAATTTTAAATTTCATTGAAGGTAGAGCGCATCACTCCCTATGGCGGCGAGCCGGGCGATAAGTCACGGCAAGTGCGCGAGATGTTTGACAGCATCGCCCCGGCTTATGATTTCATGAACCGGGCCATGACTCTCGGCATCGACCACCTGTGGCGACGCAGGGCTGTAGGGCTGTTGCGTGACTGTCAGCATGACGACATCCTCGACATCGCCACCGGCACCGGCGACTTGGCCATACGTCTTGCCCGCGAGCTCGACCCCATCGCCGTAACCGGCGTGGACCTCTCGGAGGGCATGGTGGAGATAGGCCGCGCCAAGGTGGAGAAGGAGGGGCTGGCCGACGTGGTGACGCTCGGCATAGGCGACTGCCTGCTGCTCCCGTTCACCGACGGCTCGTTTGACGCCGTGACCTGCGCCTACGGTGTGCGCAACTTCGCCGACCTCCTGGCCGGATACCGCGAGATGCACCGTGTGCTCCGTCCCGGCGGCACGGCGGTGATACTCGAGCTGTCCACCCCCACGTCGGGCATCGTCAAGCCCTTCTACAATCTCTACACCCGCCACGTCATCCCCACCGTGGGGCGGCTCGTGTCGAAGGACGTGCGCGCCTACAGCTATCTGCCCGAGTCGATTGCGGCAGTCCCGCAGGGGGCAGAAATGACCGCCATCATGCTCGAGGCCGGATTTGCCGAGGCCCGCGCCATCCCCCTCACCTTCGGCGTGTGTACGATATATGTGGCCAAGAAGTGAACGCCGCATACTCCCCCCGATACTCATGGCAAGCAAGCCATATACATAACCCCCAAACATAAAATCAAAAATCACAATGGATAACAAACAGCAGGAAATCAAGATAGAGCTCACCCCTGAGGTGGCAAAGGGTATTTACTCCAACCTCGCAGTAATCACCCACGGCCCCAACGAGTTTTTCGTTGACTTCATCACCATGGCCCCCAACATGCCGGGCGCAAAGGTACAGAGCCGCATCATTATGAGCCCCGAGAACGCCAAGAACCTCCTCGGCGCACTCGCTGAGAACGTCAAGAAGTACGAGCAGACCTTCGGCCCCATCGTACCCAAGCGTCCCGTAGGCGGCCAGGGTGGCCCCGCCGGTGGCGAAATCCCCAACCCCTTCATCATGGGAGGAAAAGCGTAAAAGGAATTAAAAATTTAAAATTTAAAATGGAAAATGAGCTTCGTGCTGCCGGAGCAATCTGCTTACGTAGCTTCATATCGACGGCTAAAGCCGTCGCTCCTATGCCCCCTCGCGTGGCGAAGCCAATTTTTCATTTTTAATTCTTAATTCTTAATTTCCCATTTCCCCATTTTCCATTTTAAATTTATGTATATTTACAATACCCTCACCCGCACCAAGCAGCCTTTCAAGCCCCTTCACGAGGGGCGGGTGGGTATGTACGTGTGCGGCCCCACGGTGTATGGCGACGGCCATCTCGGCCACGCCCGTCCGGCCATCACGTTTGACATACTCTTCCGCTATCTCCGCCACCTCGGCTACAAGGTGCGCTACGTGCGCAACATCACCGACGTGGGCCATCTTGAGCATGACGCTGACGACGGCGAGGACAAGATAGCCAAGAAGGCGCGCCTCGACCAACTCGAGCCTATGGAGGTGGTGCAGCACTACCTCACCCGCTACCACAAGGCTATGGAGGCACTCAATGTGCTGCCCCCCTCGATTGAGCCGCACGCTTCGGGCCACATCATCGAGCAGATTGAGTATGTCAAGAAGATTCTTGACAGCGGATATGCCTACGTCTCTGACGGCTCGGTCTATTTCGACGTGCCCAAGTATAATAAGGACCATCATTACGGCAAGCTCTCGGGACGCAACATCGACGAGCTGCTGGCCACCACCCGCGCCCTTGACGGACAGGACCAGAAGCGCAACCCCGCCGACTTCGCCCTGTGGAAGAAGGCCGCGCCCGAGCATATCATGCACTGGCCCTCGCCCTGGAGCGAAGGATTTCCCGGCTGGCACCTCGAGTGCTCGGCCATGGGCGAGAAATATCTCGGCGAGACCTTTGACATCCACGGCGGCGGCATGGACCTCATGTTCCCCCACCACGAGTGCGAGATAGCACAGTCGATGGCCCATAACGGCCACGAGACCGTGCGCTACTGGATGCACAACAACATGATTACCATCAACGGCAAGAAGATGGGCAAGTCGCTGGGCAACTTCATCACCCTCGACGAGTTCTTCAACGGCTCACACCCGCTGCTCACTCAGCCCTACAGCCCGATGACCATACGCTTCTTCATCCTCCAGGCCCACTACCGCGGCACAGTCGACTTCTCCAACGAAGCCCTCCAGGCCTCTGAGAAGGCTCTCGGACGCATGCTCGAAGGCTATCGCCGTCTGCAGGAGCTTACCCCCTCGACCACATCGACCGTCGATGTCAAGGGCATACGCGAGCGTTGCTACGAGGCTCTTGACGACGACCTGAACACCCCCATCGTCATCGCCCACCTCTTTGACGCGCTGCGCATTGTCAATTCGGTCAAGGACGGTAAGGCCACGGCCACACAGGCCGACATCGACGAGCTGCGCTGGGTGTTTGACACATTCCTCGTCGACATCCTCGGCATCCGCCCCGAGATGGGCGGCGGCTCGGACAACGCCGAGGCCATGAAGCCCTTCGAGAAAGCGATGGACCTCATACTCGAGATGCGTGCCAAGGCCAAGAGTGCCAAGGACTGGGCCACGAGCGACCTCATCCGCGACCGTCTCGCCGAGGCCGGCTTCACCATCAAGGACACCAAGGACGGTGCCGAGTGGAGCGTGTCCTTATAGTCTATAAAGTATTAAAGTTTAAAGAGTTAAGATAACAGCAGGAGCACGACCGCCCCGGCTGTTATCTTAACTCTTTTTGGCTCTAAGCGATATCTTAACTCTTTACACTTTGTAACCTTTTTAGACCATAGTGCATATTTACTTTTGTACCTTTCTTCCCACATGTTTCTAACTTTTTGTGATTATTTTTAAAAAAATTGTTGTAAAAATGTTTTGAAATATGATAAATGTGTATTAATTTTGCCAATATAATTAATATTTCATAATTACAGCTTAACATTGATGATTGGATATTAGACCTATCCACCCACTCTTTTCACAACTCCTGCCAGCCGTGGGGCTATGCGGGAGTTATTTTTTGCACCGCCCCGTGGATGTGAAATGCGATGCAACACGAAAAAATAGTTTCTCCCGTCTTTCCGTCGATTATGCGATGGAAAAACGGGAGAAACTACTAAACGTTATAAATTTCTCTAAACTCTATATATTCGGTCTATCCCATGTGGTTGTCGAGGTGCAGTGGATGGGAAGGGTAAGGGTGCCGACGGTGAGGGTGAACTCGCCCTCTTCGAGGGTCCAGCGGCCATCGGCTCCGACAAAGGCAAGGTCAGTAGCGGGGACGGTGAATTTGACGGCGCGGGTCTCGCCGGGCATGAGGGCGAGCTTGCTGAACGCGCGCAGACGCTTGTTGTCGGGCACGATGGATGCCACGTGGTCAGACGAGTAGAGCAGCACTGCCTCCTTGCCGTGCATTTGGCCGGTGTTGGTGACGAGGAGGCTGACGGTGAGCACGTCGTTGGCGTCAAACTCGGTCTTGTCAACCTTGAGGTCAGAGTAGGCAAATGTGGTGTAGGAGCGGCCGTAGCCGAAGGGCCACTGCACGTTGACACGTGCGTCGTAGTCATACGCGCCCTCCATGCTGCCCACTTCCTCGCTGGTCTTGTAGTCGTAGGTCACGAGCGAGTTGATTTCGCGCGGATAGGTGAAGGGGAGCTTGCCCGAGAAGTTGATGTCGCCGGCCATGAGTCGGGCGAGTGCGTCGCCGCCGAAGTTGCCGGGGAGCATGATGTCGATGACACCCTTGGCGAGCGGCTCGATGTCGGCGATGATGCGCGGACGGCCCTCGTTGAGCACGAGTATGATAGGCTTGCCTGCGGTGGCGAATGTCTTGACCATGTCGCGCTGCAGGGGTGAGAGGTGCAGGTCGGTGAGGTTGCCGGGGGTCTCGCAGTAGGAGTTCTCGCCGATGCAGAGCACTATCACGTCGGCCTTGGCGGCCTCGGCCACGGCTCCGGGCATCACGGCGGGGTCAAAGAGCTCGTCGGTCCAGCTGTGTTTCTCGTCAAACATTACTGTTGGCACGTAGGTGACATTCTCTGCGCCGAAACGCGCTGTCATGGCCTCGAGGATGGTGTTGTAGTACTTGGCATAGGCTTCGGCTATATGGCCCTGCCACGAGTAGCTCCAGCCGCCGTTGAGCGAGCGCATGGAGTTGGCCGTGGGGCCTGAGACGAATATCTTGGTGCCCTGTGCGAGGGGCAGGATGGAATCATCGTTCTTGAGCAGCACCATCGACTCGGCGGCCGACTCGAGGGCCACCTCGCCGTGGTTCTTGGAGCCGAACTGCGGATAGTCCTTGAGATATGTGTCGGGGCGGTCAAAGAGGCCGAGGCGATACTTGAGGCGGAGCACACGGGCGGCGGCATCGTCGATGCGGCTCATGGGCACCTTGCCCTCCTGTACCAGCTCCTTGAGCAGGGTGCAGTAGTCGCACTGATACGGCTCCATCGCCATGTCTATGCCGGCGTTGATGGCTATGCGTATGGCGTCCTTCTTGTCCTTGGCCACCTTTTCGCGTGTGTAGAGGTTGTTGATGTCGGCCCAGTCGGTGACAATCATGCCGTCCCACTGCAGGTCGTCCTTGAGCCATTTGGTCAGCAGGAGCGAGTTGGCGTGGACGGGGGTGCCGTTGATTGACGAGGAGTTGACCATGAGTGTGAGCGCGCCGTTCTTGATGGCCTCGAGATAGGGGGCGAAGTGCTTGTCACGCAGGTCGGAGGGGGAGATGTAGGCCGGGGTGCGGTCCTTGCCCGAGAAGGGGATGCCATAGCCCATGAAGTGCTTGATTGATACGGCTATATGGTTGGGGCCGACGTGGTTGGGGTCTTCGCCCTGAAAACCCTTGACGGCTGCCGCGCCCATGAGGGCGTTGACCAGCGGGTCCTCGCCGTAGTTCTCCCAGAATCGCGGCCAGCGCGGGTCGCGGGCCAGGTCGAGGGTGGGCGAGAAGGTCCAGGGGCAGTCGGATGCGCGGGTCTCGTAGGCGGTGATTTCGGCGGCCTTGCGTGCCGCCGAGGTGTCAAAGGTGGCGGCCACGTTGAGGTTCTGCGGGAAGAGGGTGCCGTCGGCGGTATAGGTGGTGCCGTGGTTCTGGTCGAGACCGTAGATGGTGGGGATGCCTATGAGGCGCATGGAGGTCTCCTGAATCTTGGGTATCAGCTCGCACCACTCCTCGGCTGTCAGGCATGTGCTGCCGGGGGTGTTGAGAAACGAGCCGACCTTGTAGCGGCCTATGACGCTGTCGGCCTTGGCCTGGGAGAAGTGGAATACGCCGTTGGCGTCGTGGTCGCCGATGATGTCAATCTGAATCTGGGTCATCTGACCGATTTTTTCGTCGAGGGTCATCGAGGCGAGCCGCTCGGCCACCTTTTTCTCAATCTGCGGGTCGGGCGGGATTACTGGCAATGTGATGGGGGTATAGGCCTGGGCGGCAACGGCGGTCAGGCATGCCCCTAATAGGGTGGAAATGCGCATAACGGTTGGTTTTTGTGTTATTTGTTCAGCTCGGGATAGGAGATGCGGGAGTGGTACATGGTGCGGAGGCGTTGGATGAACGATTCCTTGACGGCCTGGACGTCGCGGAACGACAGGGGCGACTCGTTGTGCAGCCCCTCGGCTATCTGCCCGTCGATAATCTTGTTGACCAGCGCGGTGATGGCCTCGGGTGAGTGCTCCTTCATCGAGCGCGAGGCGGCCTCGACGGCGTCGGCCATCATGAGCAGCGAGGTCTCGCGGCTCTGCGGATTTGGGCCGGGATAGGTGAACGGCGCGGGGTCGACCTCCTCGCCGGGATGGGCGTTGCAGTATGTGTTGTAGAAGTATCGCGCCTTGCCCTTGCCGTGGTGCTCGGCTATGAATTCGCGGATTTTCGGGGGGAGCTTGGCACGCTCGGCCATAGCGAGGCCGTCGGTGACATGGCCGGTGACCACGCGCGCGCTCTGGATGGGGTCGAGGGCGTCGTGTGGGTTCACGCCGTGCTGGTTTTCGGTGAAGAAGGCGGGGTTCTTGATTTTGCCTATGTCGTGATAGAGCGCGCCTGTACGCACCATCTGCACGTTTGCGCCGATGGCCTGTGCGGCCACCGAGGCGAGGTTGCTCACGGCCATAGAGTGGTTGAACGTGCCGGGACACTCTTCGGACAGCTCACGCAGAAGGGGGTTGTTGGTGTCGGACAGCTCGACGAGTGTGACGCGCGATGTGTAGCCGAACACTCGCTCGAGCAGGAACATGAGCACGTAGCTGAACGAGATGAGTATGGCGTTGATGCCGAAGCATCCGTAGGTGCGTCCCTCGGTCTTGGCGAGCGTGCCGGTCTGCATCACCTCGACCGAGATGTAGCAGAGCGAGTAGGCCACGAAGATGAGCGCGGCGGTGCGTATGAGCTGGCTGCGGCGTGTGAGGTCTTTGAGCGAGTCGATGGCCACCACACCTGCTATGAACTGCATGAACACGAATTCGAGCGGGAAGGGGGCGATGATGGTGCAGATGAGCACCTGGATGAGGTGGGAGAAGTAGGCCGTGCGCGAGTCGAGAAACACGAGCACGAGTATGGGCACCATAGTGAACGGCGCGATGTAGAGGCCGGAGCGGAACGTGGCCTGCATGGCGAAGGAGAAGAGGGTGAACACCGTGATGAGCGACATGAGGAACACTACGGTGCGGTCGTCGTGGAAATAGGCCGGACGGAAGAAGAACATGTAGCCGTAGAGCGCGCCGAAGAGGATGACCATGTAGAGTATCTGACCCGCTATCGGGTAGTGGTGCTGCGAGATGCGGCCGTCGCTACGCTCGTCAATCATCTCCTCATAGGTGTCGAGGATGGTGGCGAGGCGTGTGCTCACGATGTCGCCCTTGTCGATGATGCGCTCACCCTGCTGGATGACGCCCACGGGGGCCATAGCCTTCTGATAGGCTTCGTCAATCAGACGCTTGGTGGTGAGCGTGTCGAGCATGATGGTGGGCTGGAGCATGTCGGAGAGCTTGGTGGCCGTCAGGGCGGCGCGCACGTCGCGGTCGCGCAGGGTGCTGTCGAGGTGCTCGTAGGCGCGGAACGCCGAGAGGTAGCGGTCGGTGGGCATGGATATGGCCACATTGTCGTGCACGAAACGCACGGCGGGGAGCTGGCCCGAGGCTATGCGCTGATAGGTGTCGCGGTCCACGATGCCATCTTCGTAGACGGCGCGTATGGCGCGTATTATCTGGTTTTTCTGCGCGGGGGTGATGTTGAGTCCCGGCGATGAGTTGAGCCGGGTGGTGTAGTCGGAGATGAGGGTCTTTTCGGCGGCGATGTCGCGCACATAGACCGGCTCGAAGTTGCGGTCTATGCTGTCTTTGAGCACTGCCACGCTTGCCGAGTCGAGATGCACGGGGATGTCAAACGGGGCGGTCAGCAGGGCATAGCTCCACGGACGGTTCACCTCGTAGATGTAGTGGTCTTTGTCGGTGCGCGGGAGGAAATAGACTATCATTGCCACGGCTGCCAGGAAGAGCAGCACACGGAGCGTAATCTTGCGTCGGTGGAGCATGGGGTAATTAGTAATTAGCAATTAGTAATTAGTAATTAGCAATTGGGGGCAAGGGATTTTGACAGGAGCACAGGGGCACAGGAGCACAGGGGCACGATTATGAGCACAGGAGCTATTATCTATACTCTATACTTTATACTCTATACTATAAAACCTCTAAACCAGATTCCTGACTACTGTCCAGAGGAGGATTGTGGCGAGGAGCAGGAGTATGACTGTGCGGGAGTTGAGCAGGGCGTTGAGGCGCGGATGGCGTGGCTGTATGGCTCGGGCTATGAGCAGCAGCCCTATCAGGGGCAGCTCTATCAGCAGCAGTGCGTTGTAACCCCAGGCCTCGGCTATGCGTCCGTGCAGCAGGGCGTGGATGGCGCGCTGTGAGCCGCATCCGGGGCAGTCAAGCCCTGTGAGCTGACGAAACATGCAACGGGGATACACCCCTGTGTCAGGCCCGATGAGGTAGTAGGCCGAGATGACAGCGACCGCCACGATGATGGCGGCAACCGTCAGCACACGCCGGCTCACATGGTGAGCAGTGACCATAGCACTGAGAACGGGGCCCAGATGAGTCCTGCCACAAACGATATTATCACCCACCAGCAGGCTTTCTCGGAGGCGGCTTTTGCACCTGCATAGTCGCCACGGCTGTATAGCGGGCTTACCTTGGAGGCGTAGATGAGTGCCACGATGCCTGTGGGGATGCAGCAGCATATGGTGGAGAGTATGGCCCATACGAGATAGGTAGAGGGCATAGGCTCGTCAGTGACGGGCGAGGGGCCTCCGGGCGCGTAGCTGTAGGTGACAGCCGGGGCAGGAGCGGGTGCCGGACGCTGCGGCAGGAGTGCCGCCGTCTCGGGCAGATGCGCGGCTGTGGTCCAGTCGGGCAATCCTTCGCGCCACACGGGGGTGTCCGGCCCGAATCCGGGCGTCGACGCTACCTCGCTCAGCTCCATTGGCCCAAGCTGCATGTCGTTGATTATAATCCAGTACTTCATTGGAATTTAAAATGGAAAGTTTAAAATGGAAAATTGGCTTCGCTATGCGAGTTGCCGGACTGTAGGAGCGAGGGTGTTGCAGAACCTCCAAAAACCGTTGAATTTAACATTTGCTAACGCGATTGGAGCCTTGTATGGCATATTCAATTTTGAAAAATTGAGTTCTGCAACACCCTTGATATGGAGCTACGTATCGACCAATATAAGCTATTTATGTCGTTTCGTATCGACCAATATAGGTTAGTCATGTCGTTTCATATCGACGGCTAAAGCCGTCGCTCCTACAGTTCTGCAACTTCCACTTTAAATCGTTTTAAAAGAATTTTGTCTCGGTGCCGAGGATGTCGGAGAGGAGGTTGTTGGCCAGGCGCGATGCTCCGATGCGGAAATATTCGTTGGTGGCTGTCCACTTCTCGCCGAGCACCTCCTTGACGATGGTGTAGTATTTGAGGGCGTCCTCGGTGGTCGACACGCCGCCTGACACCTTGAAGCCTACCATCTGCTGAGTCTTGGCGTAGTATTCCTTGATGCACTGACACATCACATAGGCGGCCTCGAGCGATGCGCCGGGATATTCCTTGCCGGTGGATGTCTTGAGGAAGTCGGCCCCGGAGTAGAGGCTGAGCACCGATGCGTTGCGTATGTTGAGCGCGCTCTTGAGTGCGCCGGTCTCGAGGATTACCTTGAGTATCGACTCGCGGCAGGCATGCTTCATCTCGCTTATCTGGTCGGCCACCTCTTCATAGTCCTTGTCGAGGTAGTCACCGAGGGGGAATACGATGTCTATCTCGTCGGCACCGGCTTCGACGGCAAGTGCTATCTCGGCCATCTTCACCTCGATGAATGTCTGGGCCGATGGGAAGCTGCCGGCCACCGATGCGATGTCGACCGAGCTTACGTCGAGCACGGTGCGCACGATGGGCACGAAGTTGGGGTAGACGCAGATGGCGGCCACGTTGGGCAGGTCGGGGTGCTCCTGCTCAAAGGCGTTGACGCGCTCGGTGAAGTCGGCCACTGACTGCTGTGAGTCGGTGGATTTCAGCGTGGTGAGGTCGATGCTGTTGAAGAGCTGACGCAGCACTTCGGGCTTGCGGTTTTCGTCGAGATGCTTCTCGAGTATTTCGTTGACCTTGGCGGCTACGAGGGCGTCGTCGGTCGTGACCTGTGATTCGGCTATTGCCTGATTGTATTTGTCCATATTTGTTCTTAGATGTCAGTTTGTTATCACGGGGGATGAGGGGCGGAATCTATTGGCGGGAGTGCGGTTGGAATTTGCTGGCGGGGCGAGGGTTCAGAACCTGTTGGCGTCGCGGATGTTCTTTTTGGCAAGGTTGGCCGCGAAGGCCTCGGTGAGGTTTACGCCGGTCTGGTTAGCTATGGCGGTGAGCACCCACAGGAGGTCGGCCAGTTCGTCGGCCAGGCATGACTTGTCGCCCGGCTTGGCTTTCTGGTCGCCATAGGTGCGGGCCATTACCCGGGCCACTTCGCCGGTCTCCTCGGCAAGTATCACCGCATTGGTCAGCTCGGAGAAGTAACCTTTGCCGGTGGTGGTAATCCAAGTGTCCACGATGCGCTGCACGTCGGCCAGCGTCGGTGATGCCGGGGCTGACTGTGCGGTGGTGGGAGATGTAGATGGGTCGGTCATTCGCGTAGCTTGGAGTCGATTATTATTGTAACGGGTCCGTCGTTGATAAGTTCGACCTGCATGTCGGCACCGAAGACTCCGGTGGCCACTTCGCGGCCCGTGAGTCGGCGGCATTCCGAGCAGTAAAGCTCGTAGAGCGGTATGGCCAGGTCGTGCCCGGCGGCACGGATGTAGCTCGGGCGGTTGCCCTTGCGGGTGGAGGCGTTGAGTGTGAACTGGCTGACGGCGAGTATGTCGCCTCCGGCATCGATGACCGAGCGGTTCATCACCCCCTCCGAGTCTGGGAATATACGCATGGCCGCGGTCTTGGCCGCAAGCCATGAGGCATCGTCGGGGGTGTCGCCTTGGGCGACCCCTACGAGCACCATGAGCCCCGGCCCTATCTCGGCCCGGAGCTCGCCGGCTATAGTGACTGATGCGCGACTGACGCGCTGGATTACCAACCTCAAGGATTAATTAGCAATTTTGGGGCAATTAATAATTAGTAATTAGCAATTAGCAATTAGTAATTTAAGGCATGCTTTACAGCAAAGACCTACTCAATAATTACTAATTACTAATTGCTAATTACTAATTAATTTCAGATTCCGAGGTCTTTCTTGAGTGCCTCAACCTTGGCGTGGGCGGCGGCGTTGCAAGCGTTGTAGTCCTCGGCCTTGGCCATGGGCACACGCACCTCCATGTAGAACTTAATCTTAGGCTCGGTGCCTGAGGGGCGTACCGACACCTTGGAGCCGTCGGCGGTGAAGTACTGGAGCACGTTGGATGTGGTGGGGAAGTCGAGCTTCTCTACCTTGCCGTCGGCGTGGGTGGCGTCGAGGGTGAGGTAGTCCTTGACAACCTCTACGGGGCTGCCGGCGAGGGTCTTGGGAGCGTTCTCGCGGAACTGCTTCATGAGTGCCTGAATCTCTTCGGCACCGCTCTTGCCGGGACGTACCACCGACACGCCTACCTCGAGGCTGAAGCCATAGGTCTTGTAGATGTCGGCGAGCATTGCCTGGAAGTCCATGCCCTTGTCCTTGGCCCAAGCGCATGCCTCGGCGAGGAGCGAGCAGGCCGACACGGCGTCCTTGTCGCGCACGAAGGTCTCGGCCAGGAAGCCGTAGCTCTCCTCGCCGCCACCGATGTAGCGGAGCACGTCCTCGTTGTCGCGCATCACGGCTGCAATCCACTTGAAGCCGGTGTAGCAGTCAAACATCTTCACCTTGTTGGCGTCGCAGATGCTCTTGATGGTCTCGGTGGTCACGATGGTCTTTACGACAAACTCGTTGCCCTTAATCATGCCGAGCTCCTTGTTGCGGGTGATGATGTAGTTGAGGAGTATCATCACAATCTGGTTGCCGTTGAGGAGCACGTACTCGTTGTTGTTGTCGCGGATTACGCAGCCCACGCGGTCGGCGTCGGGGTCGGATGCCATCACGATGTCGGCACCTACCTCCTTGGCCTTGGCGATGGCGAGAGCCATTGCTGAGGGCACCTCGGGGTTGGGCGACTCGACGGTGGGGAAGTCACCGCTGGGCACGTCCTGCTCGGGCACGTGGATGATGTTGGTGAAGCCGTAGTTCTTGAGCGATGCGGGGATAAGCTCTACGCCGGTGCCGTGGATGGGGGTGTAGACAATCTTGAGGTCTTTGTGACGCTCGATGGCCTCGGGGCTGAGTGACAGCTCCTTGATTTTCTCGAGATATACCTTGTCGACCTCTGCGCCGATAATCTGGATTTTCGACTTGTCGCCGTTAAACTTGATTTCGCTTACGTTCTTGATGCGGTTGACGTGGTCGATGATGTTGACGTCGTGGGGAGCGATAATCTGCGCGCCGTCCTCCCAGTAAGCCTTGTAGCCGTTGTAGATTTTGGGGTTGTGCGAGGCAGTGATGTTGACGCCGCTCTGGCAGCCGAAGTGACGAATGGCAAACGAGAGCTCGGGGGTGGGGCGGAAGCTGTCGAAGAGATATACCTTGATGCCGTTGGCCGAGAAGATGTCGGCAACGATTTCGGCAAACTTGCGCGAGTTGTTACGCACGTCGTGGCCTACGGCTACGCTGATTTCGGGCAGGTCCTTGAATGCCTCCTTGAGGTAGTTGGCCAGGCCCTGAGTGGCTGCGCCCACGGTGTAGATGTTCATGCGGTTGGAGCCGGCACCCATGATACCGCGCAGGCCGCCTGTGCCGAACTCAAGGTCGCGGTAGAAACACTCGATGAGGTCAGTCTTGTCGTCAGCGTCAAGCATGCGCTGCACTTCGGCGCGGGTCTCTGCGTCGTATCCCTCGCCCAGCCATACCTTGGCTTTGGCGGTTACTTCCTGTAACAACTGGTCGTTTTCCATATCGTTATAAGGTATTTATGTGGTTAGATAATTAGAATTACATTCGTTGAAAAGCAAAGGTAAGCCTTTTGACTCAAAAAACAAAATTAAAAAATCACAAAACGGCCCGACTTGCAAAAGTCGGGCCGTCAGGAGTGTCAATATGTCAATATCGCATTCGGAATATCGATTCTCTCGCCGAGGAAGTGGGGGCGTTTGCCCGTAAGGATGTCGAGCATCATTTTGTCGCGGGCGAGCCATTCGCGTATGGTCAGGCGTAAGCGCACACTCCGTCCGGCCCGCAAGGGGGCTGAGATTGCCACGGCTTCGATGCCGTTGGCCTTGGCAAGATAGAGGGCGCGTGCATTGTGGTCGGCCTGCGAGATGATTGTGAGCGAGTCGCATCCGAACACTTCCTTGGCGCGCACCACGGAGTCGAGTGTGCGGAATCCGGCAAAGTCGAGGACTATGCGGCTCTCGGGCACGCCATGAGCCATCAGTGAGTCGCGCATGGCGGTCGGCTCGTCATAGGCGTGGGTGTGGTTGTCGCCACTGGCTATTATGTAGTCAACCTTGCCGGCATGATATAGCTCGGCGGCTGTGTGTATGCGGAGTGTGAAGTAGGAGTTGGGACCTCCGTGGCGGTTGAGGGGATTGGTCCCTAACAGCAATGCCACGCGGTTGGCAGGGATTGTCGAGGTGTCGGTGTATATGCGTGAGGCGGCGGCGCGCTGCACTGTGATGTTGGCGTAGACGGTGAATGCAACTACAAGCATCAGGAATGCGCCGAGGCTCAGCAGAATGCGTTTTGTAAGGGTGGTTCGCTTAGACCGTGTCATAATGGAGGGCTGTTAGCGGCGTGAGCGGAGGCGGCGCAGGAGGTTCATGCCCCAGAGGTAGATGGTGGAAGGCTGTACGGCCATGTCGGTGGCCATGGTCTCGGCCATAGTCATGGGCTGCTCGGTGCCGAACTGGCTCGGGTAGAGCACGACGAGGTTGGTGCCGGAGAAGTATTTGTGCAGGAATTCGGGCATGGCTTCCATGTCGCTGTCAAACGATACTGAGGCTCGGCGCGAGCTGACGATGACGAGCAGGTCGTCGTCGGAGATGTCGCGCGACATCACTACGAAGTCGTCATAGCTCTCGACGGTGGCAAACGACATGGGTATGTCTATCTTGGCCTGGGAGAGCACAGCCCGTATGGCCGGGAGTGTGGCCTGTTCGCACCAGAATTCTATCTCGCAGCCTATGTGGCGGCAGAGGTTGCCCATCGCCTGGACCCAGCGGCGGAAGCCTGTCTCGAACTGTGCGTTCTTGGGGGCGGCCACGACGATGCGAGTCACGGTCTGGAGCGGGATGTAGGTGCGGGTGATGACCACCATGCGGTTGGTGGTCTGGAGCAGTCGCTCTATCTTGTCGCCGAGGAATGAGTCGATTAGGTTGTTGCGGCGGTGGAGGCCGATGATGACTTCGGTGATGTCACGCTCGGCCATAGTGTTGAGCACGCCGGTGATGAAGTTGAGGTCGTAACGCTCGAGGGGGGTGAGCGAGACTTCGACCGACGAGGCGGCGCGTTCGGCGATGTCGAGCGAGCTGCGGCTCACGGCGCGGGCCGAGGCGGAATTATCGTTGCGCACGTGCAGGGCGTAGAAGTCGCCGGGCACGGAGGAGTCGGGGAAGCGCATGGACAGGGCGAGGTCGACGATGCCGGGTGCCGTCTGCGGGCTTGAGACGGCTATGAGTGTGCGCGGACGGGTGTCGGACTCGTCGCGGGTAAGCTCCTCGTCGGCCTGCTCAAGGAGCTGCATCTTGAGCTTGGCGGCGGCGCGCGCCGTGCCCATTGATGATACGGAGCATGTGACGAGTATCATCACCACGGTGCCGTTGAGTATCTCCACGCCGAAGAGCCCCATGCTGTAGCCGATGGTCACGACGGCGAGGGCCACGGCGGTGTGGGCGTTGGAGAGCTGATACATTATGGTGCGGTCGACGGTGGTGAGGCCGAAGACTTTCTGCGTGAGCAGGGCGGCAAGCCATTTGGTGAACATGGCTACGGCCGACATGACGGCGGCGATGTAGATGGTGTCCCAGCCACGGGTGAACACGTGGATGTCAATGAGCATGCCCACGCCGATGAGGAAGTAGGGGATGAAGATGGCGTTGCCGACGAATTCGAGACGGCCCATGAGTGTGGAGCGTCCGGGGATGAAGCGGTTGAGGATGAGGCCGGCGTAGAAGGCTCCGAACACGGCTTCGAGTCCAATCCACGAGGCGAGGGCGGCGGCGAGAAACACCATGACCATCACGTAGATGAACTGCTGGATGCCGTCGTGATATTTCTTGAAGAAGTAGCTCGACAGGCGAGGGTAGATATAGTAGATGCCGGCACTGTAGAGCACGAGATAGCCGAGCACACGCAGGAGCGACATCATGGAGCCTTCGCGCACCACGCCGAGCACTCCGGCAAGTACGATAAGTGAGCCGAGGACGGTGACGATGGTGCCGGCGATGGCTATGATTACGGCGGGCGAGCGCGTGATGCCGAAACGGGCGACGATGGGGTAGGCCAGCAGGGTGTGGGCGGCAAACATCGAGGCGAGCAGGGTGGCCTCGGGCAGGTTCATGTCAAGGACTGTAATGGCGACCACCGCACCTAACACAAGGGGTATCAGGAAGGTGAACGCTCCGAACACCAGACCCTTGGGGAGGTTTTTCTTGAGGTGGTACATGTCAATCTCGATGCCGGCGAGAAACATGAGGTAGAGCAGGCCTACCTGTCCGAACACCTCGAAGCTCATGTCCTTGTCGAGTATGCCGAAGCCGTGGGGGCCTACGGCGAGACCGGCGAGGATGAGGCCGATGACGTGGGGTATCTTCAGACGGTTGAGCAGGAGGGGGGTCACAAGGATTATCGCCATCACCGATAGGAAGATGGGGACCGGCTCGGTGATGAGCGGTGTGCGCGCAAGTATGGCAAACACGGGTATCATGCTGAAGAGTTGTGATGTCGGCCTAAAGTGACATAGCTCTGCAAAATTACTATAAATCCGTCAAAAATCAGCTGTCGGGGAATATAAAAACGCAAAAAATCAGGTCGAGGGCCGGTGGCTGATACGTACAGTAACGGACATGAGCCTGCTGATGGTGTGAGGCTCATGTCCGTTCGTATGGTCAGTGAAAAATGTTGTGCGATATGGATTAAAGCATACTGAGGGCGTGGAGCTGCTCGAGGATTTCGAGGCGCGAGAGGGCGCGGCGCGATGCGAGCGTCGAGGCGAAGTCGTGGGCCACGGCCTGGACTCCGCGGTGGGAGAATACGCGCCACAGGTAGTTGTAGCTCTTGTCGAAGAGGCGGTCTACCTCGTCGTTTTCGAGGGCGCATGCCCCGGCCCCTTCGTCGTGGGCGAGCTCCTTGAGGATCCGGGCGATGTCAGACGGCACCTCTTTGCCTCCGTTCACCATGTGGCGGCACATGACGTTGGATATAAGCATGGCCACGCCGAGATTGAAGTTCTTGACCATCTGGGTCCATGCCGCCTTGGCCGAGACGCCGGGATTGCCGGCGAAGAAGAAGTCGGGCGAGAGTGCCATGAGATTGCCCGGCTCGGCATCGAGGTCTATGGAGTAGAGTATGTCATCGCCATCGTAGACAACAAGTCCGATAGCCATGCCGGCCGCACCGTATGCGCGGTCAGTGTCGTCAGTATATCGAAATTTTTCCATAAGAATGCTTGGAGATTGTCTTTATAACGTCGATTGTAGACTTTTAGTTGACTATGAGTATCTTTGCCACGACGTCGCCGGTGGATGAGGAGGAGATGGCCGAGCTGTCGGATTGCGTTGAGGCGAGCACATAGTAGACGCCGCTGCGCACGCGCGAGCCGGAGATGTCGCAGCCGTCCCACATGGCTGTGCCCCCCTCGGAGGTGGTCTGGTAGACGAGGTTCATCGACGAGTCTACAATCTTGACCAGCGAGCTGTTCATGAGTCCGGCAATGGTTATCCATCCGCTGTAGTCGGGGGTGACGGGGTTGGGATAGGCGTATGCCTCGGAGTAGTCGGCCTTGGCCGGGCCTGATGTCGAGGAGTATTCATAGAGTCCGGCAAGCGTGCCGATGAATATCGAGCTGCTCGTCGGGTCGGCGTAGAGGGCGGTGATGGTATTTGAGGGGAGAGGGGAGTTGTCGGTGGTGAAATGCGAGATTATCTCGTCGCCGTTCTCGCTGACGAGGAATAGGCCGGAGGCTTCGGTGCCGAGCCATTTGCGGTTGGAATTGTCGACGGCGATGGCTACAATCTTGTCGCTCTCAAGCAGGTAGTCGGCAAGTCCCGAGCCGTCGTTGCGTGGCACCTTTATGCGGTTGATGCGGAAGTCGGCATCGCACGCCTTGGCCGGATTTGTAATTGAAATCACGCCCGAAGTCGTACCCATCCACACATGCCCGCGCTGATCCTCGGCCAGGCAGGTGAATTGGCAAGATGGGAAATATTTATTGTCTTGGTCTATAGGGCTTGACCATATCTGGATTACATCATCAGATATGTTGCTGCGCGTCCCTTTCTGGTTTATTGCAATAAAACCTTGATCTGGATTGCCGTCTATACCAAACATCATATCGGAGAAGGAACTGAACAAAAAATGCATGTCTTTGTCCTTCATAAAATGATTGTATTCAACAATTATCCAATCACTTGATGATATAGTTTTCGGGTCCTCAACTCGCCTTTTTTCAGCAGGTAGCATGATAATGGTATTTTCATTAGCATAACCTCTTATACCAAGCCAAAGATTTCCCTCAGGATCGATAGAAACTCCCGTGGCGGCCCACATGTAGTTGACCATTTTGTTCATGGGCGAATTGTTTCCATCGAATTTCGCAATTTCTTGGTTGTTTTCAACAACGTAGACTCCTTCAGCTCCAGTTCCAATGTATAGTCGGTTGGGCCTATCTGGGTCTTCAGCGATTTGAGTAGGAGAAAATATGTATTTACCTTTTGTCTTTTGTTGGGCAATAGTTTGAGATGTATACGCTGTTACATCATTGGGATTAATATTTGTGATGATGCCGTTTTCAATTTTATTTAGACATAATCGTATGTCAAAGCGGTCTCCAGAACCTACAGGATTAAGTCTCGTCATACCCATGTTAGCAATATAAAAATCACCCGGTGTATTTGACGGGAATATATTGCACACCTCGTTGAATGTGATTGAGCCGGAGGGCACGGACTTGTCACGGAGTACGGTCATGCCGCCGTTGTCGGATACCCGATAGTTGCCGAGACCCTCGGCATCGGCAAGCCAAACGGATGACAGGTCCTTGGCGGCTGACATCATATTGCCCTTAAACTCTTCAGGCAGTGCGATGTCGGCGGCAAGAGTGCTGTAGTTCACATAATGGCCGATTACGCCGTTCTCATCAATGAATCGCACAGTCCCGTCGGCTGAACGGCTTAGATGTGATGCCAAGACATTAGCCCCGGACAGTTTGAGTGCGTCAAGCTGTTTGAAAGTGCCGTCATCGTTTATCTGGATGGAGCCGAGGCGGTTGTAACGCACTGCGGCAAATTGGGTGCGCTCCTCGTTTAACGGCTCGGCGTGCTGAATCACATTGTAATATTGCCCCATCATCTTGAATTTGTCGAAGTTGTTGATGGGGGTGCCTCGCTTGATACATAGCAAATCATAAACCCAGTTGTTGTGATTGGACGGGGCTATGACGATAAATTTCGGCGTCACTATCACACTGTTTATAGGAGTGTGGTATATACCCGACTCCTTGACTTCCTGACGGTTAAGGTCGTAGATTACAAGCCCGAATCCGGTGGCAACATACATCTCGTCATCGTAGAATACGATGTCGTTGATTGTCTTGTCAACGTTGACGATTGCATCCTTGATTTCGGGAAGATTGACCTTTGAGCCGTCGGGCATTATCAGGTCCATATTGCCGTCGGTAAAAGCCACGGCTACGATGTCCTTGCCGGGATGGTGACGCATGAATTTGACAGTGAAGCCTGACAGCTCCTTGCCGCCCTCATAGAACCGTGTCTCGTCGGCAGACTTGTCGTAGCTGTAGAGGCAACCGCCGGTTACGTACCACACCTTGTCATCGGTGTCTACAAGGTCGGTGAATTCACCGAACACGGGAAATTGTTTCCAGCTGCCCGTGGCGAGTTGGGCCTGAGAGGTGAGACAGGCAATCAGTGATATTATGAGTAGTGTCAGTCGATGTGTCATCAGAATGTAAGGTGTTTTCAGAGTTGGTCAAGATAATTCAGCAGTTTGGCAGTCGCCCGTCCGCGGTGGCTGATGGCGTTTTTAGCATCCGCGCTCATCAAGGCGAAGGATTGGGGTTGACCGTCCGGCCGGAAAATCGGGTCGTAGCCAAATCCACCGTCCCCCTCGGGTGCGGTAAGAATCTCCCCCTCGACGCATCCCTCAAAGGTGCGTTCCTCACCGTTAAGTATCAGGGCGATGACTGTCACGAAGCGGGCCGAGCGATTCTCCTTTCCGTCCATATTCTCGAGCAGAAGCCTCATGTTTGCCACGCTGTCATGTCCCGGCCCAGCATATCGGGCAGAGTACACACCCGGCGCACCATCCAGCGCATCGACCATCAGACCTGTATCGTCAGCAAAGCAGTCATATCCGTAATGCTCCTTGATGTAGCGGGCCTTCTGCAATGCATTGCCCGTAAGGGTATCAGACGTCTCCGGGATATCCTCATGGCAATTTATGTCAGCGAGCGAGAGTATATTATATCTCTCGCCGACTATGCGACGCAGCTCTGACAGTTTATGTTGATTGTTTGTGGCAAATACTATTTCCATAATCCTATATTTTAACGTCAAAATGATGAATTTATTGAAACGAAAAGAGGTTTGGTGCCTATTATCGCCGATTAATCAATATTTCGTTTTTTGATTTCATCATTTTAGAATATAATTTATCGTCAAATATAAAAAGGAGACTGCAAAAAATTGATATTGATATGCTTCGGTATGCAAACCATAAATGAATTATAGTGTGGTTTAGCATTATAAGATAACCAAGTATGGGTATAAATGATATGAATAATAGATACTTAGGACCTGGTTTATGATGTCTTAATAGTCCTATATAATAAGAAGATAGAATTGCAAATATAGACATTATAATAAAGATGAAAGCTATGGTGGCGTTAAACATAAATGCATTTTCAGATGAAACTATTGAATATAACGATCTGTTTTCTACCGCTAAAAATGCGTCTGATATAAAGTCATAATCAGTAATATAAGTTGCTAATATCCATTTGGTGGCCCATAAAGATATGTATCCTATGCTCCATGCGACACATTTGGCTATAATTTTATTAAATCTTGTATTATTACCATCCAACATAGAGGCTGTTACTAGTGGAAATCCTAAAGTTAGTGCTGGAGTGGAAAGAAGATCAAAATAGCATGTAGCACAACCGATAATGAAGAAGAATAAACTGCCTGTTAGATTATTTGATGAAATAGACGGTATGCATAAAATGCAAATCATCGCTGTAAAAGTAATATAAAAACAACTACAGAATTGTAAACACGAAGGAACGATTATGAATCCTACGGATAATATTGACACAAAGAAACATATTGAGAGTTTTGCCCCCCCTATTTTATATAGTAAAATACAGCAAGTTAGAAATAGTCCCCACAATAAAATTGTGTTAATAATTCTGATTCCATGTAGTGAGAATGATAAATTTAAAGATTTTAAAGGGAACAAATATCCGTGCCAGTATCTTCCATAATTCCATGTTGAAATATTGGACATATTGTCTAGTCTATGAATTGCTGCATCACAGTATGAGTATTCAGTGTCATCAATATAAGATACGGGATTAAGCATAGCCCCATCCAAAGAACTAAGACTATCCCCGGATATAGCAATATTATACATTAAACCATCAGTAAAATTATCTTGTTTTAAAGCATATATGCCCCCAATTTTAGGGTATAATCCTTCATTTGCTATTATTTCTAATGATTCTTTTGCATTGTTATTATTAGATGGTAATCTATACGCTATAACACAAAAAGAAAGAGCAATAACTATGATTGCAATAAAAGTTAAAATGAATGGTTTTATGTATTTAAACATCAATATTAAAAATTAATGAAATTACTAAATAAAAGCAAGTTTAGGAAATTAAAATGTCTAATTATCGTAGCATATATTAAGTTTGCATGAGACATTGGATTATGTGACAATCGATAATTAGGTTGTTATTGTCAAATTTTTAGTCTATCTGCAAAAGTAGTAATTTAACTTTGTTCATGCAAAATAAGAACCTCCTCAACCGTCATATATGCTATGAGGTTGAGGAGGTGAGTTTGACGATTTCTTTCCCTACCGTCTACTTCTTGCTTTTGAGGTATTCGGCGTGGTATTGGTCGAGGATTTTGCGGATGGCGGTGCCGATTTTGAGGTAGGCGTCCTTGTCGAGGTTGGCGAGCGAGGCGCGCACTGACCATTTCGGGCCGTCGAAGCCGTCACCGTTGAGGAGCACTACGGCGGTCTCGTCGGCAAGACGGATTACGAAGTCGAGCGGCTCGTAGTTGGTGTTGAGGAAGTCGGCAAACTCCTGGCCGTAGAACTTCTTGGCCCACACCATGAGGTCAATCTCGCTGTAATATCCGGCGCGGTTGGGGTCGGGCAGCAGGGTGAAGCCAGTGGTGCTCCAAAGGTCGTTGAGACGCTCGTGAATCATCGCTATGAGCTTGGGCTGCAGCTCGTCGTGATGCAGGTAGGCGAAGGCTGAGAAGAGTGCCATCTGCACCTGCTGCGGACATGACAGTCCGGCCGTGTGGTTGAGGCCCACGAGGCGCGAGTCGGCCACGAGACGGTCGATGAACTTAATCTTCGACGGGTCGAGCACGAGCGATTCGTAACGCTTGTTGAGGAGGTCCTTCTTGTCCTGCGGCAGGGCGGCGAGACGGTCGTCAAAGACGTTCTTGTCGCTGCGCAGTGCCATGGCTGCGACACGCCAGCCGGTGGCTCCGAAGTACTTGGAGAATGAGTAGAGGCAGATGGTGTTGTAGGGGAGTACATACATCAGCGAGCGGAACCCCTTGATGAATGTGCCGTACACGTCGTCGGTGATAATCATCAGGTTGGGGTTGTCGTTCTTGACCACATCAACAAGCTGGTCAAGCACCTCGGGCGAGAGGCATACGCTCGGCGGGTTGGAGGGGTTGGTGATGCACACGGCCTTGACCGACGGGTCACGGAGCTTGTCAATCTCCTCCTTGGGGAACTGCCAGTCATGATAGCCGTCCTTCTCCACCTTGTTGGCACTCACGTTGACAATCTCGAAGCCGAACTCTGCGAGTTGCGGTATCTCGATATAGGGGGTGAAGCAGGGGGTGAATAGGGCCATCTTGTCACCCTTGCCCATCAGGTAGTTGGCCTGGAGGGTGTTGAACACGTAGCACATGCCGGCCGTCGAGCCTTCGGTGGCAAAGAGGTCATAGGTGGTCATGTCGTCGCCGCCGCCCATAGCCCAGCGCAGATAGTCGCGGGTCATAATCTCGGTGTACTTGAGGATACGCGGAGGGGTCGGGTAATGGTCGCCGAGGATGCCGTCGACAAGCTCGAACACGAGGTCGTCGGGGTCAGCCTTATGCTCGGTGGTCATGTAGGTGTAATAGTGGCAGAGCACGTGTGCGCCGGGGTCATCCTTGTGTGCGTCGAGGAAGGCGCGGAAACGTTCGGCCACACCGCCCTCGGTGGGTGACGATGCTATGCCCGAGGGGGCGTCATACATGCGGCGTTCCGACTCGCTCACGGCAAACTGTCCGAGCAGGAAGAATGCGCTGCGCGGGAACGACAGCAGCCAGTTGGGGTTGCCACGTCCGGCGTTCAGAAATGTGGCCGTGGAGCGTTGGGCGTCCTTTTCGGCAAGACTTATGAGTGTGCCCTTGATTTCAAAGGGGCTCATTTCCTCGAGTTTGCGCTCATAATTGCGGTCTTCGGGGTTGGTGGTCTGTGACATAGGAAAGATTATTTAAGTATGATATAAAAATTGAGTCTTTATTAGGATTGTGGCGCGGTCAGATAAACAGCAGCACCATCGCGACACCCATCAGGATTAGCAGTGTATTACCGATTGCATAGCATACGGTGTAGCCCATAGCGGGAATCGAGCTGTCGAGTGCGGCGGTGACGGCACCGAGCGAGGCGGTGGTGGTACGTCCGCCGGCACAGCATCCGAGGTTGATGGCCGGGTGAAATTTAAAGACCTTCGCGCCGAGGAACATCGCTATCAGCAGCGGCAGCGAAGTAGAGATGATACCCATGACGAAGAGCATTACGCCCACCTCCTTGATGCCTGAGATGAATGTCGGGCCTGACTGTATGCCGATGACCGCGATAAACATATTGAGGCCGAGGTTGTTCATGAGCCACAGTGACGAGTCGGGGATTATGCCCACCGACGGACGCTTGGTGCGGAGCCAGCCGAAGAAGAGTCCGGCCAGGAGTGCGCCGCCCGAGGTGGAGAGACTCACAGGCACTTCGCCGAGGTTGAGGGTGAGCGCGCCGATGATGCCGCCGATGACGATGGCAAGTGACACGAACACCATATCGGTCTGGGTGGTGGGGCGTTCCTCTGAACCTATGGCGGGAGCTGCTGCCGACACCTCCTGAGGCAGACCCATGATGGTGAGCATATCGCCCTGCATGAGCTGAGTCTGCGCGAGCACGGGGATGGGCACACCGCCCTGACGGGTGATGCTCTTAATCATTACGCCATACATGTAGGGCTTTCCTCTGAGCTGGTCAACGGTAAGTCCGGCAGTCTTCTTGGTCACCATGACCTTGGTCTGCTCTACGTTGAATGTCATGAGTGCGGGGTCGTCAATCTCCTTGCCAATCCAGCTCTCATCCTCGATGATGTATTCATGACGGCCCGAGAGCACAATCTCGTCGCCGAGCTTAATCTGATAGTCGGGAGTGGGGGCAATGATGTCCTTGCCTGAGCGGATGCGCTCGACAAACAGCCTGTGGCCCAGGCTCTGGAAATGCTCCTCAATCTGGCTTACGGTCTGAGGGGTCGAGAAGTGGTCGGCCTCCACCTTATATGCGCGGAACGATATGGGGCGGTTGCCGTTGATGTATGCGGGGTCAGACGAGAGCGTGGAGTGGTTGAGCTGCTGCTCAAGCTCCTTGGTCTGCTGGCGCACCTTCTTGAGGCCGCCGAGCATGGCCGGGCCGAGGTTGCCGAGAATCCAGGCCGAACCGATGGTACCGAACACGTATGTCACGGCGTAGCACACAGGTATCAGGTCAATCCAGGCCTTCTTTTGGTCGTCGGGTATGTGCAGCGTACCTATCGTGTCGGTGCCCACGCCTATGACCGCCGAAATGGTCTGCGCGCCCGAGAATAGGCCGGTGGCTATGGCGGCGTTATAGTTCATAATCTTGGCGCACGCCCATGTCACCACGAGACACAGCACACACACCACGCATGCGAATATCACCTGTTTTATACCTTGGCCATGCAGGGCAGCCACAAACTGCGGGCCGCACTTGTAGCCGATGGCAAACAGGAAGATGAGGAAGAAGAGTGCCTTCAGAGGGGCACCGATGGGAATGTTCATCTGCCCCACGAGCACACCGACGAGTAGCACCGAGGTGACCGTGCCGAGCGAGAATGACTTGAACTTGAATTTACCAATCCAGAAGCCAAGGCCGATAGTGAGGAATATCGGGATGGAGGGATAGGTCCGGAAGGTCTCTAATAGCCATGACATAAGACAATGACGGATTAATGGGGGTTAATAAATATGTTGGAACTTTCTTGTTTCTTACGTGCTTACGGCTGCGCGGGTGTTTAATTTAGGTTTGTAAAATATCCGTGCATGTATAAATTTAACGCCCCCTGCACTGATTTGTTCGTGCAGGGAGCGTTGTAAATGCTTAATTATCGTACTGTTTTACTGAAGCAACAGCTCGTTGAGGTCTGACAGGGCCGACAGCGTGACGGTGTCGGATGGCACCGTGGGTTGCTCGCGAGAGGGGTCCCAGGGCGTCCCGGGCAGCAGGGCGGTGCGGCATCCGAGCGAGCGGGCGGGGAGAATGTCTTTGCCTATGCTGTCGCCCACTACGAGCACATCCTGCGGCTCCAGCCCGAGGGCGTCTGCCCCGAGCCTGAATATGGCGGGGTCAGGCTTGCGTATCCCTGCCTCGGTGCTGTCAATCACCGCCTTGAACAGCGGCAATATGCCGAAATCGTCGAGCACAGCGCGGATATTGCCGTAAAAGTTTGACACGACGGCAAGAGGATAGCGGCGCGAAAGCCCGCGGAGTGTCACCGCCGACTCGCCTACGCACTCGCGTGCGCTCTCATAGCATCTCTGCGCCACGGCCTCGGTCAGTGTCGGTGAGTCGATGCCGAGCCGGGCGGTCTGCAACGCGATTTTCTTGCGCATAAGTTCAAGGAAATTGTCGCCGGGGAGTATGATGCCCGACCCTTCGAGGGCTCTTTCGGCATAGACGTAAGCCTCGCGAAACCGTTCGCGCTCCACACCCGACTGCTCGGCCACATATGCGCGCCATATCACCTCGCTCCAGTGGTCGCCCCGGCTGTCGAGCGTCCCCCCGTAGTCAAATATTATACCACTGACAGTCATGATTGTTTCAGACGGGCGGTGAGGGTGCGGCATAGGCGTTCGTGGCGCATCACCATGTAGGCGAGGAGGCCGTTGAGAATGGTAAGCTCGTAGATGAAGTAGAGCCACGGCTGTCCGACGAAGAGGGTGATGAAGAGGCCGATGGTGCGCCAGTTGAAGGTGAGTATGTTGGTGTACTTCATCAGCGGCAGTGACAGGCGGCGAAACTCAGCCCGGAACTCCTCGGGCACACGTCCGTCGGGATACTTGCGGCGCAGCTCGCGGCGCAGTGCCTGCATGGCGGGCGATGATGCCTCCTGGCGGCGGGTGTAGCTGAGATAAGTCACCATTGTGAGCCTGCGCCAGAAGTTGCCACGCCACGTCACCCCCGACTCGTCGAGCTGACGGCGCAGGTCGTCGGCATTGTCAAGCTCGCTCCCCTCCTCGCCCTTGAGGAAATAGAGGTGAAACTGTCGGTAATAGTCGGCCATCGAGGCCTGTTTGGAGTGGAACAGTCCGGCAAGTACGGCTATGCCCCACATCACCCAGGGATGCTCAGCGAAATATGGTATTGCCTGATTCTCGCGCAGCACGATGGCGATGTATATGGCCGCAAACCAGAAGTCGCCGCTCAGACCGTCAAGTATGCGCCCCAGGCGCGAATACTGATGCGTCATGCGCGCCAGCTGGCCGTCGGCACTGTCAAACGAGTTGGCCCACACCAACAACAGCATACCCACGACGTTAATCCACAGTTCGGGATAGTAGAACAACACCCCTGCCCCCACGCCGAGAAATATCGAGGCTATCGTTATGGCGTTGGGGGTGACGCCGAGGCGTGCGGCCAGGCGCGCCCACATGAAGCCTATGGGGCGGTAGAAGGCAAGGTCGATGTGCTCCTCGGTGTCCATCGACTTGAGCGACTTGTGGTATTCCTCACTCCAGCTGCTCACCGGCCGATATAGTTTTTATAGGCGTTGATAAACCGCTGGAACGGATGCAGACGCATGAGCACCTGTTCGAATATAATCCATCCCACGAGCGTGGTGGCGATTCCGGCCAGCACGTCGATGATGTAGTGGTGCGATGTGTAGACGGCTGTGAACCATATGCCGAGGCATATCACGGCAAACAGCACCCTCAGCCACACTCCGCACCTGGCCCTGAGCGAGTAGATGAAGGCTATGAGCATGTAGGCCGCGTGGAGCGAAGGGAGGGCGGCAAACACATTGGAGTTGCGCGAGTAGAGGCCGTCAAATATGGCCACCCCCATCATCTCGTCCCAGCGTCCGAGTCCGGCTGTCTCGCCGTGCGTGCCGGGGATGAAGTCAAATCCGTGCATGGCCACATACCACGGCGGGGCGGCCGGATGCACATAGTACAGCCCGAAACCTATCAGATTGACGAAGAGAAAGACGAGCGAGAAGTGAAGATACACCTCATACTGCCTGTCGAAGTAGAGCCACAGGCCGAAGAGTATCGGCACAGGCACCCAGCACAGGTAGAAGCATCCGGCCAGGAAGTCGAGCACCGGCGACGCATGCATGGCCCACCACTCGTTTGGGGTCACGATGACCCCGGCCACATTGTTCGAGGCAGCGGGCAGTGTGATGCCGAAGAGCGACGACTCGGCTGAGTACAGCCCGAAGATGTCTACGGGATTGACCTCATAGTTGGGCAGTATGTTCATCCAGTCATACGAGATGCCGAACACAATGAACGGCAGCAGAGCCACCACCAGTCGGCGGGTAGTGCCCGTGACCAGCAGCATGGCCGCCAGGAATATGGCTATATACAGGTGCTCGGGGCGAAAGCCTACAAACGTGGCCGTCACGGCCAGCCACACCACGAGGCTGATGACGATTATGGCTGTTTCGCGCTTAGAGGGCAGTGTGAGTCGCATTACGTATTATTTCAGTTGGCTGCGGGCGTGGTTGACGCGGGCAAAGGCGGTGATGTTGGCAAACACGGCTATTACCGCCATGCTCAGGATGAGGATGATTACGGCGTCAAACTCGGCAGGGTCTACGCACTGTCCTACGATGCCCGTGGCGAGCGCGCCTGCGCTTGTCACCACCACACGCTCGGGACGCTGCATGAATCCAATCTTGCACTCCAGTCCCAGCCCCTCGGCGCGTGCGCGCACGTAGCTGACCATGATTGAGCCTACGAGGGCGATAAACGTGATGAGCGCACCCCCCACATAGCCGGTCTGGATGAGGTAATAGCTGATGCCGCCGAGCGTGAAGAGCTCACAGTAGCGGTCGAGCACCGAGTCATACATGGCGCCGAATGTCGAAGCCATGCCGCCGAGGCGTGCCACCTGACCGTCGAGCATGTCGAAGAGCGAGAAGAGTATGATGATGGCTCCGGCCCATGTGACAAGGTCATAGTTCATGTTGGCGGCCGAGCCTGTGTAGCCTGCATATACGAGTATGCCGGCCGCGGCGATATTGCCGAGCAGACCTACGGTGGTGACCATGTTGGGGGTCACTCCTATGCGTATGAGAAGCCTTACAAAGGGGTTGATGACACAATAGATGCCTTGCTGGAGTGCATCGCGCATCTTTTTGAATGTTGATGTCTTGGGTTGCATTGTTATATCAGATTCGGGCATAGGTGTGGTGAAGTTGTTTTTTAGCGGGAAGAAGATTTAGTCGGATGCATGAAGAGGTCCACAAAGCGTATGGCGTAAGGGTCGATGGCATTGTGGCGGTACACGAAGTTTTTCTGCATGAGGAAGTTCCAGAATATCGACACGATGAGCGACACGCTCAGACGCGCGGCGGCATAGTAGCCGTTGGGCTTGAAGCCGAGGTCCTCGAGAAATGTCAGCTGGTTGAGCAGCTCATAGGCCAGCTGCGTGCCGTAGACATTGAGCAGCAGCGAGCCGAGCCACACGAGCGAATATTTCACCGCCACAGCCTTGACGGGGATGTCGGTGGCGTGGAAAGTGAAGCGGTAGTTGATGCAGCAGTTGACGATGCCACCGCACACCGCGCCGATGGCGGTGGATATCCAGGGGGCGAGGTGGACAAACGCAAAGAAGACGAAGCCCACGCCCATGTCAATCCATGAGGCTATCTGCGACGATACGGACGAGCGGAGAAAGGTCGACACTATGTCGCCTCCGTTCATGAACCGGTCCTTGATTTTGGTTATATTGTTGGCCATTGTCTGCCTGTGGAGAGTTTTAAGGTTTATAGTATTGTCCCGTCGTCAGGCGGGATGGGTGTGATTAACGGTGTTTCGGGAGTGTGTGGAGTTATCGGTGTTTCTTGATTTCGGCGAGTATGGCGCGGGCTATGACCGCCGAAGCCTCCACGCGGCAGGGGGCGAAGCTGGGCCAGTCGTTGAAATCTATTATTGAGAATGTGCCGTCGGGGGCCACGATGGCGTCGCCGCCATAGATGCGGATGTCCAGGATGTCGGCCGCACGGGTGCAGGCGTCGCGGAACTTCGCGAGGTCAAACCGCGCCTCGCCACCACGTTTCGGGGCCTTGTCATCCCCCTTCGACGAGTATTTCTTCTCAAACGGGTAGAAGCAGTAGAAGTAGTCGGTGTCGCGCACTCCGTAGAATTTCACCTGGTCGCCGTCAAGATGGCGGTTGATGACGGCGCGCTTGATGCCGCGCAGGAAGTATTCCTGCAGCACCTCCTGCGCCTCCTCGGGATGGCGCACGTATGTCACGTCCTCCTTGTGCATGGCATATGTGTCGCCGCGCTTAATCCACGCGCGCTCCATGCCTATGCGCTCCATCTGCTCGGTCACGGTCTGGTTGGTGTTGACCATCAGACTCTTGGGATAGGGGATGCCCGAGCCGAGGAGGATGCGGGTGAGGCGTTCGCGCGTGCAGTTCTCCACTCCGTAGCCCGAGTTTATCACCAGGTTGCCGGAGTCCTCCATAGCCTGAAGTATGGGGAACGAACGCTGGTCGCGGCACATGTGTATGACTATCGGCTCCTTGACGGCCCCGGCTATGAGCTGTTCTTCGGAGTAGGTCTTCACCTCGCAACCACGCTTGCGCAACTGTTCGCAGGTGAGGTTGATGATGGCCGCGTCGTTGCCGATGTGGTTGGGGGAGTAGGCCCCGGCGCGGAGGATTGCTGCTATTTTAGTGTCGGCCATATCAGTCCGGGCTAAGCCCGAAGGTTATAAGGTTAAGTTATATCTTATGCGGCATGTGGGCCGCTGTAGGTTGCGGCGTGGGGGCCGCAGTGGTTTACGGCATATAGGTCGCCGGTGGGGTTGAGGAGAGCAGAGAGTTGGCTTTGTCGATGTCGCCCGCGTGGTCTACGTCGATAATGCAGGTGAACGGATAGACCCTCAGTCTCATGCCCGAGGCCACGAGCGCGCGCTGGAAGTCGCGCATGCGTGTCACTCCGGCATCCATGCACTCGTCGAGCACATCGAGGGCCGAGGAGGGGAGGGCGTATATGCCGCCCGACACGTAGCGGGCGTCGGGCAGAGGGGTGTCGAAATAGCCCGTGATGATGCCGTCGCCGTCAGCCGAGATGTAGAGCGGCTTTTCATCGTCGACATATGTCGTGACCCCCATATATCCGTCGGCTTCGCTGTCAGCGACACAGGCGTCGATGTATCGGTCAAACTCGTCGGGCCTGAACACGGTGTCGACCGTCGTGAGGCAGAACCGTGAGCTGCCGCGCAGCGAGGGCGCGAGGCGGTGCAGCGAGTGCATCGAGCCGGGAGTCGAGGCCACAGTCACGTCAGTGGCTTCGCGCCAGGGCGACTCGCCCCCCATGGCTTCGGCATAAGCCTTGACCTCGGGGCTGATGACTATGCTTATCCCCTCGCAGTCGGGTCGGCAGCGGAAGATGCCTATGAGCCGTTCTATCAGTGTCACGCCACCATCGAGACGCACCAGCGGCTTGGGAGCATCGATGCCCTCCTGCTTCAGGCGTGAGCCTTCACCGGCTGCTATGATAGCGTAATACATGAGGAATTAAAAATTAAGAATTAAAAATTAAGAATTAAGAATTTTGCTTCGCAGTGTTTCAGGGAATGCCTGACGGGTGCGCGGTGAGGCCTTCATGCGTGGCGCGCCGTGTGGCGTGAACTGTTGCCGGGCGTTACCCGGAGGAGAGATAACTATAAGTTTCGAGAATAGAATAATTAAAATTTAAAATTTTAATTCTCAATTAGTTCTGAGGACAGAATAATTTTTAATTCTTAATTTTAAATTTTTAATTCTTAATTCTCCCCCCCTTTCCCCTCGGTCGAAGTTCTGCTTGCGCAGGGGGTTGGCAGTGGCCTCGGCCTCGCGACGGCGGTTGCGGTAGATGTCGAGAGCCATGTAGATGGCCTCGCGGAGCGACTGCGGGTCGGCCTGACCCTTGCCCGCGATGTCAAACGCCGTGCCGTGGTCGGGCGACGTGCGCACCGCCGGGAGTCCCGCCGTGAAGTTGACCCCCTGCTCCGACATCAGGAGCTTGAAGGGTATAAGCCCCTGGTCATGATACATGGCCAGCACGCCGTCAAACTTCCTGTAGGCTCCGCTGCCGAAAAATCCGTCGGCCGGATAGGGGCCGAAGGCAAAGACCTTCTTCTTATACGCCTCGGCAATCGCGGGGGCGATGATTTCGTTGTCCTCCGTGCCGATGACACCGTTGTCGCCGGCATGGGGGTTGAGCGATAGCACCGCTATGCGCGGCGAGTGGATGCCGAAATCGGCTATGAGCGAGCGGTTAAACCGCATGATGCTGTCGGCCACGGCCTCCTTGGTCACCTTGCCGGCCACGGCCGCGAGTGAGTCATGGATGGTGACGAGGGCCACGCGCAGACCCTGACCGGCCATTATCATCATGGCCTTGGCCGAGCCTTCGCCGAGCCGGGCCTCGAGAAACTCGGTGTGGCCGGGAAAGGCGAACTCGTCGCTGTGTATGGCGTCCTTGCTTATGGGGCAGGTGACAAGCACGTCTATGGCACCGTCGCGCAGGTCGGCGGCGGCACGCTCGAGCGCGGCGAGTGCGGCGGCTCCGGCAGCGGGGGTGCATTGTCCCGGCTCGGGCACTACGCTCTCGCCCACCACATTTATCATATAGTTATGCTCGCCGTCAGCCTGCGAGGCATTCTCTATCTGGGTGAACTTCACCTCGGGCAGCTCCATCATCTTGCGGTAGGCCGATGCTATCTTGGCCGAGCCGTAGACTATCGGGGTGCATATCTCGGCAATGCGAGGGTCCTCAAGGGTCTTGAGGATTATCTCGTAGCCTATGCCGTTGATGTCGCCGTGGGTGATGCCGACTTTTATCTTTTTGTTTTCCATTCAGTGGCTTTTGGGGTCATTAATGGTTAGTTAATGTCATGCTCATTAGGGCCTACTGCCTCTGCTCGATTATCGAGACGATGCGGTCAAAGTTGACGCCCATCTCCTCGAGGTCGGCTATGATGGCCTCGGTGTCGCCCCCGGCATCGGCATAGTCCTGCAGCAGATATACCATATAGTATGTCTCGGCAAAACGGTCGGTGTTCTGGAGCGTTGCATACTGCCAGGGCGAGAGGCTCTGGTAATACTTCACGTTGGCACCGTAGCGGCGCAGTTCGCGCTCGAGCAGGTCGAGGGCGTGGCGCGAAGCCTCGGGATTGTCGGTGGCGGCTCCGATGCGGGCATAGATTTCGGCCATCTTCTGAGGTATCTGTATGGCGTAGGGCGATGCGGCTTCGGGCAGCTTCTCCTCCATGAGTTTGAGCAGGTTGAGGGCCTTGGCATAGCGGTCGGCCTTGTAGGCGGCGAGGGCAGCGCGGTCAGCCTCCGAGATGGCCGCACTGTCGGCACGCTCGGCCATCACAGCCTCGTTGATTAGGGCGGTGGCGGCGGTGAGTATGTGCGAGCGGGTGGTGGTGACCATGCGGCGTATGGTCTCGTCGAGATACACCTGGCCAGGCTCTGTCACCTTGTCGAGCCCGCCCCAGCGGAACTTCTCGGTGATGTTGCGGTATGCCTTGTCGGTATTGACGGCCACGACATCCTCGGTGCCGTTCTCGGGATTGAGGATGGGGCTTACCTCAAATGCCATGCCGGTGCTGCGCATATAGGGCTGCAGACCGAGATAGTAGGTGGTAGGCACGGTCGAGGCGAAGTAGACGGGACGGTCCCAGCCGTTCTTGATTGAGGTGTTAATCATGTCGAGACTGAGCACCTGGCTGAGTGTCATGCCGCCGTGGCGCATCGACTCGGGGTCGTTGTGCATGTCGGCCGAGATTACCGGCTCGGCGCGTCGGGCCTCGTCGGCTGTGATGCGTCCGGCCTTGACTGCGGCCTCGATGTTGGAGGGGATATACATGTTGGGATACTTCATCATCGGTGCGCCCCATGCGTTCTGACTCGATTTCCGGTCATAGAGCTGGGCGAGCGATGCATCCACGAGCACTGCGGTCGAGTCCTCGTCGGTGGCGAAGTAGTTGAAGTTCATGCGGTCATAGGCATAATCCTCGGGCTTGGCGAGGGTCTCTATGCCTGCGGCGTCATATGAGGGGTGCTTGACCTGGTTGGCATACCAGTCGGTGGTGAGATAGCTGAGGTTGACCACCTTGACGTCGGTGCGGTGGCCCTCCACCTCCTGGGCATACCACAGGGGGAATGTGTCATTGTCGCCGTTGGTGAAGATGATGCCGTTCTCGTCCACCGAGTCGAGATAGTTCATGCCGAAGTCGCGGGTGGTGTAGCGGCCCGAGCGGTCATGGTCGTCCCACGTCTGCGACACCATCTGCAGGGGCACTGCCAGACCGATGACGCACGCTATGACTGCGGCGGCCATCGATGCCTTGGGCGATGTCACGGCCTCGGCGGGCTGTGCGGGCTTGGATGCGTCACCCTCCTTGGCTGCCTTGGCGGGCTTTTTGGCGAGCGCGAGGCATATCAGCTGCCATATTCCGGCCACTCCCATGCCCACCCATATGGCGTAGGCGTAGAACGAGCCGGCAAAGGCGTAGTCACGCTCACGGGGCTGTGAGGGGGTCTGGTTGAGGTAGAGCACGATGGCGATACCTGTCATGAAGAAGAGGAAGAATATCACCCAGAACTGCTCGATGCCGCGCTTGGAGATGAATGCCTGCCATCCGAGACCGATGAGGCCGAGGATGAGCGGGAGCATGTAGAACACGTTGTGGCCCGGATTGCCCTCGCCCTCGGTGTAGGGGAGAAGGCTCTGGTCGCCCAGTCGGGGGGTATCGATGAAGGGGATGCCCGAAATCCAGTTGCCGTGGTTTACCTCGCCGTTGCCCTGGATGTCGTTCTGACGTCCGGCAAAGTTCCACATGAAGTAACGCCAGTACATGTGGTTGAGCTGGTAGACAAGGAAGAATCTCAGACTCTCGCCGAATGTGGGCTTGATGCGGTCGGCATATTGCAGCACATTGCCCTCGCGGTCAACATACTGCGTGGTCTTGGTGGGTGTGCCCTTGATGCCGCCAATCCAGTCGGCATAGGCCTGGGTGTGGGCTCCGCTGTAGATGCGGGGGAAGAGCATGTTGAGCTCGGGGCTCATGCGGTAGTCCTTCTTGTAGCCCTGGAACACGTAATGGTCCTTATCGTCGGGCGATGTCTTGGCCACCTTGGAGTATTGCGGCGCGCCGTCGGTGTATTGTGGCGAGAGCTGGCCCGAGGGGGCGGCCTCGTAGACTACCGATGAGTTGTGGGTCTGGCCGTAGAAGAGCGGACGCTCGCCGTACTGCTCGCGGTTGAGGTAGGAGGCGAGGGCAAATACGTTGTCGGGGGCGTTCTGGTTCATCGGCGGGTTGGCCGAGGAACGGATGAGCAGAAGCGCGTAGCTCGAATAGCCGATGAAGATGACAAAGATGCTCATCACCACGATGTTGAGAATCCTGACGGGGAGCTTCTTGGCCTTGAAGAGATACACGAGCACTCCGGCCATGATGATGACGGGAATCCACATGCTGTTGCCGATGAAGGGGATGCCCGAGAGGAGTATGCTCAGTGCGACGCTCCAGCGTATGCGCGAGGCATTGTCCTGCTTGTACAGCTCGCGGATGGCCCAGATGAACGAGGCCACTGCGAGGATGGCATAGACGAGCACGCCGGTGTTGTAGCCGGTGCCCAGGACGTTGACGAAGAACAGCTCGAAGTATTGCGACACTTCGATGAATCCCGGCACGAGGCCGTAGAGGATGAGTCCCACCACGATGGCCGAGACACAGAGGGCCACGAGCGACCCTGTGGCGGTGGTGTTCTTCCACAGGCGGTAATATATCACCAGTCCGATTGCCGGGATGCAGAGGAGGTTGAGCAGGTGGACGGCGATGGAGATGCCGATGACATAGGCTATGAGTATCAGATACTTGTCGCTATGGGGCATGTGTGCGCGGTTCTCCCACTTGAGGATGAGCCAGAACACCAGGGCCGTGCAGAACGAGGAGAAGGCGTAGACCTCGCCCTCGACTGCCGAAAACCAGAAGGTGTCGCTCCACGTGTAGGCCAGCGCGCCGCATATACCCGAGCCGAATATCACGAGCATCTGCACGAGCGACAGCTCCTCGGCGTCATCCTTGACCGTGAGGCGTTTCACCAGGTGGGTGATGGTCCAGAACAGCAGCAGGATGGTGCCGGCCGAGAGGAGTCCCGACATGGCGTTGACCATGAGTGCGACCTTGCTGACGTCGCCGAAGGCGAAGTTGACAAAGAATCGGGCGGCAAGCATGAAGATGGGGTTGCCCGGCGGGTGACCCACTTCGAGCTTATAGCCCTGCGAGATGAACTCCGGGCAGTCCCAGAAGCTGGCCGTCGGCTCGAGGGTGAGCATGTAGGTCACCGCCGCGATGACGAAGCATAGCCAGCCTAATGTGTTGTTTATTAGATTGTAACGCTTCACGATTTGGAATTTAAAATGGAGAATTTAAAAATGGAGAATTCAACGGATTTCGGCATGGATTTTACGCAGCCTGATTTTAAATTTTCCATTTTATTATCGGCTTGCCGCTCGGCTTGCCAAGAGCTTTAAATTCAATAAAATTTAATGATGCCCATTGCCTCGCGTACTTCGGCGAGGGTCTTGGCGGCACGCTCACGGGCGCGCTCGGCACCCTGCTTTACCACGCGGGCTATGTATGCCTCGTCGGCGCGTATCTCCTGGTAGCGTTCGCGTATCGGGGTGGTCACCTTGAGGATGTCGTCGGCAAGTTGCTTCTTGAGGTCGCCGTAGCGGATGGAGCAGTCGGCGTAGGCGTCGCGATACTGCTGCACGATTTCGGGACCTGAGGTCAGCTCGAGAAGGGTGAAGAGGTTCTCGACAGGCTCCGAAACAGGCTGGTTAGGCTCCTTGGGGCCTTCGTCGGTCTTGGCGCGCATCACTTTCTTGCGCAGCACCTTCTCCTCGTCGACGAGATAGATGCAGTTGCCCTCGCTCTTGCCCATCTTGCCTGAGCCGTCGAGACCGGGCACCTTGACGGCGTGGTCGCCGAAATTGAAGTTCTCAGGCTCGGGGAAGAGGTCGACGCCGTAGAATGAGTTGAAGCGGCGTGCGAAGCGGCGTGTCAGCTCCAGGTGCTGCTCCTGGTCCTTGCCTACAGGCACCTTGTGGGCCTTCTGGATGAGGATGTCGACGGCCATGAGGGTGGGATAGGTGAGGAGTCCGGCGTTGACACGCTTGTTGGTGTCCGCACCGATTATCTGCTTCTCGATGTCCTGGCTGTCGTCAGTGATGCCGAGCTGCTTGCGGGCCTTGTCCTTGAACGAGGCGGTGCGCATAAGCTCGCCGATGCCCACATGCATGTTGAGCAGAAGATACATCTCCGAGATTTCGGGGACATCGCTCTGCACGAAGATTGTAGCCTTGTCGGGGTCGACTCCGGCGGCGAGATACTCGGCGAGGATGTTGCGCACATTCTCGTGGAGGGCCTTGGGGTCGGGATTGGTGGTAAGTGCGTGGAGGTCAGCTATAAAATAGAGGCAGTCGTAGTCATCCTGCATCTTGACAAACTTGCTGAGCGCGCCGTAGTAATTGCCCAAGTGAAGGTTGCCTGTGGCACGGATGCCCGAAAGCACGATTTCTTTATCTTTCATGTCGATAACGTATGTTTATTTGGGTGACAAAGTTACAAAAAATCCTCCAATCGGCAAAGTGAATGTTGAGTATAGAGGGGGGAGTAGTATAGAGGTTGTAAGTATAGAGTATAGAGGTGGGGAGTAGTATAGAGGTTGTAAGTATAGAGTATAGAGGTTTTGGTATGTTGGCGTAGTGGTGAGTGTATGCAAAAAAGTATAGAGTATAGCGGCCTGCTTGGCTCTGCTATACTCTATACTTTATACTCTATATTAAAAAGCTCTATACTCTATACTTTATACTCTATACTCAAAGAATATACTAAAGAATATACTAAAGAGAATTACTTGTAGAAAGTAGTCATATTGTTCTCGACCTTCTTGTTGCCGCGGAGGATGGCGGGGAGGTTGCCGGCCATGCGTGATGCGCCGCGCTGCTGGTCAAAGCGCACTGCGCTCTCGTTGCGGTCGTAGGGACGACCCTCGTTGTCGATGGCGGTAACCTGGAGCACGATGACGGCGTTGTTGCCCTGCATGGGGCCGATGAGGTCACCGGCCTTGGCGGCAGCCACGCGGCCCTGGAGTGCGCTCTCGCTCATACCGATGCCGGGAACGAAGGGCTGGCCGAAGTTGACGGTGGTGGTGTCAACCTGTGCGCCCATGAGTTTGGCATATCCGGCCATGTCGCTTGCCTTGCCCTGATAGTCGGCGATGAGCTTGGCGGCCTTCTTGTCGTTGCGTGCGCGGCGGGTCAGCTCGTCGTTGAGCTGCGGGTCGCGTGCGGGGGTATAGTCCTCATAGATGTCATCGAGTGCCACGGCGAGGAAGTGGCCGTTCTGGATGTCGCCGAATATCTGCGACACTTCACCCTTCTTGGCCTCCATAGCCCATGCCACAGCCTCATGGCTGTCGGTGATGTTGCCGAGCGAGGGGCTGGATGCCGAGATGTAGTAGGGGAACGAGGTGTAGCCTCCGGCCTGTGCGCTGTCGGCAAACTCCTTGGCTGTCTTGTGGGCGGCCACATAGTTCTGGAGCGATGCCTCAAGCTCGTTGACGGTAGCGTTGGAAGGCTCGGTGGTGAAGGTTACGTTGGCTATCTCGTAGACGGTGGTGGGGGCTGTGCGCTCGGCCACGCGGATGATGCGTCCGCCCTCGGCGATGGTGTCGGGTGCGAAGTAGACGCCGGTGGCGCGGTCGGCGATGAGGTCCTTAATCATGCCGGCGTTGGCATCGAGGAGCGATACGTCCATAGCCTTCTGCGACTGGGCCACGAGGGGCGACTGGGCGATGGAGTCAAACGATGCGCCGCCGTTGAGAAGTGCGGTGAGCGAGTCTATCTGAGCCTTGGTGCCCTGCACGGCCATGAAGTCGAGGACTACCTTGTCAGACTGCTGGCTCTTGCCGAGGAGCTTGGCGATGGTGTAGTTGTTGCCGTTCTTGCTCACGAGGGTTGCGCGGCCGATTGAGAGCGAGTCGAGGGCGGCCTTGAGGCGTGCCTGCTTGTCGACGTCGGCCTGTGAGAGGGTCTGACGCTCGGCGATGAACTCGGGCATCTCGGCGAGGCCCTGGGTCTCGGGCTGGTTGTTGAGGGCTACGATTGCGTCCTCCACCTTCTTCTGACCGGCGAGGATGTCGGCCTGTGAGGGGATGATGTTGACGGCGATGTAGTTGACGAGGCGCACAGGCTCGTCGAGGGCGTAACGGTTCTTCTCCGAGTTGTAGAGGGCGTTGATGTCGCTGCTCTCGACGGTGAACTCGTCATCCTTGAGCGAGGAGAGGTCCTTCTTGGCATACACGACGTTGGCCGTGGGGGTGTTCTCGTCATAGAGAGCCTTGGCGTCAAGGTTGTTGGCGGTGAGAAGGCCGGTGAAGAGGTTCTGGAACTTCTGCTGGAGGAGCATCTTCTCTACGTTCTGCTCCATCTCGAGCCAGTACTGCTGGAGCTGGCTGGCCTGCTCCTGGGGCATGCCGTATTTTGTGGGGTTGAATGCCATGTCATGTGCGGTGGCTGCGTCGGGCACACCGAGCTGCTGCTGCACCATGCGGTCTACGTAGGCCGAGTTCTTGCCCACCATCATCTCGGTGAGTTCGGCGTCGGTCACTGTGATGCCGAGCTCGGCAATCTCCTGATTGAAGAGCTTCTCGGCAATCATTGCGTCGAGCACCTGCTGCTGGAGCACGGCGTTGTCGATGCGCTGGCCGCTCTGCTGGGCCTGCTGTGAGGCCTGCTGCACGCGACGCTGGAATTCCTGTACATCTACTTTCTGGTCGCCGACTTTGGCGATGGTTGTTCCGGTGCCGAAGAGTGTGCGGCCCGAAGTGAAGAAGTCACCGATGATAAACGCCAGCAAGGCGGCTCCAACGATGATGAGCAAGAGAGCTGACTTGCTGCGGATTTTTTCGAGTGTTGCCATTCTATGTTTAGATGATTTTGATTATACGGTTTGGGTATGGTTTTCGGTATGTTAAGGCCGGCGCAAGGTAGCTACCTCGCGCAATTAACGCACAAAGGTACAATATTTTCCCTTTAGTTCAAAGTGCTGTGGGGGGAATTTGAGGCTTTTCGTGGCAAAACATCCACAAAAAAAGTGCGTATTATCTTAATACGGCCTTTTGGTCAGGTAAGGCAGGGCGTTTTTGGTCAGGTAGGCGATGATGTAGATGCCGGTCATGGTGAGGACTATGAGGGCCGAGCAGGGCACTTCGATGACGGTGGCGAGCATCAGTCCGGCCACCGAGCAGCCGAGCGAGATGGCTATGGAGAGCCACATGATGGAGCTGAACCGCTTGACGAAGATTTCGGCTGTCATCTGAGGGAGGGCGAGCATCGACATGAGCAGCATCACCCCCACGAGGCGTATGGTGAGCACGATGCTCACGGCCACGAGCACCGTCATCACGGTGGTGACAAAGGTGACGGGCAGACGGCGCACGCGGGCAAAGTCGGGGTCGAAGGCGCAGATGACTATGGTCCTGAACATTACGGCCATGAACAGCAGGAGCACTACCGTGAAAATCAGGAATGCCCAGAGGTCGGCCCGGGTGACGGTGAGGATGTTGCCGAAGAGAAACGAGTTAAGCTCGGGCACATATCCGGGGGTGAGGAAGATGAAGAGTGTGCCTATGGCCATGCCTATGGCCCAGATGACGGCTATGGCCGAGTCCTCGCGCACGCGGTGACGCTCTGACATCCACTGCACGCCGAGCGATGAGCCTATGGCAAACACTGCGGCCATCACTACGGGGCTGATGCCGAGGAAGTAGCCGAGTCCGAGTCCGCCGAAACATGCGTGAGTGACTCCGCCCGAGATTGACACGAGGCGGCGGCTCACTATATATGTGCCTATGACGGCCGACGAGATGCTCAGGAGCATCACGGCCATGAGTGCGTTGCGGAAAAATTCGTAGTTTAGCATTATAAACCTTGAACTATAAGATGGGGGCCGAACTCAGCCCGGGGTACATTTCGATGCAGGGCATACATTTGCCCGAGGTATGGTTGGATGCGGGCGGGATTTTACTGGCACAGCATGACCCACTCGTCGCGGAGGTCGAGGGGGAGGGCTATGTTGCGCTGCGTGAGTGCCACGCCCCACTGGTAGACTTCGGCGGGACGGAGGGTGTAGAGCACTTCGCGGAACTCTTCGATTTCCTCCGTGGCGTAGTCCTGAGGGTCTTTGCCGGCGAAGCGGTCGAGCTCTTCATCGTTGTAATACAGCTCCTCGGCCTTGAGCAGGCCTTTCTCGCACACGGCGTGGCGTCCGCAGCACACCTCGGCCTCATCCTCCGAAGCGGCCTGTCCGGCTTTGTCGCCCGCGGCCGGGTCCGAAGCCTTTGCCGCCACGTCATCCTTGCCGCCTCGGGTGAGGTAGAGGATAATGCCGACAGCCACGGTGACGGCGAGTATGATTAACGCCCCTGTCATTATGCTTCGGGGGCTTGGTTGGTTTCGGATTGGGCCTCTGGGTCTTGGAGGGTCTCAGGCTCGGCGTCGGCGTCGACAAGGGTGAAGCCTGCGGCGCGAAGGTCTTCCCAGAAGTCGGGATAGCTCTTGCTGACAACCTCGGAGTCGCGGATGATTATGCCGGGGATGTAGAGCGACACGGGTGCGAGGCTCATGGCCATGCGGTGGTCGGCATAGGTGTCAAACACCGGCATCTCGAGCATTGGCACGCGGCGTCCGTCCCATTTCAGCGTCCCGGGCACCGAGGGGTCGAGGATGACGCCAACCTTGGCAAGCTCGTTGCAGAGGGCGGCCACACGGTCGGTCTCCTTGATGGCGAGGGTGTGAAGGCCGGTGAACACGAAGGGTATGCCGAGCATGACGCATGTGACGGTGACGTACTGCGCGAGGTCGGGGCAGTCGGAGAAGTCGATGGTGGCGCGGGCGTCGGGGTCGGGATTGGCCACGAGGTCGGTGCCGCCGTTCTCCCCCTCCCATTGGGTGTCCACGCCTATCTTGGAATATATGTCGGCCAGGCGGCGGTCCCCCTGGCAGGAGTCCTCGGCAAGATTGTCGATGGTGACAACTCCGGCCGAGAGTGCCACAATTTCATACCATGCCGCGGCCGCGCTCCAGTCACCCTCGATTTCGCGGGGACGGTCGGGGCACTTGTAGCCTCCGGCGGGCACGGTGACGGTGTTGAGGTAAAACTCGCTCTCCACGCCATAGTCGCGCATCATCTTGAGCGTCATGAGTATGTAGGGGCGTGAGGCTATCTCGCCGAGCAGCGTAAGTTTCAGCCCCTGCTCCATGACGGGGGCGGTCATGAGGAGTGCCGAGATGTATTGCGAGCTGACCGATGCGTCAAGCTCCAGGCTGCCGCCGCTCAGACGGCGACCTCGGATGCGCAGTGGCGGGAAACCCTCCTCACCGGCATATTCGATGTCTGCGCCGAGGGTCTTGAGGGCCTCGACGAGCACCTTGATGGGGCGTTGGCGCATGCGTGGCGAGCCGTCGAGGGTGATGTCGGCTCCGGGGGTGCATGCGTAGTAGGCTGTCAGAAACCTCATTGTGGTTCCGGCTGCCCCTATGTTGACGGTGCGGTGGGCTGATTGTGCGGAGTCGCCGCGCAGGGCGGCCACCATTGCGTCGGTGTCGTCACACTCGGCCACGCGGCTCAGGGACGACGCTCCGGGGGTGAGGGCGTTGATGATGAGTGCGCGCGCGCTCATGCTCTTGGAGAGCGGGAGCGACAGGCGTGTCTCAAGAAATCCCTCGGGGGGAAATATGCGGAGGTCCATTCGTTACGGTTGAATGAGTTTAGTGAGTATGTCAGTTGGAGAACTATAGGTTGGAGAGTGGTCAGAGGGCGGTTGTCTGAGGGCGATGGGGATTTGGGGCGGTCAGTTTGCGGCGGGGGTGACGGCTGTGACGACCGACTTCTGCGAGCCGCGCCAGGGGAGGGTGCCGTAATACTTCTGCGTGGTGAGGGTGACGCGCTTGCCTGTGCCCTGATAGGACTGCACGAGGCGGCCCAGCGAGTCGTCGGGGATGGAGAAGTAGAAGTCGCGCGAGTAGACCTTGGCTGTGTCGGCCAGCACGCTTTCGGAAATCATCTCGCCCTCGAAGGTCTTGAAGAAGATGCCGCGTTTCTCCACCAGCGTGATGTAGCCGGTGGTGAGGGTCTCGGATGTGTAGGGCACGAAATAGCGTATGTAGAACGCGGTGCAGAGCACGATGAAGACTATGAGGAAAAACCAGAAGAGCCTCCTGTGAGCGCGTCTGCGCTTGCGTTTGGGCGAGTCGGCGGGGTCGGTGACCTCGGCTGTCGCATAGCCGTCGTTGCCGCCGGTTGTGGACGCGCTGTCAGAGCCGCCGGTTGAGGATGCGGGGAAGGTGAACTCGCCCGGGGTGCTTCCTGCGCTGCCCGAGGCATTGCCGGGGGTGCTGTCGGAGGCGGGGGTGTCGCCGCTCCCGCCGGGGGCTTGTGACGGTGTGGAGGCGGAGCCTTGGGTGGAGCTGTCGGTGTCCCCGTCGTTCTTGCTGTTGAAGTCGCGGAGGAAGTAGTCGTCCTGGTCGTCAATCCATTTCATCGTTTGGTCTTTTTGTTCAGGGCTATCCACGCGAAGGTGAAGAGGCCGAGTATGATTGAGGTGATGGTCTGCACGCCGAGTGCGAGGTTGGCGAACGATGCCACATAGTCCTTGGTCAGGCCGGGGATGTTGGCCGAGTAGAGGCTGAGGGCGAATATCATGGCCCACTGCCAGGGGCCGATGCCGCCGTTGGAGGGCACGAGCATCGAGAGGCTTGTGAGCACGAAGCATACGAGCAGTGCGGTGAGGCCGTGCTCGACGAGCACCTCGGCCACGAGGGGGAAGGACATGAAGGCGCATCCGAGCCCGAGGAAGTAGCATGCCCATAATATAAAGGTGTAGAAGAGCCACAGCCCTTTGCCGCGCATGCTGACGATTACGGCAAATCCTTTCCACAGTCCGTCCCAAATCTTGCGCAGGGTGGTGACCACCTTGTTCTCGGGATATTTCACGAACACCCACACCGTGGCGGCGAGGATGGCGATGACGGCACCCCAGAGTATGGGGGAGCCGAGGATGGACATTATTTGGTCGAGCAGGTCGGGGTTCTGCCCGAGGTAGGCCATGAGCTGCGGGCCGGCGAGGATGAAGGCCAGGAGGGAGATGAGGCCGACGGCGATGGTGTCGGACAGGCGGTCGGCCACCATCGAGCCGAACACGGTGGTGAAGGGTGCCTTCTGCTGCTCGGCCACGAAGCCTGTGCGCCACACTTCGCCGAGGCGGGGGAACACGAGGTTGACGGCGTAGGTGCCGAAGACGCTGAGGGTCAGCAGCCAGAGCGATGCCCTGATGCCGAGGGCGCGGAGCTGGAGCTGCCAGCGGGCGGCGCGGGCAAACATCGCACCGATGAGGAATGCCACATTGACGGCTATCCAGTTGAAGTTGCACTGGGTGCATATCGTGTGCCACATCTCGCGCAGGTCCATCTCGCGGATGAGGAGGTAGCAGAGGCCCACGGTGATGATTACGGGCACACCATACTTGAGCAGGAGCCCCAGCGGGGTGCTCTTGCTCCGGGTGTGGCCGGAGGTTGTCGTTGAGTCAGGTTGCATATGGGAGTGTAAGAGGTTGTGGGTCAGAAGTATCGGTTGTTGGTGTTGTAGTTGTTGCCCGAGCCGTTGGTGAAGTTGCCGTTGCGGGTGGCGGAGTTCATGAAGGGGTCGTCAAAGAATTCGTCCTCCTCCTCGTCCTCGCCGGTGGGGCGCTCCTCCGGGTCGCCCTTCTTGCGCTTGGGCTTGTTCTTCTTGATTTCCTGAGGCTTCTGCTGCTCGACGGGGAGCTCGTTGATGTCCCAGCTCTGCTCGATGGTCCAGTTCTTCTTGAGCGTCACGCGCTTGGGGTAGTAGTAGACCTCCTCGGGCTGGCGGTGGATTGAGTCGGTGAGCGAGCCTGTGGTCCACTTGCCGTCGCCGTCGGCGTCGATGAAGAGGCGGGCGTAGTAGGTGCCGGGGGGCAGATAGCCGATGGTGGCCAGGCCGTTTTCGACACGTCCCGAGCCGGCGGGTTTGTCGGAGGAGTTGAGCACCTCGACTATGGCCGGGCGGCCGTCAAGGCCGGTGATGCTGAAGGAGACGGTCGAGTAGTCGTCGCTCTTCTTGGTGGTGAACTCGTGTACGAGCTTGTCGTTGTCGAGTCCGTAGAGGTCGGTGACGGCGGCCGAGTCGACCGTCAGACGGTATTTCGTGCCCTCCTCCCATGTGTAGGGGGCGTTGAATGACATCGGTTTGAGCGAGTCGGGGCGGGTGAACTGCGGACGGGGGAGTATGTACCAGAGCGTGTCGACCTGCATCTCGAGCGTGACAGCCGCTGTGTCAAACCTCACTATGGGGGTGGTGCCTGCAAGGGTGAGCCCGCGGTTCAGCTCCTGGCTGGTGCCTGAGGTGGCTTTCAGGTCCATGTGGGGAATTTTGGGTATGGAGTCTTCGGCCTCCTCGTCATCTTTTTTCTTCTTCTTTGGCTCTTCTTTTTTCTTTTTGGGGCTGCGGAAGTTGAAGCGGAGGGTGTCGGTGGTCCAGCTGAGGTTGTCGTTGGTGTCGGTGCGCAGATATTTGGCCTCGAGCGTGATGGAGTCGAGCGACACGAGCGAGGTGTCGGCTATCCAATAGGTCAGCGTGTCGAGGGTGGGGGATGCGTCGAGCATGCTCCAGGTGCTTATCTCGTCGCCGGCACGGTGGGTGTTGATGAGGCGGATTATCGGCAGGGTGTCGGCCTTGGTGCCGAACTGGAAGGTTATCTTGTTGCGCTCGGGTCGCTTGTAGTCTTTGAGATACTGGGCCGAGTAGCCTTCGTTGAACCATGTCAGCAGCACGTCGTCGGGGAGGAAACGGGTGCCAGGGCGGGTCACGAGCGAGTCGCGCTCGCCGTTCTCGCGTGTGAGCGTGTCGGTGATGGTGATGGATGTGGATGAGGGGCTTATGGTGACGTCATAGAAGGCTACGTCCTCCGAACGGTCCCAGTGATAGTCGCGGTTGACGTCGTTGAGGGCGAAGATGCGATAGGTGCCTTCCTTGAGGTTGCGCAGGGTGAACTCGCCGAGCTGGTTGGTCTTGGTGATGCGCTCGAAGGGGAGGGTCGATATGGCTGTGTCGGAGAGGTTGGAGTACACGCCCACGAGCATGCCCTGGGCCGGTTCGAGCGTCTGCGCCTCAAAGACCATGCCCGAGATGCGGAGGGTGTCGATGGTGTCGCCGGTGGCGAAGTCGAGGGCCAGTCCGTCGAGCACGTTGCCTTCGTTGAGGTCCTTGACGGCGTCGGCGAAGTCGATGGTGTAGGTGGTGTTGGGCAGGAGGGTGTCACGCAGTTCTACGGTGACCCTGCGGCCGTTGGATGATATGGCGGGGGTGGTGCGCTGGGCGGGTGAGACCACGATTTTGTTCATGGCGTCCTCGAGCGCGATGTTTTCGTCAAAGTCGACTGTAATCTTGTTGGCGGTCACGTTGAGCTGTCCCATTGCGGGATTGGAGCGCACATATACGGGGGGCAGCTCGTCGCGCGGGCCTCCCTCGGGTCGCCCCATGTTGGCGCATGCGGCGAGCACGGCTGCCGCAATCATGGCCAGGAGCATTCTCAACTGTTTGACTGAACGCATATTGCTTGGGGTGTTGTAACGTGGTCAGAACCTCGGGCGTGGCTCGGGGATTCCCCGAGCCACAGCCCCGGTTCAAACCACAAAATTACTAAAAAAACAATACACTCCCCCTATTTTGTTCGGTTTTATTTGTGCAATATGTCAATGAGCACTTGCCGTGCGGTTTAGCTTTGGGCTGCGGAGCACGGCGTACCGCGATAGTTGGGGTGGATGTGATGAGATGGGAGCACGGGAGACAGGAGCACAGGAGCGCAAAGACGGGAGCACAGGGGGACGAGGGGCGAGGGTGATGATTGTGACAAGGGGAGGGCTGTCGCCTTCGCCTTCGCTTTCGTCGCGCTGCCGCGCTCCCACTGTTTCAAAGCTGTGGATGAGGAGGCCGGATGGGAGGGTTTCGGGCGGGGTGTCGGCGCGGAGGTGGATAATCAGGAAGCCGGAACGGTCGAGGATGGGGAAGAGGGCGGAGCAGACTTTCTGAAAGTTGTCGGGGGATTTGAGGAGTGGGGAGTAGGTTCTTGCCCGATGGGCGTTGAGGAGGAGCATGAAGGCGGGGGTGCTTCCGCGGACGGTTCTGACTTGCCGGTAGGTGAGGTGGCGGAGGCGGGGTGTGCGCTTGCTTATAGCCTGACGGTCGGGGGTGCAGCGGATGGCTGTGGCTCCCTCGGGGGAGGTGGCGAGCCTGTAGCGGAGGTAGCTGTCGAGAATGGCTGTGCTGTCGTGGCCGGGATGGTCGATGATGACTGTTGGGCGGGGACGAGTACGTGCACGGCGAGCCTTTTCGAGGGTGGATATGACGGCTTTCTCGGCTGGCGTCAGTTGCCTGCCGAGAAATCTCCTGAAGCTGTGGCACCATATGTCGGGGATGCACGGCTTACGAGAATAGTTGGATGTTATGAGCTTCCGTGAATGCATGGTGCAAAGGTAGGATGCGGGCACGGGGGGATTGGTGCGATAATGTCGCGAAGCCTCCCCCGAGCTAAAGCTCGGGAGCAGGGGGACAAAAAAAGAGAAGCACAGGAGGGAAGGGGAAGACGGGAGAACGGCAACGGGCGAGACAGGAGCACAATGGCACAAAGACGGGGGCACGGGGGAACGAGAGACGGGGTAGGAGCGGCGGCTTTAGCCGTCGATATGGCATGAATTGGGTGACTTAAAGCGCAGAATTAATGAAAGATAGGTCGCTTCATATCGACGGCTGAAGCCGTCGCTCCTACAGGGCTGAAGCTGTCGCTCCTACCTTGCGTTGCTCCTACAGGGTGTGGTGGAGGGTGCCTTGGTTGAGGGTGAGGGTGCCGTGGTCGAGGAGGTAACGGATGGCGGCGGTGACGGTGTCGTGGCCGTAGTGGGGGCCGAGGGTTGAGACGGCTTCGGTGAGTTCGATGCCGCCGGGGCGCGTGGCTTGGTGGATGATGCTTTTGTTGAGGTCGTCTTCCTGAGCGCGGGCGCGCTCGGCTCGGAGGCGCGTGCGGCATACGTCGCATTTGCCGCAGGGGGCGGCGGGGGTTTCGCCGAAGTAGCGCAGGAGGGTGTTGGCGCGGCATTCGGTGGAGTCGAACACGAAGTCTTTCATGGCTCTGACGCGCTGCTCCATGCGTTCGCGCTGACGCTCGTAGACTTCGAGGGGGATGATGAGGTGGCGGGCTTCTTCGCGCGAGGTGGTGAAGATGAGGTAGGGGGTGGTGGCGCGCGGGATGTAGTGGATGGCGTGGAGGCGCGACAGCTGTAGGAGGGAGTTGTAGACCTGTTCGGATGACATTCTGAGCCTTTCGGCTATGGTGAGCTCGCTGATGTAGACGTAGTCGGCGAAGATGCCTGTGTAGAGGCGCATGACGCACTGGAGCACTTCTTCGGCGTCGGCGTCGGTGCGGAGTGAGTAGAGCTCGTCGCGCTTCATTATCACCATCAGACGGGAGCGTGAGGTGGTCTCTTCGATGTATTCGACGTAGCCGGCGCGGGTGAGTATCTGCAATGCGCTGCGGGCGGTGACGGGGGGGAGGCTGAATGTGTCGCAGAAGAGGGTGAAGTTGAACTCGTAGACCATGCCGTAGCCTTCGCCTACGGCTACGTTGAGGAAGTTGCCGGCCATTTCGTAGACGTGGCCTATGTAGTCTTTGGGCGGGAAGCTTTCGTTGACGCGGCGTGTGAGGAGGGCTTTGTCGCTGCGTCCGGCGATGACGACGGCCAGTGATTCTTTGCCGTCGCGTCCGCCGCGCCCTGCTTCCTGGTAGTATTCTTCGAGCGATGGGGGGAGGTCGTAGTGTACGACGAGGCGCACGTCGGGTTTGTCGATGCCCATGCCGAAGGCGTTGGTGGCTACCATCACGCGCACGTCGCCGCGCTTCCAGCGGTCTTGTCGCTCTTCTTTGTCCTCGGGGGGGAGTCCGGCGTGGTAGGCTTCGGCCGAGATGCCTGAGTCGGCGAGGAGTGCGGCGAGTTCGCGGGTGCGGCGGCGGGAGCGGACGTAGACGATGGAGCTGCCTGTGGTGTTGAGCATGATTCTGAGGAGCATCGGCTCTTTGACGTCGGCGTAACGGACTATGTAGCTGAGGTTTTCGCGTGTGAAGCTTTTGGCGTAGACGCGGGGGGCGCGAAACCCGAGGTGGCGCATGATGTCGGCGGTGACTTCGGGGGTGGCGGATGCTGTGAGCGCGAGCACGGGCACGTCGGGGCCGACGATGCGGCGCAGTGAGGCGATGCGGAGGTAGGAGGGGCGGAAGTCGTAGCCCCACTGTGAGATGCAGTGGGCTTCGTCGACGACGAGGAGGGAGACGGTGAGGGTGCGGAGTTCGGCGAGGAAGCGTTCGTTCTGGAGGCGTTCGGGGGAGAGGTAGGCTATCTTGGCTTTGCCGAGGCGGCAACGGGTCATGGCGAGGTCTTTCTCGCGCGGGGTGAGGCCTGAGTGGAAGAGTACGGCGCGTATGCCCCGGTCGGCGAGGTTGTCGACCTGGTCTTTCATGAGGGAGATGAGGGGGGTGACGACGAGGGTGACGCCGTCGAGCATCATGGCGGGTACCTGGAACGTGAGGCTCTTGCCGCCCCCGGTGGGGAGCAGTCCGAGGGTGTCATGCCCGGCGAGTACCGAGCTGATGATTTCCTCCTGCATGGGGCGGAATGTGTCGTAGCCCCAGAAACGCTTTAGTACCTGGTACAATTAGTAATCTTTGGGCAATTAGCAATTAGCAATTAGTAATTAGTAATCTTTGGGCAATTAGTAATTAGCAATTATTAATTAGTAATTGCTTATTAGGGTGCGTTTCAATCAATTGTCTGCGAGATATGTCGTGTCATATCGACGGCTAAAGCCGTCGCTCCTACAGGGCAAGCCGTGGCTTTTAACCTACGGTTAGAGCCGTGGCTACGACTGTCGCTACATTAACAGAGGATGCCTTTGACGAGCAGCTGGACGGAGTGGGAGCCTTTGCGCTTGTTTTCTTCGATGGTGTAGCAGATGTCGAAGGGTTTGCCGGCGTGGATGTGGGGGAAGTGTTCGGCTGAGTTGAAGGCGATGCCGTTGAACACTTTGCCCGATGTGTCGTCGACTATCTCGAGCTTGATGTGCTCGCCCAGTTTGCCCACGAGTTTGCTGGTGCCGAAGTCCTTGACGCGGCGGGTGCAGAAGACGGGCTTGGAGTTGCCCGGGCCGAAGGGGTTGAACTTGCGCAGGAGTGTGAGAAATTCGGGGGTTATCTCGCTGAAGGTCAGGTAGGCGTCGATGTCGAGCTGGGGGGTGAGCTGGTCGGTGCGTATGTTGGCCTTGACGTATTCCTCGAAGCGGCGGGTGAACTCGGGTATGTTCTCTTCTCTGAGCGAGAGGCCGACGGCGTAGGTGTGGCCGCCGAAGTTCTCGAGCAGGTCGCGGGTGGAGTCGACCGCGCTGTAGACGTCAAACCCCTGCACTGAGCGGCTCGAGCCGGTGGCGAGGCCGTTGGCGTGGGTGAGCACGACGGTGGGCTTGTAGTAAAGCTCGGTGAGGCGTGAGGCGACGATGCCGATGATGCCTTTGTGCCAGTTCTTGTTGTAGATGACTATCGACTTTTTGCGCGAGTGGCTTACGTCGCGCTCCTCGAGTATGGCGTTGGCTTCGTCGGTAATTTGCTTGTCAAGCTCTTTGCGGTCCTGGTTGTAGCCGTCAATCTCCTTGGCGCGTGCCATAGCGTCGGCCGAGTCGCGGCTGACGAGCAGGTCGACGGCCTCCTTGCCGCTCTGCATGCGGCCTGAGGCGTTGATGCGCGGGCCTATCTTGAAGATTACGTCGCTGATGGTTATCTCCTTGCCTGTGAGTCCGCAGATGCGTATGATGGCGCGCAGGCCCATGTTGGGGTTGGAGTTGAGACGCTTTAGGCCGTAGTAGGTGAGAATCCTGTTCTCGCCCACCATCGGCACGATGTCGGCGGCGATAGAGACGGCCACGAGGTCAAGCATCCCCTCGAGGTCGCCCATAGGGAGGGCGTTGGAGATGGCAAAGGCCTGGAGGAGCTTGAAGCCTACGCCGCATCCCGAGAGGTGGGAGCAGGGGTAGGTGGAGCCTTCGAGCTTGGGGTTGAGGATGGCTACGGCGGGGGGCAGCACATCGTCGGCCACGTGGTGGTCGCAGATGATGAAGTCGACGCCCAGCGTGCGGGCATAGGCCACCTCGTCGGTGGCCTTGATGCCGCAGTCGAGTATTATGAACAGTTTCACCCCGCTTTCGGCCGCCATGTCGATGGTGGCGCGCGAGATGCCATACCCGTCCTCGGTGCGAGTGGGTATGTGGTATTCGATGTTGGAGTAATAGTTGCGGAGATACTTGTAGACGAGAGCCACCGCAGTGGTGCCGTCCACGTCGTAGTCGCCGTAGACCATTATTTTCTCCTTCCTCCCCATGGCGAGGTTGAGCCGCTCAACGGCCCTGTCCATGTCGGGCATAAGGAACGGGTCGTGCAAATCCCTGAGCGAGGGGTGAAAGAATCTCTCAGCCTCCTCCACAGTGGAAATGCCCCGTTGCGCCAGCAGCTCGCTAATGGGCGGTGTTCCCGAATAGCGCAGGGCCAGCCGGGATTCCGCTTCTTGCTCGTCGGATGTAAGAGGACAGTAATTCCATTTACTTGTCATTTATGTAGTTTTTTTCTTTTTCCATGCGGAGGCCGCGGCCACGGCGGGCTGCGGAGGGGTGGGGGAGAGGGGGGTGTGCGGGTGATGCACTGAAGTTGGATGCCGATGATACGGCTAATCCCCTAAGTCAGAGTCCTGAGCATAGGGGGAGAGGAGAGAGTGGAGTGTCATGGTCAGGGGGTTGCGGCACGAGCCTATTAACCCTCTTTTGCAAAGTTACACAGAAATCCTCAAATTTGACCTATAAATAATGTTAAGAGGTCACTTTACCACGTGGACATCCATCTGCGGGAAGGGGAACGAGATGCCGGCGCGCTCGGGGAGGTGGTTGTATATCTCCTCGTTCTTCTCAAAGAATACGTCCCAGTAGTCGCCGCTCTTGACCCAGGCGCGGATGGTTAGGGTCACGGCCGAGTCGTCGAGCGAGGCGAGATAGACCACCGGGCCGGGCAGCCCGTCGTGGGCGGCGGGGTCGTTGAGCACGCGGGGGTCGGTGGTGAGCATCTCCATGAGCACCTGGCGCGCACGGCTTACGCTGTCGCCGTAAGAGATGCCTATCTTCCACTCCACGCGGCGGTAACGCTGTGTGGTGGAGTTGTTGATGGCACCGGTGGAGAGGCCGCCGTTGGGTATGATGATGGTCTTGTAGTCGGGGGTGGTGATGATGGTGTTGAACATCTCGATTTTCTTCACCGTTCCGGCAAAGCCCTGGGCCTCGATGTAGTCGCCCACCTTGAAGGGCTTGAGGGCGAGGATGAGCACGCCGCCGGCAAAGTTCTGGAGGGTGCCGCTGAGGGCCATGCCGACGGCCACGCCGGCCGATGCGAACAGGGCGAGGAACGAGGTGGTCTCGATGCCGATGATGCCTATGCAGGTGATGATGAGGATGAAGTAGAGCACTATCCTCACGAAACTGAGCACGAATGTGGCCAGGGATGCCTCGACGTTGCGGCGGTGGAGGATGCGGTCGGTGAGGCCGTAGAGGCGGTTGATGATGAATTTGCCGACGTAGAACACGAGTATCGCCGCCGCAAGCGATATGGCGAAGTGGGCCAGGTCGGTGGCGATGGTGCTGATAATCTGGTCGAGCGACATGTTCTTGAACGCTGCCAGCTCATCGGCAGGGTTGGGTATGGCTTGGGCGGCGTCGGGGGCTGAGCCTCCGTGCGCGCCGAGGATTGCGTCAGAGATTGGGTCGGTCATAGATGATTATATAACAACAATTATGCCGCAATTGTTATGTGGGGTGTCCTAATTAATCACGATGTCACTTGGGGTCGGCGGCCTTGAACACGGGGGCCACCGAGGCCACGTCCTTCCACCACTGTAGGGTGTTGTACCCGCGCCATGTGGCCTCGGCGTGGCTGTCGATGGCCATGACTCCGAGCCCGCAGTAGCGGTCGAAGTAGAGTCCGCCGATGCCGTTGCGGGTGGCCGCGCCGTAGACCACGGTGTTGCGCCACGCCTTGCGCCACGCCTCGAGCTGCTCGGGGTAGTCCACACGGGCTATCAGCTCCATGTAGTTGTCCATGTCATATATATATGTGGCTTCGTAGGGGCGGTTGTAGCGTTGGATGTAGTCGACCATCTCGGGAAATTCCTTGACGTTGACGAGGATGTCGCGGGTGGCGGCGGCGAGGGCGTCGAGCGTGCGGGTGTCATAGACGGCTATCTGGCACCCCTCGTCGTAGCCGTTGACGTCGTCCTCATAATATTTGTACGTGTTCTCGGCCATCTGTACCACGTCAGGCTCGGCGAGGAACATCTCGGGCACGTTGCGGTCATAGGGCATGCCGTCGATGCTCAGTTCGGTGGGCGAGGCCACGATGCAGGGGGTGAGGCCGCGCATCTCGTAGATGACCTCAACGCAGCCCATGAGGCAGCAGTCGAAGTAGATGAACGAGAACTGCTCACCCTCGAGGGTCTTGGCGAGGGTCTGGACGGTGATATGGTAGCCTCGGTCGTCGCCGAAGGCGCGGTAGCGGTCGTCGGAGGGGGATGTGGGGCCGAGCCATCCGTTGGCGTGGCTCCAGAGCACGAGGCCGTAGTCCTCTGCCGGGGCGAGACGCTTCATGTCGGCCATGACCTCGCGTATGCGTGCGGGGTCGACGGAGTAGATTGACGCGTCGTCGGGATAGGTCTTGAGCACTTTCAGTCCCTGCTCGGTAATCTCGAGCATCTGCGGGGGATTGCCCTGGGCGGTCTTGGGGCGGTTGTGGTAGACGATGAGGCGTCCGCCGTTGAGCGCGCCCCCCTTGACCCCCTCGAGCATCTCGGTGATGTCCTCGTCGTCGCTGCCGAAGTTGGTGCCGAGTGTGTTGTCGGCCACCATATATACAAGCACAGTGCGGCTCACGGTAGCCGGGGGAGCGTCGGGGCTGTCGGGACCGTCGTCATCGTGCGAGCATGAGCTGGCACTCGACAGCACGAGGGTGGTGAGCAGGAGGAGAAGGTTGAGGATATACTTGTTCATTGGATTGATTTTGCCGGTTAATTTGATTGCCCGTGTCGGGGCTGTTGAAAATCAATGCAAAGATACGGAAAATCCGCCGTTTTGCCAACCGCCATCGCGGCAAACTATACCCTTTTTGCTGACACTTTTATATGCATTTTGAAGGCGAGGTAAAGATTTAACAAAAAAAATCGACATTTCCGTTAAAAACTATTGGATTATAAAAAATTATGTTTACCTTTGCGTACATCTTACCATTACCAAATCAAATCATTTTTCAAACCTTAACCCTTTAATTTATTAACGATTAAAGTACACCTTATTACCCTTTAGACAATAACAATCACCTTAAACACCACCAAAACAACAATTTATTTTTCATGAAGTGCACAGTAAACCTCCTGAGGTCCATGCTGCTCATGTTCGTCTTTATGACGCCGCTATGGGCCCTCTCCCAGAACATCACTGTGACGGGAACAGTGCAGGATGAAGCGGGCGACCCGCTCATCGGCGCAACAGTGCAGCAGAAAGGTACCGGCGTGGGCACAGCCACCGATATCGACGGTAACTTCTCGCTTAACGTACCAAAGAACGCAACACTTGTGTTCAGCTATGTGGGCTATACCACCCAGAGCATCGAGCTCAAGGGCCAGACCCAGCTCACAGTCACCCTTAAAGAAAACGCCGAGGTGCTTGACGAGGTCGTAGTCGTGGGCTACGGCCAGATGAAGCGTTCGGACATGACCGGCTCCGTGGCCTCAGTGGGCGACGCAGCCATCAAGAAGTCAGTGCCCACCAGCATCGACCAGGTGCTCCAGGGCCGTGCCGCCGGTGTGACTATCCAGGCCAACTCGGGTACTCCCGGCGCAGCCTCCACTATCCGCATCCGCGGTGTCAACTCGCTCAACGCCACCTCGCAGCCTATCTTTGTAATCGACGGCGTGGTCATCGAGGCTTCGGGCAGTGATGACAACGGTAACTCCAACCCCCTCGCTACAATCAACCCCTCGGACATCGTGTCGATGGACATCCTCAAGGACGCATCTGCCACGGCTATCTACGGTTCGCGTGCGTCAAACGGTGTCATCATGATTACCACCAAGCGCGGCCAGGCCGGCAACGCCACCATCACCTATGACGGCTATGTGGGCTGGCAGGAGATGCCTGACAAATATGACATGCTCAACCTGCGCCAGTATGCCGAGCTTCACAACTACCGTGCATCGCTCGGTATCACCCCCAGCTCGAGCAGCTACGTGCGTCCCGAACTCCTCGGCGACGGCACCGACTGGCAGGACGAGCTGTTCCGCACCGCCTTCATGACCAGCCACAACATCTCGGTGGCCGGCGGTAACGAAAAGACCACCTATGCATTCTCGGGCGGCTATCTCAACCAGGACGGTATAGCCCTCGGCTCAGGATTCCGCCGTCTCTCGCTCCGCTCCAACCTCGAGTCACAGCTCAAGTCATGGCTCAAGGGCGGCGTGAACTTCTCGTTTGCCGAGACCAAGCAGAAGGTGGGCACCGACAACAACACCATCCTTGCCGCCCTCATGCAGCCCCCGACAGTGGCCGTGACATCGCCTGACGGCTCATTTGACGGTCCAGAAGACGCTTGGATGCCTGACAACCCCGTGGGTCTGGCATCACTCATCACCAACAACAACCGCAAGACCAACTTCCGCTTCAACACATTCCTCGAGGCTACCCTCTACAAGGGTCTCACCCTCAAGACCGAGGTGTCGGGCGACTGGAACTACAACAACTACTATTACTACCAGCCCGACTACAAGTTCGGCATCAAGAAGCAGGAAATCCGCTCGTCTCGCTGGACAAAGGTCCAGACCAAGTACTGGTCATGGCGCAACATCCTCACCTATAACGCCACTTTCAACAAGGTGCACAGCGTCAACGCTATGATAGGTCATGAGATGAGCCACTACAACTGGGAGCAGCAGGTGGGCACCGCTTCGGGCTTCCTCACCAATACTACCCCTGACCTCTCGGCAGGTGACAACAGCACCTCGCGCGCCACAGGCTCGAAGTTCCACAACTCGATTCTCTCATGGTTTGGCCGCGTGTTCTACAGCTATGACGACCGCTACCTCCTCACCGCCACCATCCGTCGCGACGGTTCGTCACGCTTCACCGAGAAAAACCGCTGGGGCTGGTTCCCCTCGGTAGCCCTCGCATGGCGTGCGTCACAGGAGTCATTCCTCCGCGACATCTCGTGGATGAACAATGCCAAGCTCCGTCTCGGCTGGGGTGCCACAGGTAACCAGAACGTTGACCAGTGGGCTACAATCGGCCTTCTCAACTTCAAGACCACTCCCTGGGGTCAGGGCGTAATGAACGCCAACATCCCCAATGAGGACCTCAAGTGGGAGACTACCTACTCCTACAACGTAGGTCTCGACCTCGGCTTCATCGACAACCGCATCGAGTTTGCCGCCGACCTCTACTACAAGCGCACCAAGAACCTGCTCCTGCAGGTGCAGATGCCCGCCTACATCGTCGGCTACGGCTCTGACGGCCCCTCCAACCCCTGGCAGAACATAGGCTCGCTCGAGAACAAGGGTATAGAGCTTACGCTTAACACCACCAACATCACCAACAAGGACTTCCAGTGGACCACCAACGTAGTGTTCTCGCTCAACCGCAACAACGTGCGCGAGCTTGACACCGAGACTGCCACACTCGTGCGCACCATGCAGCCCGCTTCGACCAACTGGAACATCACCATGACCAAGGAAGGTCAGCCCGTAGGCCAGTTCTGGGGCTACAAGGTAATCGGCCGCTTCGACAAGCCCACCGACTTCTACCGTCATAACGAGAACGGCGAGCTCGTGCAGGTGGCTATCCCCAAGGGCAACACCATCAGCCCCTCGTCGACCTGGATTGGCGACTATATCTATGAGGATATAAACGGCGACGGCGTGATTGACGACAAGGACTGCACCTTTATCGGCAACCCCGAGCCTAAGTTCACCTTCGGCTTCGGCAACACCTTCTCATGGAAGGGTATCGACCTGAGCATCTTCTTCTCAGGCTCGTATGGCAACAAGGCCCTCAACCTCACCCGCTACCGCATCGAGGACCCGCGTGTCAACTCCAATGTCACCACCGACGCTCTTAACTATGCGCAGATTGGTCTGCTCGACCCCAACGGTCCCGAGGATGACTACCGCAACCTCTACGTGACCAACGCCGGCTCGACCCTCATGCCCGCCATCCAGCAGAGCGACGCCAACAACAACTACTCGCGTGTGTCAGACCGTCTCGTCGAGGACGCATCGTTCATCCGTCTGCAGAACATCTCGGTCGGCTACACCCTGCCCCGCAAGATAGTACGCAAGGCATTCCTCGAGAATGTGCGCGTGTACTGCAACCTCCAGAACCTCAAGACCTGGAGCAAGTACAAGGGTCTCGACCCCGAGGTGGGCGCACACAACGGTGACGCACTCCTCAACGGTGTCGACTACGGCCGCTATCCCTCGCCGCGCATCTACACCGTAGGTCTTAATGTTTCGTTCTAACACCTTACAATCTGAAATATACAATGAAATCCAAAATATTCTTTACATCGGCTCTGGCAGGACTCCTCATGCTGTCCTCCTGCTCGGATTTTCTTGAGCAGACCAACACCACCCAGGCCAATGGAAGCACGTTCTATGACAGTGACGCTGCTGTGGATGCGGGTGTATATCCCCTCTACAACTACTGCTGGAACAACTTCAACAACAAGTTCTCATGGGCCGTGGGTGACGGACGTTCCAACAACATCACCGCCCAGTATTCCGACTACGTAAAGTTCTACTGCAACTTCACCGAGACATCCCTTACCGAAGGTCTCGAGGAGGCCTGGGGCGCACTTTACCTCGTGGTGTCGTCGAGCAATAATGTCATCAACGACATCGCCCGCAGCGAAGGCCCCTCTGAGCAGGCCAAACTGCGCGGTACGGCCGAAGCCCGCTTCATGCGCGGTGTGGCCTACTGGTATATCGGCTCAATCTGGGGCCGCGCCATCCTCTACACCGACACCAAGGTGCAGCAGAAGAATGCCATCTGCCCGGCTCACCGCCAGACTGATGTCATGGAGTTTGCCATACGCGACCTCGAGTTTGCCGCAGCACATCTGCCCAAGGCTCAGTCGCAGGCAGGACGCGTTACCTGCTACAGTGCCTACGGTCTGCTCTCACGTGTATATCTCTCGATGGCCGGTCTGACCACCGACGGCGAGTATGACGGCACAAACATCGCCACCGACTATAACCGCGGCACACGCAACCCCTATTATCTCGACCTTGCAAAGAAGGCTGCACTCAAGTGTATCGAAGGCCCCTACAGCCTCATGCCCGAGTATGGCGACCTCTTCGAACTTGCCACTCAGAACAACAATTCAGAGTCAGTGTTCCAGCTCCAGTTCATGCAGGGTGACCCGCAGGGCGCAATGGGATTTGGCTGCAACAACCAGATGACCGCATTCTTCGGATGGTCTACGATGGTAGCCGACGGCAACTGGGGCGGCTCGACATTCGCCTCATATGACCTCGTCAAGACCTATGACCCCAAGGACCGCAAGCGTCGCCACGCTACGATATGTACCTTCGGCGAGACTTACGATAAGTTTGGCGAATACCGCGTGGCCGATGACCCCGCACTCGGCGACAAGACTGGCCGCGAGCAGTGTAACATCATCAAGCACGTCTACGGCACACACGCATACAACGGCCAGACCTATCTGCACAACTCAGGTGCCAACGCCTACATGATGCGTCTTGCCGAGGTTTACCTCAACCTTGCCGAGGCTGTGCTGGGCAACAACCCCAACACCACCGACGAGACCGCGCTCACATATTACAACGCAGTGCGTCAGCGTGCCGGCATGGAGACCAAGCGTGTCATCAATTACGACGACATCCACTACGAGCGTCGCATCGAGCTTGCCATGGAGGGTCAGTACTGGTATGACCTGCTCCGCCGCTCATACTACAAGCGTCAGGAGGTGCTCAACTTCGTCAACTCTCAGAACCGCAACTGTTCATACGTATGGGATGAGACCGAGCCTTGCCAGTATGCATTCAAGGAAGAGGGCAAGGGTGTGTCCACCGCTACCGAGGCACGCTTCACATTCCCCTTCAGCGATGTTGACCAGACACGTAATCCCCAGCTCAGCGGCGAGCCTGTGGCCTATGGTTTCGGCGACAGGGAAGTCTCAATCGCAGAGCTCTACAATTAATCCCTCCCAAACCCCAATCATATCAAGACTATTAAAGTTATGAAACACTTGAAATATTATCTCCTCCCTGTGGTGGCGGTCTTTGCGGCGGGCATGAGCTCGTGTAACGACAACGACACCTACTTTGAGGAAGATGCTCAGAACTCACCCATCAAGGTGACCCAGATTTATCTGGAGAACCACGAGTCAGCCGTGCCTGACCGCCCCGTGGATTTCGCCCGTCTCGGTCAGCTCATCCGCATCGAGGGTGAGGGCCTCTACGGCGTGAGAAAGGTATATATCAACGGTTATGACACCTATTTCAACCGAGCATTTGTCAGCGATAACTCCATGCTGATTTCGGTGCATGCCGATACCCCCATCTCGGACTGCGACCCCGAACTGCGCGACAAAATCCGCCTTGTGAAGGACGGCTCGGAGTACACCTTCGACCTCACCATCCGTGCGGCCAGCCCGACTGTTACCTCGATAAGCAATACCCTCCCCATGCCCGGCGAGACCGTGACTGTCTATGGCACAGGTTTCCAGGAGACCACCGAGATTACCCTCCCCGGTGGCGTGAAGGTAACCACAGGCATAGAGTGTGACAACGAGGATGGCAAATGGTTCTCGTTCGTGATGCCCACCGGCGTTACCGAGGGCGGCTCAATCGAGGCTGTCAACGCCAACGGCGTGGCCAAGACCCCTGCCTACTTCAACGAGCGTCGCGGCATGATTCTCGACTGTGACGGTACAGGTGTGTTCGGCAGCTGGAGTGCCACATATGACCCCGAGACCGACGTAGTCGATGACCCCGCCGGTGCAGGTCGCGGCAAGTGTATCCCCGCAATTCCCGCAAGCGCGCTTCCTATCAAGGCCAGCTCACAGGGTAGCGCATGGTTTACCGCAGGTAACGACGAGCCTACCGACGACTGGACTCATATGTATGACCTCATCCCCTGGAACACTCCCACATCAGAGATTGCATTCCAGTTTGATGTCTACTGCCCCGAGGAGCTTTCGACAGGCGTACTTGAGTTCACCTTCCAGAACAACCTCTCCAACTACGGTTTTGGCACAAGCGAGACTTCGGCCGACTATGAGGGAGCCTATGCCGTATGCTGGGTGCCCTGGATGCAGGACGGTGAGTTCGTGCCCTTCAAGACTGACGGTTGGGTGACCGTGACCATACCCCTGACCACCGTAGGTAAGTATCAGGACCTCAAGGCCGGCTACCTCTTCCAGGATGTTGTGGCTCACCGCAATGGCGCCTCTTACCGCAACTTCGGTATGTTCTTCGTCAACAAGGACGTAGAGTACACTGACGGCAACACCTATGTCTCCACTCCTTTCAATCAGGGCCTCTATGTCGACAACTGGCGCATCGTGCCCTTCAAGCAGTACACCGTGTCTGACTTCCCCGACGAGGATGAAGAGGAGGCCGATACACCTGCTGAAAACTAAAACTCCTTAATCTGACCAAACAATGAAAACCCAAAAGCTATATATCCCCTTCGCCGCGCTCGGTCTCATGTTTGCCGTGAGTGCCTGCGACGATAACGTGATGGAGTGGAAGCAGCCTGACTCCACTGTCAAGCCTACCGAACTCCCCATGGAGCTGGCCGAGAAAATCGCCCAGTACAAGAATATCAAGGACTATATGACCGAATATCATCCCGCAGTGCCTATCACCGTGGGTATGGGTCTCGACAACTATCTCGACATTGACGAGTATTCTCAGCTGGTGGACGCCAACTTCCAGGGCGTGACCTTCGGCAATGCCATGAAGCATCAGAGCATCGTGGCATCCAACGGCTCGTTCAACTGGAGCAAGGTCGACGAGTTTGTTGCCCGCAACAGCGGTCTCCCCATCCACGGCCACAACCTGCTGTGGCACACTCAGCAGCAGCAGAGCTATCTCAAGAGCCTCATCGCTCCCGAGATGCAGGTGTCAGGCAGTGCCGAGGGCGGTATCATCAACGTGGTCACCAACTCTGACTTCGAGAGCGGTGAGATGACAGGCTGGGACGGCTGGAGCCACTACGCAAAGAGCGTCGTATCGCCCGGCCACGACTCCAACTACTGTCTCAAGGCCGAGATGGATGCCGAGACTTCAGCCAACTGGGATTGCCAGCTGTGGTGGAGTGTCAACCTTGTGCCCGGCACCACCTATGCCTATCGCTTCTGGATTAAGTCGCCCGACAATGTGGTAGCGCAGTTTGTAGGACAGAATGCCTCATATGGCGGCCTGTACAAGACCGAGTTCACTGCCGGAGCTGACTGGACCCTTTGTGAGGGCGAGTTTGAATATACCGGCGAGCCTGCCGATGTATGCCGTGTCGGCATCCAGTTTGGCGGAACTCCCGTGTCAGTCCTCTACGTCGACGACTTCGAGTTTGGCGAGAAGGGCGAGGCCGGTCTGCCCAACATGTGTCCCAACGGAGACTTCTCAGCCGGTACCGATAAGTGGAACCTCGCTAACCCCGGCGATGGCATCTCAGTTGCGGAAATCGCTGATGCCCCCTCAGGCAACAAGAATGTCATGAAGATGGTTGCCTCGGCTTCCTCTACCAACGCATGGGACCTCCAGATGCAGTCGGCTAACATTGCCGTAGAGCCCGGAAAGAACGCTCAGGTGTCATTCTTTGTCAAGAGCGACGCCCCCGGACGCGGACGTATCTCCTATGCTAACCTGGAAAACAACTACCCCTGGACCAACTGGACCGGCACGGGCGATTATACCGAGTATTTCCAGACAGGCTCATCCTGGACACAGGTAAGCTATACTATCGAAAGCTCGGCCTTCACATCCGACACATGGATGATGTCATTTGACTTTGGCTACGACCCCGGTGTGACATATTATGTCGACAATGTAGTGGTCAACTATGTGGATGCTCCTGCAGCTCAGGCCCGCGGCTCACGCGCAGTGACCATCTCCTACAAGCTCAAGAGTGCAGAGGAGAAGAAGGCCGCACTGCTCGGTGCTATGGAGTCCTGGATTAAGGAGGCCATGACACACATGGGCAGCAACTGTACCACATGGGACGTTATCAACGAGCCTATCGGCGACGACTCCAAGTGGCGCGGCATCGATGGCGGCTGGATGGACGGCGACAGCGAGCCTGTCGAGAACGAGGAGACCGGCCTCTCAATCAACTGGGCTAACGAGAGCGGCAACGGCCACTTCTATTGGGGCTACTACATCGGCAAGGAATATGCCGCCAAGGCATTTGAGTTTGCCCGCAAGTATTCGCCCAACAATGCCGACCTCTATGTCAACGACTACAACCTCGAGACCTCTGACCGCAAGCGTGCAGCCCTTATAGAGTTTGTCAAGTACATCGACGCCAACGGCGGACATGTCGACGGCATCGGCACTCAGATGCACGTGCATAAGAGCATCACCAAGGAGCAGGTCGACAAGATGTTCAAGGAGCTTGCCGCCACCGGCAAGAAGGTGCGCATCACCGAGCTTGACGTGGCCCTCGGCACCGAGGCCAAGACCCTTGCCGACTACGAGCTGCAGGGCGAGGTTTACTACATGATTCTCACCTCTTACTTCGAGAACGTGCCCGAGGCCCAGCAGGGTGGCATCACCATCTGGTCGCTCACCGACGCTCCCGAGGAGCATGAGTACTGGCTCAAGGGTGACGAGCCCAACCTCTTCGACGCATCGTATGGCCGCAAGATTGCCTACAAGCGCGTGTGCGATGCCATCGCAGGCCGTGACCTCGGAGCAGAGTTCACAAGCCCCGACTTTTCACAGCGTTAGGAGGTTGTTTAAAAATAAATGAGAAAGCCGGAGTCCATTCTCTTGAGGGGGATTTCGGGATGAATTGAAGGAGCAATGCTGTAGCATTGTGACTGAAATTCAGCACGAAAGACGCCCAAGAGAATGGATGCGAACAGGCATTGATTACAACCAATCAATGAATAGAAAAGATAATAAAAGTTACCAAAGGTTTCATGGATGCCTTTTTGGCTCCCCTGTCCCTAATCTTCAGTCACAATGCTACAGCATTGCTCCTTCAGATTATGAACAGGTTAGCTCAAAAATCCATCCACTCCGGCTTCCCATTTATTTTTAAACAACCTCTAATCTGTAACCCGTAAAAATAAGGGAGGGGGCGAGCCTCCTCCCTTATTTTTATATATCATCCTGACGACTTTACAAAAGGGAAAGCCTATGAGACATTTGTTATAGGCTCTGATAAAATTTATTCCTTAATTTTGCCTCATGAAGCCAATCATCACATTATTGCTCCTGCTTGCCACTGTCATTCCGGCCCGGTCGCGTAGCGAATCGCGCCTGGTGCGCCACGCCGACGGGCGTGCAACGGTCATGGTTGACGGTTCGCCCTATCTCATCATCGGAGGGGAGACCGGCAACTCTAAGGCGTCGTGTCCGGCCGATGTCGAGGAGGTCATGGACAAGGCTGTGGCCCACGGTTACAACACCGTGCTCATCCCCGTGGCCTGGGAGCTTATCGAGCCTGTGAAAGGGCAGTTTGACTTCTCGTCGGTCGACACCATCCTCGCCTCGGCCCGCCGTCACGGCCTGAAGGTCGTACCCCTGTGGTTCGGAGCGTGGAAAAACTCCATGTCGTGCTACGCTCCCGCGTGGCTGAAACGTGACACCAAGACCTATCCCCGCGCCATGACTTCGGCCGGCAAGCCGCTCGAGATTGCCTCGGCCTTCTCGCCCGCCGTCTACGAGGCCGATGCGGCCGCCTTCAAGGCACTGCTGCGCCACATAGCCGACACCGATAACGACGGCACGGTAATCATGCTCCAGATTGAGAACGAAATCGGCATGCTCGAGGATGCGCGCGACTACTCGCCGCTCGCCCAAGCCGAATATGACAAGGGTGTGCCCGCCGAGCTTGTGAACTATCTGAAGAAACATAAGAAATCACTTCACCCCTCGCTCCTGGCCAAGTGGCGCGACGCAGGGATGAAGACCTCAGGCCCGTGGGCCGAAATGCTGGGCGACGACATCTACACTGACGAAATTTTCCAGGCCTATGCCTATGCCCTCTACGTGGAGCGGCTGGCGCAGGAGGCCCGCAAGATATTCCCCACCATGCCGCTATATGTCAACGCGGCCATGAATTCGCGCGGACGTGTGCCGGGCCAGTACCCCTCGGCCGGGCCTCTCGCCCATCTCAAGGACATTTGGCATGCCGGCGCGCCGACGGTCGACATACTCGCCCCTGACCTTTACGACAGCGGCTATGTTGACTGGACAGCGGCCTACGCTCTGCCCGACAATCCTCTCTTCATCCCCGAGATACGCGCCTCGCGCGCCAATCCCGCCCAGGCTCTCTATGCCGTGGGCGAGCATGGTGCAGTGGGGCTTTCACCGTTTGCCTACAATCTCCGCCCCGGTGGCGAGGTGGCCTACCAGCGTCAGGGCAACGAGCTGCTGAAGTCGCTCAGCCCGCTGCTTTTCAAGACTTCGGCTGACGGTTGCAGCCGTGTGGCCACGTCGGGTCTCTATTTCGATGCCGACTCAACCACCCGCACACTCACTGACGGCAATCTGAGCATCAAGGCGTCGCACTATTTCACCCTGCCGTGGGACTCCCGTGCCACCGACGGCTCAGTGTGGCCCGCCACAGGTGGTCTGATACTGCGCCTGGCCCCCGATGACTATATCATAGCCGGTACGGGCATCGTGCTCACCTTCGCTCCTGCGCAGGAGGGGAAGGTGGCTGCCCAAGGCAATGAGCCGGTGCTCGGCGAGGACGGATTTCTGCTCACGGGCAACGGTGGCGCAGTCGGCGGCAAGCAGTCGGCGGCATCTCACCCGGCCAAGGCATCACGCGTCAAGCGCATCGGCCTCGCATCGGTCGAGGAGGTTGAGGTCGGCGAGGACGGAAGCCTCAGGCGCATCCGCACATTCAACGGCGACGAGACCCATCAGGGCCGCCACGTGCGCATCGGCGTGGATGACTTCAAAGTGCTCCGCGTCCGTCTCTACGAGTATTGACTCCTATACCTCCGGCCATACTCTTCGATAAAATAAACTACTAACCCTATAATCTACGGCTCCCCAGGCCCATTAATCATGGAAGCAACTATCCCGGCAACGAAAACCAATGAAGCGCGCGGCTTCTACAAGCTCTCGATGCTCCAGTGCATCGGCTTCGGTTCGGGCGACCTCGCTCAGAACCTGATTTACCAGACCATCAGCATGTATCTGCTGTTCTTCTACACCAACGTCTACGGCCTCGACCCTGCTGTCGCCGCCGTGATGTTTCTGATAGTGAGAATTGTGGATGTCATCTGGGACCCTCTCGTGGGTACATTCGTCGACAAGCATGACCCCAAGCTCGGCAAGTATCGTGCCTATCTCATCCTGGGCGGCGTGCCTCTCACCGCGTTTGCCATCCTCTGCTTCTGGAACGGATTCTCAGGCTCGCTCTTCTATGCCTACTTCACCTATGTGGGCCTGTCGATGTGCTATACGCTCGTCAATGTGCCTTACGGCGCGCTCAACGCCTCGCTGACACGCGACACTGCCGAGATAACCAAACTCACATCGGTGCGCATGTTCATGGCCAATGTGGGCGGCCTCGCCGTGGGTATGGGCATTCCTATGGTGCTCAAGTGCTTCGACCCCTCCGAGACAACCGATATGTCCATGAGCGACACGGCATGGTTTGCCACGATGGCCCTCTACGGTGTCATCGGCCTTGCCCTGCTCATATTCTGCTTCTCGCAGTGCCGCGAGCGCGTGGTCATGGATAAGAGCGCGACCGAGAATGTCAAGGTCTCTGACCTGTGGATGGAGTTTGTGCACAACCGTCCGCTGCGCATCCTCGCCTTTTTCTTCATCACGGCATTCGCCATGATGGCCGTGGGCAACGCCGCAGGTGCCTATTATATCAACTATAACCTCGGCGGTTCGGCTGAGGAGCTTTCAATCTTCATGGGTCTCGGCTCGATTCCCGCGTTCATATTCATGCCCATGATTCCGGCCATCAAGAGGGTGGTGGGCAAGAAGGGGATGTTCTACATCTTCCTCGTCACGGCAATCATCGGCATGGCCATGCTCTATATCATTTCGGTTGTGCCCGCCCTGCGCGAGCAGATGTGGATGGTCTATGTGGCCCAGTTCATCAAGTCGACCGGTGTGATTGTGGCTACAGGCTACATGTGGGCACTTGTCCCCGAGGTCATCTCGTTTGGCGAATACACCCACGGCCGTCGCATCTCGGGCATCGTCAACGCCCTCACCGGCATCTTCTACAAGGCCGGTATGGCTCTGGGCGGAGTGGTGCCCGGCCTGGTGCTTGCCTATGTCGGATTCAATAAGGATGCCGCCACCCAGACACCCTTTGCCGAGCAGGGCATACTGTGGCTCGTGGCAGTGATTCCCGCCATCCTGCTTGTGCTCGCCATGTTCATCATATCGCGCTATGAGCTTGACGATGATGTGATTGACGACATCAACCGCCAGATAGAATCACGTCATAAATAACAATAACAGATTGTTCAGAGAAGGGTACATAAGGACATAAGAGACAAAAGGGACATATTTTATAGGTCTTTTTTTGAGTCTCTTGAAGCAAAAAATCAATCTTTTGTCAGGTTTATCTCGTATGTCCTTATGTGCCTTTCTCATATAAGGAATATTCACACAAAATTATTTTAATTTCAATGAAAATGTTTTTCCCCGCAGCTCTTGGAGCACTTCTGCTTGCCTCCTGTGCCGCTGACAAGCCGCAGGACAAACCCCTCAAGGATACTTTTGCCGACAACTTCCTCATCGGAGCTGCCGTCAATGTCGACCTCGTAAACGGTGCCGACCCCAAGGGCGACTCAATCGTCAGCCGCCACTTCAACACCATCGTGGCCGAAAACTGCATGAAGAGCGAGAAGGTCAATCCCGCCGAAGGCGTATATGTATGGGATGACGCAGACGCATTCGTGAAGTATGGCGAGGAGCGAGGCATGTTTATCGTCGGCCATACCCTCGTGTGGCATTCGCAGCTTGCGCCGTGGTTTGCCGTCGACTCGCTCGGCGCGCCCGTGCCCCCCGAAGTGCTCAAGGAGCGCATGCGCAATCACATCACCACCATGATGACCCGCTACAAGGGTCGTGTGCAGGGCTGGGATGTGGTCAACGAGGCCATTCTTGACGACGGCACATACCGCAAGTCGCCGTTCTACGAGATTCTTGGCGAGGAGTTCATTCCCTTTGCGTTCCAATGCGCTATGGAGGCCGACCCCGATGCCGAGCTTTACATCAACGATTATTCGATGGCTTCGCCTGCCAAGCGTGACAAGTATGTCGAGATTGTCAACGATATGCGTTCCAAGGGCATACGTGTAGATGCCATAGGCATGCAGGGACATATGGGCATGGATTATCCCGACTTCAATGAGTTTGAGAACTCTATCGTGGCTTTCGGCACCACCGGGGCCAAGGTGATGATTACCGAGTGGGACATGTCGGCCCTCCCGACCGTCAACACGGGTGCCAACGTGGCTGACACCGCCGCCTATGCCGCCGCCCTCAATCCTTATCCCGACGGGCTTCCCGCCGAGGTGTCGCAGGAGTGGAACGACCGCATGAAGAAGGCGATGGACATGTTCATCCGCCACTCCGACATCATCACCCGCGTAAATGCCTGGGGCACTGACGACGGCATGTCATGGAAAAACAACTGGCCCGTCCCCGGCCGCTCGGAATATCCCCTCCTCTTCGACCGCTCCTACAACCTCAAGCCCTTCCTCACGGAATACACCGAGAAATAATACATTTGAGATACATTTGTATAGAAAGGGACATAAGGACATAAGGGATACGTCATCCTTTTGTTTCTTATGTGACTTTTGTCCTTTTGTATCTCCCCCCAACGATTATAAAATATTTTAATATGAAGACTATCAATCCTGAGAAGCGTTATCTTTTCCCTGCCGATTATATGGCTGACCCGAGTGTGCATGTGTACAACGGCAAGATTTATATCTATCCCTCGCATGACTGGGAGTGTGAGAATGTCGAGAATGACAACGGCGACCAGTATGTGATGAAGGACATGCACGTCCTCTCTATCGATGGCGACCCCATGACCGGCAAGGTGACTGACCACGGCAAGGCTCTCGACATCGCCGACATTCCCTGGGCCGGCCGACAGCTTTGGGACTGCGACTGCGCCGAGAAGGACGGCAAATATTACCTCTATTTCCCCCTCAAGGACAAGAACGACATCTTCCGCATCGGCGTAGCTATCGCTGACCGTCCCGAGGGTCCGTTCATCCCTCAGCCCGACCCCATCCGCGGCAGCTACTCGATGGACATATGCGTGCTCCCCGATGCCGACGGCGAGTATTATCTCTATTTCGGCGGACTGTGGGGCGGTCAGCTCCAGCGTTACCGCGACAATAAGGCCCTGGAGAGCGCAGTGCTCCCCGAGGGTGCCGAGCCTGCCCTTCCCAGCCGTTGCGTGCGTCTGACTAAAGATATGCTCCAGTTTGCCGAGGAGCCTCGCCCCATCGTTGTAATCGACGAGAACGGCAACCCGCTCCGTGCCGACGACCCGCACCGTTTCTTTGAGGCTTCGTGGGTACACAAGTACAACGGCAAGTATTATTTCTCATATTCCACGGGCGACTCTCACCTGCTCTGCTACGCTGTGGGCGACAATCCCTACGGCCCGTTTGTCTATCAGGGCGTAATCCTCACTCCCGTAGTGGGCTGGACCACACATCATTGCATCGTGGAGTTTGACGGCAAATGGTATCTCTTCCACCACGACAGCGTGCCCTCGGGCGGCAAGTCATGGCTCCGTTCGCTCAAGGTGTGCCCCATCACCTACGATGAAGAGGGCCGCATCCTCACAATCGACGGCGGAGGGGAGCAGAATCTTTAGATTCCCTTATCGGTTTAAAAAGTTTAAAGTTTAAGGAGTTAAGATAATAGGTGGTTTGATACAAACTATTGTCTTAACTTTTTTCACTTTTTACTTTTTACCTTTTATGCCAAATTGACCCTCCTAAACTTTTTTCCCACAGTGGAAACGCGTAACTTTGTGGCATGATAAACGTTTCAGGCATATTATCGCGGCGAGGTGTCAAGCACAGGCCCTCGTGGCATCTTGTGTTCGAGTGGGAAGATGAAATATCCCGTGTGCTCGGCATACCGATACGTGCGCCGTGGCGCGTAGGGTGGGGCGTGCGTTCGCTCCTGCGCCGTGTGGGCGCGAAGTGTCCGCGCCGCGACCTGCCCGTGCTTGAGTTCGTGATGATAGCCACCGCCGACAACCGTGGTCGCTACGGTCACCGCTCGGTGCCCTGGATTATCGACTACTTCCTGCCCGACAGTGACATTCCGGCGTTTCTGCGCTCGACGGCCCTCTGCCCCTATGTGCTCATATCGAGCCGTGAGGCTTACGAGCGGCTTATAGCCCACGGCGCGTCGCCCGAGAAGTATCGCCATCTGCCACTGTCGTTGCCTGACCGTTACCGCCTGGACCCCGATGCGCCGATGCACAAGGATATAGACCTCGCGCTCGTGGGGCGTCCGTCAGAGGTGCTTCTCGATTTTGCCCGGCGGTATGTCGACGAGCATCCCGGCCTCAATGTGGTGGTCAAGGGACCCAAGCGTGGCGGCCATATGTGGGTCTATGACCTCGGTGGCAATCCTGTGGCCGATGTGGATTCGCGTGAGGATTATCTCGCGCTCCTGCGCCGCAGCAGGCTGTTTCTCTACTCCACGCCCGGCGTGGATGACGGCAAGCCTACCGGCGGATTTTCGCAGGTGACGCCCCGTCTGCTCGAGGCACTTGCCTGCGGATGTCTCCCGCTCATGCGTTACCCCGACAATCCCGACACGCGGTGGTATGACCTGCCCGCCCTCTGCCCGTCGATTGACACGTATGAGCAGTTTGTCCGCGAGGCTGACCGCGCCCTCTCAGCTCCGGCCGACCTCCACGCCATTGCCGAATACCTCGCCCCGCGCTACACTTCGGCGGTAATCAGTAATCTTTAAAAACCATTTCTCACCATGCCCCGCATAGCCATAATAGGAGCCGGAGTCAGCGGCCTCACAATGGGCCGCCTGCTTTCGCCCGATGCCCAAGTCACCATCTACGAATCAGCATCGCGCCCGGGCGGTCTCATCAAGTGCGACCGCGTAGACGGGAGCCTCTTCCACACGTGCGGAGGGCATGTGTTCAACACCCGCCGTCCCGAGGTGCTCGAGTTTTTCTGGGGCCTCTTTGACCGCGAGCGCGATTTCACCAAGGCCGACCGCAATTCGGTGGTTAGGATGCCTGACGGTGCCGAGATACCTTACCCCATCGAGAATCACGCCTATATGCTTGACGATGACACCCTGCGCAGTGTCATAAGCGATGTGGCGCACATGCACTCGCAGGAGGGGGAGCCTGAGAACTTCGAGCAGTTCCTGCGCCGTCAGTTCGGCTCTACGCTCTACGAGCTGTATTTCGGCCCGTACAACCGCAAGGTGTGGCGTCGCGACCTCTCGACAGTGCCCCTCTCGTGGCTTGAGGGCAAGCTGCCGATGCCCACGCCCGAGGAGATACTGTTCAACAACATCCGTCGCGTCAAGGAGAAGGCTTTCGTGCACAGCACGTTCTATTACGAGCGTTGCGACGGCTCGCAGTTTCTTGCCGACACGCTTGCCGCCGGGCTTGACCTGCGCCTGTCCACCCCTGTCTCGGCCATCGAGCGCACTGCTGGCGGACATTGGGCCGTGGAGGGTGAGACGTATGACCGCGTAGTGTTCTGCGGCAACATCAAGCAGCTCCCCTCGATGCTGCGCGGGGTTGACATCTCAGGCTATGTCCCTGCGATTGATGCCCTTGAGTCGCACGGAACCACGGCTGTGTTCTGCGAGATTGCCCCCAACCCCTACAGTTGGATTTATCTGCCAGACGCGACCTATGACGCCCACCGCATCATATGCACCGGCAATTTCTCCCCCACCAACAACGCCCCCGGCCGCATGACGGGCACCGTGGAGTTTACCGACGAAATCTCGCATGACGAAATCATGCGCCAGCTCCCATCCATACCATTCTCGCCGCGCTACATCACGCACCATTACAATCCCTGCACCTATCCCATCCAGCATGCCGACACGCGCTCGATGGTGTCGTCGCTTGCCTCGCGCCTCTCGGCCGACGGGCTTTATCTCACGGGCCGCTTCGCGCTGTGGGAATACTTCAACATGGACGTAGCGATGGCCTCGGCCATCTCCCTCGCCCCGAAGATTTTGTCTTAAAAATTGTGCTGACAGGCTGATTATTGGAAAAATAACATTATTTTTGCGAAAAAACTTCCTATGAAGCTGATTGAACTGAATATGGCGACTATTGCTGACTTATGTAGAAAATTCCATGTAAGTCGGCTGTTCGTGTTCGGGTCTATACTTACCGACAGGTTCAATGATGACAGTGATGTGGATTTCGTTGTGGAGTTTGACCGCTCGAAGATAAAGGATATTTTTGAGACATTCTTCGATTTCCAGTTCTCGCTTGAGTCGCTGCTTGGCCGGAGGGTAGACCTCGTGGAGGAGAGCGCGATAACCAAGCCTTATTTTCTTGAAGAGGTAAGAAACACGAAACAGCTTATATATGGATGATAGGGTAAAGTTGCACCAATCATAATCACAAGACCATAATCTCCCCCCCTAAATGACTCTAATGACCTTAAAGACCTTATTGCCGCGCCTTGTTGTCGGCGGTGTGCTCGCATGCTCCTGTCAGATGGCCGGGGCCATTGAGAATGTCAAATTCAATCATAAACGGCTGTCGCCCACACTCGAGCTTGTGAGGCAGGAGCTGACCGCTCCCGGTCTGCTCCCCTCGATAGGCGATGTCAAGGTGGTCAGCAAGGGGCAACGCTCCACTGGCAGCGATAGTTACGAAATAGTCCGCAAGGGCAACGACCTCACCATCTCGGCTCCTACCGACCTCGGCGCGCTCTATGCCGCATATCATCTGCAGCGGCTCGATGCCTCGGGGGCGGATGTGCCCGAGCGCGTGGCTGAGACTCCGGCGTTTGACCTGCGCATACTCAACCATTGGGACAATCTCGACGGAACCATCGAGCGCGGCTATGCCGGACGCTCACTGTGGCGGTGGGATGAGCTGCCCGACTCGCTGTCGCCCCGCTATGCCGAGTATGCCCGCCGCAATGCCCGCATAGGCATCAATGCCACGGTGCTCAACAATGTCAACGCCTCTCCGCTGATGCTCTCCACCCCATATCTGCATAAGGTCAAGGCTCTTGCCGACATCTTCCGCCCCTATGGTCTGAAGGTGTACCTATCGGTCAACTTCGCCACACCGATGGCACTCGACTCGCTCCCGACAGCCGACCCTCTTGACAAGGGTGTGCAGAAATGGTGGGCCGATAAGGCGCGCGAGATTTACGCGCTCATTCCCGATTTCGGCGGATTTCTCGTCAAGGCCAATTCCGAGGGTCAGCCCGGCCCGATGGATTTCGGCCGCACGCATGCCGACGGTGCCAACATGCTGGCCCGTGCCCTGCGCCCCTATGGCGGCCAGGTGATGTGGCGTGCGTTTGTCTACTCGCCCATCGATGCCGACCGTGCCAAGCAGGCATACATGGAGTTCCAGCCCCTCGACGGGCAGTTTGACCCCAATGTGATAATCCAGATTAAGAACGGCCCGATTGACTTCCAGCCCCGCGAGGCATACAGCCCGCTGTTCGGGGCGATGCCGTCGACCCCTCAGATGGCTGAGTTTCAGGTGACTCAGGAGTATCTCGGCCATTCCAACCATCTCGCCTTCCTCGCCCCCATGTGGCAGGAATTTTTCGGCGATGTCCCCCCCTCGTCGCTCAAGGCCGTGGCCGGTGTGGCCAATGTGGGCGACGACCCGAATATGACGGGCCATCCGCTGGCCGACGCCAACTGGTATGCCTTCGGACGTCTCGCCTGGGACCCCGCGCTCACCCCCGAGGCCATAGCCGCCGAATGGATTGACGCCAACCTTATCGACCCCTCGGCCACTCCCGCCGAGGTGCGCAGCGAGCTTATCGACATGTTTGCCACGAGCCGCGAGGCTGTCGTGGACTATATGATGCCGCTCGGCCTGCACCACATCTTTGCCTTCGGCCACCATTACGGCCCTGAGCCGTGGTGTGACGTGCCCGGGGCGCGCCCCGACTGGCTCCCGCGCTACTATCACCGAGCCGACTCCGCAGGGCTGGGCTTTGACCGCACACCCGCCGGAAGCGATGCCGTGTCGCAATATCCCGAGCCGTTGCGCTCCACCTACAGCTCGCCCGACACATGTCCGCTCAATCTGCTGCTGTGGTTCCACCACGTGCCTTGGACTCAGAAACTCTCCACGGGCCGCACGCTGTGGGAGGAGCTGTGTCACCGCTACGCAGTGGGGTGTGAGCAGGTGGCCGGTTATCAGCACACATGGGCCAAGGTGCGCCCGTATGTCAATCCTGAGGTGTGGGCCGACGTGAACGCCCGCCTCGTGACCCAGGCGCGTGACGCACAGTGGTGGAAGGACGCCTGTCTGCTCTATTTCAGCAAATTCTCGGGCATGGACCCGACCCCCGAGGCATATCCCATCCACCACACCCTCGAGAATATGGAGCGCGTGAATCTCGGCATCGACAACTACACATGCCCGTCACCCGCCCTCCTCGACTCGCTCAGATAATTCCGGGTCCCGGCAGAAATTAAAGAAGGGGACAAAAGGACATAAGGGACAAAAGCGGCGTAAGGAAATATATTATACTGATAATCAATGATTGTCAGATAGAGAAAACCTTATGCCGCTTTTGTCCCTTATGTCAGTATGCGCCCGTATTGAATTATGACACAGTAACATCTGATATTTCTGATATTATTTGAAAATCTGAAATAGATTTCATATCTTTGCCGACGATGTGGCCGGCCGTTTAGCCCTAAGAGTAGGGTGCCGGCCCCGTCATTACATATTGTTGAAGCGTTTTTTGCTTTATCCTGTTACTTAAAATCGCCAAATCATTAAGCACAGAGGACAAAGCAGCCAAGGGACGCTCATGCTTGTCGTATTTTACCACTCCCCGACAAGGGGCATGATATATGCGATAAAGGCGTGGGAGTGGGCTGTTTATTCTGTGTAAGGCGTTTGGCGATGCCTAAGTGACAATAAACTGAACATCGTTCCACGCTTCTTTATATCCTAACTATTCAATATATCAGTCAGTCGAGAGAACGACGGGTGACACTGCGGCGGCCGGATGGCCCTGCCGCGAGTATCTAACCAATTCATTCACACATTACCCGTCATGAAACGCCTGTCAACAATCCTCATTGTCATCAACCTGCTTTTTGTCGGAATCATGTCAGTGTCATGCGGCGGAGGCAAGGGGGACGAGCCTGCACCGCCGACCCCACCGACTCCAACACCGCCAGTTCCCGAGACCCCGGCAAGTATTACCATCACCGGCGAGGCTGCCAACGGCCTGAACTTTGCCTCGGATGGGGGCACCAAGTCACTCACATTCACAGCAAGCGCGTCATGGTCGGTGACCGTGAGCGGCGGCGTGACGTGGTGTAAGGTGTCACCGGCAAGCGGCTCTTCATCATCGGCATCAGTGACCGTGACCGTAGAGCCCAACACCGGCTATGACGACCGCAACGTCAGCCTGACCGTGGCGTGCGGCTCGCTGAAAAAGACCGTCGTTGTGACGCAGAAACAGGCCAATGCCCTGCTTGTCACCTCGGGCAAGGTGGAGATGCCGTCGGCGGGCGGACAGTTCACAGCCGAGGTCAAGGCCAATGTGGACTACAGCGTGACGGTGCCCGAGCAGTTCGGCGGATGGATTTCGCAAAGCGGCAGCCGTGGGCTGAAAACGTCACACGTCACATTCACCGTCGCCCCCAGCGAGAGCTTCGACCCGCGCGAGGGTTATGTCTTGTTCTCGGGCGCGGGCATCGAGGAGCGCGTCAACGTCTATCAGTCGGGCGAGGAGCGTCAGATTATACTCGGCAAGAAGGAGGTGAGTGTGCCCGCCGAGGGGGAGACATTTGCGGTGGAACTGCAGAGCAACTGCGAATACACAGTGGTGATGCCCGGCGTCGACTGGCTGAAGCGGGCCGAGGGTCGCGCGATGTCGAGCCACACGCTATACTTCACGGCATCGCCCTACACCAATACTGACGCCGCGCGCGAGGCTCGTGTAGAGTTCCGTTCGGATGACGGGACACTGACCGAGACGCTCACCGTGACCCAGATGCCCAAGGGGGCTATAATCATCAGCACACGCGAAGTGAAGGTGTCACTCTCAGGCGAGACGTTCAGCATAAGGTTTGCCTCAAATGTCAGTCCGTCGACCAGGATTCTCGACGGCGGCGAGTCGTGGATTGAGCGCAGGCAGTCAGGTCGGTCAAGGGCAATGGAGGAGCGTGAGCTGTGGTTTGAGGCCAAGGCCAACGGCGGCACCGAGCAGCGCAGCGCACGCATCGTCATCACGCAGATGGGCAACGAAGCGGTGGCCGACACCGTAAATGTGATTCAGGAAGGGTCATACTTCAGTTTCACCACCTCGATGGTCGAGGGTGACTTTGCCGACGCCGCGGGCCATACGTTCACGGTCGATGTCAATACCAATATTGTGTTTGAGGTGTCAATCCCCGCATTCCTCGAGCGTATAGAGGACGAGACCACCACGCGCACACATATGAAATTCAGCATCGCACCCAACTATACCGCCGGAGTGAGCCGTTCAGGCTACATATCCTTCACTGCGGGCGGCAAGAATTTCGGTCAGATACCTGTGTCCCAGCAGGCACCGTCGGTGACAGTGGGCGGCACCACCTACCCGGTGGACTATAAGGGTGGAATCATCATGCCTGAAATCGATGCCAACCTCGAGATAGCGGTGAGCGTGGCCGAGAAGTATGCCGGATGGATTTCGGTGGAGCCGCCTGTGGCAGGGTCGTTCATCCCCCGCATATCGGTGGCCGAGAACACTGCGACCACTGACCGCTCGGCTGTCATATCCCTCTCGGCCGGTACGTTCTGGAAACGCGCCGTAAGCATCAAGCAGTCAGGCTGTCCCGCGCCTCCCGAAAACGTGACCCTACCCGTTGACGGCTCGCTTGCCGACCAGATTCCCGCCGATCGTGCTATGGAGCTGCAGTCAATCAGCATCAGCGGCAACATCGACGGGGCAGACGTGGAGCTACTGCGCAAGATGGCTACCGAGGGCAGTCTTACCAACCTTGACCTCTCGGAGGCCACGTTGGTGAAAAGTGACGAGCCGTACATCACACTCTACGGCCCGAAATATATCGAGAAAGACAATGCCATAGGCGAATATATGTTTGCCGGCACGCACCTCCAGTATATCAAGCTGCCCGCCAACCTGAAGGAGATTGGCAAGAAGGCGTTTGACAACTCCGCGCTGCTCGAGATAGATGTGCCCGAGGGGGTTACCGACATAGGCCGTGCCGCATTCCACGGCTGTCAGGCCATGAAGCGGGCAACGCTCCCCTCCACCCTCGGTGAGGTGCCCGAGGATTGCTTCACGCAGACCACGAGCCTCGAGTATGTCACGATAAAGGATGGCCCGACGGTAATCGGAGAGAATGCATTCTTCTTCTATCCCGGCGGCGCGAATCTCAATTCCGGGCTGCGCGAGGTCAGCATCCCCTCGAGCGTGAAGGAGATTCGTGAGTCGGCCTTCGGACATTCGGGTATCGAGTCGGTGATTATACCCGAGAGCGTCACCGTAATGGGTAACTTCTTGTTCGGAAACTGTCAGCGTCTGAAGAGCGTGGTCATTAAGGGCGTTCCCGCCGACGGTGTGCTGCCTGACCGCACATTCTTCCAGTGCAGCTACATGACCGACCTCCAGCTCCCCGAGGGGTTGAAGGTGATAGGGGAGTTCGCACTGTATTCTACCGAGATACGTGAGCTTGTGGTGCCGTCAACGGTGGTGGAAATCCGCGCGGGTGCCTTCGGGCAGTGCGGCATGAGCCGTCTTGTACTCCCCGAGGGGCTTGAGACCATAGGCGAGGCGGCTTTCGCCCAGATGTATCGTCTCAGCTCCATAACCCTCCCCTCCACGGTCAAGTCAGTGGGTGCCAATCTGCTTAGTTGCACCATCAACTCGCTCAAGGAGATTCATTGCCGCATGACCACCCCTCCGGCCACGGCGGGCGACCTCGTTTATCCTGACAGGTTTGACTTCAACTCATGCACGCTCTATGTGCCAAAAGGCTCGAAAGCGGCCTATCAGTCGGCACAGTATTGGAATCTGTTCACAAACATTGTGGAGGAATAGACATCTAAGACATAGTCACATAACTGAAACACAGTAGCTTAATTAAAAGCACAGTCACTTAATCAGAGGCTGCCGTCATCAGGCAGCCTCATAATATCGCCAATTTTTATGACAAGAATTACCACATTTCTTGTGGCGGCCGCTACGGCCGTCTCACTTCACGCCTATGACACGCCCGAAGCTGTAGACCTCGGGCTGAGCGTGAAATTCGCCTCGGGGGTCATCTCTACCGGGGGGAGTTACAACATGTTCTATTTCGGTGAGCCTACGCCGCCGACAGTGATGAACCAGCCGTCGGCACTCACCGGCATCAAAGTGGGCGGCGACATCTCAGGCACCATCTACGATGTGGCCACCGTGAATCTCGGACGCGAATGGCGCATGCCCACCAAGGCCGAGATGCAGGAGCTGTTAGACAACGCGGTCTTTGAGGCCGCGACTGTAAATGGCCGTCAGGGATGGAACGTCACGGGTACCAGCGGCAACTCAATCTTCATCCCCTCGACCGGCACATCATCATCGGGCGCGCCCGTGACCGGGGTGTGGACATCGACCACCGATTACAGTCCTTACTCCTTTCCGAGCGAGGCGGCAATGCAACTCAGGAAGAGTGGCGGTGAGGAGTTCAAGCTTGCGCGCTCCGAGTATGGCAAATATTCCGTAGTGCTCGCGGTGCTCAATGAGCGTACCGGCGTCAAGGTCACCTCGGTCACACTCAACACTACCTCGATTTCGCTCCTCGAGGGGAAGACGGACAGGATTTTTCCTTGCGTGTCACCCGCTGATGCCTCTGACAAGTGGCTTAAATTCACTTCGTCCAATCCTGAAGTTGCCACGGTGACGGAGCTTGGCGAGATTTCGGCTCTCACCCCGGGCGAGGCGACCATCACGGTCGAGACTGTCGACGGCTCGGGCATCAGTGCGCAATGCGTAGTCACCGTGACTGCCAAGCCGGCCGTTGAGAAGCGTGTCGACCTCGGCCTGAGCGTAGCCTGGGCCGGTTATAATGTCGGAGCGGAGTCGCCCGAAGAGGCGGGTACTTATTACGGTTTTGCCGAGTCTGAGCCTAAAAGGACCTACAACAGCATGAATTACACCCATTATGATTGGGGCGGCTACTCGTTTCCCTCGGTGGTGTACGGCACGGAGTATGATGCGGCCACCAAGGAGTGGGGGAGCGACTGGATAACCCCGACCAAGGAGATGGTGCAGGAGCTTATTGACAACTGCGATGTGACACGTGAGGATGTCGACGGTGTGGTGTTCTATCGCTTCACCTCCAAAATCAACGGCAATTCCATCCTCATGCGCGCCTCAAGCTATATGGATGGCTCATCACTTGCATATAATACCTCCAAGCTATATATCTGGACATGCGACCGCGATAAATCGTCAAGCAACTTCAGCCCCAAGGCCTATGCGCTGCAGGTTTCTGCTTCCGCCGCGGGCGCGTCGGTAACGGCGCAACTGACCCCGAACACAGTGTATTACGGTATGCCCGTGCGACCTGTTGCTGCTCCGGCACTCGAGGGCTTCGAGGTATCATGTGCGAAGGACGGCGGCGAGATTCTCTTGGGTCAGGCGTTTGATGTGACTCTCACCCCCATCCCCGCCGTCGCATCGCCATCGGCTGTCGAGTGGAGCTGCAATGACGTGTGCGACATGACCGTCAATGCTGCTCACAACAGTGTGGCTGTTATCGGCAAGACCGAGGGCACGGCTACGGTAACGGCATCGTATGGCGGTGTCGAGAAGACAATCACTGTCACCGTCAAGGGCTATCAGCCTACACGCGGCGAAGTGGACATGGGCTATGGCCGTGTGTGGAGCGACGTCAATCTCGGAGCGACATCCCCCGAGGAGATTGGCCACAACTATTGGTGGGGCCTGAAGGAGCCTCAGGCCGTTGAGTCGGAGCACATGCATGATTGGCCTCGCGAGGATATTGCCGGTAATGCCTCATATGACCCTGCAACTGACCTCGGCACAGGCTGGACATGCGGCACTGTGGACCATTGGGAGGAGATGCTTGAGAACACTACCCAGCAGTGGGTGAAGTATAACGGCGTGTATGGAATCGCCTATTTCTCAAAGCATAACGACAATTCACTGTTTCTCCCGGTGGCTGATGCCTCTAAGACATCATACAGTGGAGGGAAATGGACAGTGCCTGCCACCCGTTGCTACATGACCGGCAGTTATCCCGGAAATGAGTCAACGAGGGTGCATGTCGTCAATCTCCGCGCGACTACAAATACCAACACCGACTTGGTCCGCATGCTCAATCTTTGTGTGCGTCCCAGCCGTGATGCTAAGGTTACAGGCATCGGTTCGATAGAGGCCGATGGGGTTGCTGACGCGTTTGATGTCTACACTGTGATGGGAGTGCGAGTGCTCTCAGGCGTGTCAAGCTCGGCACTGTCATCGCTCCCCGCCGGAATATATATTCTCCGCGACGCCTCGGGCAATACTGTCAAGATACGTCTCTGAGTAACTGTAGGAGCGACGGCTTCAGCCGTCGATATGGCATGAATAAGCTAATCTCTATTCAGATAGCCATTGCCTGATACGTAGCTTCATATCGACGGCTAAAGCCGTCGCTCCTACAGCTTCGCAACACTGCAATAAAAGTTTAAGAGCCAAGATGACTGCGATTTAACGCTGTTATCTTGGCTCTTAAACTTTTACCTTATAAACTCTTTAAACTCAATAGACCTTATAGACCATAAGAGTTACTTTATAAACTCTATATACTCTATATACTATAAGAGCTACTTCTCAGAGTATATGACGTTGAGGACGGTCTGGCCGGCGGCTTTGAGCGATGCGCGGTCTATGTTGTCGAGGTCGTCATTGATGGTGTGCCATGTGGGGGAGAACGACTTTGTCACGTCATTCTTCGACTCGATGATGTCGATGGCCGGGATACCGGCCTTGTTGATATAGACATGGTCGTCGACCACAGCACCGCCGTCGAGATTGACAAAGCGGCTGCCATAGCCCGAACGAGCGGCTATGCCCCACACTTTGTCCACGATGTTGCGGGCACTGTTGTTAGAGAAGTATTCGCGGTGAAACTTGGCGTCGATTCCGCCCACCATATCGAGGAGTATGGCGTAGCGGGGCAGAGCGTCCTGAGCGTAGGGCATGTGCTCAATCCAGTATTGGGTGCCGAGTGCCCAGGTCTCGTCGTGGTTGGAGAACCCTGACTCCTGTCCGTAGTCCTCGGCATCGACAAAGAGCATGTCAACGCCTACCTTGGGCTGCGTCTTGGATATCTGACGGGCTATCTCGAGGAGCACGCCCACGCCGCTTGCGCCGTCATTCGCGCCGGGCACGGGTGAGGCATGGTTGGCCTGGTCGGGGTCGCTGTCGGCCCAGGGACGTGTGTCGTAATGGGCCAGCAGGAGCAGACGTGTGGGGGCTTCGGTGTTAAACCGTCCCATGATGTTGTTGATTGGGAGCACATCGCCGTTGTAGGCTGTCACCGAGGCTCGTTGCTCGGTCACGGTGTCGGCACCGTGACGGGTGAGCTCGCGGACAATATATCGTGCGCATTCGGCGTTGGCCGGGCTACCGGGCACTCGGGGGCCCATTGCTACCTGGCGGGCGACGTAGGTATATGCGCTGTCGCTATCAAATGTTGCAGCTTCCTTGATGGTGTTCTTTTCAGTGGTGTCATCCCCCTTGGCATCTCCCGACCCGGTAGTACGGCATCCGACCGCAATGAGTAGAGCGGCCGCCATAGAGCATGTGATTTTGCCTATGCCTTTCATTGGTTGCAAAAATTAGGGGTGCGCGTAATGTGCGTGCACGTGTTTTCACTGCAAAGTTACAACTAAGTTACAAAACCTCAACATATTTGTTACAGCAATATGCCTCGGCTTAACAAAATATAACACATCGCTTTCGGGGTGAGGCAGCTTCGGTCGGCGCGGTTCACTCATGCATGTGTTTGTCAAGGCCGTTGGTACATCGGGTGAGGCGGCTCGAGCGGGCGAAGCGCAGCAGTTCGCCGTTGCCCTCGAGGGTGTCGTCGTTTTTGCGGGTGGGATGGTAAAGGTGAAACTGCAGTCCGGCGAATATCATGTTGCGGCGGCGCAGACCGATGTTGTAGAGGCGCACGGCAAATTCGCGGTCCTCCTCGCCCCATGTGGTGAATGATTCGTCAAAGCCGTTGACCTTGATTGCGTCCTCGCGCCAGTAGGCCATGTTGCAGCCTATGAGCTGGCGCACCGAGCCTTGATGATGGTTGCGCAGCAGCGGGGTGAGCCAGCGGGCGCGGAGCGAGTAGACGCGCAGGTCGTCCATCGAGGTGCACCACCATGCGAGGTGGCCGCTGAATGTGCCTTCGCGCAGACGGCGCGAAAGCTCGGGTGCGAGCATCGAGCGCATTCCGGCCACGAATGTGCCTCGGCGCGAGTAGCGCACGTGGTCACGCACGAAGTCGGGGTGGAGTATCACATCGCCGTCCACCATGATTATATAGTCGGCGGTGGCGGCCGCTATGGCCTTGTTGCGTATACGCGACAGCTGAAAGCCTTCGTCGGGTTGCCATACGTGCTTGAGGCGGTCGCCGAAGATGGGACGGAACGATTCGACCATCTCGCGAGTCTCCGGCCCTGAGCCGTCGTCGGCGACGATTATCTCGTCGGGCATGACGGTCTGTCGTTCGAGGCTGCGCAGGGTGCAGCGGAGGTCGAGAGGAGCGTTGTAGGTGGTGATGATTATAGCTGTAGTCACGCCTTGGTGGGATTTGTTTCCGATAAGAGTGTAGGAGGCTGTGCAGTCGGAGACAGCCTCTAAGAGTGCGAAAGGACAAAAGCGTGTTGCGGCTTTTGTCCTTTCCATTCTTTGTTGCCGTTCAGCCGTCCTTATGGTCGCCGCCGTCTATGCGGCGCGGAGGCTGAGAGGGGGTTGATTAGTCGATTTCTTCGTCAGCCTCGTAGCCGCCCATCTCGCGGATGGCGTTCTTGAGCATGGTGTACTGCTTGAAGAGGTGGTTGACGGGTACCTCGCCCTTGGTGTAGTCGTGCATCGGGCTCTTGAGGAAGAAGCTGAGGAAACGCTGGATGCCGTGCTTGCCGGCGCGTGCAGCGAGGTCGCTCAGGAGCACGAGGTCAAGGCAGAGGGGAGCTGCGAGGATAGAGTCGCGGCAGAGGAAGTTAATCTTAATCTGCATGGGATAGCCCATCCAGCCGAAGATGTCGATGTTATCCCAGCCTTCCTTGCTGTCGTTGCGCGGGGGATAGTAGTTGATGCGCACCTTGTGGTAGTAGCCCTGGTGGCCGCCTTCCTCAGCACCGCCGCAGTTTGCGCCGTAGAGGTCGGGCTGCTCGTCGGCTACGAGGATTGACTCGAGGGTTGAGAGCTTGCTGACCTCCTTGGTGCGGAAGTTGGCGGGCTCGTCGAGCACGAGGCCGTCGCGGTTGCCGAGGATGTTGGTTGAGAACCAGCCGTTGAGGCCGAGGCAACGGGTGCCGATGATGGGGGCGAAACCGCTCTTCACGAGGGTCTGGCCGGTCTTGAAGTCCTTGCCTGAGATGGGCATGCAGGTCTTCTCGCTGAGCTCCCACATGGCGGGGATGTCAACGGTGGTGTTGGGTGCGCCCATGATGAAGGGTGCGCCCTCGGTGAGGGCTGCGTATGCGTAGCACATTGAGGGTGCGATGTGCTCCTTGTCGTCGGCCTTCATGGCTGCCTCGAGGGCGGCGAGAGTGCCGTGATACTGCATGTCGATGGGTACGTAAACCTCGGTCGAAGCGGCCCAGAGTACCACTACGCGGTCAACACCTGTCTCCTTCTTGAAGTTGCGGATGTCTTCGCGGAGCTGCTCTACCATCTCCCAGCGGGTCTTGCCGGTCATGATGTTGTCGCCGTTGAGACGCTTGGCGTAGTTGTGGTCGAAGGCGGCCTTCATGGGCACAATCTTCTCGAGCTCGTCCTTTACAGGCTCAATGTCCTTCTCCTGAAGCACCTCGGCGTAGATTGCGCTCTGATAAGCGTTGGCGGGATATACGTCCCATGCGCCGAACACGATGTCGTCGAGCGATGCCATCGACACGATTTCGTCATATTTCAGATATTTCTTGTCTGCGCCCTTGCCGACACGGATTTTGTCATACTGAGTCATTGAGCCGACGGGCTTTGCGAGACCCTTGCGGGCCATGAGGACGCCGGTCATGAAAGTTGAGGTGACCGCGCCGAGACCTACTACGAGTACGCCAAGTTTGCCGTTGGCGGGTTTTACAGTAGTGTTACTCATGATTTTAGTTGCTGTAGAGGTTGTTGTGATTGATTTGTTTTCGTCTGTTGTCTGTTGCTCGGTGCGGGCGGCGGTTGTAGATTATCGGAGAGGATTACTGCACACTCCACCCTTAGAGCGTGCCAAAAGTAGTTGAAATTTTTGAAATGTGAAATCTTTTTATTTTAAAAATCCCTTTATTTTGTAAATATTAGTTAAGATTTGGGCTATAGTGTGAATTATATAGAAATAAAGGTGAATTTAGGGTGTGGAATGTTAATTTTTGTATTTAATGGTGTGGTGCGTTTTTCTCCTATTGCTCCTTCTCCTCGGGCTTGCGCTCCACGCGCACGAGGTCAAGGCGGGTGGCCGAGCGTTCCTTGATGGTGAAGGTGAGGTCGTCGATGTCCACGGTGTCGCCCTGGGCGGGAAGGGTGCCTGTCTCGTGCATGATGTAGCCGGCGAGGGTCTGGTATTCGTCGTCCTCGGGGATGTCAAGGCGGAACTGGTCACGCAGCGTGCGCACCTCGATGCGGCCCGAGAACTCGTAGACGCCGGGCGACACCTCGGTGGCCGTGATGCCGTTCTTGTCATGCTCGTCCTGGATGTCGCCGAAGATTTCCTCCACGAGGTCCTCGAGGGTGACGAGTCCGGCTGTGCCTCCGAATTCGTCGACCACCACGGCCATCGAGCGTTTCTCGCTGAGCAGACGGCGCATCATGGTGTTGGCCAGGAGTGTCTCGGGGGCGTAGAGCACCTCCTTGATATGCTCCTTCCAGTCGCTGGCGGGGTCGAAGAGCTCGGATACGTGCACATAGCCCACGACGTTGTCGATGTCGCCCTGATAGACGAGTATCTTACTGCGGCCCGACGAGGTGAACAGCTCTGACAGTTCGTCGCGCGAGGTGTCGTCGAGGTCGACGGCCACCAGCTCGTTGCGCGGGGCCATGCAGTCGCGCAGCTGGGTCGACGAGAAGTCGAGCGCGTTATGGAAGATTTTAACCTCATTCTCCACCTGTGTCTCGGCGGGGTTGTCGAGGTCGTCAATCTTGGTCTCGAGATATTCGTTGAGGTCGGAGATTGAGAGCACGCCCAGGCGGGTGTCCTCGGCCTTGAGTCCGGCCATGCGCATGAGCACCTTGGAGAGCCACGATGTGAACCATGCCACGGGGTAGAGGATGATGTAGAAGAAGTAGACCGGGAGGGCCGACAGCTTGAGCGACCTGTAGGGGTTGATGCGGAAGATGGACTTGGGGATGAACTCGCCGGTGAAGAGGATGACGAGTGTCGAGATGATGGTCTGGAGCAGGAGGATGAGGGCCTGGTTGTTGGTGACGTGCTCCTCAATCCACGGCTCGAGCAGGGCGGCCGCACCCATGCCGTAGATTACGAGCATGATGTTGTTGCCCACGAGGATGGTGGAGATGAAGAATTCCTGATGGTGGTAGTAGCGGCCTATGATGCGGTTGATGAGGCCGCCGCGGCTCAGGTCAAGCCCCACGCGCACGCGGTCAGAGGTGATGAAAGCAATCTCCACCCCCGAGAAGAAGGCGGAGAGTATGAGTGAGATTATCGTAAGCAGTATCCAGAAACTTAGGTCGGCCATTTCAGGGGATAGGGTTAGATGGTTAGGGGATTTCGGTCACGGTGGGCACGCGCGAGGGGGGAGTGTCGGGCTGGGGGACGGTGACTGAGTCTGCCTCGAGCGAGTCGGCTGCGGCGTTGGCTGCGCCCTTGCCCTTGAATTCCGAGACGGGGAAGATGCCTGACACCTTTAATATATTATAGCGGGTCATCTGCTCGTTTGACTCGAATCCGTAGCCCTCGAGCACGCGGTCGCTGCGCTCGATGTGGATGAAGGAGTCGGAGTAGAGCTTGTGGCTGCGCTGGTCCCAGAAGAGCTGCTGGGTGAGAAACTTTTCGTTCATCACGTTGCTGATGCTCACGTTGCCGTCGAGCCGCCACGTCTGCTTGTGCTTGAGATATATGGCCGAGTCGGCGCGCACGGTGGCCTCGGTGCGGAAGAAGTTGTCAAACTTGTCGAGGTGAAGCCCCTCGGGGAAACGCCAGTACGGCTCCTCAACCTCGTCGTAGACATACCACACGGGGGTGTTGATGCGATAGCGCGTCACGCCCGAGTCGGAGATGAGTGTCTCGACGTCGCGTGTCATCATCGTGGGCACATCCACGGTGTCGACATCGGCGGTGGTGAGCTTTGACTCCTCCTTGCACGAGCTGAGTGCCGTGGCCCCCATCGCCGCGATGGCCGCGAGTGCCACTGCGGGGAGCAGACGCATATGTCGTGTGGTGGCGCGACGGAGCATTATCTGAGCTTGTTGCGGAGGAACCAGGTGCCGTTAAAGTTGACGCCGAGCGTTACGTTGAAGTATCTCTCCTTGAGCAGGGGATTGGGGGTGGACCGGCGTTGGCGGTACTCGAATCCGAGATTGATTATGGTCTTGTAGGAGATGGATGTGGTGGGGAATCCGAAGCCGCATGACACTCCGTAGTCGCGCACGTGGTTGTCGCCCACCATCATGTAGTCGCGGTTGTAGTATCCGCCGGCGCGATAGGTGACGCGCTTGAAGTAGCTGCCGCGCGGGTCGGGCTGATAGCTGAGACCTGCGCCCACCTTCCAGCGGTTGTCGAGACGGGTGGCCGAGAAGTTTTCAATCTGGGCATACTTGGCGTCCTTCCAGGGCTGATATGTGAAGTCGACCTCGGCGTGGAGGCGGCCGTTCCAGTCATAGGCGATGCCCGCGCCGTAGGATGATGCGAGTGAGAAGTTGTTGCGCAGCTTTATCACGCCGGGGGCCACGGTGTCGGGGGCGGCGGTGCTGCTCTGGAGATATTTCACCACGTAGGTCTTGCCCAGCAGGTCCTTGCCCGGCTCATAGGTGACGCCGAGGGTGACTGAGCTTTTGTGCGAGATTTCGTGGGTGTACTGTGCGCCGAGACGGAAGTGATAGTCCTGCACCTCCATCGTCTGCTCGAACACTGCGCCTACGCCCGACGACGAGGTGGCATAGACCTCGTTGTAGGTGTTGCCGAAGAGATAGCTGGCGTTGACACCGATGGAGAATCCCTTGAAGGGCTTCCATCCCGCGCCGAGATAGAGCTGGTTGATGCCGCCCGAGCCTTCGTGGGAGGAGTAGCCGTTGTCCATCTTCGAGCCGAACGAGTAGCCCACCGACGAGTAGGGGACGAGTCCTGCGCTCACGCCCACGGTCTTGCTGACGGGGAAGAGCATGGTGATGTAGTCGATGCCGCCGCCCCAGTCGCGCTGCTTGCCCGAGGCGTCCTGACGCCAGTAGAGCGAGACGTCCACGCCCATGTCAAAGAGGAATGTCATGGAGTCGACCGAGGCATATGATGCGGGGTTCATGGCGTTAATCTGACGGCCCGAGTGCATGGCATAGCCGGTGCCGCCCATCTGACGCTGGCCCGAGGTGGCGTTGTCGCCGAGCATTCCGTAGCCGAACTTTGAGTAGGGGCTGGTCTCCTGCGCGGTGGCAGTGCCGCATATCATGGCCCCGAGGGCGCACATGAGTGTGATGATGGTTGTCCTAAAGAGTTTCATTATAAAGCAATATACGGTTTAGACCTTTGCTCACGAGGTGTTCGTCGACCCGTGCGTCAAAGTCGCAGACTGAAGCGAGATGATGGCCGCACCCTCCGCCGAGCACCACGACTGTCTCGCGCGGCAGGCGGCTGCGGTAAAAGTGTATCGACGCCACGACCGAGTAGACCGCCCCGAGGGCGATGGCCTGGCGTGTGTCGCGCCCGAACAGCTCGGCGCATAGCTCGGGCATGTTTTCGGGGAAGGGCACGAGGGGCAGACGTGCCGTGAATTCGTGCAGTGCCCTCAGCTCCATTGATATTCCGGGGGCTATGTTGCCGCCGTGATACGTGCCCTCGGCGTCGACATAGTCATATGTCACAGCCGTTCCGGCGTCGACAACGAGTATGGGCCTTCCGGCATAGTCGCCCCAGGCTCCGACGGCGGCGGCCACGCGGTCGGCCCCCAGGGTGGTGGGTGTGCGGTAGTCGACCCGTATGGGCAGAGGGGTGTCGGGGGTCAGACGTATGGCCCGCGGGCACAGGTGGCGCAGATGGCGGATGATGTCGACATCCTCGCGCGCGACGGAGCAGTAGATGGTGCCGGCCAGCGAGCGTCCGCCCGTAAACTCGCTCACCTTGCGGGGAGTCAGGGCGGGCTCCATGCGGAAGTCCTCGAGCGTCGTGTCATTCCATAGGGCTATCTTAGCCTCGGAATTGCCTTGGTCTATTGTCAGATAGTGAGCCAATGTAGCTGAGAGTGTTTTAGACCTGCAAAAATAACAATTTAATTTAAGTTGAGCAAATCGGGGGCCTGTCGGCGATAAAGCCCCCTCTCTATACTCTATACTTTCACCTTTATACTCTATACTTTCTCCTCTATACTATTTACACCTCGGTATCATGATTGAGGTGTAGGCCGTGAGGATGCCGCCCGCGAGGGTGAAGGCTATCCAGTCGTTGCCAGCGCCGCTTCCTGCGGCTGTGGGAAGGAAGAGAAACACTGCACCGGCCACGAAGATAAACGCTGTCCACACCTCTATGCGCAGCAGTCGTCGCAGTTTTATCGATGCCCCGGCGGGAGCTTTGGAGGTGAGGCGGCCGGCGAGCACCAGTGCGGCACCGGCGGCATAGACCCATGTGATGATGTCGCGCCCGATGTGCAGCACGGGCAGAGCCAGGGCGGCCATTATCAGCACGAGGCCGGCCATGCTCAGGTATGTAGGTACTGAAGTTTTCAATTAACGGTCAATGATTAACGGTTATTCAAAGATGTAGACATCCTCGTCGGGGTGCTGCATGTGGTGCTGCTCCCTGACGATGCGCTCCATAGTCTCGCGGTCATTGTTGAGCGAGCGGTTGAGGTTGCGGTAATATGTGAGAGTGTCGGTGGCATCCTCAATCTGCGCCTGCAGCTCGTCGATGCGCCGCTCCTGGTCGATAGTGCGGATGAGAGAGTTCTCGTTGAAGAACAGCACCACGGAGAGCACGATGAGCGCGGCAAGCAGGGTGAATGACAGGTAACGCCGACACCAGTTGATAAAGTCGTTCATACGGAGGCAAAATTACTCAAATTCCCTCACATCGAGAGTCATGCCCTCACATTTTTAACCATTAATAACTTAGCACACCACTAATGCCACCTGAGTATTATGATAAAAAACTCCCGCGGTCAGTAATGGCCGCAGGAGTGTATGGTGTATTAGTTGATTGCTGATGGCGATTTGAGCTTACTGATTAGCTCGCGGGCTGCCTGACTGCCCCGCCATGCGTGGTCCATGATGAGATGCAGGGTCGGGTTGTGGTGCCACTGGTTTTTGGGGTCATCTTTAAATGTGTAGTCGTAACCGTTGTTTACCCAGTCCTGGAACGAGCCAAACCGGCTGCCTCCGGCACTGATGCCTCCGGGGTATGCGTCATGGATGGCTTTACCCTCCTGCGGCCAACGCCAAGAGCACGGGAGGATGAGGAACTGCGGAGCGGTGCCCTTTTCTGACGGCGGTTCGATGGTGGTGTGTGTGCCGTCAGGTCGTGCGACGCGTATGCTGAATTTTCCCTTGTCACCTTCCTTGGCGGCAAGTGTGTAATTGTCGTCGTTGATGTCTATGCGGACTGTTGTGAGATTACCGAATCCGGCATAGTGGTCACCGGCCACGTTGATTGTGGTGTTCTGGCTCGAGATGTTAAACCACTCGTTTATATGTCCGAGCGTTTTGCCTGACCCGGTGTACGGGCCGTGGACTATGGACTGGGCCTCAACAATGCCTCCCTTGGATGTGCCGTCTACATCAATGCCGTCAAACATGAGCTGTATCGGGTATGTGCCACCTGCGGCGAGCATTGTGACGAATAGACAGTTGGTGCTCTTGTCGTTGGCTGCAACATGCTCTACAGCAAACACTGCGTCGTTGAAGTCGATGTCAGAGCTTGTGGTGCCGCCGAGGTCCTCGACTGCGAAGATATAGGGGTCTGTATCGACTTCAAGGTCAATGATGTCAAGGTCTTGAGCCGACTCGGGTGCCACCATAAAGGCGATGTCGTTGAAGTCGTAGTCCACCCAGTCCTCGAAGCTGAAATATCGCATCTCCTGTCCGTTGACATCCACTGTGTAGGTCATCGCAGTGGAGTGTTTGCGGTTCTCGGGGACATTAATCATCTGGAGCTTGTTTGCACCCTCCTGCAGTCCTTCGTGGAATTTTCCTCCGACTAAAGTGCCCCAGCCGTCTTTGAAGTATCCTGCCTCACTGCCCTCGCAGTTGAAATCGAGTTTATGGAAGAATGAGTTTTCCAGCTCCTGATTGAGCGATGACATCGAGTAGCAGGTGTAGGGAACTGCAGGACCTTCACCGGGCTGTGTTACACGGATGGCTCCGTTGCTATTGCGCAGGTAGAAGCCGAATATGACACCCTTAGGCAGGGTGAATGACACTTTGTGCGTGAGCACTTCATCCTTGCCGTCAGAATTCACGGCGTCCTTCGATGTCTGAGCTGTTCTGACAAATTCGTGTGACTCAGGTGATTCACCATTCTCGTAGAATTGGGGAATGGTTCCGTTATTGCCGAGGTCGATGGTGTTGGCTCCGTCCTCACCTGCTCTTGAAGCATTATTGTAGGTATATACCCTGCGAGCTGATGAGCGGGATGCCGTGGCAGCGTCATCTATGGCAAGCTGATATGAGAGACCGGCCACGCGGTTCTGCTTAGATTTGGCAACGTGTATGGTGTATGCCTTAAATGCTTTAAGCTCGTATGACGCGCTAAAGGCACGGAATGCTGATGTCACGTCTTTACCATCTTTGTCAGTGCTTGTGAACTCGTATAGGCCGGGCGCACTTTCCCAATTGGATACGCTTGTGAGGTCTTGTTTGTTTTCATTGTCCCATACCAACGGATAATTCACCTCGTTCTCCCCCTCGCGATATGCATAGACGGTCAGCAGGATGTCGGCTTTAGGTATGATTTCAATGATTGAGTATTCGGTGCCGTCAACGCATGCTTTAAGGTCGTCAGTGAAGTTGGAGAGGTCCTTGGTTTTCATTCTGAAGCCAAACTCGAATGTTGCGTCATTCTCCTGTCCTGCAACGGGATATTTGAGGCTGGAGGTGTTGGCGTTCGAGGCCTTCGGGATGACAGGCCTCTCTACCCCGTCCTTGTTGAATGTGGCGGGGAACAGTATGGTTGCCGTGAATCCGTCATTCTCGCTGACGATGCTTTCGCCTGAGGTGATTAGTGCGCCGTCGGCATTGGTAATCTGGCCGCTGCCGTTCATTTTTGTTGTGAATTTCACGACGGTCGCCTTGTCCTCGTAAGTCAAATCTTTTGCGAGGGTTTCAAAAGTGTCGTTGGTGAAGCCTGAGATGTCGGCTGTGATGTTGTTGTCGTTGACTGACCTTAGTTTGCTGCTGTCGATGACGAGTTTGTATTTCGTAGAGTGGGTCAGACCTGAGAGTTGCAAGGTTACTTTCTTTTTGTCGTCTGACATGATTATGTTGTCGACTTGCGCTTCGGGAGAGAGTGAGAATGCGGAATTGTCAACTATGATTGGGTGCGTAAACTCCAATACGGCCTTTGCTGTCGTCTCCGTTACCTCGTATTCTACCTTGGAGTGTCGGGGAGTGGCAAAGGTCTTGAAGCTGAATGAATATTCATTGTTTAGGGCCTTGCTGCCGTCTTTGTCCAATGTCTCGGCTGTCTCATACATACCGGCCGGGAGGGTAAAGGTCACGGTCTGGTCCTTGTCAAGCCCTTCGTAGGTGTACTCTATGGTATTGCCTTTCTGCGTCGGGCCTGATGTGAGACGTCCGCTGCTGATTGTGGCCGATAAGCCGTGGTTGGCTACCTGCGATACTGAGCGGTTGAATGTCAGAGATATTGTGCCGCTGTAGCCAACCTCCTCCTGATTGCTCATGGGGACGGTCTGGTTGACTTTGATGACTGATGACCTGTGGTATATGTTATGATAGGCTGAGCCGTTGACCATAACTTTGTTGTCAAAGATATCCTTGGTCTTCATCTGACCTCTCTCGTACCAATATACTCCGAGGACATCGTTGGCAGTGGTTTGCCAGTATATGGGGTAGATTACAAACTTTTCGCCGGTAGATACGAAGCTGAAGTCTGATGTCACTTCAGTGCTTGACAGGTTGGTGTTCTTGCCTTCGGGGAGCACCTTTTGTATGGCGGTGATGTATTCCGGCCCCCAATAATATCCGTTCTCGGTCTCCACGGCAAGGGCATCGGTTCCGCTGATGCCTCGTGAACGGTCAGCATTGGTGATAGTCACGGATGACTCCAACGGTACGCGCTCAAAGAATGTGCCGCTTTGGACATATACTTCTTCCACATCCTTGGCCACATCGAAGTATATGGTCTCGGAGCCGTTTACTTCGCGGTAGGAGGCTACAAGTGAGGTCTTTCCTTCAGCACTTCTTGCATACACACGCACATCGGCACTCTGAGAGGTCGATACTGTGATGCTCGAACGCTTGATTACGCTCCAGTCCTGATTCGGGTCAATTTTGCCGTAACTCTTGATGAATTCGCGGTGGAAGAGTTCTTCTGCCGGGATGGTTATTTCGTCGACCGAGCATGAGGTGGCGGCGGCGAGCAGGGCTATGCCAAACGCCAGTTTTTCTTTCTTGCACATAATTAGAATGTGGAGAATGGTATTAGTTGTGAGGTTGAAGTTTCCGTTATCAGTTTAGTTGTTAGGCTCTTTGGCCTAAATGTCGTGAGAACTAATCGTGTGCAAAGTTAACGGATATGAAATTATCCCCCCAATAATTTAACATTGTTTTGCATTTGTTTGCATCGTGAAACACACTCGCGCCCCACATAAAAACGACGAGGCTGTGCCTTTGGTGTAAAGACACAGCCTCGTGAGTATGCTTCATTCAGGGCGGTGTGCCCTGGACTGAGGGGATTACCAGATGATTACGCGCTCTGACTCGGGGCGGTACATGGGCTGACCTTCGGTGATGCCGAATGCCTCGAAGAAGGGTGCGATGTTGCGCAGGGTGACGTTGACGCGGTTGATGCCGAGCGAGTGTACGTCGCCTGTGGTGAGCGAGCGGATTTCCTCGTCACGGATGTTGTTGGCCCAGAGGTTGGCATAGTTCATGTAGAACACCTGCTCGGGGGTGAAGCCGTCGATGAGTGCGTCGGCCGACTTGATGTCTACGCCCTTCTGCTTCTGCGAGTTGAGGAATGCTGTCATGGCTACGCGCAGGCCGCCCTGGTCGGCGATGTTCTCGCCGAGGGTGTATGTGCCGTTGGCGTGGAGGCCGGGGAGCACTTCGACTGCGTCAAACTGTGCGGCGAGGCCCTTGGCCTTCTCCTCAAACTTGACGGCGTCCTCGGCGGTCCACCAGTTGGCCATGTTGCCCTTGGCGTCGAAGTTGCGGCCCTGGTCGTCAAATCCGTGTGTCATCTCGTGGCCGATTACCACGCCGATGCCGCCGTAATTCTCGGCGTCAGATGCGTTGGGGTCGAAGAAGGGTGCCTGGAGGATGGCTGCGGGGAATACGATTTCGTTGGCCAGGGGGTTGTAGTAGGCGTTGACGGTCTGAGGTGTCATGCCCCACTCGGTGCGGTCAACGGGCTTGCCCCACTTGGAGTAGGTGTCGGCCTGATGCCACATAGCCACGTTGTGCATGTTCTCGTAGTAGCTGAGTTTGGGGTCAATCTGCATCGAGGTGTAGTCTTTCCACTTATCGGGATAGCCGATTTTGACGGTGAAGGCTGCGAGTTTCTCCTGGGCGCGGGTCTTGGTGGAGTCGCTCATCCAGTCGAGGTTGTTGATGTGCTCGGAGAGTGCTGTGCGCAGGTTCTCGACGAGACCTATCATGTAGTCTTTGGATGACTGGGGGAAGTATTTCGCTACGTAAAGTTCGCCTACGGCCTCGCCGAGTGCGCCTTCGGTGGCTGCGAGCGAACGCTTCCAGAGGGGACGGAGCTCCTGAACGCCGCTCATCACCTTGTTGAACTCGAAGTTGGCGTTGGTGAAGTCGTCAGAGAGTTTGCCCGATGCCTGTGACACGTAGTCCCAGAGGTAGTAGTCCTTGATTTCGCGGTCGGTGAGCGAGGCCATGAGCTTGGAGGCGGTGGCTACGGTCTTGGGCGAGGTGACGATGATGGTGTCGGGGGTTTGGATGTTCATTGTCTCGACGAAGAAGCGGTCCCAGTCAACCGAGGGATAGGTCTCCTTCATCTGCGCGATGGTGTAGGGGTTGTACATCGCGGGTATGTCGCGGCTCTCCTCGCGGGTCTTGGAGTCTTTGGCAAGGGCGGTCTCGATTTTCATGACGTTGGCCATGATGCGCTCGGCGTCCTCTTTGGAGTATCCGGCATTCTGCATCTGGGTGGCGATGAGGGTCTTGTAGGCGTTGCGCACCGAGGTGTTGCGCTCGTCGTCGAGCAGGTAGTAGTCACGGTCGCCGAGGCCGAGGTGTGCGCCGTCGACATACATGGCGTAGACCGTGGAGTTGGTGAGGTCCTCCATAGGGCCGGCACCGAAGAAGGGGGATGCATAGTTGCCGTGCATCCACATGAAGAGGTCGGTCATGCCCTCGTGGGGGGTGTCCTCAATCTTCTTGAGGTCGGCGAGGATGGGGGTGGCACCTTCGGCGTTGCGGCGGGCGGTGTCCATTGCCTGTGAGTAGACGGTCCATACCTTGTAGGCTACCGAGCCGGGCTCGGGGTTGGTGGTGCCGAGGTTCTCGACGAGGTCTTTCACGCGGGTCTCTGACGAGTCGTTGAGGATGTCAAACTGGCCGTAGCGCGAGTGCTCGCCGGTGAGGGGGTTGGCTTCCATCCATCCCTTGTTGATGCGGGTGTAGAAGTCCTGACCTGCGGGGATGGTGGTGTCGATGTAGTTGACGTTGAGGCTTGCAAGGTGCTCAGAGTTGCCGTGGCTGCATGAGGCTGCGGCGAGTGTGAGCGACATGGCGATGATTGGAAGAGGTTTCATAAAAATTTATGGTTGTAATATTACTGCTGCTGGAGAGTCGCAAGAGTGTCGCGCAGACGCTCCTCGGTGGTGGTGAGGCGGCTGCGGCATTCGCGCAGGAGCTCGGTGGCGCGGCGGGTGTAGTCGGCAAGGTGGTCTATGTCACACTTGTCGCTCTGCATCATGCGCACGATGCTTTCTAATTCGGCTACGCTCTGGGCGTAGGTGAGCCGGGTTACTGGGGTGAAGTCCACGCTTGGGGGTAATTAGCAATTAGCAATTAGTAATTAGCAATTAGTAATTAGTAATTTATGGGGTCATAAAGACGGGAGCACGGGAGCACAGGATAGAGCACATAGACATAGAGGGGGAGGAGATGGAGCATAAGAGCTATTATCTATACTCTATACTTTAAACTCTATACTCGATATTTTATACTCTATACTCTATACTCTATACTAAACAAAAAAATCACATGGAGATGTGCGAGATGATGCGATCGAATATTTCGTCGATTGAGCCGAGGCCGTGGATGGCTTTGTACTTGCCGTCCTTGATATAGTATTCGCGCAGGGGCGAGGTGGTGTTATGATACACGTCGAGACGCTGGCGTATGGTCTCGGCATTGTCGTCGGCGCGGCCTGATGACTTGCCGCGTTCGAGCAGACGCTCGGTGAGCACGTCGTCGGGTACTTCGAGTCCGATTACGGCATGAATCTTCTCGCCGCGCTTCTCGAGCATTTTGGCGAGCTCCTCGGCCTGGGGGATGGTGCGGGGGAAGCCGTCGAATATGAATCCCTTTGACGAGGGGGTGAGTGAGTCGACCTCGCTTGCGAGGATGCGCACCATCAGGTCGTCGGGTATGAGGTTGCCTTTCGAGATGTAGCTGTCGGCAATCTTGCCCAGCTCGGTGCCGGCTGAAATTTCGCGGCGGAGAACGTCGCCTGTCGAGATGTGTGTCAGACCGTAACGGTCGATGAGCTTTTCGCTTTGGGTTCCCTTGCCACTGCCGGGACCTCCGAAAATTACGAGATTAAACATTTTAAATCCTTGAATTGAAGTACTTATGGCGGGGAGAGGGGATATGAGTTACATATCCGGCCTATTCTGCGGGGGCGTTCTCATCGTCGAGAACGTAGATGTCGTTGAGATTGCGGGCCATGCCGTCGATGTCGAGGCCATAGCCGATGATAAACTTTTTTGGTATTTCAAAACCTATGTAGTCGGGGTCGATGGGCACCTGAAGAGCCTCGGGCTTGAACAGGAGGGTGGCTATGCGCACCGATGCGGGGTTCATGGCCTGGATGTCGGCCTTGAGGCGGGTCATGGTGTTGCCGGTGTCGATGATGTCCTCTACGATGATTACGTGGCGTCCGGCTATGTCGTCGGTCAGACCCATAATCTGCTTTACGACACCTGTCGAGCCCATGCCCTCATAGCTCTTGAGGCGTATGAAGGTAATCTCGGCATCTATGTCGAGGGCACGGAAGAGGTCGACGGCAAAGGGGGCCGCGCCGTTGAGCACGCACACGAGCAGGGGGTATTCACCTGCATAGTCAGAAGATATAAGCTCGCCGAGACGCGCCACCCGGGCGCGTATGGCTTCATGTTCGATGAAGGGACGAAATGTGAGACCCTGATATGTCTTTCGTTTCATTTGGGCAAGTTTGGGTGCAAAGTTAGTAATTATTTGCAACAGGAACAATGCTATTTGCAGAAAAATGTTTGTCTTCTTCCGAGGCTTATATATAATAATGTGGTGGGGATGCACGTTTGGATAATATATATATGTGACTACAATCCTGCAGTGAATATATTACCTAAATAGAATATCACAAATACCATATCACACGATGAAAACAAGATTTACGGCTGTTGCGGCGGGCATGTGGCTCCTTGCGGCCACGATGGCTCCCGAGGCTCCGGCCCAGCTCCGCACCAACGGCGGCGTGCAGTATCTGCTGTCGCAGAGCCGCGACATGAGTCAGGACTTCTCTGACCTGAGCAACCATTATTTCTTTGCCGACAGTCTCGTCTCGTTTGACCCCTCTACGGGGCGCGGCGAGGTCAAGTGGGTGCGCCGTCAGCTGATGCCGCGCCAGGCGTTCAACGCCAACACCTATCTGCATCAGCCGCTGCAGTCGCTTGACTTCCCCGACACGGCCTATGACAACGACCCTGTACTCGGCATGCGCATCGAGCCTGTCAACAGCCGCACGCTGAGAGTGAGGATGTTTACTTCGCCCGTCGAGCCGCGCGAACTTGCCGACGACCCTATGCTTGTGGCCGCCCCGCCGGTCGACCGCTCGGCCTGGCGCGTGAGCGAGACCGCCGATGGGGTGACCTATACGTCCGAGGCCGGTTCGCTCACCATCGCCCGCCATCCGTGGAGGCTCATACTCAAGGATGCCGACGGCAAGGTGATGACGCAGACCCGTGTGTGGGGCGACAATGACTCGACGCAGGTCAAGGTGGCTCCGTTCAGCTTCATCAAGCGCGGCAGCGACAACTCGCGCTCAATCAACCCCGTGTTCTCGCTGATGCCGGGCGAGCGCATCTACGGCTGCGGCGAGAGTGCCACGGCCCTCAACAAGGCGGGGCAGAAGGTCAACCTCTTTGTCACCGACCCGCAGGGCCCGGAGACGGCCGATATGTACAAGCCGATACCGTTCTACATGTCCAACCGCGGCTATGGCGTGTTCATGCACACTTCGGCCCCGGTGACATGCGATTTCGGAGCGAGCTATATCGGTGCGACCAAGCTCTTTATGGCCGACGAGGCGATGGACCTCTTCATCATGCTCGGCGAGCCTAAGGAGATACTCAGCGACTACACCGCGCTGGTGGGCCGCCCCGAGATGCCGCCGCTCTGGAGCTTCGGCACTTGGATGAGCCGCATCACATATTTCAGCGAGGATGAGGGGCGCGATGTGGCCAAGCAGCTTCGCGCCAACAAGATACCATCGGACGTGATACATTTCGATACGGGATGGTTCGGTGTGGACTGGCAGTGTGACTACGCCTTTGCCCCCGACCGTTTCAACGACCCCGCCGGGATGCTGTCTGACCTCAAGAGCCAGGGCTTCCGCACATGCCTGTGGCAGTTGCCCTATTTCACGCCAAAAAACAAATTCTTCCCCGAGCTGGTGGAGAAGGGGATGTATGTGCGCAACGGCCGTGGCGAGCTGCCCTATGAGGATGCCGTGCTCGACTTCACCAACCCGCAGACGGTGGCTTGGTACCAGGAAAAACTCGGCAATCTCATCGACATGGGTGTCGGAGCCATCAAGGTTGACTTCGGCGAGGGCGCGCCCGTTGAGGGGATATATGCCAACGGTCGCAGCGGTCTCTATGAGCACAATCTCTATCCCGTGCGCTACAACCGCGCAGTGGCCGAGGTGACCAAGCGCATCCACGGCGAGAATATCATATGGGCCCGTTCGGCCTGGGCCGGTTCGCAACGCTACCCGCTCCACTGGGGCGGCGACGCTGCCACGACCAACACCGGCCTGCTGGGCACGGTGCGCGCCGGACTGTCGCTCGGTCTGAGCGGCTTCTGCTTCTGGAGCAACGATATAGGCGGCTTCGTGACCGATTCGCCCGAGCCCCTGTATCGCCGCTGGCTCCCTTACGGCTTCCTGACCTCGCACTCGCGCGTGCATGGCGCGCCTCCCACCGAGCCGTGGCTTTACGGCAAGGAGTTTACCGACTATTTCCGTAAGTGTGCCGAGCTTAAATACCGCCTGATGCCCTACGTCTACACCCAGGCCAAGGTGTGCACCGAGAACGGCTGGCCCATGATGCGCGCGCTGCTCGTGGAGTTTCCCGACGACCCCGGCGCATGGCGTGTCGACGACCAGTACATGTTTGGCGAGTCGATGCTTGTGGCCCCGATGATGGAGGAGGGTAACGCTCGTGAGGTCTATCTCCCCGGCAAGGGTAAATGGATTGACTATCAGACCGGCAAGACATATGCCCCCGGATGGCATACCATCGAGACAGCCCAGCTCCCCGTCGTGATAATGGTTAAGGACGGCACAGCCCTCCCGCATGTGCCCGTAGCCCAGCACACGGGCGACATCGACTGGAGCAAGGTGACATGGAAGAATTATCTTGCCGACGAAAAGACCGCCCACGGCAAGCTCTTCCGCCCCGGCGACAGCAACGTTAGGACAATTAGTAATTAGCAATTAGTAATTAGTAATTCTTGGCAAGTTAAGCGGCTGACGCCGGTTAAGCAATTCTCAGCAAGCCAACGGCTTGCCGCAGGTAGGAGCGACGGCTTTAGCCGTCGATATGGCACGACAAAACTAACTTTAAATTGGTGAGTCATTGGCCGATACGTAGCTTCATATCGACGGCTAAAGCCGTCGCTCCTACAGGTTCACAACGAACCTTTCTGATACAAAAAAACACAACCCCGGGCGATGTCCGTCCGGGGTTGTGTTTTTATATGGCTCCGATTGGGGCTTAGAAGCTGTAGCTGATGCCGATTGAGGGGTTGAAGGCGTGGAGCTTGTAGTCGGCCTTGAATGTGCCGGTGCTCTCGAAACCGTAGGATGCCACCTTGGCCTGGGCTGCGGCCTGGGCCATGTCGGCGGGCATGCCGCCCTGCATGAGTGCGCCGGTGATTGCGGGCACGAGTTTGGCCGGCATCATCTTGCCGAGGAGGTCGGGGTATTCGCATGTGGCATTCTTGACTCCGCACCCGTGGACATACATGAAGGCCACGTCGATTGACAGGCGGGGGATGGGGCGGAACGAGAGGCCGATGGTAGGCTCAATCTTGGTCATGCCGGGGGTCTCGGGGTTGTAGAAGTTCTTGTTGACGGGGGTGGTGTCAATCATGAGGCCGAGACGTGCGTCAAAGCGGTTGGTGACGGCATACTGTGCGCCGAGCGCGTAACACCACGAGTTGCTGTAACGCTTGGGGATGTACTGGTTGTAGGGGGTGAGCTGCTCGCTGAGAAACTCGATGTCGAGCGTCTTGTAGGTGTGCCAGCCGGTGAGGCGTGCGTCGAATGCGAGGGTCAGACGGTCGATGGGCTTGTAGGACACGCCGAGTCCGAGCACCCAGGGGCAGGGCATCTCGGCCTTGAAGTTGGCGGCGTTGAGCAGGTCGAGGCTCTCGCCGAGCATGCCCTCGGCTATGGTGTTGGCATAGTGCACGGCGGCATCGCCGGCCTTGACCTTCATGGGCATGCGCGAGCGGAACGATGCGCCGAAGTTGATGCGGTCGTTGAGCTTATACATCGCGCCGACGTTGAAGCCTACAGTCACCTCGGCAGTTCCCTTGAGGTTGACCGATGCGGGGGTGGTGTCGCCGAATCCGGGAGTGCCCGCGGGGAGTGCGCCCAGTTCCTGAAGGGCGGCCAGGGCCTTGTCGGTGGTGCCGGGTGTCACGAGTCCCTTGTTGAGGTCGACGTTGCCCCAGGTAATCATCGCGCCGAGGCCGATGGAGAGTTTCGGTGTTATGGCCCACGACACGGTGGGCTGGATGGTGAATGCCTTGAGGTTGACGTTCTGGTTCAGGACGGCTCCGGGCCAGTTGTCGGTCCAGTTGATTGACGAGCCGTAGGGGGTGTAGAATGACACACCGGCCTTGAGGTTGTCATAGATGGAGAATGCCGCGTGGGCTGCGATGGGGGTCGATGCGTTGCAGTCGGTTTCAAACTTGCGGCCATCCACAGTGGCGGTGGCTGTGGGCATGATGGCTGTGAATGAGCCTGAGAGGTCGAGGGTCTTGTTCATGAACGCCATGCCGGCGGGGTTGAAGAACATGCTTTCCGCGCCCAGCTCGAGTGCTACGCCGGTGTGGCCCATGCCGAGCTGCTTGGCCGAGAGGGTGTTGACCTGGTAGCCTTCGGCCATGGCTGCTCCGGCTGAGAGCAGGAGTGCGACGGCCGAGATGATAAGTTTTTTCATAAATAAGTAGTTAGACAGCGTGATACGCGAGGGTGTTGCTCCATATCGACGGCTAAAGCCGTCGCTCCTACAGTTCTGCAACATCCTCATCCTTGCGCTTATTAAAAAACGGCGCAAAGGTAGGGGTATAAGGTGAGACGCCCAAACTTTTAAAGGTTTTTTAACGTAAAATTTTATCTCTAATTCGTATTTATTGGTCTATTTTTCCTCAGTAGGATGGGCAAATTATGTGCTCTGATTTTGCTTTTGCGGGGAGTTTTAGGTAATTTTGCGTCCAGTTATCAACCCCTTAAATCATCACATACTATGTACAGCAATCCCAAGGAGTGCCTTTACTGCACCAACAACGAGACCCTTAACAACCTTATGATACCCATCGCCGAGCTGAGTGTGTCGCGCGCGTTCCTTTTCAAGGAGCAGACCTATCGCGGCCGTTGCCTCGTGGCCTACAACGGTCATGTCAATGACCTCAACGAGCTGAGCGATGAGGAGCGCAACGCCTTTATGGCCGATGTGGCCCGCGTGACCCGTGCAATGCAGCGCGCTTTTAACCCCGAGAAGATTAACTATGGCGCGTATAGCGACAAACTCTCGCACCTGCATTTCCACCTCGCGCCCAAGTATGTCGACGGTCCCGACTACGGCGGCACCTTCCGCATGAACCCCGGCGAGGTCTATCTCTCCGATGCCGAGTATGCCGACATGATTGCCCGCATCAAGGCTGAACTCTGATAATCCCCCACGGGAGATACATAATCCGAGAAAAGGACATAAGAGACAAAAGCGACATAAGAAATATATTATCTTGATAATCAATGATTATCTGAAATGATAATAAACTTATGTCGCTTTTGTCTCTTATGTCCTTTTGTCCCTTTCTCGGATTATGGCACAGTGTCTTTTGTGCCTCCTACGCGGGGACGGATAGGGCGGTGTGGGGATTACTTGCCGAAGTAGCGGCGGAAGAGGCCTTCGAAGCCACGGCCGTGACGAGCCTCGTCCTTAGCCATTTCATGAACGGTGTCATGGATGGCGTCGAGGTTGAGCTGCTTGGCGCGTGAAGCGATGCGCATCTTGTCGGCGCATGCGCCTGACTCGGCGTTCATGCGCTTCTCGAGGTTGGTCTTGGTGTCCCAAACCACGTCACCGAGGAGCTCGGCGAACTTGGAAGCGTGGTCAGCCTCCTCGAGTGCATAGCGACGGAAAGCCTCGGCGATTTCGGGATAGCCCTCGCGGTCAGCCTGACGTGACATAGCGAGATACATGCCCACCTCGGTGCACTCGCCCATGAAATGAGCGTTGAGGTCTTTCTTCATTTCGTCGTCGGTGTCGGCAGCGATGCCTATGATGTGCTCGGTAACGAAGCTGAGGGGCTCGCTCTCGTCAAGCTCTTTGAACTTTGATGCGGGAACGCCACACTGGGGGCACTTCTCGGGAGCGGCATCACCTTCGTGAACATAGCCACATACGGTGCAGATGAATTTCTTCTTCATAGTGAATTGATGTAATAATAATTGTGTTGAGTTTACTTACTGCAAAGATAACATAAGATTGCCGTCAATGCAACAGGTCGGAGTAAAAATTAACATTATTTGCCTACGTGCCCATGCAACCCGATGGGAGGTGCGGATGTTGTAATAGATGAACGGTTAAAAATCAAAATTATGGAATCAAGACAAGAAGACATAGCTAAATGCGCAGGAAAGATATCGACCGATGCCGCCAAGGTGAGCGCAGAGGCCGCCAAGGTAGCGGCTCAGGCTGAAGTGAAGGCTCAGAAGGAGGCTACCGCCGAGAAGGTGGCCCAGGCCAAAGAGAAGGTCGCCGACAAGGTGAGCGACATCAAGGACACCGTAGCCGACAAGATGGGCGATGTCAAGGACACCGTGTCATCCACCGTGGCTGACGCCAAGGATTCGCTGTCGGCCTCGGCTGACGAAATCAAGGAGAAGGCCGCGCCTATTATTGATAAGGTGAAGGCCGGTGCAGCCGGTGCGCTCGACTCGATAGCCGGTGCGGCTGCCAACCTTGCCGACAAGCTGAAATGACAGCACCGCGGTCGCTTCACGTAAGAGACCGATTGCCGGATGGCCACGTTATCGACTGAAAGTTTTTGCAACCTAATACTAATAAAAACGCCGGGCCCTGCGGAGGGATGGGTGACAAGCCCGCTCCGCAGGGCCTTACGTATGCGTCAGCACGGCAGTCGTGCCGCCGCTCCGCAGGGAGATACGTGGTTGGCGAAACTGTAAGTCCTATACACCCCGGATGTTAATGTGTGTTAACGATGCTCGGGCGCGGTGAACATTGTCGGCCCGACGGGCGTTGCCACTTAAACGCAGTGTGCATGGGTTAGGATGGTTGTGGATTGTCCCTTTTGTCGAAATGGCTGTCCAACTATTACACAATGGTTAATAATTGTGGCGTAATAAAGAAAAATTTCTTTAATTATGCGTTTATTTAACAAAAAAGTCACTAACTTTGCACTCGGATAAGAAGATTATTATTCAATTCTATATATCAACCAACACTCTAACTGTTTACAATGAGTACAATTGATTTATCCCAGTATGGCATCACCGGCGCAAAGGTGATACACAATCCCAGCTACGACCAGCTGTTCATTGACGAGACCAAGCCCGGACTCGAGGGCTACGAGAAGGGTCAGGAGACCGAGCTCGGAGCCGTTAACGTGATGACCGGTATCTACACCGGCCGTTCGCCCAAGGACAAATTTTTCGTAAAGGACGCTACAAGCGAGAACTCAATCTGGTGGACCACCGATGAGTATAAGAACGATAACAAGGCTATCACTCCCGAGACATGGAAGGCCCTCAAGGCTATCGCCGACAAGGAGCTTTCTGACAAGACCCTCTACGTTGTTGACGCATTCTGCGGCACCAACCCCGACACCCGTCTTGCCGTACGTTTCGTGATGGAGGTTGCATGGCAGGCTCACTTCGTGACCAACATGTTCATCCGCCCCACCGAGGACGAGCTCAAGAACTTCAAGCCCGACTTCGTAGTGCTCAACGCCTCAAAGGCTAAGGTTGAGAACTGGAAGGAGCTCGGCATCAACTCCGAGACCTGCGTGGCCTTCAACCTCACCGAGCGCATGCAGCTCATCATCAACACCTGGTATGGCGGCGAGATGAAGAAGGGTATGTTCTCAATCATGAACTACTACAATCCCCTCCGCGGCATCGCTTCGATGCACTGCTCGGCCAACACCGACATGAAGGGCGAGAACACCGCCATCTTCTTCGGCCTCTCAGGCACAGGCAAGACTACCCTTTCGACCGACCCCAAGCGTCTCCTCATCGGCGACGACGAGCACGGTTGGGACGACAACGGCGTGTTCAACTACGAGGGCGGCTGCTATGCCAAGGTTATCAACCTCGACAAGGAGAGCGAGCCCGACATCTACAACGCTATCCGTCGTGACGCCCTCCTCGAGAACGTTACCGTTGACAAGGACGGCAAGATTGACTTCACCGACAAGAGCGTTACCGAGAACACCCGCGTAAGCTACCCCATCGACCACATCAAGAACATCGTACGTCCCTCACGCGGTCCCGCCGCCAAGAACGTCATCTTCCTGTCGGCCGACGCATTCGGTGTGCTTCCTCCCGTGTCAATCCTCACCCCTGAGCAGACCAAGTACTACTTCCTCTCAGGCTTCACCAGCAAGCTCGCAGGTACAGAGCGCGGCATCACCGAGCCTACCCCCACTTTCTCGGCTTGCTTCGGCGCAGCATTCCTCTCACTTCACCCCGTGAAGTATGCCGAGGAGCTCGTTAAGCGCATGGAGAAGAGCGGTGCCAAGGCTTACCTCGTCAACACCGGCTGGAACGGCACAGGCAAGCGTATCTCTATCCGCGACACCCGTGGCATCATCGACGCTATCCTCGACGGCTCAATCCTGACAGCTCCCACCAAGAAGCTCCCCATCTTTGACTTCGAGGTTCCCACCGCACTTCCCGGCGTTGACCCCAACATCCTCGACCCCCGCGACACCTACGCCAACGCTGCCGACTGGACAGTTAAGGCAGACAAGCTCGCCGAGATGTTCATCAACAACTTCAAGAAGTTCGAAGGCAACGAGGCAGGCAAGGCTCTCGTAGCTGCCGGCCCCAAGGTTGAGAAGTAATTTCCAATAGGCCTAATATAACATTGCGCCGCATGGATGAAGATATCCGTGCGGCGCATTATTTTTTGCCGGGAAATAGTGGCGAAAAACGGGTCTCGACGTTCAGAAGGGTACATAAGGACATAAGAGACAAAAGTGACATAAGGAATTTAATTATTCGATAATAAATCTAATTATCAGAAATATAATCTCTTATGTCACTTTTGTCTCTTATGTCCTTATGTGCCCTTCTTAAATTAGGTATTAAATGCCTCCTCCTGTTGGGGTTCGGAGGGTTTTGATTGGGCCTGGGCGTCGTCGTAGCGTTGGTAGGCTTCGACTATGCGCTGCACCAGCGAGTGGCGCACGATGTCCTTCTTGCCAAACTCTATGCGCCCTATGCCGGGCACATCCTTGAGTATGTGCAGTGCTTGTATCAGTCCCGACTGCACCGAGCGCGGGAGGTCAATCTGCGTGGCGTCGCCCGTGATTATCATCTTGGCGTTCATGCCCAGGCGGGTGAGGAACATCTTGATTTGATGCACCGTGGTGTTCTGCGCCTCGTCGAGCACGATTACGGCATCGTTGAGCGTGCGGCCGCGCATGAAAGCGAGGGGTGCTATCTGGATTACGTTGGTCTCCATATACTCCTTGAGCTTGACGGCGGGAATCATATCCTCGAGCGCGTCATAGAGCGGCTGGAGGTAGGGGTCGATTTTGTCCTTCATGTCGCCCGGCAGGAATCCGAGCTTCTCGCCCGCCTCGACAGCGGGGCGCGAGAGTATGATTTTGCGCACCTCGCGGTTTTTCAACGCCTTGACGGCGAGGGCGATGGCTATGTAGGTCTTGCCGGTGCCCGCGGGGCCGAGGGCAAACGTCAGGTCGTTCTCGCGGAAAGCCTTGACCATCAGAGCCTGATTGGTGTTGCGGGGCGAGATGGGTTTGCCGTTGATGCCATAGATGATTACGTCGTCATGCTTCGGCTCGGTGGGGGCGTTGCCCTTAACGATGTCAAGGATTACCTCCTCGGTGAGCTTGTTGAAGCGCGAGCAGTAGTCCTCAAGCTCCTTGATTTTCTTTTCGAACTCGGCGGTCTCGGCGTCGTCGCCTATCACCTTTATCACCGAGCCTCGTGCAGCCATGCGCAACTTGGGGAAGAGATTGCGGATGAGGTGCATGTTGCTGTTGTTCACGCCGTAGAAGCTGACGGGGTCAACATTGTCGATGATTACGATTCGTTCTATCATGCGTTGAAACGTTTTTGCATTTAATAGGACATTTAACGTTTATTGTTAAAAATCCCGTTTATAGTTTAACCTCTTCGACCTGCTTTTTGTTTATCGGTATCGTGTACATGACCGAGAAATTGCCGGTGAATGCGCCGTTGCGCTTGCCGTAGCCTGGTATGTACATCGGTTTGCCGTAGGGCGACTTCGACTCGTGGAGGACGGAATGGTAGACGAGCGTCCATCCGGCCGAGAAGTTGCCGGCAATCTTGACCTTGATGCCGAAGGTGACTTCGAGGTATCCCGCCGTGTGGCTCAGGTCGTCGAGCGAGTAGTGTGACGGTTTGTCCCAGTAGCCCTCGTCGACGGTGACGTCGAGCACGCTCCATTTGTAGGTCGAGAAGCCGTAGCGCAGACCCATCTGCAGGCGGTAGTCGGGGTTGGAGTTATAGAAGAAGTTATAGCTCGCGCCCAGCTTGAAGTAGGGGGATATGGGGGTCTTGAAGGTGTAGTTTTGGTTGATGGGGGTGTCGTTGATTGACCCTACGCCCAGGGCAAAGTAGGGGAAATAGCGGTTGTGCAGACTCACCTCGCCCCACACGTCGCCGAGGCCGTATTTCTGACCGAGGGCGCGCATGATGGGGTCCCACAGGTTGACTCCGACTATCACCTGGTGGAGCAGGGGATATTCCATCTTTGGGGGAGCCTTGAGCAGGGTGGAGTCGACATATTCGAGACCTGTCACGGTGTCGACGGTCACGCTGTTGCCCTCGGCGTCGACCGTGGTGACCAGGCGCGAGGGGTCGATGGTCTTCGTGACATCGGTGACCGCCGGGGTGCTGCCCGGGTCGCGGGGCTTGACGGGGGTCACGCGCCTCTGGGCCGAGAGGGGGATGACTGCGCCGAGAATGAGAGCGCACAGCAGTAGGGTGAGGCGTCTAATCATGGCTTACGGTCGTGTTATCGGAGGGCGCGGGGCCTTCGGGGTTATCGTCGGGAGTATTCGGAGTATCCGGCTCGTCGGGAGTGTCAGGATTCTCAGGAGTTACAGGCTCGTCGGGATTCTCGGGTGTATCCGGCGTGTCAGGATTCTCGGGTGTGTCGGGATTCTCGGGGTTGTCCGGGGTTTCGGGGTTTTCCGGCTCGTCGGGGTCGGATGTGCGGAAATACAGCCCGATGGTCTGACTCTCGATGTTGGTGACGAGCGAGTCGCTTATTCCCACCGAGTCGAGTATCTGCGAGGTGTGTGACACACGCGTGATGCGGTAGTGATACATCGCGCCGCACTCCTCGGAGGCAAACCACGGCGTGGACTCGTAATAGAACGTTATGCGGTCCTCCACGTCATACTCGGCAAGGGCCTTCTGCATATACTTGATTACGAATGTCGTGACGTTGCGGTCAGAGCGCAGTGGAAGATAGACCTGCGAGCCGCGTTCCGACGGGCCGAGCAGCAGCGAGTCGTTGGGCGCGCCTTCACCGGCTATGGCCAGCGAGTCGATGGCGACGGCGTCGCCTGTCGACATCGAGTAGAACCCGGCGAGCGGCACTGAATTCTGGTTTTCGGTGCATCCCGTGGTGTTACACCCCTCGAGTATTGCGCCCGAGAGGGTGGCGAGAGCGGCTATGTAGAATAATCTTTTCAAAACTTACCGTGGCGGATGATGTCGGAGAGTGCTTTGCGGGTTTTTGCCGGGGCTTCGGTGCCTTCGGCGGGATAGCCGAGCGGGATGATGGCTATAGGCTCCACCCCCTCGGGCAGACGGAATGCCTGCCTGATGATTTCAGGCTCGAAGTTGCACACCCAGCATGTGGCGAGGTGCATCGAGGTGGCGGCGAGGCAGAGGTGCTCGACGGCTATGGACACGTCCACATCGGTGTGGTCCTTGCCGTCGGCGGGACGGTGCCAGGCCTGGTCATGGATGCCGCAGGCGATTATGTAGACCGGGGCGGTCTTAATCCATTCGCGGGGATAGCTCTTGATTACGGCCTCGCGCTCGTCATCGCCCTGTGCGATGATGAAGAGCCAGGGCTGGCGGTTGCAGGCCGAGGGGGCGAGACGCACCACGTCGAGCACGGCCATGAGGTCGTCGTCGGGCACGGGAGCGGGTGAATATGAGCGGCATGAGAATCGATTGGCCGCAAGAGCGTAAAGTTCGGGATAAGAGTGCACTTGAGTATTAATTAGCAATTAGTAATTAGCAATTAGCAATTAGTAATTCTCAGTAAACTGAGCGGCCAAGGCCGATAACTTGGCAAGCCAAGCGGCAAGACGATTAGGCAATCAGAAGTAATAATAAATTACTAATTGCTAATTACTAATTACTAATTGAATTTATATTTGTTCTTTGATTTCGTAGTGGTTACGGGTGGGGGAGTTGCGCACGATGAGCTCGCCGATAAATCCTGTGAGAAACAGCATGGTGCCGAGCAGCATCATGGTGAGCGCGAGGAAGAAATAGGGCGAGTTGGTCACCAGCGTGTACTCGTGGCCGTGATACATGTTCCAGAGCTTGCCGAAGCCTACCACCATCACGGCGATGAAGCCGATAATGAACATCAGCGACCCCAACAGGCCGAAGAAGTGCATGGGCTTGGCTCCGAACTTGCCTGTGAACCACAGCGTGGCCAGGTCAAGATAGCCGTTGACGAAACGGTCGAGGCCGAATTTGGTCGACCCGTATTTCCTGGCCCTGTGCTGCACCACCTTCTCGCCGATGCGGTCAAAGCCGGCATTCTTGGCCAGGTAGGGGATGTAGCGGTGCATGTCGCCGTAGACCTCGATATGCTTCACCACGTCGAGGCGATAGGCCTTGAGGCCGCAGTTGAAGTCGTGGAGGTTGTGAATGCCGCTCACCTTGCGGGCGGTGGCGTTGAAGAGCTTGGTGGGGATAGTCTTGGACAGCGGGTCGTAACGCTTCTTCTTCCAGCCCGACACGAGGTCATATCCGTCGCGCATAATCATGCGGTAAAGCTCGGGAATCTCGTCGGGCGAGTCCTGAAGGTCGGCGTCCATAGTGATGACCACGTCGCCCGTGGCGAGCGAGAAACCCGTGTTGAGGGCGGGCGACTTGCCGTAGTTGCGGCGGAACGACACCCCGCGCAGGGCGGGATTGTTGGCTGCGAGTTCGCGGATTACGCGCCACGAGTCGTCGGTCGAGCCGTCGTCGACGAGTATCACCTCGTAGGTGAAGTCATGTTCCTTCATCACACGCTCTATCCAGGCCGTAAGCTCGGGCAGAGACTCGGCCTCGTTGTAGAGCGGCACTATGACTGATATGTCCATTGTCTTGTATTGGTGGTTAAGAGGGGTCGGTGGAGTGATGTAATGGCGTGGGGGGATGCTCGGTCAGGAGCGGCGGCCTGACAGCCGTCGGTTGCGGCGCAGGGCAAAGAGGCCGCTGAGCGTCATCGACAGCATCGAGCCGGTGACGATGGCGAGCATGAGCATCTCGGTGACTATATCGATGGGGGCGGGTATGAATTTGGCCTCAATCATCTTTTCGGCCACATCGGCGGCGAGGTCAATCTGCGAGCCGGGCACCGCACCCTTGAGTGCGGCTACGGCTGTGAGCTGTTCGGCCACAAATCCGGGGTGAATCCATTTCATGAACACCACCAGGGCCGTGCCGGCAATCAGCATGCCGCAGAAGAATATCACCACACCCTGCATCCACAACATTGCGAATGTGGCGGCCGGGCCGAGGCTGCGGTCATAACGGCGCATGAAGAAGTATATCACCACCGGGACGCCCGCCATCATGACGGCACCCAGCAATGACAGCGGTGCGAAGCTCCCCGCGAATATCGAGGCGAAAAACATTGCCGTCAGATACAAGCCGAAGATGAGTCCGTCATCGGCCCCCCGACGGTAAGGAGATTGAATCATTGTCATAAAATTAGACGCAAATTTACACAATTTTTCCTTACCTACATATATAAGTACGGGTAAATTAATGACGCTTTAAATCTTGATTGGTCAAATTGTCTAAAAATATGGGTACAAAGGAAAAAATAACAAAAAATATTGATACATTTTTCCAAAAACATCAATATTTAGTAGTAACTTTGCGTGAATTTTCAGCTAAAGGCGGTTCATCACTATGCTGACGCTGCTGAAACCATCGCAATTAATAGGTAAAACAGATATAATAAACAAAGACGACAACGACACAATGAAATCAATCTCGTCACTCACAATGAGCAGCCTTGCCGCGCTGTTAGCCACGGCTACGCTCGCTTCCTGCTCGGGCAACCAGGGCCAGCAGATGCAGATGCCCGCCCCCACAATCGCCACCGTGACGCTCGCACCCGAGAGCGCAGACCTGCAGTCGACCTTCCCCGCCACCATCAAGGGTAAGACCGACATCGACATCCGTCCGCAGGTGACAGGGTTCATCACCAAGGTACATGTGGACGAAGGTCAGCACGTGCGCAAGGGCCAGGTGCTCTTCACTCTTGACCAGGTTCAGTTCCAGGCTGCAGTCGACCAGGCCAAGGCTTCGGTCAACTCGGCTCAGACAGCAGTCAATACCGCCAAGATGACTGCCGACTCCAAGAAGGCTCTTCTCGACAAGAACATCATCTCACAGTATGAGTATCAGCTCGCCGAGAATTCGCTCCAGCAGGCCACAGCCCAGCTCGCTACAGCCAAGGCCGCGCTCGTTAACGCTCAGAAGAATCTCGCTTACACCACAGTGACCTCGCCCAGCGACGGTGTGGTAGGCCAGATACCCAACCGCGAAGGCTCGCTCGCAAGCCCCTCGTCGGCCCAACCCCTCACCACCGTGAGCGACAACTCGCAGGTGTATGCCTACTTCTCGCTCACAGAGAAGGACATCCTCAACATGACCGGCTCGGGCAAGAAGCTCGACGCCGCCATCAAGGAGATGCCCGCCGTTAAGCTCCGCCTCTCTGACGGCACCATGTATCCCCTCGAGGGCAAGGTGGCCACAGTGTCGGGCGTCATCGACAACGCCACCGGCGCATCGAGCGTGCGCGCACTCTTCAGCAACCCTGAGGGTGTGCTCCGCAGCGGCGGTACAGGCCAGATTATCATCCCCAACGTTCAGGAGAATGTGATTGTGATACCTCAGAAGGCCACATTCGAGCTTCAGGACAAGCGTTTCGCCTATGTCGTGAACGACTCCAACAAGGTTGTCGCCACCCCCATCGTGATTGAGAGCGTCAATGACGGTCAGAACTTCGTGGTAAGCTCGGGCCTCAAGGCCGGCGACCGCATCGCTGTCGAGGGTGTGGGCACCAAGCTCTCTGACGGTGTCGTAATCAATCCCGTCGACGCCGCACAGGCTGCACAGGCCCAGCAGGCCCAGGCTCCCCGGCAGGCCGCTGAGTAAGAACAATTCTAAAAAGACCTTATTGACCTTACGGTCAGAACAATAAGAATAACATCAAATGAAACTTGATAATTTTATCAACAGGCCGGTGCTGTCGACGGTGATTTCAATCTTCATCGTCCTGCTGGGTCTTATCGGGCTTTTCTCGTTGCCTGTGACCCAGTTCCCCGACATCGCGCCGCCTACCATCCGCGTGTCCACCACCTACACCGGTGCCAACGCGCAGGCTGTGCTCAACTCGGTGATTGCCCCCCTCGAGGAGTCAATCAATGGCGCCGAGGGTATGACCTACATGGAGTCAACAGCCACCAACACCGGCTCGGCCGACATCACAGTGTACTTCGAGCAGGGCTTCGACCCCAATATGGCTGCCGTCGACGTGCAGAACCGTGTGGCCAAGGCTCAGAACCTTCTCCCCGCCGAGGTTACCCAGGTGGGCGTGCTCACCCAGAAGCGTCAGTCGTCAATGCTTATCATGGTGGCCCTGTATGACCCGACAGGCCGTTATTCCAGCGAGTTTATTGACAACTACGCCAAGATTAACATGATTCCGCAGCTGCAGCGTGTGTCGGGCGTGGGTGACGTAATGTCATTCGGTGCCGACTACTCGATGCGTATCTGGCTCAAGCCCGAGGTGATGGCCCAGTATGGCCTCATGCCTACCGACATCAGCTACGCGCTGGCCGAGCAGAATATCGAGGCTGCCCCCGGTGCCTTCGGCGAGCAGGGCGACCAGAGCTTCCAGTACACACTCAAATACCGCGGCCGTCTCACGACCCCCGAGCAGTTTGAGGACATCGTGGTGGCCGCCAAGCCCACCGGCGAGGTGCTCCGTCTCGGCGACGTAGCCACCGTGGAGCTGGGCCGTGTGACATACGGTTTCTCCAACTCGCTCAACGGCTACCCCTCTACGGGCTGTATCGTGTTCCAGACCGCAGGCTCTAACGCTACACAGATTATCAACGACTGTCTCAAGGTGGTGGACGAGATGAAGAAAGAGCTCCCCGCCGGTCTCGAGATTGCCGTGCCGATGAACAACAATGACTTCCTTGAGGCCTCAATCCATGAGGTAATCAAGACCCTTATCGAGGCATTCATCCTCGTGTTCTTCGTGGTGTACGTGTTCCTCCAGGATATCCGCTCCACCATCATCCCCGCCATCGCCATCCCTGTGGCCCTCGTGGGTACGTTCTTCTTCATGAACCTCATCGGATTCTCCATCAACCTCATTACCCTCTCGGCTCTCGTGCTTGCGATTGCGATTGTGGTCGATGACGCCATAGTGGTGGTGGAGGCCGTGCACGCCAAGCTCGACGTGGGCTACAAGAGTGCGCGCAAGGCCTCGATTGACGCCATGAGCGAGATTGGCGGCGCGATTATCTCGATTACGCTCGTCATGATGCTCGTGTTCATCCCCGTGTCGTTTATGAGCGGCACCACCGGTGTGTTCTACCGTCAGTTCGGTCTCACAATGGCCATCGCCATCGGTATCTCGGCTCTTAACGCGTTGACCCTTTCGCCCGCGCTCTGCGCCGTGTTCCTCAAAGGCCACGACGACGGCTCGAGCCTCAAGGAGCGCATGGGCACCGCCTATAAGGCTGCCGGCGAGGCCGTAGTGGGCAACGCCAAGCGTCGCTTCACCCTCGACCTTCCCCCGTTGGTGACATTCGCATTCCTTGTCGCCACCATCACATTCATGGTGCTCGGATGGTATAACATCCACAAGCCCCTCCAGCTCGCCATTGCCTCGGTCTGCGCCATCGTCACGGTGCTCGGTATCTTCGGCAAGCGATTCCATAAGGGCTTTGAGATTGGTTTCGGCCGCATTCTCAAGGTCTATGACAAGTGCACCAAATTCTTTATCGGTCATAAGATTACCTCGTTTGGCATCGTGGGTGTTGTTATCGCCATCCTGGTATGGCTCATGAGCATCACCACATCGACCCTTGTGCCCAATGAGGACACCGGCGTGCTCTTCTGTATGGTGGATATGCCCCCGGGCACATCGCAGGAACGCACCGAGAAGGTGATGGACCAGGTGGACCAGATTCTTGCCACGATACCCGAAATCGAGTATCGCAACAAGATTGTCGGCTATAGCTTCATGGCCGGACAGGGTGCCACATACGGTACATTCATCATCAAGCTCAAGAACTGGGAGGACCGCAAGCAGGCCGACCAGACCTCAAATGCTATCCTCGGCAAGCTCTACGCCATGACCGGCGCGGCTGTCAAGGACGGTCGTGTGGTAATCTTCGCTCCGCCTATGATTTCGGGCTACTCGCTCACCAACGGTTTCGAGATGAAGATGCAGGACAAGACCGGCGGCGATGTCAACGACTTCTTCGCCGTGGTGCAGGGCTTCCTTGCCAAGCTCAACCAGCAGCCTGAGGTGCAGGTGGCCATGACAACGTTCAACCCCACCTTCCCGCAGTACATGATTGACATCGATGCCGCCAAGGCCAAGCAGGCCGGCATCTCGCCCAAGGACATCCTCACCACTCTCCAGGGCTACTACGGCGGTATGTACGTCTCCAACTTCAACCGCTTCGGTAAGATTTACCGTGTGATGATGCAGGCCAACCCCGAGGCGCGTATCAACCCCGAGACCCTCTCGGCCATCAAGATACGCAACGGTCATGAGATGGCATCCATCTCCAACTACGTGACCCTCACCAAGGTGTACGGCCCTGACCTCCTCAACCGATTCAACATGTTCCAGTCCATCTCGGTTACCGGCCAGCCTAACCCCGGCTACACTTCGGGCGACTGTCTCGCAGCCATCGAGCGTGTCGCAGCCGAGACACTTCCCCCGGGCTTCGGCTACGAGTTCTCGGGTATGACCCGCGAGGAGGCCTCGAGCGGTGCAGGCTCAACCACAGCCATCATCTTCGGCCTGTGTCTGCTCTTCGTCTACCTCCTCCTCTCGGCCCAGTATGAGAGCTACATCCTGCCGTGGGCTGTAATCCTTTCGATACCCTTCGGCCTCATGGGCACATTCATCTTCGCTCAGATATTCGGCATCTCCAACAATATCTACCTGCAGATTGCGCTCATCATGCTCATCGGTCTTCTTGCCAAGAACGCCATCCTTATCGTGGAGTTTGCCGTGGAGCGTCGCCGCACAGGCATGTCGGTGGTCAACGCAGCCATCCAGGGTGCTTCGGCCCGTCTGCGTCCTATCCTCATGACATCGCTGGCCATGATTATCGGTCTTCTGCCTATGATGTTCGCCTCGGGTGCCGGTGCCAACGGTAACCGTGCCCTCGGTACAGGCTCGATTGGCGGTATGCTCATCGGTATGATACTCCAGGTGCTCATCGTGCCCGCCCTCTTCGTGATATTCCAGAAGATTCAGGAGAAGATAACCCCGCTCAAGTGGGAGGACACCGACAACGAAGGCATCGAGAACGAAATCGAGCAGTATTCAGCCAACTAACAGCAACAGTTATATGAAATCCAATAAAATATCACTAATCCTTGCCGCCGGTCTGAGCGTGAGCGCGCTCAGCGGCTGCGGGATATACTCGACCTATAGCCCCGAGAAGGTGAACAGCGCGCTGGTCAACGAGTATGCCGAGGCAATCCAGCAGACTCCCGACCCCGAGGCGTTCGGCAATCTCGACTGGCGCACGGTGTTTACCGACCCCGTGCTTGCCGACCTCATCGAGCGCGCCCTTGCCAACAACAAGGACCTGCGCAACGCCAAGCTCAACGTCGACATCGCCCACGCCCAGCTCAAGGGTGCGCGTCTCAGCTATCTTCCCTCGGTGGCACTCGCCCCTAACGCCAACCGCTCGTTCATGATGGGCCAGTGGGGCGACTGGAGCTACAATCTCCCCCTCGCCGTCAACTGGGAGGTGGACATCTTCGGCAAGCTGCGCAATGCGCGCCGCACAGCCGAGACCGCCGAGATGCAGGCTCAGGCTTATGAGCAGGCCGTGCGCTCGCAGATAATCGCCGGCGTGGCTCAGTGCTATTACACCATCGCCGCCCTGCAGAGCCAGCTCGACCTGTCGCGTGAGACCGCGGTGCTCTGGAAGCAGAGCGTGCAGACCATGCGCGACCTCAAGGAGGCCGGACGCATGCGCGAGAATGCAGTGGTGCAGAGCGAGGCTCAGTATTACAGCATCGAGTCGTCAATCAACGACATCGAGATGTCGCTCCACGAGGCCAACAACACCCTCTCGCTCCTGCTCAACACCATGCCTCAGAAGTGGACCATCCCCTCGAGTGCCAACTTCTCCCTCCCCGCCATAGCCCGTACGTCGGTGCCTATGGCCGAGCTTGCCGCCCGTCCTGACGTGCGTGCAGCCGAGATGTCGCTCGCATCGGCCTACTATTCGACCAACTCGGCCCGCGCCGCCTTCTATCCCTCGCTCGCCATCACGGCCAACGGCGGATTTACCAACCTTCTCGGCTCGATTGTCAAGAATCCCGCCGAGTGGTTCGTGCAGCTCGGAGGCAGCCTCACGGCTCCCCTCTTCTCGCGTGGTCAGAACATAGCCCGTCTCGAGGCCGCAAAGGCACAGCAGAAGCAGGCCCTCAATAACTTCGAGTATGCCATCATGAGTGCAGCCGCCGACGTGAGCGACGCCCTCACCACATATGAGAAGTGCCAGGAGAAGCAGTCATGGCTCGTCCTTCAGGTCGAGAGCATGGCCAAGGCCGTTGACATCACCAACGAGCTCCTCCTCTTCGACGGCTCCACGACCTATCTCGAGGTGCTCACCGCCCAGCAGAACCTGCTCGGCGCGCAGACCGCTCAGATTACCACCAACCTCGCGGCCAGCCGTGCCCTCATCAACCTCTACCAGAACCTGGGCGGAGGCCGTTAATCTCCTTAAAATCTGAATAATATGATAAGCGACAAAGCTCACATCGACCCGTCGGCCAAGATTGGCGACAACGTCACCATCCATCCATTCGCTTTCATCGACAAGGATGTCGAGATTGGCGACGGCTGCGTGATTATGCCGTTTGCGAGTATCATCCGTGGCACACGCATGGGCAAGAACTGCAAGGTATTTCAGGGCGCGATTGTAGGTGCCGACCCCCAGGACTTCCGCTGGAAGGGTGGCTTCACCTACTGCTATTTAGGCGACAATGTGGTGATACGTGAGAACGTAATCATCAACCGCGGCATCGCCACCGAGGGCGGCACACGCATCGGCAGCGGCTCGTTCCTGATGGCCAATTCGCATGTCGGCCATGACTCTCACATAAGCGAGGGCGTAGTGGTAGGCAACAACGTCTCTATCGCCGGCGACGTGGAGATAGGGCGCAGTGCCATCCTTTCGTCGAGTGTGGTTGTGCATGAGAACTCCAAGCTCGGCGAGTGGGTGCTCATCAAGGGCGGCTGCCGCATCACCGGCAACGTTCCCCCCTTCTGCATCATGGCTCACAACCCGACGAGCTACTTCGGCGTCAACGCCTATCTGCTGCACAAGCACGGCGGCCTGAGCGAGGAGCGCATCGACGACATCGCCAAGTGCTACCGTCACCTCTATCAGACCGGCACATCGGTGTTCAACGCTCTCAAGCGCATCGAGGCTGACGTCGACGAGTCGCCCGAGCGTCAGAAGATTATCGACTTCATTGAGGGCTGCAATCTCAAGATTGTCGCCATCCCCAAGGACCTCGAGTAATCCCCGCTCCGCCGATAGCATCGGCGGGCACCATCCAATACTGTACAAAAGGACAAAAGCCTGACCATCAATGAGGCTTTTGTCCCTTTGTGCATAAATCACATATAATCAAACTCTACGTTATGACATCAGAAATGACCCCTAAGAAGATACTTTTCGTTTGTCTCGGCAACATATGCAGGTCGCCGGCGGCCGAGGGCATAATGCGCGCCATTGTGGCCGAGAAGGGCGACGAGGACAGCTGGGTGATTGACTCGGCCGGCACGGGCCGTTACCATATAGGCGAACTGCCTGACCACCGCATGCGCATACATGCGCGTCGTCGCGGGCTGGAGCTGACCCACCACTGCCGCCAGGTGACTGAGGAGGATTTCGAGCTGTTTGACCTCATAATAGGCATGGATGCCTCGAATATATCCAATCTGCGCCGCATCGCCCCGAGCCCTGAGGCTGAGGCTAAAATTCATGCTATGGCTGAATATTTTTCGCCCTCGGCGCGTTATGACTATGTACCCGACCCTTATTATGAGGGTGCCGAGGGGTTTGAGCTTGTGCTCGACCTACTCGATGACGGTTGCAGAAACCTCTATAATCAATTAGCAATTAGTAATTAGTAATTAGTAATTCTTAGTAAACTAAGCGGCTTGCCGATGGCTTGGCAAGCCAATCGGCAAGCCGGTTATGCAATTAGTAATTAGAAATTGGCAATTAGTTAGATATAATGAGAAAGTTTGATATTGTGACGCCGGTGATTGAGGCCGGGTTTGATGAGCTTGACCATGCCGACCGTCGGCTGGTCGACGATGCTATGTGTGCCACCGACCGCGCCTACGCGCCTTACAGCAAGTTTCACGTCGGGGCGGCCATACGGCTCGATAACGGCGAGGTGGTGACGGGTGCCAATCAGGAAAACGCCGCATACCCCTCGGGCACTTGTGCCGAACGTGCCACGTGCTATTATGCCCACGCCCGCTGGCCCGAGGCTGCGTTTATGGCCATCGCTGTGGCCGCACGCGGCACCGACGGCGAGTTTGTGGCCGAGCCTGTCGCTCCGTGCGGGGCGTGCCGTCAGGCACTGCTCGAATACGAGACTTTGGCCGGTCATGATGTCAAGGTGATACTCGTGGCGCGCGATAAAGTGTATATTCTGCCATCCGTAAGGGCCACATTACCGCTTGCTTTCTCGGAATTTTAGAAGTTTTCATTAAAATTTGCTATTCTTCTGCCCCTCGTCTTTGCAATATGCAAAAAATAATCTACCTTTGCATATTAAACACAGCTACATACCAACGGCTGGACATAGTGAAACACTAAGCCTAAACGCCTTTACACACCTATGAGGGTAAAAATACATCGCGAAGGGACAAATATACTTGTTGTACTCATGCTGATACTGGTTGTCGTCAACCTGTCGGCATGGATGTTCATACGTCCCGCCGCGATACCCATCACCTTCTCGGTGATTTCGGGAATACTCTATCTGCTTGTGGTGAACTTCTTCCGTTCGCCCAAGCGCACCTTCACAGGGCGTCGCGAGGTCGATACGGTAGTCTCGTCGGTCGACGGCACCGTGGTGGCCCTCGAGGAGGTGTTTGAGCCTGAGGTACTTCGCCGCAAGGTGAGGATGCTGTCGGTGTTCATGTCGGTGCTCAATGTACATGCCAACTGGTTTCCTGTCGATGGCGAGGTACTGCTGGTGCGTCACCACAAGGGGCGTTTCCTCAGTGCCTATCTGCCCAAGGCGAGCATCGAGAACGAGCGGTCGACCGTGCTCATCCGCGCATCCAACGGTCAGGAGATACTCGTGCGTCAGATAGCGGGAGCCGTGGCGCGCCGCATCGTGACTTACGCCCAGCCCGGAGAACCGGCGAATATCGAAGACCATATGGGATTCATCAAGTTCGGGTCGCGTGTCGACATCTATCTCCCCCTTGACGCCGAAGTGTTTGTTAAAATCGGCGACAAGACCACCGGCGGCATTACTGAAGTGGCCCGTCTTAAAACCATACGAAAGTGAAAAGCATAAAGACATATATCCCTAACACCATCACCTGTCTCAATCTCCTGTGCGGATGCCTGGCCGTGGTCATGGCGTTTGCCCCCAAGGAGATGATGGGGCCGCTCGAGACCCGGCAATGGGCCTGGGTGCTGATAGGCGCGGCGGCGGTGTTTGATTTCTGCGACGGACTCTCGGCCCGTGCTTTGGGTGCGTATTCGCCTATGGGCAAGGAGCTTGATTCGCTGAGCGACCTCGTGAGTTTCGGCCTGGCTCCGGCGTTTCTTGTGCTTAACGCCTATCGTGAGGCCGATGCGCCCGTGTGGCTGTCGTTCGTGGCATTGCTCATAGCCCTGTGTGGTGCGTTGCGTCTGGCAAAGTTTAATGTCGACACACGTCAGACCACTTCGTTCATAGGTCTGCCCATACCGGCCAACGCCATCTTCTGGATTGGCACGCTCGGATGGATTCGCAACCACGGATTTCCCGGCGATGTGGTCATGACCGTGCTTGTGATAGCGATATCACTCCTGATGGTCAGCGAGCTTAAGATGTTCTCGCTCAAGTTTGCAAGTCTCGATTTCCGCAGCAATGTGCGCCGTTACACGGTGCTTGCCGCATGTGTACTTTTCGTAATCACCGACGGTGTGGCCGGACTTGCGTGGACCATCATCCTTTACATCCTCATCTCGCTGCTGGGCAAGCGTACTGACCCGGATGTGAACGCGTGAGGTGTCTTTTAAAACTCAGGTGATTTTAAATTTCAAGTAGAAAAGAGTGCTGACTTTATTCGGAACCATTATATTTGTCTATTTCATGTGGCTTGTCGTTAAGCCGCTGGTAGCCCGCTATATGCGCCGCAAATTCCAGCAGAAGGTCAACGACATGTTCCGTCAGGCAATGGGCGGCGGCCCGGGTGGCGCATCGGCGGCCGACCCCTTTGAGGCATACCGCCGTCAACAGCAACAGGCTCAACAGCAGGCCCGTCGCGGCTCCAAACGCAAGATTTTCAGCCGTGACGAGGGGGAGTATGTCGAGTTTGAGGAGGTGCATATCCAGGCTGATTACACTTCCGAAGCGTCATCATCCACCCGCCCCGGCTCAGGCTACACCCCCCGCGAACCACAGGTGTCAGACGCCGAGTGGGAGGAGATTCGTTAGCTTATTCTTTACAGTATAGAGTAGAGAGTATAGAGTATAGAGTATAGCCATCACACCCGATATAACCGTTGCACTAGGTACAATGGTAAACCACTATACCGAGTGCAACAATATCAGCCGTCCAGAGACGACACGGAAATTACACCATCAGGAAATTCCTTAGCTCATTAGGGAATTTTCCGAGCCGCATTGACAGGTCAACGCTGAAAATATCCCGACGGATTCCAAAGGTCAACCTTTGGAATCCGTCGGCATGATTATTAGAATCTGTATGCCAAGTTAATAGAGAAAGAATGCTCGGCAGGATTATAGGCTGGTGATATGACCATAATATCTGAACATGGACTATCCCATTTAAACCATCTTTGATATAAGGGAAGCATCCAATAGCCTATTCTTGCAGATAGTATGCCTACACCTGCTCCTGCAACAACGTCGTTTAGCCAATGGCGACCGTTATAAAGGCGCAGGAACGCAACACCAACAGCAACCGTATAAGCCCCTATACCCATGCCAAGACCATATTCTTCTCTCATTAATTCTGCGCCGGTAAACACAGTGGCAGTATGTCCTGAGGGGAACGAATTCCTTGCATTGGAATCAGGCCTTTTTTCTTTGAATGAATATTTACCGATATTTGTCAACGATGTCATCGTTAAGTAGGCGGTAGCTTCCACCACGACACGCTCTTTAAAACTATGTTTTGATTTGATACCGATTGTTCCAAATATCAGGTACGTTAGAGCAGGAAGATATTGAATATAATCATCGGCACGGAAGAAATGATTTCCACGCAGATTATCCATTCTATTTTTGATGTTTGTGTCTAACTTTTTGAATGCTCCATTGTATACTCCAAAAGTCCCAACAGCTATAAGAACTCCCGGTAAAATTAGCTGTTTAGCATTAAATTTAGAACATTCAGTTTTGCACTGATTGGAAACTAATGTACTGTCAATCGACAAGGTGTTGACAGGTCGCTGTGTATCTTGAAAAATCATATCTGATGATTCTTCAAAATTGGATGTTTGTGCGTACCCACAGACTTGTGAAGTAAGAAGACCCAATGTTATTAGCCCTCCTACCAATCCATTTTTGTTCACTGGCATATCGTTTGTGCGAATGCCAATGCCCATAAATCAAATTCGACGAATGCAAAAGCATGGACAATGACTGCCCAGAATGCACCCGTCGGATTGGTGTTATGAACGGCAAGCCACGCCCATGCAATGCACGGACGTTCGCGACTTGTTCCTCATTCATAACACAATGAAATTTCCGACGTTTCATTCTGATTGGAACAAATAGCAAACGCTATTAATTATGTTATCAGAAGCCTCTGCTTCCGTTATTTTCAACTGCAAAGTTACGACTTTTTGTGTTGCAAGTCAATAGGTTGGGCAAAAATAAGTTTGGTTTGGTTCTATATATAAATATATAAACCGAACCAAACCTATATAGATATGCGGTGCAAAAAAGGAATGCCCCTGTCAGTTTTTCTTTTCACCAGCCTCTATCTTCATAACGTCCACCGAAAGAATAAAAACAAGGCAAATAAATAAAGTTAATAACCGCAAATTATCTATAAATCGTTTCTATTCGTTTTTAGCCAATAGCGATTAGCTTTCTAAGTATAGAGTATAAAGTTCTTTTAGTATAGAGTATAGAGTATAAAGTATAGAGTATAGCGATTAGATTTGGAGGGCATTGGCAAGCACGCCGTTGCAACCAATCTAATCGCTATACTCTATACTTTATACTCTATACTAAAAGAATACTCTATACTAAAGAGCTCCTCTCAGCACTTTGAGTGCGGCTTCGTAGTCGGGTTCGTTGGTGATTTCGTTTACGATGTCGCGGAAGATGATGCGGCGGTTCTCGTCGAGGATGAGGACGGCGCGGGTGAGCAGTCCGGCGAGAGGGCCGTCAACGAGCTGCAGGCCATACTTCTGACCGAAGAGCGGTGAGCGGAAGGCTGAACCGAACACTACATTCTTGATGCCCTCGAGGGTGCAGAAGCGTCCCATTGCGAAGGGAAGGTCCATCGACACGCACACTACGGCCACGTCGTTGAGCTTGGCGGCCTCCTCATTGAAGCGTCGCACCGAGCGTGCGCACACCTCGGTGTCGAGGCTCGGGAATACGTTGAGCACTACGCGCTTGCCTGCGAAGTCAGAGCAGAGCACCTGCGAGAGGTCAGGCCCGGAGAGGTGAAAGCAGGGTGCGGTCTCGCCCACGCCGGGCACGGTGCCGCATGTATGGCACGGCTGGCCTTTGAAGAATACGGTTTCCATAATAGTTTCTTATCAGTTGGTTAAATGTTTTTAGTGGACAGGGGTTGACAGTCTTGTCTATTTCAGCAGGGCTATCGATTGTAGAACAACCGTAGGCAGGTCAGTGTTGTAACCGAGTATGACATTTTTCACCATCGCGTCTGACGACGTGAGTATTACCACCGGGTAGGAGGCCGCGCCGCAGTCGCGTGCGAGTGAGCGGGCGTTGATGAGCAGATGCTCGCCCGGACGTATCTGCCCCGTGGTCTCCTCGGCCAGGTCATGGTTGGTCGTTACCATCGCCCAAATGATGTCGGCCTCGACGGGCGACTGGTCGACTGCCGCGCGCAGGTCGCGTACAAGCTCGCTGCTGAATCCCGTCGTCGGGTCGATGAGGGCCACGATAGTGGGTGCGCGGAAGCTGTCGCCCTTCTGATGCGTGTAGCGTTCCCCCGTTGCGGTGGGGAGGGTGAATGTGGGCAGGGGAGTGTCGCGGATATTCTCGATGCGGAAATTGCTCTCTCGGTATTTTGCGAAATGCTCGGGATAGCATGCTATGAGCGACTCCTCGTTGAGCGGAGTGCCCTGCTTGTCGGCGGCCTTGGCATAGCGCACTGAGATGGACTGCTCGGTGATGGAGGCGGGGTTGCTCTCGATGTCGATGCGCAGCGGGGTGTAGTCGGAGGCGTCGAGCCATATCGACTGTTCACGCACACGCTCGCCGCGTACATCCATCACGGCGTCGACGCGCAGGGCGGGGGTGCCGTCACATGTCGTCTCCTGAGGGTCACTCACGGTATAGAGCGTGTCGGCAAGCATCTTGCGCAGGTCGCGGGCTATGTAGGCCGGCAGAAGTTCTACAAACTGGGTAGACTCTTGCACGCCCGGCTGGCGGCGCGGTGTCTTGGGCGCGGGGGATTGCCCGGCTGTCACTGCGTGAAACAGTGCCGGGTCGGCCGTAGAGAACGGCATGGCGTCCCACGACGTGTGATATTCGCGCAGACGGTGGTCGCGATAGCGGTAGAGATTGCCGTTGAAGTAGGAGGTCCACCCCTCGGTAGGGCCTGACGGCGTGTCCAGCTCCCAGCGTAGCAGGTAGGCGCAGGGCGATAGCGTGTCGGCCGGCGTGGGCACCGAGCTGAGTTGCAGACGGTAGACCACATCATCGTCGCGGCTCGGAAGAGTGACGGTGTAAGTGGCTGTGGCGTTAAATTCAGGCACTGAACTAAGGCCCTCTATAATGTCAGCAATCCCCCGAGCCTGAAGGCACAGGGGACTTAACGCTGCTAACACCATTAACAATCTTGCTTTCCCTTTCATAAACAATAGTTCGGACGTTCATTGTAAGAACGAGTAAGGTTGCGGATTTGTTCGATAGTTAGTGAAAATTTTTTTATAGTCCCATACAAAAATCCCCGGCTTCGCGCTGTGGCGATGCCGGGGATTTTTGTCCTTTCTTTCATTCGGGCTGCCATCGGGCGATGGTGTCCGTGATGATTGGTTTAGTCTTTCTTCACTACGCGACGCTCCTTGATGCGGGCCTTCTTGCCGGTGAGGTTGCGCAGGTAGTAGAGCTTGGCGCGACGCACCTTGCCATACTTGTTGACTGTGATTGAGTCGATGAAGGGTGACTCAAGGGGGAAGATACGCTCAACGCCGATGTTGTCGGAGATTTTGCGTACTGTGAAGCGTTTCTTGTCGCCCTCGCCTGAGATGCGTATAACTACGCCGCGATACTGCTGGATACGCTCCTTGTTGCCTTCCTTGATGCGGTAAGCTACGGTGATGGTGTCACCCGGCTGGAAGTCGGGGTGCTGCTTGCCGGTGGCGAATGCCTCGTTGACAACTTTAATTAAGTCCATTTTTCTATACGTATATTAAAAATGTTAACATTGCCGCAATGTAGCGGGCTGCTTGTCCCGTCCAGAGATTGCGGATTCAGGGTGCAAAGGTAGGAATTTTTATTGGAAATCTAAAATTTCAGCCCGCAAAATTCCTCTTGACAATCGGATGGATGTCAAATGAGTGAAATTGTGTTAAAAATACTGAAAAATTAAGGCGCGTGGCTGCCTCAAACGGGGCTTTTACATATATTATTAGTAACTTTGCAGTTGCTAAGTCACGGAGGGGGCCATTGAGCTTCCTCCTCGCTTTTATGTATTGTGACTTAGCTGACTTTAATGATATCGTTATGATTGACAAGCAGAAAGTTGAGGCTCTTGTTGAGCAGGCTATCGAGAATACCGACGCTTATATCGTGGACCTGACCGTGTCGGGCGACAATGACATCGTGGTTGAGATTGACTCGCCCACGGGTGTCGACCTTGATTTTTGTGCCGAGGTGAGCCGCAAGCTCAACGACGCCCTCGACCGCGATGTCGAGGACTATTCGCTCGAGGTGGGTTCGGCGTCGCTGTCAGCCCCCTTCAAGGTGCGCCAGCAGTATGAGAAGCATCTCGGCGATGACGTGGATGTGCTCACACGCGACGGCCGCAAACTCAAGGGCACGCTCACTGCCGTGAGCGAGGACGGCGCGGAGTTTACCATCGAGGTGACCCGCAAGGTCAAGGAGCCGGGGGCAAAGCGTCCCGTGATGGTGGCCGAGCCGCTCACGCTCGCCGTGGCCGACTGCAAGCAGGTCACCTATCATTTCGATTTCAAATAAATGTGACGTTACTTTTTTAATATAAAAATAAAACTACACTTTATAATATATTATGGCCAAGAAAGAGGAAGCTCCAAATATGGTGGAGCGGTTTGCCGAGTTTAAAGACCTTAAGAATATCGACAAGACCACGATGATCAGCGTGCTCGAGGAGTCGTTCAGAAACGTGCTGGCCAAGATGTTTGGCACGGACGAGAACCTTGACGTGATCATGAACCCCGACAAGGGCGACGTGCAGATATTCCAGAACCTTGAGGTAGTGCCCGACGGCGAGGTGACCAATCCCAACCTGCAGATTTCGCTCAGCGACGCCCGCGCCGACGAGGACCCCGACGTGGAGATAGGCGAGGAGCACACCAAGGAGATTTTCTTTGCCGACTTCGGCCGCCGCGCTATCCTTAACCTCCGCCAGACTCTCCAGTCAAAGATTCTTGACCTGCAGAAGGAGGCCATCTATGCCAAGTTCAAGGAGATGGAGGGTGAGCTTGTGTCGGGCGAAGTGTATCAGACATGGTCGCGCGAGACTCTGCTCATGGACGACGAGAAGAACGAGCTTCTCCTCCCCAAGAACGAGTCGATTCCCGGCGATTTCTTCCGTAAGGGCGAGACCGTGCTTGCGGTAATCTCGAATGTCGACAATAAGAACAACAATCCCAAAATCACCGTATCGCGCACCAGCGACGTGTTCCTGCGCCGCCTCTTCGAGCGCGAGGTGCCCGAGATACTTGACGGCCTCATCAACATCAAGGCCGTGGCCCGCATCCCCGGCGAGCGCGCCAAGATTGCCGTCGAGAGCTTTGACGACCGCATCGACCCCGTGGGCGCATGCGTGGGCGTGAAAGGCTCGCGTATCCACGGCATCGTGCGTGAACTTCACAACGAGAATATCGATGTAATCAACTACACTTCCAACCCCTCGCTCTTCATCCAGCGCGCACTCAGCCCCGCCAAGATTTCGTCAATCCATCTTGACGAGGAGGCCAAGAAGGCCGAGGTGTTCCTGCGCCCCGAAGAGGTATCGCTTGCCATCGGCAAGGGAGGCATGAACATCAAGCTCGCCTCGATGCTCACAGGCTACACCATCGACGTATACCGCGACACCCCCGAGCAGGTCGACGAGGACATCTATCTCGACGAGTTCAAGGATGAAATCGACGGTTGGGTTATCGACGCCCTCAAGAACATGGGCTGCGTGACCGCCAAGAACGTGCTCAACACTCCGCGCCAGATGCTCATTGACCAGGCCGACCTCGAGGAGGACACCGTGGACAATGTCATCGCCATACTCAAGGCCGAGTTTGAGGACGAGGAGTAGTTGGGAGTTTATAGGTTAAAGTTTATAGTTTAGAGGTTAAAGTTTAGCTCCGCAATCTCTAAGATACCGTCCATAAAACGACCTGTAAGCCTTGCCGCCCTCACCGCTCCCGATAGAATTAACTGAAAAATAACCAATCTCACTCTCAATAAGAGCCTCGCTCTGAGGCTTCGTTCACAACATTATATGCCGAGAATAAAAATAAGTCAAGCCGCCAAGGAATTCAACGTCTCCATCCCCACCGTGGTGGAGCAACTGCAGAAGAAAGGCATCTCCATCGATGCCACCAGCCCTAACACACGCATCGACGAAGCCGCTTATGATATACTTGTGGAGGCCTTCCAGCCTGACCGCAAGGAGCGTGAGCGCATCGAAAAGATACGCCACGACAAGGAGCTCGAGAAGGCTGCCGCCCCCGCTCCCGCTCCAAAGGAGGAGAAGGCTCCCGCCTCGACCCCAAGCATCGGATTTAAGGTGCTGGGCAAGATAGAGCTTGACTCTAAGGGTAATGCTGTGTCAAGAGACAAGGCCGAGAAACCCGCACCCAAGGCCGAGCCTGCCGCCAAGCCGGCTCCCGCGCCTAAGGCCGAGGTCAAGCCTGAGGCTCCCAAAGCCGAGGCTCCGAAGGTTGAGGTGAAGCCCGAAGCCCCCAAGGCCGAAAAGAAGGCCGAGGCTCCCGCTCCCGCCCCCGAGGTGAAGCCCGCCCCCAAGGCTGAGGCTCCGAAGGTTGAAGTGAAGCCTGAGGCTCCCAAGGCCGAAGCCCCCAAGGCTGAGAAAAAGGCCGAGACCCCTGCCGCACCTAAGGCCGAGGCCAAGCCCGAAGCTCCGAAAGCCGAGGCTCCCAAGGCTGAAGTCAAGCCCGAGGCCCCCAAGGCTGATGCCGCACCCGCCGAGGCTCCTGCCGAGCCTGAGGTGTTCCGCTACAGCTCCGAGCCCCAGGTGGCCGGACCCAAGGTGATAGGCCATATCGACCTGTCGGCCCTCAATCAGTCGACCCGTCCCAAGAAGAAGACCAAGGAGGAGCGTCGCAACGCCGGACGCAACGGCCAGCCCGGAGCCGCCGGTAACGCCCAGGGTGGCGCAGGTGCCAACCGCAAGAAGCGTCAGCGCATCGGCGGCAAGGAAAAGATTGATATTGAAAAGGCCGGCAATCAGCCCGCCGACGGCGGCAACCGTGGCGGCGGACAGGGCGGCAACCGCGGCGGCAACGGCGGTGGCGGCAATGACCGTGGCCGTGGCAAGGACCGCAACAAGCGTCCCGTCCACACCGAAGTCAACGAGGAGGACGTACAGAAGCAGGTGCGCGAGACCCTCGCACGCCTCACCTCCAAGGACAAGGGACAGAAGAAGGGCGCAAAGTGGCGTAAGGAGAAGCGCGAGGCGTTTGCCAACCGCGCCAGCGAGGCTGCGGCCGAGGCCGAAGCCGAGAGCCGCGTACTCCAGATTACGGAGTTCGTGACCGCCAACGACCTTGCCGTGATGATGGATGTGCCCATCAACAATGTAATCGCTACATGTATGAACCTCGGCGTCATGGTGTCAATCAACCAGCGTCTCGACGCCGAGACCATCAATATCGTGGCCGAGGAGTTCGGCTTCACCACCGAATACGTCTCAGCCGAAGTGTCTGACGCCATTCAGCAGGAGGAGGACACCGAGGACGAGCTTACCACACGTCCACCCATCGTCACCGTCATGGGTCACGTCGACCACGGTAAGACATCGCTCCTCGACTATATCCGCAACGCCAATGTGATTGCGGGCGAGGCCGGCGGCATCACACAGCACATCGGTGCCTACAACGTCAAGCTCGCCGACGGACGCCACATCACATTCCTCGACACCCCCGGCCACGAGGCGTTCACTGCTATGCGTGCCCGTGGTGCCAAGGTGACCGACCTTTGTATCATCATCGTGGCCGCCGACGACAACGTGATGCCCCAGACCATCGAGGCCATCAACCACGCATCGGCCGCCGGTGTGCCCATCGTATTTGCAATCAACAAGATAGACAAGCCCGCAGCCAACCCCGACAAGATTAAGGAGGAGCTGGCCCAGATGAACTACCTTGTCGAGGAGTGGGGCGGAAAATATCAGAGCCAGGACATATCGGCCAAGAAGGGTATCGGTGTTGACGAGCTTATGGAGAAGGTGCTTCTCGAGGCCGAGATGCTCGACCTCAAGGCCAACCCCGACCGCCGCGCCGTAGGCTCGATTATCGAGTCGTCGCTTGACAAGGGCCGCGGCTACGTGGCCACAGTGCTTGTGCAGAACGGCACGCTCCATGTGGGCGACGTGATACTCGCCGGTACACACTTCGGCAAGGTCAAGGCCATGTTCAACGAGCGTAACCAGCGCATCAAGGAGGCCGGCCCCGCCGAGCCTGCACTTATCCTCGGTCTGGACGGCGCACCTACCGCCGGCGACACATTCAATGTGATGGAGACCGAGCAGGAGGCCCGCGAGATAGCCGGCAAGCGTCTGCAGCTGCAGCGCGAGCTGGGTCTGCGCACCGCCAAGCGCACCACCCTCGAGGAGATTGGCCGCCGCCGCGCCATCGGCAACTTCCACGAGCTCAACATCATCGTCAAGGGCGACGTGGACGGCTCAATCGAGGCACTTTCCGACTCGCTCATCAAACTTTCGACCGAGGAGGTCAAGGTCAACGTGCTCCACAAGGCCGTGGGTGCGATTTCCGAGAGCGATGTGACGCTTGCCGCCGCATCCGACGCCATCATCATCGGCTTCCAGGTGCGTCCCTCACAGGCCGCCCGCCGTGCCGCCGAGCGTGACGGCGTTGAGATACGTCTCTACTCGGTCATCTATCAGGCCATCGAGGAGGTCAAGGACGCTATGGCCGGTATGCTCGCCCCCGAAATCAAGGAGGAGATTACAGGTACAGCCGAGGTGCTCCAGACATTCCACATCTCCAAGGTCGGCACCATCGCCGGAGCCATCGTGCGTGAGGGTAAGATTAAGCGCGGCTGCAAGGTGCGCCTTATCCGCGACGGCATCGTGCGCTACACAGGCGACCTCGGTTCGCTCAAGCGCATGAAGGATGATGTCAAGGAGGTTACATCGGGCTACGACTGCGGTCTCTCGATTGCCGGTTACAACGACATCGTGGAGGGCGACATCATCGAAGGATTCGAGGAGGTCGAGGTTAAGAAGACCCTCTAAAATAATGAGGATGTTGCAGAACTTGTCCTACAGTTCTGCAACGCCTCCACAAAATATCCAAAAGCAACAAAAGTTTTTATCCGAGTCGCATAAATGATATGTGACAGTCTGATAAAAACTTTTGTTGCTTTTGGATTTGCTGTATCCTTATGGGGTGTGTCCCTGTTTTGGGCTATGACACTCTCGGCATCCGGGCGAGGAGCTGTGTGGCGGTGAGGTGGAGCAGGGGATGTCGCCACCCGGGGGCTGTCTCGGCAAGCGGCACGAGCACAAATTCCCTCTCGTGCATGCGCGGGTGTGGGAGGGTCAGCTCGGGGATGTCGAGCACGATGTCATCAATGGCTATCAGGTCGATGTCGAGCGGGCGGTCTATATAGCCCCCCGTCTCGTCACGGTGAGGGGCGGATGATATTTCCCGCTCGATGGCCTGGAGGGTGAGGAGGATGTCGAGCGGGTCGGCCCCCTTGCAGAGGGTGATGCTGACCCCGACGTTGAGAAACGGGTGCTCTGACTCGAATCCCCATGCGGGTGTCTCAATCATACGCGAACACACCGCCGTGCCGGGAAACGCGTCTAAAACACGCTCGACGGCCGTGTGGAGCAATGCCTCACGGTCGCCGAGATTAGAGCCTATGTTTATGTGTATCTGCATGCCGGTTCAGCATGGGTTAGCAATGCAGGTCAGTGTTTGAGTTCCACCTTGGTTGTAGGTGGAAGGGTCTCGTTGCGACGGGCCACAGCGTCGACCACCTCGTGGGCCAGATGGTTGAATGCCTGGCCGGTGATGGTGTCGGTGAGGGCCACGGGTGTGCCGTTGTCGCCGCTGTCAGAGATGTTGCCCACGAGCGGTATCTGAGCTAACAGGGGCACTCCGAGGGTTTGGGCGAGGCGCACGCCCCCCTCGCGTCCGAATATGTAGTAACGCTCGTCGGGGTGGGCGGCGGGGGTGAACCATGCCATATTCTCGACAAGTCCGAGGATGGGCACATTGACCTTCTCGTCGCTGAACATCGAGATGCCCTTGCGCGCGTCGGCCAGGGCTACCTCCTGGGGGGTGGTGACGATGACCATGCCGGTCATGGCGAGGGTCTGCACGAGGGTCAGGTGGATGTCGCTCGTGCCCGGGGGCATGTCGATGAGGAAGTAGTCAAGCTCGCCCCAGTCGGCCTCGACGATGAGCTGCTTGAGGGCGTTGGAGGCCATCGAGCCGCGCCACATCACGGCCTTGTCCTTGTCGACGAGAAACCCTATCGACAGTATCTTCACTCCGTAACGCTCGATGGGGAGAATGAGCTGGCGGCCATCCACGTCATGGATGTAGAGCTGCTGGTCCTCGATGCCGAACATCTTGGGCACCGACGGGCCGAATATGTCGGCGTCGAGCAGACCCACCTTGTAGCCGTCTTGTGCGAGCGATGCCGCGAGGTTGGCGGCGACGGTCGACTTGCCCACACCGCCTTTGCCCGAGAACACTCCGATGATGTTCTTGACACCGGGGAGCACGGGTGCCGGGGCTGCGGCCGGCATCTGACGGGCCACGGGGTGGACTGTCACCTTGATGTCGGCCGAAATATAGGTGTGAATGGCGGCCTCGGCGGCCTTGACCATCGACTTGAGGAACGGGTCGGTGGGTTTGTCGAAGATGAGCGAGAAGCTCACGCTGTCGCCGTCGATGCGGATGTCATCGGCCACCATCGAGTTCTCGATGAGGTTCTTGCCGTTGCCGGGATAGCGCACTTTGGCAAGCGCGTCGGTTATGAGTGAAGGGTATAGTCGCATTACGTTTGAAATTTAAAATTTAAAATTGAAAAATGGAAAACTTAAAATGGTCTGTAAATGGATAACAAACCAACCGGCCCGAAGGATAATTTTAAATTTTTCATTTTACATCTTCCATTCCTTGCAGTGTGCCTCGGCCGAACGAGCGGTAGGTGTCAGGCTCGATGTCCACGTCAGGCTCGCTGAGCGGGAACGATGTGTGGGGCAGCTGCCAGGCTATATATTTACTCGGGATGCCGCGCGAGAGCCACTGCTGTTCGTAATAGGTGGTGATGGGCGGAACCTCCTCGGCCAGCGGCGAGGCATAGAGATTGTCGGTCGCGGCCAGCAGGGGCAGATTGTTGTGGCGTATCATCTCGAGGGTATAGGCGTAGAGAAACGGCGAGTCGGTCTTGAGACGTATCGTGCCGTCGGGCGTGAGCACCTTGTCGTAAATCTCCATGAAGTGGGTGCCGGTGAGACGCTTGTTCACCTTCTTCATCTGCGGGTCGGGGAATGTAATCCATATCTCCGACACCTCGCCCGGGGCGAAGAACTCAGGGAGCAGATGTATCGACGTGCGCAGGAATGCCACGTTGCCAAGCCCCTGCTCGGTGACCTGACGTGCGCCGGTCCACATGCGCGCCCCCTTGATGTCGATGCCTATGAAGTTGCGGTCAGGATAGGTCTGCCCCATGCCCACGGCATACTCCCCTTTGCCACAACCAAGCTCGAGTGTGATGGGGGCGTCGTTGTGAAACACTTCCGAGGCCCATTTGCCTCGCAGGGGGCAGCCTCCGCTCTCCTTGAGGTGGGCGAAGGGATATTGGTAGACGCACGGCAGCGTCTCCATTTCGGCAAACTTCTTTAGTTTGTTCTTTCCCATGTTATGAGTTTTAAGGTTCGCGCATGAGTTTGAATGTCACGGCCCTGCGGTCGGTGGCGGTGACGGCGCGTGCTATGAAGAAGTGCCCTGAGTGGGCCGATGTGTCGATTCTCACAGTCTCGGTGCCGCTGTCGGCTATGCGGGCCAGCGTGCGGCCGTCGAGCGAATAGAGCGTGACGCTCTGCAGCGGCTCGGTGGTGGTGACCACGAGTGTCGTGCCTTCAAACCCTGCCGTAATCCGTGACTCGCTGTCAAGCTCCGGCAGCCGGGTGATTGACGACTGTGATATGGCGAATTCCTGCCATTGCGGGGTCGAGACAAACGTATTCTCCATCTCTTCGGGCACATAGAGTGTGGCGCGTGACTGGTCCACACCGCCCCATATATCCTCGCCGAGAGTGGGGACTGTGGTTAGGTCATTGGCGTGAACTTCGGAGAGCGAGGTCCATCCCTCAAATGCTCCGTCCGAGATGTGTGTGAGGGTGCCCGGGAGTGTCACGGCCTCCACTGAGTTCATGCCGGCCATCGCGAGGGTGCCTATGGTCTCGACATTCTCGGGGAGGTCGATGGCCGATAGATTGTCGGCCCCTTTGAGTGTCAGTGGCGGGATTGTCACTGCCTCTGACGGGAGTTTTACCGCTGTGAGAGCCTGGCATTCGAAGAATATGCCCTCGCCGAGCTTGGTGGCCGATGAGGGGAGCGTGGCCGACTCGAGGTGGGTGCAGGTCGAGAATGCGCGGTTGCCTATTGTGCGCAAGCCGCTGCACTTCGACAGGTCTATGGCATCGAGTCCGCTCAGGGCGAATGCCTCGTCACCGATGGATGTGACCGATGCGGGCACCGATATGCCGGTGAGTGACGTGCACCCGAGCATGGCGCGTGAGCCTATCGTCTGCAAGCCGGCGGGGAGGCTTATGTCGGTCAGAGCCTCGCACCCTTCAAGCAGCGCGTCGGGCAGGGCTGTGACCGACGCCGGGATGGTGACCTCGCGCAGATTGGGGCAGCGCGACAGCGCGGCGCGCCCCACGGTCTTGACCCGTGCGGGCAGGGCGATGTCGACAAGCTGTGACTCCATAAACGCTCCGTCCCCTATGACTGTGAGCGATGCGGGGAGGATTATGTGCGAGGCTTTCAGTCCGGCGAATATTCCGGCGGGCAGAGTGTTGGCCGCCGAGGCGGTGATGTTGGCACCCACGCGTTTGCCACGGTAAGCCACCACGGTCACACCCGAAAGATTGAGTGTGCCGAGGCTTTCAATCGCTTCAGTCATGTAGTCGAGGTCAGAGGCATCGACACTGCCGTTGATAGTGATGGTCGAGGCGTTGGCCGGAAGCACCCGCTCCTTGGCGAGCTGTCCCCGCGAGACGTAGTATGACTGGCCGCGCACGGTTGTGGCGGTCACGAGTGTCAATAGCAGTATGAGCAGAGCGCGTGGCACGGAGTGGAGATATTCTTTAGGGTGTGTGTCAGGGCGATAATCGGCTTAGCGGCGTTTGTTGCGACGCTGCTGTTCGCGCAGCATGGCTTCCTGCTGCTTCTGAGCCTCTTCGAGCTTCTGAGCCATCCAGCCTTTCTTTTTGGGCTTGCGGGCATTCTCGGCCATCTTGGCGCGCATCTTGTCCTCCGACACCACCTTGCGGAAGATGAATGTCATGATGATGGTGATGAGCAGCGAGAGCAGGTAGTAGTAGCTCAGGCCGGCGGCGTAGTTGTTGAAGATGAAGAGGAACATCAGCGGCATCATGTACATCATCCACTTCATGCCGGGCATGCCTGACGAGGCCTGGCTCTGCATGTTGAGGTAGGTGTAGATGATATTGGTGGCGGTCATCAGCAGGCAGAAGAGGCTGATGTGGTTGCCGAAGGTCGATGATATGAAGGGGATATTGGCCGTCCATGAGACGATGGCGTCAGGGGCGGCGAGGTCTTTGGCCCAAAGGAACGACTCGCCTCGCAGCTCGATAGCCGAGGGGAAGAACCAGAACATGGCCACGAGCACGGGCATCTGCAGAAGCATGGGCAGACAGCCCGACATCGGGTTGGCTCCGGCGCGCGAGTAGAGTGCCATCGACTCCTGCTGGCGTTTCATGGCGTTCTCGTTGCCGGGATATTTGTCGTTGATGGCCTTGATTTCGGGTGCCAGCAGACGCATCTTGGCCTGCGAGATGAGGCTCTTGTAGGTGAAGGGATAGAGGATAATCTTGATGAAGACGGTGAGCAGCAGGATGATGATGCCGTAGTTGCTGATGAACGAGCCGAGGAAGCTGAACACCGGGATGATGATAAGGGTGGTAATCCAGCGGAAGATGGGCCAGCCGAGCGGGATGAGCTTGGTCAGGTTCATATTCTCCTCGGGGAACACGGTCTTCTCAACTTCCTTCATAATGGGATAGGAGTTGGGGCCGAGATACATCACGAACGATGCGGGATTGGCGAGCGAGGCCGAGTAGTCGAGGGTCAGCGCGATGTTCATCTGCTTGATGAAGTCGGGATTCTCTTTCAGCTCCGAGCTGGAGAGGTCGGCGGCGGCAAAGTTGTTGCGCGCCATGAGCACGGCCGAGAAGAACTGGTTCTTGCAGCTCACCCATTTCAGACGCTGGGTTATCTCCTCCGAGTCGTCGCCGCTCTCGCTGAGGTTGTCCACATCGCCGTCGGGGTACATGTAGTAGAGGCCCGAGTTGCGCTCCTCAAATACACGTCCGGCCTCGAGGCGGCGCATCTTCTGGCTCCAGGTCATGTCCATGGTGGCCACCGACGAGGGGATGATGGCCTGCATGCCCTGCTGCACCACGTCGATGTTGACGAGATAGCTGTCCTCGGGCAGAGTGTAGCGTATGCCCCACGAGGCACCGTCGCCGAGGTCGAGCATCATGCATACGGTCGAGTCGTTCTCGACCACCGGCTCGAAGTAGAACTCGCGGGTCTCGAACCGCTGGCTGGCCGAGGTGAGGGTGAACGAATACATGTCGGTAGCCGGGTCGAGCAGGGTCACCTGTGTCGAGTCATAGCTCTTGTAGTCGTTGAGCGATGCGCGCGATATCACGCCGCCCTTGTTGGAAATCTCGAGGGTCACGAGCTTGTTGGCAAGGGTCACGGTGGTGCTGTCGCCCGAGAGGTGGCGGGCAAAGCCGCGATAGCGTGCGGCGGTGGCCAGCCCTTGGCGCAGTGCCTTGAGGGCCGATGTGGCGAGGCGGGTGTCGGTCGGTGAGGTCTCGTTGGCCAGCAGCGGAGCCACGGCCACGGCCTGGCCCTCGGCCTCGACGGTGCCGGTGACGTTGCCGTCGGCCTCGAGGGTGAGGTCAACGTTGTCGACCTTGAGGCGGCTGGTGTGGGCGGTGGTGTCGGCCTGTCCGAGCTCGCGGATGGTCGACGCTATCGTGGCCACCTCGGCCGGGGTTATCGAGTCAAGTGTGAGCAGAGAGGGGTCTTCGGCCTTTTGGGCGGCCTCGGCTTCCATGCGGGCGCGTTCCTGACGCTGGCGTTCGAGCTCTTCGGCCGAGGGCTTGTTGAGCCACATGAAGCCGAATATCACGAGGCCCATAAGCAGGAGGCCCGTAAGAGTGTTCTTATCCATAAATTTTTCTCGTCGTTATAAAGCGGGATTATTGTTTTTTCTCTTCTTGGTATTCGATGGCTGACTTGATGAAGTCGAGGAAGAGAGGTGAGGGTGACAGCACGGTCGAGGAGTATTCGGGGTGATATTGCGTGCCGATAAACCATCGGTGGTCAGGCAGCTCCACCACCTCTACCAGGTGAGTGGCGGGGTTCTCGCCCACACACTTCATGCCGGCCTCCTCAAATCGGGCGCGGTAGTCGTTGTTGAATTCGAAGCGGTGGCGGTGACGCTCCTTGACTTGGGTCTTGCCGTAGGCCTTGGCCACGCGTGAGCCTTCGCGGAGGGTGCAGTCATACGCGCCGAGACGCATCGTGCCGCCCATGTTGTGGATGCTCTTCTGCTCCTCCATGAGGTCGATAACGTTGTCGGGCGTGTTGGGCGACATCTCGGTGGAGTTGGCCTCCTTCAGCCCGAGCACGTTGCGGGCAAACTCGATGACCATGCACTGCATGCCCAGGCATATGCCGAAGGTAGGCACGTCGTGGGTGCGGCACCACTCGAGGGCCACAAATTTGCCCTCGATGCCACGCTGGCCGAAGCCGGGGGCTATGATTACGCCGTCGAGGTCGCGCAGCTGGCTGTCCACGTTGTCGGCGTTGACCTTCTCGGAGTGGATATACCGCAGGTCAAGCTTGCGGTTGCAGTAGGTCGCGGCCTGAAACAGCGACTCGTTGATTGACTTGTAGGCGTCCTGCAGCTCCACGTATTTTCCCACGAGGCCGATGGTGACCTTTTCTGTGGCCGAGTCCATGCGGGTGAGGAACTCGCGCCAGGCCGACATGTCAGGCTCGCCCTGCGGGGTGATGCCGCATGCGCGCATCACTATCTCGTCGAGGTGTTGGGCGTGCATCATGACGGGCACCTTGTAGATTGACGAGGCGTCGACGCTCTGCACCACGGCATCGGTGGCCACGTTGCAGAACTGGGCTATCTTCCTGAGCATCGGGGACGGAATCTCATGCTCGGTGCGGAGCACGAGCACGTCGGGCTGTATGCCCACCTGCTGCAGCTGCTTGACGGAGTGCTGCGTGGGTTTGGTCTTCAGCTCCTTGGCGGCGCGGATGTAGGGGACGTATGTCAGATGGATGCATGCGCAGTCATCCTCAAGTTCCCATTTCAGCTGGCGCACGGCCTCGAGGTAGGGGAGGCTCTCGATGTCGCCGACGGTGCCGCCGATTTCGGTGATGACGAAGTCAAAGTTGCCGGTCTTGCCGAGAGCCATCACGTTGCGCTTGATTTCGTCGGTGATGTGGGGTATAATCTGGACGGTCTTGCCCAGGTAGTCGCCGCGACGCTCCTTGTCGATGACGCTCTGATAGATGCGTCCGGTGGTCACGTTGTTGGCGCGTGTGGTCTGGATATTCGTGAACCGCTCGTAGTGTCCGAGGTCAAGGTCGGCCTCATGGCCGTCGACTGTCACATAACACTCTCCGTGCTCATAGGGGTTGAGCGTGCCGGGGTCGATGTTGATGTAGGGGTCGAACTTCTGGATGGTGACTCTATAGCCGCGGGCCTTGAGCAGACAGGCGAGTGATGAGGAGATGATGCCTTTGCCAAGAGAGGACACTACGCCTCCGGTGACGAAAATGTATTTTGTTTCCACGCTGGTGTGAGTGAAATTGGTTACATTATTTAGAGGTTGTTTTGACAAACACCCTCTTAACAAGGTGCAAAAATACAAAAAAATGCGCAAGTGGCGATAAAAATTAGTAACTTTGCGTCAAAATAAATAACGACTATGATAAAGAATCTGCTCTTTGACCTCGGAGGTGTGATAATGAATCTTGACCGCGAACGCAGTGTCAGGGCTTTTGAGGAGCTTGGACTTTCACAGGCGGGCGAGCTGCTCGGCGAGTATGGCCAGAAAGGCCCGTTCCTGGCTCTCGAGAAGGGCGAGATTGGTGCCGAAGAGTTCCACAATCAGTTGCGTCCGCTCTTTGACCGCCCGGTCACTGACGCGGAGATTGACGATGCATTTAACCGCTTTCTGACCGGCATACCCGTGAGCCGCCTCAGGGCACTGCGCGAACTGCGCCGCCGCTATAAGGTGTATCTCCTCTCCAACACCAACCCCATCATGGTCAACGGCTTTATTGCCGACCAGTTCCGCCAGGAGGGGCTGGAGATGACCGACTATTTCGACGGCATCATCACGAGCTACGAGGCCAAGTGCTACAAGCCCGACAAGGCTATATTTGACTATGCATGCGCCACTTGCGGCATCGAGCCGGAGGAGACACTTTTCTTCGACGACTCGCAGGCCAATGTCGACGCCGCCCGCGCCGTAGGCTTCAATGCTGCCCATGTGGCTCCCGGCAAGGAGTTTACCGACATACTCTGCGACGTGCTCTGACCCCGAGATTGTTGCAGCCTGAGCCGGCATATCCAACCATCCGGCAATGAAATTTGTTAAAATTTGGTATGAATCTGATAACTAAACAAGACACGTCGGTCCGCAGGATAGCGGCCGTAGGGATGTATGACGGCGTGCATGCCGGACACCGTTTCCTCATTGACTATCTCGGCGTCGAGGCCCGCAGCCGCGGACTCGTGCCTGCGGTGGTGACATTCTCGCGCCATCCGCTGTCGCTTGTGCGTCCGCTTGTGGCACCGTCGCTGCTCAACACTCTCGATGACCGCGTGAGGCTCGTCGGCGAGGCCGGTGCGCAGGATGTGATAGTGCTGAGTTTCACCGACTCGTTGCGCCGCATGAGCGCGCGCGAGTTTCTCGGCGAACTAAAGAAACGTTTTGCCATCGAGGCTCTTGTGCTCGGATTCAACAACCATTTCGGCCACGACAATCTCGAGGGGATGGAGCAGTACCGTGCCATCGGTCGCGAGATGGGGGTCGAGGTGATTTCCGCCCCTGAGTATCGCGGGCCGGGTGCGCCGGTCAGCTCGTCGGTCATACGCCGTCACCTCATGGACGGACGTCCTGACGATGCCGCCCGTCTGCTCGGCTACAACTATCATCTGCGTGGCAAGGTGATAGGGGGCAAGCGTCTGGGGCGCACGCTCGGATTTCCCACAGCCAACCTCCAGCTTCCCGCCGGGCCGTTGCTCATACCCAAGACCGGCGTGTATGCCGCTTATGTCACTACGCCTGACGGTGTGCGCCGCCCGGCCGTGGTCAACGTCGGCTACCGCCCTACGGTCAGCGGCGGTGAGGACAGCGGAAAGGCACTGTCCATCGAGGCCCATATCCTCGATTTCGTAGGCTATATATATGATGAGGAGGTTATGGTGGAGTTTGTCAAGTATCTCCGCCCCGAAAAGAATTTTGCCGGCACGGCCAAGCTCGCGGCCCAGGTCAAGGATGACATCGCCGCCGCCCGCAAGCTCTTTGACAAAAAAGATTGAGCGTGACCGTCGCCCGCAAGCTATTTTACAAAAAGATTGGGCATAGCCGCCAAGTCGCTCCCGGTTTGGGAAATATTCATTATCTTTGTGAGTGAAAATGGATAATGATTTCGATATACGCAATAACGAGAGTCCTGACCGGGAGTTTGAGAGGGCGTTGAGGCCCTCGTATTTCGACTCGTTCAACGGTCAGGAGAAAATCGTGGAGAACCTCAAGGTGTTTGTCCAGGCTGCCCGCATGCGCGGCGAGGCCCTGGACCATCTGCTGCTGTTCGGCCCTCCGGGACTGGGGAAGACCACTCTCGCCGGTATCATAGCCAACGAGTTAGGGGTGAACTTCAAGGTCACCTCAGGCCCTGTGCTTGACAAGCCGGGCGACCTCGCGGGCATACTCACGTCGCTCGAGGAGAACGATGTGCTGTTCATCGACGAGATTCACCGCCTGAGCCGCGTGGTGGAGGAGTATCTCTACTCGGCAATGGAGGATTTCCGCATCGACATAATGATTGACAAGGGCCCCGGCGCACGCTCGGTGCAGCTGTCGCTGTCGCCCTTCACGCTCGTGGGTGCCACCACGCGCTCGGGCATGCTGACGTCGCCCATGCGTGCGCGGTTCGGCATCAATTGTCATCTCGAATACTACAGCCACGAGGTGCTGGAGCGCATCATTGCGCGCTCGGCGGCACTCATGGGGGTGCGTTGCACGGCCGAGGCGGCCCATGAGATAGCCATGCGCTCGCGCGGCACCCCCCGTATAGCCAACGCCCTGCTGCGCCGCGTGCGCGACTTCGCCCAGGTCAAGGGCTCGGGCGACATCGACCCCGAGATAGCCCGCTACGCGCTCGAGGCCCTCAACATTGACCGCTACGGTCTTGACGAGATGGACCACAAGCTGCTGCTGACGATGATTAACAAGTTTGACGGCGGACCCGTCGGACTCTCGACCATCGCCACGGCCATCGGCGAGGAGCAGGACACCATCGAGGAGGTCTACGAGCCGTTTCTCATCATGGAGGGATTTCTGCGCCGCACCCCGCGCGGACGTGAGGTCACATCCCTCGCCTACACCCATCTCAAAATCAATCCACCCACACATCAAGGCAGTCTATGGCCGGAATAAAATCGCTCGCAAAAGACACCGCTATCTACGGTCTGAGCAGCATTATAGGACGATTTCTCAACTGGTGTCTGGTGCCGTTGTACACCCAGATGTTCCCGGCCGAGGAGTATGGCGTGGTGTCATACGTCTACTCGGCTGTGGCCCTCGCACTCATCATCCTCACCTATGGCATGGAGACGGGCTTTTTCCGTTTTGCCAATCATGACCGCTACAAGGACCCTATGGAGGTCTACTCGACCGGCCTCATATCGCTTGCTGTCAGCTCCACGGCATTCGTCGTGCTCATGATGGCGTTCATCGGCCCGGTGTCGGCCGTGCTCCATGCCCCTGACCATCATTCCTATATAGTCATGATGGTGCTGACTGTGGCCATCGACGCGTTCACAGCCCTGCCGTTCAGCTATCTGCGCTTTGCCAAGAGGCCCATGCGCTTTGCCACGCTCAGGCTCGTGAACATCGCCGCCAATATCGGCCTCAACCTCTTCTTCATCCTCATATGCCCCTGGCTGTGGGAGTATGCCCCCGGGTGGATAGCATGGTTCTACGACCCCGATTTCGGCATAGGCTACATATTCCTGGCCAACCTCATTTCGTCGGCCCTCAATATGCTCCTGCTCCTGCCCGAACTAAGGGGATTCAAGTGGCGGTTCAATGCCGCGCTGTGGCGCGAGATGCTTGCCTACTCGGCCCCGCTGCTGGTGTTAGGCGTGGCCGGCATCATGAACCAGACCCTCGGCACACTGCTCATGCCGATGCTCTATGCCGACAAGGCCGAGGCCATTGCGGCAGTCGGTATCTACAGCGCAAACTATAAGATTGCCATCGTCATGGTGATGTTCATCCAGGCATTCCGTTTTGCCTACGAGCCGTTTATCTTCGCCCGCGCCAAGGAGCAGGGCGACGACAAACTGCAGAGCTATCGCGACGCCATGCGGTGGTTTGTGATATTCGGCATGATTATCTTTGTCGCAGTGATGTATTATATGGACATCCTGCGCCACTTCATCGCGGCCTCATATTTCAGCGGTCTGAAAGTGGTGCCGATACTGATGGTCGCCGAGCTGTTTTTCGGGGTGTTCTTTAACCTCTCGCTGTGGTATAAGCTCACCGACAAGACCATGTGGGGCATGTGGCTGTCGCTGCTCGGACTCGCCGTCACCGTCGGGCTCAACGTGCTGCTCGTGCCGCGCTACGGCTACATGGGCTGTGCGTGGGCCGCGTTCGGGTGCTATGGCGTGATGATGGCCGCAAGCTACGTGGCCGGACGCATACACTATCCCATAGGCTACAACGTCCCCAGGCTGCTGTTCTACTTCGTGTCAGGACTGGTAATGTGGGTGATAGGCGAGATAATAGGCATGGAGGCACACCCGTGGCTCACTATGGTCATACGCACCCCTCTGCTGCTGCTCTACATCTGGATGGTGCTCCGTATCGAACACGTCACCCTCCGCTCCCTTATCCCACGTCGCTGATATACAATATATACCATATCTAAGAAAGGTACATAAGGACATAAGAGACAAAAGCGACATAAGTTTTTATCTATCTGATACTCAGCTTGTATTCAGAAATAAAAAAACTTATGTCGCTTTTGTCTCTTATGTCCTTATGTGCCCTTCTGAATTATATCTATTATTTGAAGAGATGTGAGTATTTTTCGAGTAGAGCGGTGAATTGGGGATTGGTGCGGAGGGGTGCGCAGTTGATGTTGGCTTCGGTGGCTTTGGTCCAGTTGTGATAGTTGGCATAGCCTTTCTGCAGTGAGGCCTCCATGCAGCGGAGGGCACGCTCGGGCATGCCTGACTGGGCGTAGTAGCATGCGGCGTAATAGTTGACCGCGCCGTCATAATCGTCGGCGGTGTCGAGTACGCGCTCCATCCATTTGTCGGCCTGCTCCTTGCGGTCGAGGGCGAGGAGGGCGAAGCCGCGGAGCGACTGCACGTTGTCAAAGTCATAGTCCATGTCAAGCACCATCTCATAGGCGCGCTCGGCGTTGGTCTGCTGCTTGCGGTAGTCGCCGAGTATCCAACCGCGCAATATCTGCAGCGTGGGGTTCTCGGGGTTGACCATAGCGGCCTCGCTGAGAGCTATGGATGCGTCGGCATACTGTCCGAGGTCAACCTGGGCGAGGGCCTTGGCCTGGAGAGCGTCGATGTCCTCGGGGGTCTTCTCGAGAGCCTTTTCAGCGGCCTCAAGGGCGGCCTCGCTGTCGCCGAGGGCACGCTTGATGCGCGACTTGAGCACGTAGTAGAATGCGTTGTCATCGGTCGCGCTGATGGCATAGTCGGCGTTGAGGAGCGCGCGGTCATAGCGGCCAAGGTAGTAGTAGCACTCGGCCAGCGCGCCGTTGAGGCCGGGATATGAGTCGAGGTTCTCGTTGATAATCTTGTCGTAGTCGGCTATGGCGGCGAGATAGTTGCAGTGGCCCTGGGCTATCATGGCGCGGATGAAGTAATACATGCCGTTGCGCGGAGCCTTGCTGATGGCCGACGAGAGTCCGGCCATGACGGTGGGATAGTTGGAGCGCGACATGTCCACGAGGTTCTGCAGGGCGCGGGCGGTGCTGGCATTGTCTACCGAGATGGCGGTCACGTAGTCGTCGACAGCTCCCTGGTCGTCGCCCATGAGACGGCGCACCGATGCGCGGCCTACGTAAATCTCGCTGCGGTTGGGCGAGAGGGCCACGGCGCGGTCGGCAAGCTCGTTGGCTGTGCCGAGGTTATTCTGCTTGACGGCCACGCTTGCGAGGCCGAGCAGCGCGTCCTGACTGCGGGGATTAAGACGGAGCATGAGGTTGTAGTCGGCATTGGCCTCCTGATAGCGGCCAAGCTCATAGAGCACCACGGCGCGCTGATAGATGGTGCCGTAGTCCTGCGGCGACATCGAGAGGACGCTGTTGAGGTCGGCGAGGGCGTCGTCATACTTTTTCTGACGCTGATACACCTTTGCGCGGAGCTGATAGGCGGGATAGCGCACCTCCTCGTCGCCCGGCTCATAGTATTTCATGGCCGTGTTGATGTCGTCGAGGGCCTTGACATAGTCATGGTGGGCATAGTAGAGTCCGGCGCGGCGCACGAGGGTCTCGGGGTCGCGCGGGTCTTCGTCGAGGAGTTCGTCAAACGCCTTGAGCAGGGCCTGTGACATGGGGTCGTCATAGCTCGACTGGGCACCGGCGGTGAAGAACGTGGCGATGCAGAGGAGTATGCCTAATGTGATGGAACGCATTGCTTTTGTGGATTATGAATGGAATTCGTTGATGGTCTTACGGATAGCTGCGAGGTGGCGCAGGAGCGAGGGGAGACGGTCGAGCGCGAGCATGTTGGCTCCGTCACTCTTGGCCACGGACGGGTCGCGGTGGGTCTCGAGGAACAGTCCGTCGACACCTACGGCCACTCCGGCGCGGGCGATGGTCTCGATGAGGTCGGGACGGCCGCCGGTGACTCCGGCCGACTGGTTGGGCTGCTGGAGCGAGTGGGTGACGTCGAGGATTACGGGCGCGCCGAACTTCTGCATCTCGGGTATGCCGCGATAGTCGACGAGCAGGTCCTGATAGCCGAACGACACGCCGCGCTCGGTGAGGGCCACGTTGTCATTGCCGGCATCACGCACCTTCTGAAGCGCGAACTGCATGGCCTCGGGCGAGAGGAACTGACCCTTCTTGATGTTGACGGCCTTGCCGGTGCGTGCGGCGGCCACGAGGAGGTCGGTCTGTCGGCACAGGAAGGCGGGTATCTGCAGCACGTCGACATATTCGGCTGCCATAGCGGCCTCGTCGGCGGTGTGGATGTCGGTCACTACGGGTATGCCGAAGGTCTCGCGCACTTTGGCGAGAATGCGCAGGGCTTTCTCGTCGCCTATGCCTGTGAAGGAGTCGATGCGCGAGCGGTTGGCCTTGCGGTACGAGCCTTTGAACACGTAGGGTATGCCCAGCTCGGTGGTGGTCTTCATGACCTGCTCGGCTATGTCCATAGCCATCGCTTCGCCCTCGATGACGCATGGGCCGGCGAGGAGGAAGAACTGTGGCTGTGATGAATACTCTTTGAAATCCATTTATATTAATGTTGAATTTTGGAATTGTCTTAATTAGTCACGTGGCAGGGCCGTGGCACTCGGTCACGGCAGGGCGTCGAGTACGTGGCAGGCGGTGAGGGCATAGAGGGCGGCTGTCTCGGTGCGCAGGCGGTTGTCGCCGAATGTCACAGGCACGACGCCCGACCCGAGCAGCAGCTGTATCTCGGCCGGGGAAAAATCCCCCTCAGGCCCGATGAATATAACGGTGTCGCGGCGCGGGGTGTAGGCTCCCGAGAGGTCGCGACGCTCCACCGAGTCGTCACAATAGCCGACGAAGCGTTGCGCTCCGGCCATCAACCCTGCGGCCTGTCGCAGAGGGGTGAGCGGGTCGATGACGGGGAGCCATGCCTTGAGCGACTGTTTCATGGCCGAGACGGCTATCTTCTCGAGGCGTTCGGTCTTGAGCTCGCGTCGCTCGCTGCGGTCGCAGAGCAGGGGAACGATGCGGTTGACCCCAATCTCGGTGAGTTTCTCCACGAGCCATTCCATGCGGTCCATATGCTTGGTGGGGGCTACGGCCACCACGAGCTGCTGCGACCACGGCAGGGGCTCCTCGCGACACTCCACAATCTCCAGCCCGGCGCGCTTGGGATGTGCGTCGACAAGGCGGCAGGTGTAGAGGTTGCCGCGTCCGTCGATGGTCTGGAGGGTGTCGCCCTCGGTCATGCGTAGCACCTTGACGGCATGACGCGAATCACTCTCGGGGAGGGTGAGCGTCGTGGCTATGTCGGGGGCGTAGAACTGTATCATCGTAATAACGAAATCCTTAAACTTTAGACTCCCTCAACGGGTGACGACTCGATTTCCTTGATGAGACGTCGCTCCTCCTCGTTGGAGGGGGTAGGGGTATCCTTGAAGAAGATGATGAAGAGTATGGCGATGACGAGGGAGTAGGCGGCGAAGATGTACCACGATGTGGTCCATCCGGCGTGCTGCGCCTCGGGGGTTGTCTGCGAGAACACGAAATGGTTGACTATGGCCTGGGCGGCGAGAGTGCCCACGGTGGCACCGATGCCGTTGGTCATAATCATGAACAGGCCCTGCGCGCTCGAGCGGAGTTCCTTGGTGGTCTGCTTGTCGACATACAGTCCGCCCGAGACATTGAAGAAGTCAAAGGCCACACCGTAGACGATGCACGAGAGGATGAGGAGCCAGAGCCCGCCGCCGGTGTCGCCGAGGCCGAAGAAGGCGAAGCGTAGCACCCATGCAAACATCGACATGAGCATCACACCCTTGATGCCGAAACGCTTGAGGCAGAAGGGTATGAGCAGGATGCAGAGGGTCTCGCTCATCTGCGAGAGCGAGATGAGGGCATTGGCGTTGCGTGCGCCCCAGGTGTCGGCATAGGCGGCGATGTCGGAGAACGAGGTGATGAATATATTGCCGTAGCTGTTGGTAATCTGCAGCGACACGCCCAGACACATGCTGAAGATGAAGAAGATGGCCATGCGCTTGACCTTGAAGAGGCTGAAGGCGCGGAGGCCGAGCGAGTCGGCCAGCGAGCCTGACGAACTCTTGTCGGTGGGGCAGTTGGGCATAGTGAGCGAATAGGCCGCGAGGCAGAAACTCAGCACAGCCGAGGTCACGAGCTGATAGGGATTGGTCTGAAACTGTGTGAAGTTGACAAACAGCATCGAGCATATGAAGCCCACCGTTCCGAACACTCGTATGGGCGGGAAATAGGTTATCGTGTCAAGCCCGGCGCGGCTCAGAGCGTTGAAAGCCACGGCATTGTTGAGGCCTATGGTGGGCATGAAGAATGCCACCGAGAAGGTGTAGAGCGTGAAGAGCGGCCCGAACTCCACGGCCGGGGTGTTGAGGGCATAGAGGGCGGCGGCGCCCATGAAGAGTCCTGCCAGCACGTGGCATATGCTGAGCATACGCTGGGCCGGAATCCAGCGGTCGGCGATGATGCCGACTATGGCGGGCATGAAGAGCGACACCACTCCCTGGATGGCGTAGAACCATCCTATGTGTGTGGCAAGGCCCACTGAGCCGAGATAGTTGCCAAGTGATATGAGATAGGCACCCCATACGGCAAACTCCAGAAACGAGAGTGCCGCGAGACGCACTTGCAGTGAGCGATTCTTTGACATGGCGGTTAAGGTGGGGGTTGTAGTGGGGTTACTTGTTGTTTTCCTTTCGTTTGATTATCTCGGCCACGCGCGCGGCCTCCTCGTATTCCTCATTGTCGATGAGGCGGGCGAGGGTCTTTTTCAGCTCCTCGACGGTGTAGTTTTCGAGCTTGGGGGTGCGCACGGGTGTCACTTCGGCCACCTCGTCGTCATCGTTGCGCAGTTCCCCCTCGTCGCCGCTCCCCTCGGCCACAGGCTCTCCGCCAAGCTCCTCAAGCTCAAAGCCGGTCTCGGCGAGAATCCGGGGGGTGGTGTAGATGGGTGCGCCGGTGCGCATGGCTATGGCCACGGCGTCGGATGTGCGCGAGTCGAGCGTCACGGTGCGCTCGCCGTCGGTAAAGGTAAGCTCGGAGTAGAACACCCCGTCCTCAAATCGGTAGATGAACACCTCGGTCAGCTCGATGCCGAAGGCATGCCCGAGGCTGGTGAATAGGTCGTGGGTGAGCGGACGGGGAGGTATCACCCCCTCCATCTTCAGAGCTATTGCCTGGGCCTCGCCCGCACCTATCACCACGGGTATGCGGAAGGGACCGCCTACTTGGGCGAGGATGAGTGCATAGGCCCCGTTCTGAATCTGGCTGTAGGATATGCCGAGCACGCGCAGACGCACTCTCGATGCGCCGTCGTCGCCGCTGTCAGATGAGGCGAAGCTGCCGAATATGTCGTTGTTGTCCATATCAGAATGAGAGTAGTTATAACTTGCGCCCTGTGATTACGCCGCTGCCGAGGCAGAGGCGGCTGTCGGGGGTATATATCACCGCGAACTGGCCGGGGGCTATGCCCTGGACAGGCGCGTCGGAGTCGATGACGTATTCCCCCTCGCCGAGCCGTGTGAGGCGGGCGGTGAGGAAGTCGGGGGTGTGGCGGTTCTTGAAAGTGATGTCCACTTTGTCGCACTCGGCGGGCCAGGGGTCACGCGTGAGCCAGTGCATCTCGTCGAGGTGCAGCACGTGGCCATACTGCTTTTCGGTGCCGTAGCCCTGCGAGACGTAGACCACATTGTCGTGGACATTCTTCTTGACCACATACCACGGTCCGCCGCTCAGGCCGAGCCCCTTGCGCTGGCCTATGGTGTGAAACCAGAAGCCCCGGTGCTCGCCGAGCTTGCGTCCTGTCTCAAGCTCGATGATGGCTCCGGGCTTCTCGCCGAGATGGCGGCGTATGAAGTCGTTATAGTTGATTTTGCCGAGGAAGCATATGCCCTGACTGTCGCGGCGATATGCGTTGGGCATGCCTGTCTCGATGGCTATGCGGCGCACATCGGCCTTGGGCAGGTCGCCGATGGGAAACATCAGATGGCTCAGCTGGGAGTAGGATATGCGGCAGAGGAAGTCGGTCTGGTCCTTGACACGGTCAACGCCCGTCCCGAGCCACGTGAGGCCGTCGATTACGTGGGTTGTGGCATAGTGGCCGGTGGCTGTGCGGTCAAACTCATGCCCCCATCGCTCCTCGAAGAATCCGAATTTTATCATCTTGTTGCACATCACGTCGGGGTTGGGTGTAAGCCCCTCGCGCACGGTGCGCAGGGCATATTCCATCACATTCTCCCAATACTCCTCATGGAGCGACACTACGTCAAACGGCAGGGCATATTTGCGCGCGATGTAACGGCACATCTCGATGTCCTCCTCGGCCGAGCAGTCACCCTCGTCCGTGTCAAGACCGATGCGTATATAGAAGAGGTGCAGGTCATGACCCTGCTCCAGCAGACGGTGCACAGCCACTGCACTGTCAACTCCTCCTGATATGAGAACCGCTACCTTCAAAAGAATTTAAAATTTAAAATGGAAAATTTAAAATTGGCTTACGCAAGGATTGCTAATGCTTAATCGGCTTGCCGCTTGGCTTGCCAAATCATCGGCTTTAGATGCTTAGTTTACTATGAATTACTAATTGCTAATTGCTAATTACTAATTGCCTCAGACTTCCTCCAGCTCCTCCTCTTCGTCTTTGCCACGGAGATTGATTATATAGAGCGAGATGAAATAGTCGAGTGAAATCTTGCCCGGGCCGGCTATGAGCATGTATATGTAAATGCCTATGAACATGATGGGGAGATAGCCGGGGTCGGTGGAGTCGAGTCCGTAGGCCGGCAGATAGGGCACCATGTCATGAAGTATGTAATACTCGGCGGCACACATCGCGATGATAGGCGGTATGGTGCTCAGTCGGGTGAGAAATCCCATCATTATGAGCAGCGAGCACACCACCTCGATTATAATCATAAGCACGAGCGATGTGGACGATGACATGTCCATGACCGTAGGGAAAGTGGCGCACAGTTCGTTGTAGTTGACAAGATGCCTGATGCCGAACTGCAGAAGCATGATGCCCACAAACAGGCGCACGAACAGTCGGGCCAGGTTGGTGTAAGTGTAGCCCGTCATGCGCAGAAACGCATTGGTAATCGGAGAATATAGCCAGGACATATGGAGTTGTGAATGGAAAATTTAGAATGGAAAATTTAAAATTGGGCCTGCTTACCGTTTTTTGAGCTGACGGGTGACGTCGAGCACTTGGTCGATGTTGAGGTGCTTGTAACGGATGATATTGTTGCGGCCAATGATATAGAAGTCGGGAGTGCCGGCGCGGAGGTCGACAGTCAGGTCGGCGTCGGGAGCTGCACCGACGGTCCACGAGGCGGGATAACCCTCCACGCTCTTGCGCCACTCCTCGTCAGGCTCGGCGAGCGAGATGGCCACGACCTTGGCCACACCGTCGCGTATAAGCTCGTTCATCGAGATGTCGGCATCCAGGCGTATGCGCGCCAGCGAGCAGTCTGAGCAGTCGGGGTCGTTGAAAAACACTATGACCACATCGGCTGAATCGTTCTGCAGATTGCCCACGCTGCCGTCAAGCTTGGTGTAGGGGAGCGAGGGGACGCGGTGTCCCACAAGCGAGTTGCGCAACACCTCGGCCTGCTGGGCAAAGCGGGCCTTCTCGGCCTTCGATACACGTTTGTTGGCCACAACGGCCTCGGCAAAAGGCAGATAAAGCGCGTCAATCCACAGCTCGGCTGAGTCGCCATATAGCTCTGATTCGGCCACAGTGGCCATGAACAGCTGGTCCTTAGGCTGCTTCTCGAGCTTCTTCATCAGAGCGTTTACTCCGGCCACAGCGCGGTCAGGCTCGGCGTTGGCCACTACGGAGAGATACACCTTCATCTCCTTGGCCATCTTCTGCTTGGCCGAAAAAGCCTTTGTCAGTTCGCAGAAATCCCAGAAGTGGTCGGCGAGATAATTACAGCGGCCCTGAAACGAGCTAATCGAGTCGGGCACAATGGGATAAGGGAAATATGTGTCAGTCTGCGCCATCGCCCCGGGCACCACGCCCGCAAGCATCAGCAGAGAGAGCAGAAACAGTTTGATTTTCATTTGCTACAAGTGAGTGAATAAAATACAGCGCATAAGAACGGTTTTATGCAATCACAAAGGTAATGAAAATCATTTTAACCGCAAAAAGTTTGTCACCAATGCCCCCGAAAACACCCGCCAGCCATCGCTACAGCACGGCACTTATACAGTTATGCAACACACCGAGAGTATAAATAAAAATGACTGTCGCGTATCCGGGCGGACGGCGACAGTCGATAACCTAAATAAAAAATTACCTAAGATTTAAGTAAGTCTTTAACAAAGGCTTGCTTAACAGATTTATGCCTAAATTTTATCATCATTGGTTGTCGTCGGGCATGTCTTCTGACGGACGCCATCCGTGATAAACGACTGCACCCGATTCATAGCTCTTGGTCCATTCCATTAGCTTGGAATTTTGTGCCCACTGTGTGAAATGGGGGTATGCAGTCTGAATTGGGGTTGACTCTTTAGGCCAACGCCATACTCCCTCGAACAGCAATATCTGCGGGGCCTCTTCTCCGGCAGTGAATGATATGTTGTTAAGCGCGCCCTGTACTCCATCTACCTCGATAGTGAAGCCGTGTCCGCTTTCGCCGGTCTTGGTATGGCCGATAAATTCTGCAAGGCTGAAATTCCTGTCACATTTGACTCTGATTTTCTTTCCCGGACCGGCAAACGAACCGGCATTGTGGACGGTGTTGGATGATACTCCAAACAGGCTGTGGAATTCTACCTTGTTGTTGCTCAGACCGCTTTCAGCATCGGGGTCGAGATACTGTCCGTTGTATTTGAGGTAGACGGGGAGTGTACCGCCGGCGGCAAGAGGTGTGACTGTGAAATAATCACTGCCCTCGGTGGTAGTTGTGCCGTTACTTTCGATATTTGTGGAGAAGTGTGACAGGCCTATAACTACATCGTTGAAGTCGTAGTCATGTGCTCCGCCAAGGTCCTCGGCGGCAAGAATCCATGATTGCCATGTGTAACCCTTCTTGTCAAGTTCTTCGGTAGGTGTTTCAGGTACGATGCTACCGTTTACGAAAAACAGTATGTCATTCATGTCATGGTCACCGTAGGTTCCGGCATCTTCCGTGCCGAGTACATACTGGCCGTTCCATCGATAGGTCACGAAAGCCAGTTTGGGGTCATCGCCTTCTGCCTGGTCGACTTCGTCAGACTGCCATCCGCCTTGGTCTTTTTTGTAGTGACTATGGCCATCGTTGGCTGTATTTCCGATTAGCTTATTCATCCAGGGCAGCGAGAAGGTGACTACCTCGTTGTCGATAAGCTTGGTAGAGGTGCCCTCGCGGTCGAAACGATAGCGGCCGCCTGTGACGACGAAGAATGCCACGTGTGTCCCTGCAGGGAACTCGTAATCGGCTTTTGTCACATTGCCATTTGCATCAAACTCGTAATAGACAAGGTCATAATTGGTTGAGCGGACACGTGCGTCATAACCTGAATATCCATCGCTCTCCTGCGATATTACCTGATTAGGCAGAGTTTTCCATGCGTCCCAATCGGTGCCTCCGGGTACATACATGCCATCAAGGGCATCGGATGGCACGTAAGGTGTAAAACTGCTGTACTCACCGCCTTCAGAAGTTTGGAATCCGAGGTTGCTTCCCGGGCAGGCATCATACATGAGGAGGAATTTCGGCCTCTTCATTATCTCCTCTTGCGACTCTCCGGCATTATAATAGAAGTATCCGAATGAGTTATAGTTGGCCGTGGCTCCGTAGAAGTATTCGAGCGATATTGTAGATTTCTCCTTGACAACATATTCTACACCTGCAGCGGGTTGGAGACGGTCAGCATACTGATGTAGATTACAGTTCCATTGACCGTTGATTTCCTTTATGCCCTCGTTGAATACACCATCCTTTCCGATGATGGGGATAAGGTCGGTGATTTTACGTCCCTCTTCAGTAGAAGGGGTGCCTTTGAGCCAGCTTCCGTTCTTAAACGACTGCCAATCGGTCGAGCCTGTAGTCATGCCATAGAATTTGAACGCGTCGCTGAGCGATGCCCTTTGAGAATTGTCGGTCTTGGAGGGAGTGAGCTGTCGGACTGACACGTCGGTGACAGTTATGCCACGACCCTGAATTGCGAGGCCGTATAGTTTGGCGTTGGTCACATCATTACTTTCGAGGGTGAAAGTTTTTGGTGAAGGCTCCAAAACAGTATTCCATTCATTTATCACATAACCGTTCTCACAGGCATTTAGTATAGGCCAATCACCATTCATGCATTTCAATGCCCACTGTGGCGTGTCACCTGTGTAGCCTTCGGTGAATCCATATGTGACTGTGATTTCAAGACGGTCGCTTGGCAGATTCTCAAATTTCGTCTTATCAAGGGACACTTCGCCTGTTCCCCAGTCTGACAATGTTTCGCTACCATTGAATAATGATGTGGTTTTTTCCGTGTCAATTTCCGTCGGGGCTATCCTGTTTTCCCAAAGTTGACCGCCGTTATATGATTGCCAAAATGACTGGTTGTAAGACTTGTCTACGGGAAATGTGCCGATAGCTTTACTTCCCGAAAGGTCAATCAGTGACACTGATGCTGTGGCTCTTGAGCTGTTGCGACGGCTGATGTTAAGCACCCCGTCAACGACCGGCATGTAGCCGGCAAATGTTGTGATGCCCTCTTCGTCACGAATCTGGACATATGCCTCCTTGGCTTCCTTTGGGAAATCAAACTCAAACTCGCGGGTCGATGCCGTGTAACGTGCGGCAATACGGCAATCGGCAGAACCGGGCATGCTGTTGAATATTTCTACAACACTTGCTCCGGCAGTCATAGACGGGTCAACGTTAGCCTTTACGCGCTTGGCCATCATCCAGTCATGAGAGCGGTCAAATGCTCCAAATTGTTTGATGAATTCCCTATTGTACAATTCTGATGCCGGTGTTTCGATTTTGTCGGCCTGGCATGCCGCCAACCCTAAGCCGGCGATGATGGTAGCCATGCCTCCGGCTGAAAATCTTATTTTCATGTAGTAAGTAGGTTAAGTATTGTTAGTTACGATTTGTGTTTTGGTCTATTTAGGCATTGTTTTTAGATAAAAGTAGGTCTTAAATCATAAAGCAGTGTCGAAATGTGTCCAAAGGTACGGATAAAAACTACCCCCCCAAATTTTTAGCAAAAATTAACAATACTTGCGTACTCAAACATGTTTTTTAACAAGTCCCACCCCGGTATTACTATTAACACGATGTGACGCGACGAAGAAAATAGATGAAAATAAGATAAGTAGACGGGATGCGCCTTTGAGGCATATCCCGTTAGGTGCGGTCAGCGGTCAGCGCAGGAAGAGGCAGGCGTCGCCGTAGGAGAGGAAGCGGTAGTCGCCGGCGAGGGCGTAGTCATAGATGCGACGCCATTCGCCGAGGAAGGCTGACACCAACAGGAGGAGGGTGGAGCGGGGCTGGTGGAAGTTGGTGACCATGCCGCGCACTACGCGGTAGTCATAGCCGGGGGCTATCATGAGTCGTGTCGAGGCTATGAAGGTGTCGGCTCCCGTGGCGTCGAGATGGCGCAGGATGGCCTGCATGGAGTCGCTGACGCTGAGATGCGGATGGTCGGGGCTGTAGGGATACCACTGCGGGAGGGTGGATGCGTCGAGCCCGGCATGGAGCATGCAGCCGAGGTGATAAAGGCTCTCGAGCGTGCGCACCGAGGTGGTGCCGACGGCGATGACGCGGCGGGTGGTGGCGGCGAGTTCGGCGATGAGTGCGCGGGGCACGGCTATAAATTCGTTGTGCATCTCGTGCTCGCCTATGGTGTCGCTCTTTACCGGCTGGAATGTTCCGGCCCCGACATGCAGCGTGAGTTCGCGGCGGGGTATGCCGCGACGGTCGATGGCCTCAAGCACGGCGGGGGTGAAGTGGAGTCCGGCGGTAGGGGCGGCCACCGAGCCTTCGATGCGCGAGTAGACGGTCTGATAGTCGTGCGAGTCGCTCTCTTCGGTCGAGCGGTTGAGGTACGGCGGTATGGGTATCTCGCCGAGTGCCGAGATGATGGAGCTGAAAGTGACTTCGGGGCAGTCCCATGCGAAACGCACTACCGACGAGGCTCCGTCCTTACTCTCGCGGGTGGCCGTGAGGGTGACGTCGCGACCGCCGACGGTGACGCGGCGGGTGAGCGGGCCTTCCTTCCATCGCTTGGAGTTGCCCACGAGGCAGTTCCACGAGCATTGGCCGGTCGAGGCGAAGTTGACGGCATAGTCGGCCGGGGTGTGCGGCTCGAGGCAGAATATCTCGATGAGCGCGCCGCTGCCGTCCTCGCCCTTGCGGAAGCGCAGACGGGCGTTGATGACGCGGGTGTTGTTGTAGACGAGCATCGAGTCGTCGGGCAACAGTGCGGGCAGTTCGGCAAACGTGCGGGTTGACAGCGTGCCGTCAGGCTGACGCACGAGCAGCAGACACTTGTCGCGCTCGGCCAGCGGGTGCTTGGCTATGCGCTCGTCGGGCAGCGGGTAGTCGTAGTCCCCGATGTGTATTTCTCTAATCTCTCCTACCTCGCTCATAATCACTCTGACAGGTCTATGAGGTCACTTACGGCCACGATGGGGTCGGGAGCCTTGAACACGTAGCTTCCGGCCACGAGCACATCGGCCCCGGCGGCGATAAGCGCGGGGGCGGTATTGAGGTCCACGCCGCCGTCAATCTCGATGACTGCGCGAGAGCCTTGACGCTCAAGCATGGAGCGCAGACGCTCGACCTTGCGGATGGTGTTGGGGATGAACTTCTGCCCGCCGAAGCCGGGGTTGACGCTCATGAGCAGCACCATGTCGACATCGCCGACTATGTCCTCAAGCATCTCGACGGGGGTGGCGGGGTTGAGGGTGACTCCGGCTTTCATGCCGGCCTCGTGAATCGACGACACCACGCGGTGGAGATGGGTACACGCCTCGTAATGCACGTTCATGAGATGTGCGCCGGCATCGCGGACGGCTCCGACGTAGCGGCCCGGGTCGACCACCATCATGTGGACGTCGAGAGGCTTCTCGGCGATGCGGTTGATGGCGGCTATCACGGGGAAGCCGATAGAGATGTTTGGCACAAACATTCCGTCCATCACGTCGATGTGTATGAGCGACGCGCGGCTACGGTTGACAATCTCAACGGCTTCGCCCAACCGGGCGAAATCCGCGGCAAGAAGCGAGGGTGCTACCTGGACCATTTATGACAATTAGTAATTATCAATTAGTAATTAGTAATTTTCAGCGAGTTGAGTGGCTGATGCTGATGACTCAGTAAACTGAGCGGCTAAATTCCACAAAGGGGCGGAACTGTAGGAGCGACGGCTTTAGCCGTCGATATGATACGACCCGGCTAACTTTAAGCCGGTGGATTATCGTCTGATACGTAGCTCCATATCGGCGGCTAAAGCCGCCGCTCCTACCTGATGCTGCCGCGGATATTATTTGCGGGGCTTGAAGGCGTTGTAGAGGATGATGCCGACGCATATCACTCCGATGCCGAGACCTACGTAGGTGAGATAGCCGTTGTATTCCTCGACCTTGGCGTAGAGCTGTTCGCGTGACACGACGGTGCCGAGCCAATAGCCGAGGGCGGCAAGCACGACGTTCCACGTCAATGCGCCCAGGCCGGTGAATATCACGAATTTACCTACATTCATGCGGGCAAGTCCGGCGGGGATGGAGATGAGCTGACGCACGGCGGGCACGAGTCGGCCTATGAAGGTGGAGATGGCTCCGTGGGCGTCAAAATACTCCTCGGCATGCTTGACCTTGGCCTCGTCAAGCAGCAGGGCGTGGCCTACGCGGCTGCCTGCAAACTTGTAGACTATCGGACGGCCTATCCAGAGCGAGAGGAAGTAGTTGATGAGCGCGCCGACGATAGCCCCGGCTGTGGCGAGGGCCACGACGGCGACGATGTTGACCTCGTGGCTCGTGCATGCGAGATAGGCGGCCGGGGGCACTATCACTTCGGAGGGGAAGGGGATGAACGAGCTCTCGATGACCATGAAGGCAAACACGAGCAGGTAGACGGTCATGGCATCGGCACTCAGGAAGGTGTTCATGATGCCGGCCGGGTCAAAGATGGCAAGAAGCATGTCTATCTTTTTTCAGCTTACGGTTATCACTTACGGGGATGGGCAATCATGTACTGGGCAATCTGCACGGCGTTGAGGGCGGCACCCTTCTTAATCTGGTCGCCCACGAGCCAGAAGGTGAGGCCGTTGGGGTTGGCTACATCCTCGCGCAGACGGCCCAGGAACACGGGGTCGGTGCCGGCGGCGAAGAGGGGCATGGGGTATTTTTTCTCGGCGGGCTCGTCAATCACCACGAGACCTTCGGCCTTGGCGAATGCCTCGCGGGCCTCGGCCACGCTGATGGGACGCTCGGTCTCAACCCATACGGCCTCGCTGTGGGCGCGCACTACGGGCACGCGCACGCAGGTCGCGCTCACCGACAGCTCGGGGGCGTGCATAATCTTGCGGGTCTCGTTAAACATCTTCATCTCCTCCTTGGTGTAGTCGTTGTCGAGGAATACGTCAATGTGGGGGATGAGGTTGTAGGCGAGCTGATAGGCAAACTTCTCGACAGTCGGCTCCTTGCCCTCGCCAAGCTCGGCATACTGCTTGATAAGTTCGTCCATGCCGGTGGCACCTGCGCCGCTGGCTGCCTGATAGGTGGCCACATGCACGCGCTTGATGGGCGAGATGTCGTTGAGGGGTTTGAGTGCCACCACCATGATGGCGGTGGTGCAGTTGGGGTTGGCAATCACGCCGCGGGGAGCGTCAAAAGCGTCCTCGCCGTTGACCTCGGGCACTACGAGGGGCACATCGGGGTCCATGCGGAAGGCCGACGAGTTGTCAATCATCACTGCGCCGAGCTTGGTGATGACGTCGGCATACTTCTTTGACACCGATGCTCCGGCCGAGACAAATGCGAAATCCACGCCGCGGAAGTCCTCGGGCTCGTCGCGGAGAAGCTGCACGGTGTATTCCTTGCCACGGAATGTGTAATTGCGTCCTGCCGAACGCTCCGACCCGAAGAGCAGAAGCTCGTCGATGGGGAAATTCTGCTCGTCGAGCACACGGAGAAACTCCTGTCCTACGGCGCCACTGACGCCAACTATCGCTACTTTCATAATGCTGTATGTATTATTGTATTATTCTTTATGAGTACATCTTCTCGATTTCCTCGGCATAATTGCGGTTGATTACGCGACGCTTGAGCTTGAGGGTGTTGGTGAGTTCGCCGCTGTCCATCGTGAACTCGTGGGGCATGAGCGTGAAACGCTTGATTTTCTCATACGGGGCGAGACCCTTCTGGAGCGTCTCGAGTCGCTTTTCCATCATCTCGTGCACACGCTCGTTGGCGAGGAGGTCTTCTGTCGAGGTGTAGGGTATCTTCTTCTCGTCAGCCCAGGCGCGGAGCGCGGCATAGGCGGGCACTATCAGCGCGCTCACAAACTTGCGGCTGTCGCCGATGACGGCCACCTGCTCGATAAACTTGTCGGTGCCCAGGCGGGTCTCGATGGCCTGGGGGGCGATATACTTTCCGTTTGAGGTCTTGAAGAGGTCCTTGATACGGTCGGTGAGGAAGAGTGCGCCCTGCTTGTCGATATATCCGGCATCGCCTGTGCGGAACCACCCGTCGGCGGTGAACGCCTCGGCCGTGGCCTCGGGCTTGTTGTAATAGCCGCGCATGACTGTGGGGCCCTTGACGAGCACCTCGCTGTTGTCGCCTATTTTCACCTGCACCCAGGGTATCGTGGTGCCCACCGAGCCAATCTCATAGTCGACCATAGGGAAGCAGGTCACGGTGGCTGTGGTCTCCGACAGTCCGTAACCGGTCATGAGGAAGAGGCCGGCCGAGTGGAAGAACTCGACAATCTCTGATGACACCGGTGCACCGGCTGTGGGGAAGATATTGGGATTGTCGATGCCGATGGCCCCGCGGAGCATGGCAAAGACCTTGCGGTCAAAGAAGCGGTAGCTGCGCTCGAGCAGCCAGGGGGCCTTGAGTCCGTGACGCTTGTAGTCGAGATTGCGTTTGCGGCCCACCTTTAGGGCGGTCTTGACCATAGTGCGGGCCACGGGGTTCATCGAGGCTATCTTCTCCTGCACGGCTGTGTAGACCTTCTCCCAGAATCGCGGTACAGCACACATGCACGTGGGGCGCACCTCCTTGATGGTGTCCTGTATGGCGCGCGGGTCGCGGTTGACGGCCACCTTGATGCCCAGCATGAGGCAGACATATGTGAAGCCTTTCTCGAAGATGTGGCTCAGAGGGAGGAACGCCATCGACACATCGTCGGGCGAGAGCATGTCGAGCCTCACGCGATGGGCCTCGAGGGCATAATCATAATTGGAGTGCGAGAGCATCGCGCCTTTAGGCTCGCCGGTGGTGCCTGAGGTGTAGACGAGGGTGGCGAGGTCGTCGGGCGTGGCCTCCGAGGCACGCTTGTCCACCATCGCCTCGACCTCGGGGCCGGTCTGCTCGCCGAGGCGTATGAAGTCGCTCCAGAGCATCGACGACGAGTCGTCGGGGTCAAGCTCGATAGGCTTGATGACCACGATGCGCTTGAGGCAGGGGCAAGTGGCCTGGGCCTCGCGGGCAAAATGATACTGCGTGGAGTTGCCGGCAAAGAGTATGGCACACGAAGCATCGTTGACGATATATGCCACCTGTTCGGGTGACGAGGTGGCATAGATTGACACCGACGCGGCGCGGTTGCGGTAGCAGGCGAAGTCGGTGACGAGATTTTCGGGACGGTTGGCCGAGAATGTGCCCACACACTCGCCGGGCTGCACGCCGAGCGAGGCCAGCGCACGCGCGGCCAGTTTGACCTGGCCTTCGAATTCGCGCCAGGAGATGTCATACCACCTGTCCTGTTCGTCCTGTCCGGCAAGGGCGGCTTTGTCGGGGTGCTTGGCGGCGTGGCGCGCAGGCAGGAGGGTTAGAATATTGTCAATCATAAGCGATTGTCATGGGGTTCTGGCCCGTGGCGATGCCGGGGCCGTAAAATTTATAACTTCCTGCAAAGGTAACACCATTTTTTCGCCCGACATCTATCGGAACTTTAAAAATTTGATATTCGTTAACATTTCCTCATAAATTGCACACGCGTCTTAACATATAGCAACAGTTTCGCCCCTCAACTCCACTCTTTTATCCGTGCCGGAGGCCGCCGACCGTTCTGACTATTTGCACCCTGCATGCACGATTTTTGCGCAATTTATTAAGTTTTTTAGATAAAAAGGTTTCACATTACCGAATTTTTACGTACATTTGTCAATTAATTGCTTATAACTAATCATTGCTTTAAAAATCTTACAATAGATAAAAATGCCGGTAACAGTCATGGAAAAAATTGACAATCTTGACCGTAGAATCCTTGAAATCGTGATGCGCAATGCCCGCATAGCCTCAAAAGATGTGGCCCAGGAGTGTGGAGTGTCACGAGCAGCCATCCATCAGCGCATACAGCGCATGATAGACCTTAACGTCATCACCGGGTCGGGCTATAACGTCGACCCGAAGATACTCGGCTACCGCACATGTACCTACATCGGTGTCAACCTCGAGCGCGGTGCGATGTATCGCGAGGTCGTGCCCGAGCTGGAGAAGATTCCCGAGGTGGTGGAATGCCACTTCACCACAGGCCCCTACACCATGCTCATCAAGCTCTTCGCACGCGACAACGAGCACCTGATGGAGCTGCTCAACCACAAGCTGCAGGTGATACCCGGAGTCGTGGGCACCGAGACACTCATCTCGCTCGACCACTCCATATCGCGTGTGCTCCCCGTGACTTACGACGACTGACCTCTGCCATATCCATGAATCTACATTACCTTACGCGTTTCGCTATATTCTTTGCTATTTCATTTTCCGCTCTGACATCCGCCGAGGCCGGGCAAAAGGTTTCAATTGACAAGGATTGGAAGTTTGCGTTCGGCCACACTGACCCTGCGCGCGATTTCGGGGCCGGCACCGAATATTTCAACTATCTCACCAAGGCCGCCTCAATCCACAACGAGGGGCCCTACTCAGCCAAGTTCAACGACTCGACATGGGTAAGCGTCAATCTTCCCCACGACTTCGTCGTAGACCTCCCCTATGCCCCCGAGGCATCGCACAGCCACGGTTATAAGACCGTGGGCTACAAATATCCCGATACTTCGGTGGGATGGTATCGCCGCTCACTGCCCGTAGAGAAGGCCGATTCGGGCAAGAGGGTCTATGTGACGTTTGACGGAATATTCCGCGACAGCCGTGTGTGGCTCAATGGATTCTATCTCGGCGGCGAGCCGAGCGGATATGCGCAGCAACGCTACGACATCACCCCCTATATTAATTATGGTGGCGACAACCTGCTCACCGTGCGCTCTGACGCCACGCTTGAGGAGGGATGGTTTTACGAGGGGGGAGGCATCTATCGCCACGCCTGGCTCGAGACCCGCCCGGCCATCCACACCAAGCCCGGCTCGCTGCGCGTGAGCTATGACACTCGCGAGCGAGAGTTTGGCGACCAACGTCCGCTTATACATGTGAGCGGCACTGTGGTCAACGACTCCGAATCGACCCGCGACCAGGGCCTCACTGTCAAGGTCGAACTTCTCGACACCGACGGCCGCCCGGCCGGAGGCAAGGCTGTGAGCGGTGTCAACTATACATCCCTGTCGCTCCCGTCATCCATCAGCCCCAAGGGCGAGGCACAGTGGTCAGTGGCCCTGCGCCCCGACGAATCGTTGAAACTCTGGAGCCCCGACGCGCCCAACCTCTATGACGTGCGCGTGACCATCGAGGGGAGCGAGCCTGACATCGACACGATACGCACGGGGTTTCGCGACGTGGCGTTTGACGCCGATTGCGGTCTGCTCATCAACGGCAAGCCGTTCAAGATGCACGGCGTGAACCAGCACCAGGACCACGCCGGAGTGGGCGCGGGCATACCCGACGCAGTGAACATCTACAGGCTGAAGGAGCTGAAGAAGTATGGTGTCAACACCGTGCGCTCCTCTCACAACCCCATGACCCCCGAGGTGCTCGCCGCATGCGACTCGCTCGGCCTGCTCGTGGTGGAGGAGAACCGTCTGCTCGGCATCAACGATTATCACACCGGCCAGCTCAAGAAGATGATTGACCGCGACTTCAACCACCCCTCCGTCATCCTCTGGAGTGTAGGCAACGAGGAGTGGGGCGTGGAATGGGACCCCAAGGGCACATCCATTGTGAGCGAATTGCGCGACATCACCCACCGCCTCGACCCCACGCGTGCCATGACCGTGGCCACCAGCGGAGGCCCCACGGTGGTGCTCACCCCCGACGTGGCCGGCTACAACTATATAATGCAGAACCCCGTCGACGAGGCCCGCGGCAAATACCCCTCGCGCAAGGCGTTCGGCTCGGAGGAGACCACCGGCTGCGGCACGCGCGGTGTCTATTTCGACGACCGCGACAACGGCCGCATGGCGTCGATGAACCGCACACCCGACGTGGAGAAGGACTCGACCCTCAACCGCATAGCCCGCGGATGGAACTTCTATGCCTCGCGCCCCTGGCTTGCCGGCGTGTGCTACTGGACCGGCTTTGACTATCGCGGTGAGCCTAACCCGCTGAAATATCCAGCAACAGGCAGCCAGTTCGGACTGCTCGACTACTGCGGATTTCCCAAAGACGAGGCATTCTATCTGAAATCACAGTGGACCGACGAGCCGGTGCTCCACATCTTCCCCCACTGGAACCTGCAAGGTCACGAGGGGGACTCGATAGCCGTGTGGGCCTACAGCAACCTCGACGAGGTGCAGCTCACGGTCAACGGCAAGAACCTCGGCCGCAAGAAGGCCAATCCCGAAGGATATTTTGCCTGGGACGCCGTCTATAAGCCCGGCCGTGTGGTGGCCCACGGCTACCGCAACGGCAAGCGCGTCATCACCCGCACCATCGAGACCACCGGTCCGGCAGTTAAGGCCGAGGCCCGATGCGCCTATGCGCATGACGGTGTGCAGGTGATAAACGTTGACCTGCTCGACTCGAAGGGGCGCATCGTGCCTGACGCATGCGACATGCTTACCATAACGCTCCCCGAGGGTGCCACCCTGCTCGGTTCAGGCAACGGCGACCCGGCTATCAGAGTGGCCGAGCGGCCCGCTCCCGGCACATCAGTGGGTGGTGAAAACTCGTTTACCTTCCCCGCATTCAACGGCCACGCACAGTTTATCGTCGAGGGCACGGACGCAATTCCCGACATCAGGATAGAACGGTAAAACATCACTTGACGATAATAGCCAAATTGCTATTTACATAAAAAAACGTTACTTTTGCCCTGCCTTTGCATCGCATCTTAGCGAACACACCGGCAGGGCGAAAAGTTATTACTTTATATCAGCATATCAGCATCATCCGATTTACAGCCTCACGAACTAACTGAGCTGGATGCTTAATTATAACATCATTTCTATGAAATCATTTGAAGAGATAGGGGTCAGCGAACCTCTCCGCCGAGCCATCGAGGAGATGGGTTTCGAGTCACCCATGCCCATACAGGAGCGTGTAATACCGCGCTTGCTCGGCGACGCCAACGACATCGTGGCCCTCGCCCAGACCGGCACGGGCAAGACCGCCGCATTCGGCCTGCCCCTGTTACAGCGCATCGACCCGTCGGAGCGCAAGCCCCAGGCACTCGTGCTCGCCCCGACGCGCGAGCTGTGCCTCCAGATAAGCAGCGACCTCGTTGACTTCTCAAAATATATCCCCGGAGTGAAGGTAATCCCCGTCTACGGCGGCTCGAGCATCGAGAGCCAGATACGCACCGTGCGGACGGGTGTCAACGTCATCGTGGCCACCCCGGGCCGACTCATCGACCTAATCAAGCGCGGTGTGGTCAAGCTCGACGATGTGACCACCGTGGTGCTCGACGAGGCCGACGAGATGCTCAACATGGGCTTTCTCGACTCTATCGAAGAGATACTCTCGCACGTGCCCGAGGGGCACAAGACGCTGCTCTTCTCGGCCACCATGCCGGCTGACATCCTCAAGATAGCACGCCGATACATGAAGGATTATGAGGAGATTGTCGTAGGCTCACGCAACGAGGGGGCCGAGAATGTGCGCCACATATATTATATGGTCAACGCGCGTGACAAGTATCTCGCGCTCAAGCGCGTGGTCGACAACTCGCCGGGCATCTACGCTATCGTGTTCTGCCGCACACGCCGCGACACCCAGGAGATTGCCGACAACCTCATCCGCGACGGATATAACGCCGAGGCTCTACACGGCGACCTTTCGCAGCAGCAGCGCGACATCGTGATGAAGAAGTTCCGCGACCGCGTAGTCACCCTCCTCGTGGCCACCGACGTGGCCGCACGCGGCCTCGATGTGAGCGACCTCACGCACGTAATCAACTACGGCCTGCCCGAGGACACCGCTGTCTACACCCACCGCTCGGGCCGTACAGGCCGCGCCGGAAAGAAGGGCGTGTCGATAGCCATAATCCACTCGCGCGAGAAGGGCCGACTGCGCGAAATCGAGCGCATAATCGGCAAGACCTTCGAGCATCGCGAGGTGCCTACCCCCGAGCATATCATCGAAAAGCAGCTCTACAATCTCGCCGACCGCATCGAGCGCGTGAAGGTGAGCGAGGAGGAGATAGCCAAGTATCTCCCCGGCATCTCGCGCAAACTCGAGTGGCTGTCGGAAGAGGACCTGCTCAAGCGCGTAATCTCGCTCGAGTTCAACCGTCTGCTCGACTACTACAAAGATGCTCCCAACATCGACTTTATCGACGCCAAGCCCGAGCGCAAGCGCAAGGACAAGGGCGAAGGCAAAGGGGGTAAGCACGAGCGTCCGGCCGACGACCGCGAGAAAGACCGCCGCACAGCCGCTCGAGGCATGGAGCGCGTGTATGTCAACGTGGGCAAGCGTGACGGATTCTTTGCCGGCAACCTCATAGAGCTTCTCAACCGTGAGGTGCAGGGCAAGCGTGTCGACGTGGGCCGCATTGACCTGCTCCCATCCTACACCCTCTTTGATGTCAACAAGAAGGACGCCCGCAAGGTGGTGGGCGCGCTCACAGGCACCGATTTCTTCGGCAAGCGACTACACAGCGAAATTGCCGACAAGGAGCGCGACTACTCCAAACTGGCCGACAAAAAGAAAAACAAAAAAGCGAAAGTTTAGAGCCTATATTTTTTATGATGAAGCATTTACTATTCATATTCAGCCTGATGTGCGCAATGGCCGCATCGGCTCAGACCACGGCATCGTCGGCATTCACATCCGCCCCTGCCGATGTGTTCCCTCTGCTCGACAAGAACACTCGCCTTGACATGGTCGACTACTACAACAGCGGTCTCAAGACCCCGTCGGCCAACCGCTTGGAGGGACGCTCGTCCATAACATCGCTTTCGCCCGAGTCGCTTACCGTCAAGCTCTCCGACTCATCGTCGGCTCAGGTGGCCCTGCTCACCGCCGGACGTGACACTGTCATCGCAGTGGTGTCGACGGTGGCTACCCCCGGACTTGACTCTACGCTTAAATTCTATGACACATCGTGGCGCGCGCTCCCCGTGGCCAAGTATTTTACCGCCCCCATCTGGGACGACTGGGTGACCTCGGGCCACGACATTTCAGAGGTGACGTCATATGCCCCCTTCATGCTTGCGTCATATTTCATCGACCCCTCGGCCGGTACGCTGACCATGACCAACAATCTCTCGTCGTTTCTTGATGAGGATATGTACACCCAGATAGCCCCCGCGCTCTATCCCACGTTGACCTATCGCTGGACAGGCAAGAAGTTTGCGAAATAAGCAGCCGGGCACAGGCGGGGGATAAACACCTTGACGTGGTGGATTGTTAGTAACTTTAGAATACACAATCTACCCAAGTTATGATAAAAGTTACATATTTGGACCATAGCGGCTTTGCAGTCACTACTCCACAGGCAGTCATGGTGTTTGACTACTATAAGGACCCCGACAGGAAACTCGAGAAAGTGCTTCGCGAATCACCCGAGGCCGATGTGCTGTTTTTCGTAAGCCATCACCATCCCGACCACTTCAACGCGTCAATCTTTGAGCTTGCCCAGGACCGCAAGCGCACATATATCCTGGCCAACGACATCTTCTCGAAGCTCGTGCCCGACAAGGGGCTGTCGGTGGCTTGGATGAGTCCAGGCGACATCATCGACCAGATACCCGGCACGCAGAAGGTGCAGGCGTTCAAGTCGACCGACGCGGGCGTGGCCTATGCCATCACCCTGCCCGACGGCAAGGTGATATTCCATGCCGGCGACCTCAACGACTGGCACTGGAGCGAACAGTCTACCCCTGCCGAGGTGCGCGACGCCCAGGCCTACTTTGAAAAGATTGTCAACCGTGTGGCCGAGGAGTATCCCGAGATGTACGTGGCCATGTTCCCGGTCGACGCCCGCATGGGGGCCGACTTTGCCAAAGGCGCGAAGACATTCCTTCAGAAAGTCAAGGTCGATAACTTCTTCCCCATGCATTTCTGGGGCGAGCCGCAGAAGGCATGCAAGTTTGAGGACTACCTGCCCGAAGGGTGCAAGACCCAATGCCACTGCCTCGACAAGCCCGGCGCAGAGACGACACTGAAATAACCACGAAAGTGTGTCATAATTAAAGAAAGGATACAAAAGGACAAAAGCCACAAAAGAGACATAAGTCTTTTATTATCGAATAATCATTGATTATCAGAAAAATAAATCTCTTATGTCTCTTTTGTGGCTTTTGTCCTTTTGTATCCCCTTAATCACGGCGCAAGCTCTTTATATGAATACATATTCGGATGTTTGGGTGTGATTTGTTTTGAGATTACGCTGAAATATGGTAATTTTGTTAGCGAAACTCTAATAATGCTGACAAATGAAAATCGCCATCATCGGTGCGGGTGCTATGGGTGGAGCCATAGCCCGCGGTATTGTAGCTTCGGGTTCTGAAATCCCGCAGGGAGCGTGTGACATCAATGTGTCAAATCCTACGCCGGGCAAACTCGAGCCGCTTGCCGCACTGGGCATGCATACCTCGGCCTCGAATGTCGAGGCGGTCAAGGGTGCCGACGTAGTGATACTCTGCGTCAAGCCTTGGCTCGTCGAGCAGGTGATTGCCGAGGTGAAGCCGTATATCGACTATGCCTCGGCCGAGGTGGCCGTCGTGGCCGCCGGAATCCCGACATCCACCCTCGCACAATGGCTTGAAAAGCCGGGCGAGACCGACGCGCTGCCACAATTCTGCATCGAAATGCCCAATACCGCCGTGTCGCAGCGCGAGTCGATGACCTTTCAGGTCAACGGCAAGGGTGAGTGCGCGTCATCGCTCTCGCTGTTCAGCCGGCTTGGAGAGGCTATGGTTATCGAGGAGCGGCTGCTGCCCGCGGCCACTTCGCTTGCATCATGCGGCATAGCCTATGCCATGCGCTATGTGCGCGCGGCTATGGAGGGGGGAGTGGAGTTAGGTTTCCGCGCACAGCTTGCCCAGGAGATTATCGTGCAGACTCTGCGCGGGGCCGTGTCGCTGCTCGCTCAGCCCGGCTCGCACCCCGAGAGCGAGATTGACAAGGTGACAACCCCCGGCGGCATAACCATACGCGGACTCAACGCCATGGAGCACTCCGGCTTCACATCAGCTGTAATCAACGGGCTAAAGGCATCGACGAAATAATCTGCAAAATGAGAATCGTAATAAAAGTGGGCAGCAACGTGCTGACCCGTCAGGACGGCAAGCCCAACGTCACCAACATGTCGGCACTCGTCGACCAGATTGCCGCCATAAGGTCGCTCGGCCATGAGGTGGTGCTCGTGTCGAGCGGTGCCGTGGCATGCGGACGCGGTGCCATCACCCCGTCGCGACAGCTCGACAGCGTGGCCGCCCGTCAGCTCTATTCGTCAATCGGCCAGATTCACCTCATAAACCTTTACAATCAGCTGTTTGCGGGCTACGGGCTGGTAATCGGCCAGGTGCTCACGCAAAAGGAGAATTTCGGTTCGCGCACATCGTATCTCAACCAGCGCGCCTGTATGCTCACCATGCTCGACAACGGCGTGGTGCCTATAGTCAACGAGAATGACACGGCGAGCCTGACCGAGCTGATGTTTACCGACAACGACGAGCTGTCGGGGCTCATCGCGGCCATGATTGACGCCGACACGCTGATAATACTCTCCAATGTCGACGGCATCTACACCGGTTCGCCCGCCGACCCCTCGTCACGCCTGATTCCCACCGTGGCTCCGGGCAAGGACCTGAGCGAATATGTGGTGGCGGCCAAGAGCGGATTCGGGCGCGGAGGCATGGGCACCAAGTGCGGCATAGCCCGCAAGGTGAGCGACGAGGGGATTACCGTAATCATCGCCCGAGGCGACCGCCCGGGGGTGCTGGTAGACCTCATACAGTCGCCCGACTCGGTGCCTCACACCACATTCGAGCCGTCGCGACAGCCACTGAGCAATGTGAAGCGGTGGATTGCCCATAGTGCGTCGTTTGCCAAGGGGGTGCTTCACGTCAACAGCCGTGCAGCCGAGGCCCTCAAGAGCGACCGTGCCGTGAGTCTGCTGCCCGTGGGCATCACCTCGATTGACGGCGAATGGGAGGAGGGCGACATTGTCAGCATCCTCTCGCCCGAGGGAGCGCGTTTAGGTGTAGGTCGCGCGTCGCTCTCGTCAGCCGACACCCTCGAGTCCATAGGCCGTCACGGCAGAAAGCCGGTGATACACTATGACTACCTGTATCTTGAGAATAATTAGGCATGTATAATAATAGAGAAAGGGACATAAGGACATAAGAGACAAAAGCGACATAAGAAATATATTTTTCTCATTATCAAGCAGTATAAGAGGTTAAAAACAACTTCTATAAACAATAAAATCCTTATGTCACTTTTGTCTCTTATGTCCTTATGTCCCTTTCTCAAAATCGCAACTCTCACAATCATAAATAATTATGAAAGACATATTCAAGGCTGTGCGCGTGGCGGCGCGGTCGATTGCCAATATGAAAGATGCGGAGCGCAATGCAGTGCTCTTCACCCTTGCTGACCTTATCGTAGCCCGTACCTCGGAACTTATCGAGGCCAATGCCCGCGATCTCGCCCGCATGAGTCCCGACTCCCCACTGTATGACCGTCTCAAGCTCACCCCGCAACGCCTCGAGGGGATAGCGTCAGACATGCGTAACGTGGCCTCGCTCCCTTCGCCCGTCGGTGAGGAGATTGAGCGTCGCACGCTGCCCAACGGTTTGCTGCTGCGACGCGTGAGGGTGCCGTTTGGCGTGATAGGCGTGATATATGAGGCGAGGCCCAACGTGACATTTGACGTATTCTCGCTCTGCTTCAAGAGCGGTAACGCCTGCATACTCAAGGGCGGACGCGATGCCGAGGACTCCAACACGGCGGCAATCGCGTTGATACATGAGGCTCTCGAGGCGCATGGCGTTGACCGTAATGCCGCCGTGATGCTTCCGGCCACCCATGAGGCCACAGCCGAACTGCTCAATGCCGTGGGTTATGTCGATGTGTGCATCCCGCGCGGCGGCCGCAATCTCATCGATTTCGTGCGCGACAATGCCAAGGTGCCTGTCATTGAGACCGGCGCGGGGGTTGTGCACGCCTACTTTGACGCGGATGCCGACCTGGAGATGGGCACCGCAATCATCAATAATGCCAAGACGCGCAGAGTGAGCGTATGCAACGCGCTCGACACCCTGCTCATTCACCGCTCGCGTCTCAGCGACCTCCCCGCCATATGCGCGCCGTTGGCTGGGAAGCGGGTGGAGATACATGCCGACGGCGACAGCCTTGCCGCTCTTGCCGGGCATTATCCCGCCGAACTGCTTGTACCGGCCACTGACAGCGACTGGGACCGCGAATGGATGGACCATAAGATGGGAGTGCGCACGGTCGGTTCGGTTGACGAAGCCATAGACCACATCGCCGTCCACGGTTCGGGGCACAGCGAGTGTATAATTACCGATTCGGCTGACACGGCCGAGCGTTTCCAGGCCGAGGTGGATGCATCGTGCGTGTATGTCAACGCGCCTACATCTTTCACTGACGGAGCGCAGTTTGGCCTCGGGGCTGAAATTGGCATCAGCACTCAGAAACTCGGCCCCCGCGGCCCGATGGGACTAAAAGAAATCACCACCTACCGCTATCTCATCAACGGCGAAGGGCAGATTAGGGGGTGATTTTGTGGTCTAAATAGTAATAAGTTTAAAAAGTTAAGATAATAGTTTTGTGGCACTTGGTGTCACCGAACTATTATCTTAAGTTTAGAGTCTAAAGAGTAAAAAAGTTAAAAAAGTTAAGATAATAGTTTTGTGGCACTTGGCATCACCGAACTATTATCTTAACTTTTTAAACTTTAAACTTTATAAACTATAATAGTTATTTCATAGACTGCATTTCTACGAGGCGGGTGTAGTAGCCGTTGAGGGCGAGGAGTTCGTCGTGCGTGCCCTTTTCTACGATTTCACCTTCGTGCATCACGCATATCTGCGAAGCGTTCTTGATGGTGGAGAGGCGGTGGGCGATGACGAGCGTCGTGCGGTCCTTCATGAGGCGTTCGAGAGCCTGCTGAACTAGCTTTTCGCTCTCACTGTCGAGGGCCGAAGTGGCCTCGTCGAGTATGAGGATGGGGGGATTCTTGAGGATGGCGCGGGCGATGGAGAGTCGCTGACGTTGTCCGCCCGACAGGCGGCAGCCACGGTCGCCGATGCTCGTGTTATAGCCGTCCTCAGTAGCCATGATGAATTCGTGAGCATTGGCTATCTTGGCCGCCTCAATCACCTGGTCCATCGTGGCGTCCTTCACGCCGAAGGCGATGTTGTTGAATATGGTGTCATTGAAAAGTATGGCCTCCTGGTTGACATTGCCCATGAGTCCGCGCAGGTCATGCACACGCAGATTGCGTATGTCATGGCCGTCTACGGTGATTGAGCCGTTGTTGATGTCATAGAAGCGCGGCAGGAGGTCGGCCATCGTGGACTTTCCGCTGCCGCTCTGGCCCACGAGGGCCACAGTCTCGCCCGGGCGGATGGTGAGGTCGACGTTCTTGACCACAGGCACGGTCGGGTCGTAGCCGAATGTAACGCCGTTATATCTTATCTCACCCTTTAGATTGTCAATCGTCTCGGGGTGCTCGGGGTCATGGATGGGGTTCTCGGCATTGAGGATGGCGTCGACACGCTCCATCGAGGCAAGGCCGCGCTGTATGCTGTACATGGCCTTGGTGAGGTCTTTGGCGGGGTTGATGATGGAGTAGAATATCACCATATAATAAATGAACGAGGCTGCGTTCATGCCCGAGACTCCGCGCAGGATGAGCGTGCCGCCAAACACGAGCACGATGGCGATGGTGATGGTGCCGAGAAACTCGCTCATGGGGTGGGCGAGCGACTGGCGACGCTGTACGGCGCGGGTGATGCGGAAGAACTCCTGGTTGCCGTCATGGAAACGGTCAACCACCTTATCCTCGGCGTTGAAGGCCTTGATGATGCGGAGGCCGCCGAGGGTCTCCTCAATGTTGCTCATGAGCACGCCCCATTGGGTCTGTCCCTCGAGCGATGCACGCTTAAGCCTCTTGCCCACGCGTCCCATCACCGACCCGGCTATGGGGAGGAGCAGGAGCACGAACACCGTGAGCTGCCATGACAGGAAGAGCATCATGGAGAGACACACGATAATCATGATGGGGTCTTTGAAAATCATGTCGAGGGTTGACATGATGGAGTTTTCAATCTCGGCCACGTCACCGGTCATGCGGGCCATGACATCACCCTTGCGCTCGGTGGTGAAATAACCGATGGGGAGGAGCACTATCTTGTCATACACATAGTTGCGTATGTCGCGCACGATGCCCGCACGCATGGGGATGACGAAATAGCTGCTCAGATAGGCCGCGCCGGTCTTGAGCATGGTCATGAACACGAGCAGTCCGGCCATAGCCATCAGTGTGCCTATCGGGCCCCATGAGTAGATGCACTCCTGGGTGTAGTAGTAGAAATTGTTGATTACCACATCCTTGAGCGATGCATCCCCGAGCGGTATGAACTCGTAGTTGGCCTCCTTGATTTTGAAGAGAATCTCAAGGATAGGGATGATTACGGCAAACGAGAACAGTGTCAGCAATGCCGCAAGCACGTTGAAGAATATGTTTAGGAATAGGTATTTCCTATATGGTGGCACGAATCGCCTGAACAGGCTCCATAGTTCTTTCATAATTGGAACATCTTAAGCCCACGCCGACAGGCGTGTGAAGTCACAGCATGTCAGAGCAGGCTTATATTGTAATGGTGTTATGCGCCGTATAATCGCTGGATTAATCGGCGGTAGGTGCGGGAGTTGCAGGTGCTTCGGTTGCAGGTGCTTCGGTTGCGGGAGCCTCAGCGGCAGGTGCTGCGGGGGCGGCTGCTGCAGGAGCGGGGGTGTTGAAGTCGCCGGGCACGGTCTGCTCGGTGGCTGCGGGGGCAGATACGCGAGAGTTGCCTACGATAGCCTTGGGCATGCAGAATGTCGAGAGCACTGCGAGGATGCAGATGGCTCCGGCAAGACCCCAGGTGAGCTTCTCGATAAAGCTGTTGGTGCGGCGTACGCCCATAATCTGGTTGGAACCTGCGAATGTCGATGAGAGACCTCCTCCCTTTGACTTCTGCACGAGCACTACACATATGAGCAACACAGCGCAGATGAGAGTCAGGATTATCAGTACAATGTACATAGTTATATCAGTGTATATTAGTTATTTACTTTTATTTGCACTCTCGCGGTTAAGCATGAGCTTGCGGAGAAACCGTAATTGGTCTGCAAAGTAAGCACTTTTTTTTGGATTATTCAAACTTAGAGTGTGAATAATTTCAAACGCCTTGTCATAACGTTTCTGCCTGATGTAGATTTTGGCAAGGCTCTCGCTGAGCGACGAATCGTAGCCCGGACCGGCGGCCGGGGCGGGCGCGTGATGCTCGACGGCGGGCTCTTCCTGCGCGTCAGCTGGTGCATCTGCGGCCGGGGTAGGCTCTTCGCGGGGCAGCAGCTGCGATTCGTCTCCCTTATGCTTGAGGATAAACGAGTTAATCAGCGCGTCCTGCGACATATCGGCGGGGTCGGCCGGACCTGCGGGAACGCTCGTCTCCTCCTCGCGCGCCAGCAGCGACGAATAGTCGGGCGTGGGGTTGAATATCAGCCGCTCCAGCAGTGCCTCCTCGTGCGGGTCGGCATGGCCGTAGGTCTCGAGAAATTTGGTGATGGCATCGTTGGTGGTCACTGCGGCCCGAGGGTCGGGATAGAAGCGTGTCCAGTCGTCATACGCGACGTCGGCAAGCATGAACATCGCCTGCGGGTCAGGCGAATTGAATGCCACCTGTGCCATCAGCCGCTCTCTGACCTCGGGGTCGAGCCCCTGGCCGTAACGTTTCAGGGCCAGCAGGGCCGGGAGCACGAAAAAGGGGTATTCACGCGCAAGAGTCTCCACATCAGCCATCTCCGGCCCTTGCTCGGCGGGGTCGGTCAGTGATGAGAGTATTCGGCTTAGCGGCTCGTTCATATGCGGTGACTGTTAGATTGTTACCAATTGCCGAGGGTGGCGTTGAATATGAGGTCGACAAGCTCCTTGGATATCTGGTTGCACAGCTCGTCCTGGACATCGTTGAGCATCTCGCTCGAATCGAAGTCGCGATACGCGCTGAAGGTCTGGTCGACATCCTTGCCCTCCTGCTTGTTGTCGATATATTTCACCCTCACCTGTATGGTCAGACGGGTCTTAGATGCGTATGCGTTCTCGGTGACGGCCTGGGGCGAGAGGGAGTAGCCCGTAATCTCGCCCTCGAGCTGGAGGTCGCCGCCCGAATCGACGGTGCGCAGACGGGTATTGCGGGTGATGTAGTCAAGCAGCTCATTCTCAAACGTCTGCTGCAACGGCGGATACACCAGCGCGGCGCGGATGGGGAACTGCGATACGTAGATGGTCTTGTAGACCGAATAATCTATGGCGGCTCCGTTGAGTTTGTAGCTGATGGTGCACCCGCCCGTAGCGAACAGGAGTATCAGCATCACCAACGGACGTAGCAAGAGCGATGTTTTCATGTAAAATACTGGTTAAGAGTAAGTTCGGAATATCGGCTGACATCCGTGACTTCCCTAATGCAAAAATAGCACTTTTTCGCCAAACGCACAAATTCATTTCACGGCCTCGCGCGGCGACTTGCGGCGTGGCATATAGTCGGTCACGCAATAGACGGCTGCCGCGAGGGTGATGGCTCCGCCGATATAGCCGATGTCGGCCATGAGTCCGTGGTCACACACCACTCCGCCCACAAACGCCCCGGCTCCGATGCCGAGGTTGAAGATGCCTGAATAGAAACTCATGGGCACAGCCGAGTCGGTGGGAAAGAGGCCCACAATCTCGTTCTGAAACGCTATGTTATATATGGTCATGCACAGTCCCCATGCCACGCACAGCACGGCGAGCACCATAGGCGAGAGCATTCCGCCCGGGAGCAGAAGTGCCATCATCACGGGAAATCCGAAGCATGCGCCGATGATGAGGCGGCGCGAATAGCGGTAGAAGTATCTCGACATGATGTAGCTTCCGGCCAGTCCGGCCACGCCGAAGAGCGACAGCGTGAGCGTCACCGCCCCCTCGGGCATCCCGATAATCTGAATCATGAACGGCTCGATGTAGCTGTAGCCGGTGTAGTGGCCGGTGACTATGACAGCCGTGATGATGTAGATGGCTATGAGCGGGCGACAGTGCACGAGCTGACGCAGCATATCCTTGCGCGACTCGTCGCCATCCTTTTGCGGGAGGGTGGGAAATCTGAGCCACAGCCCTATGAGCACCAGTCCCGACAGCGCGCCGAGGGCGGCAAACGCCATGCGCCATCCGGCTATTATGCCGAGCACGCGCCCCAAGGGGAGTCCGGCGATGAGGGCTATGCCTCCGCCCGCCACGAGCGCGCTCAGTGCGGTGGCCCGCTTCTCCACCGGGGTGACGGCGACGGCCATAGCGGGGGCTATCGACCAGAAGAGCGAGTGGGCGAGCGCGACACCTATACGTGACACCATGAGCGAGTAGTAGCCGGTGGACAGCACCGTGGCTATATGGCTGACGAAAAACACGCCGACCACCCCGAGCATCAGCCGCCTGTACTCCATCTTGGCGAAGAGGAGCATCAGCGGCAACGACATGAGTGCCACCACCCAGGCATAGACGGTGATGAGCAGTCCGGCTCGCGCCTCGCTCACGCCGAACGATGCGGCGATGTCGCTCAACAGGCCGATGGGGATGAGTTCAGATGTATTGAATGTGAATCCGGCCACCGTCAGTATGCACAGGGGTAGCCAAAACTTTTGTTTCATCTTTTCGGGGTTTAAAGTTTATGGTTTAAAGTTTAGATAATAGCTTTCAGGATTTTAAACTTTAAACTCTAAACTCTATAAACTCGCTGATGGGCGTTGCCCATCAGCACCACTCAGCATGCCGCAGGCGGCTTCGATGTCTTCGCCGCGCGAGGCGCGGATGGTGGCGGTGATGCCGAGGGCGTTGAGACGGTCGCGGAAACGCTCCATAGTCTCGCGTTCGGCCGGCTCGCCCTCAAATCCCGGTATGGCATGGAAACGGATGAGGTTGACACGACAGTCAACCCCCTTGAGCACACGGGCGAGTGCGTCGGCATGACGGCGGTCATCATTGACCCCGCGCCACATTATATATTCAGCCGACAGGCGACGCTGGTGGGCGAAGTCATATCCGCGTAGCAGCTCCATGACCTTGCCGAGGGGGAAGGCGCGCTCGACGGGCATAAGGTCCTCACGCTCGGAGGGGAAGGGGGTGTGCACGCTTATGGCCACATGCACCTTGGTCTCGTCAAGCAGACGGCGCAAGCCGTCAATCTTGCCGATGCTCGACACGGTGATGCGCTTGGGGCTCCAGGCGAGTCCCCACGGCGCGGTGAGCACTTCGACGGCCTGAAGCACCTCATTGACATTGTCCATCGGTTCGCCCATGCCCATGAACACGATGTTGGTGAGCGACTCTGATTCGGGGATGGAAAGAATCTGGTTGATGATTCCGGCGGCACTCAGGTCGCCGTGAAATCCCTGCTTGCCGGTCATGCAGAAACGGCACCCCATCTTGCATCCGGCTTGGGACGACACGCACAGCGTGGCCCGCTCCTTGTCGGGGATATATACAGCCTCGACATCGCGGCCACCCTCGCCATAGGTCAGATAGTCGACGGACGGGGTGCGTGTGGCGAAGAGATACTTGACCGTACCGTCAGCCGAGCGCGACTCGCGGCAGGGGGCGGTGCGACCCACGGTGTAGTTCTCCTCAAGCCAGGCGCGCGCCTGCTTGGGTAGTTCGGTCATCTCAGCAATCTCACTGACGCGGCCCACATAGAGCCTCCTTGCCATCTGCTTGGCCGCAAACGGTCTCAGGCCGGCCTCGGCAGCCACTTGCTCAAGCTGACGCAGGGTCATTCCTATCAAGGGGCGTTTTCCGGCATGATTTTCCTTATTCATCTTTCACTCAAATTATTCGGAGTGCAAAATTACAACAAATTTTTCAAATGCAATGAAAAACCATGCCAAGGAGCGGTATGTGTCCGCCTAAACTATGACGCTTCGGTGCGGGGGACCGGGGTGTGCGCCGGGCGGTGCGAGAGATAGGCGCGGAGGATGAGGGCGGTGACGAAATAGAGTGCCGTGAGTATCCACATGCTCCAGTAGTAACGGCCCACTTCGGCAATGTCGGCTCCGTTGGAGTTGATGCGGATGAAGCCCTCCACGCCCCACGTGGCGGGGATGAGGTCTGACACCATGAGCCAGAACTTGTTGAACGCATAGCGCGGCCACGTTAGGCCCGAGAGGAAGAGGAAGATGACCGAGGTGTAGACGACCACCAGCAGCGATGTCTCGCGCTCGCGCACAAACACCTGTATGGTCTGCCCCATGAACGATGTGGCCACGAGCATGGCGAAGACATAGGGGAAGTAGTCGAGGAAGTCGCCCACATGAGGCAGTGAGAACATTTCGGGCACGATGTGGAGGATGTAGTAGGAGAGTGGGATGTAGAGCATCAGATAGCAGAGGCTCTTGCCGAGCACCACGGCCAGCGGCCCTGCGTCATAGTCGAGCGGGTCACGCCCCGAGCGGCTGCGGCGGCGACGGTCAGCCGAGGTGCCCGCAATCATGGTGATGCCGAGGAGCATGCTCTGCTGGAGTATGAGCACCACGATGCCGGGCATGACGAACGATGCGAAGCCTTGTGTCGGGTCGCCGAGACATTCCGAATGGGTGTCGACGGGCAGTCCCGTCACGCGTGTGGCCAGTATGCCGCCGCGAGTGGCCACGCGCTCGGCGGTAATCTTGCTCACCTCGTGCATCTGCACGCCTGTGAGGGCGAAGAGATACTGGCGGTAGCGCAGCAGCAGCGACATGTCGTTGTAGAACGATATCGTGGCCGGCTCCCCCTTGCCTATGAGCTTGGCATAGTCGGCGGGAATCTCTATTATGCCGTAGCACTCCTTCTCGGCCCATGCGCGGCGAGCCTCGTTGAGGTTGGCGGCATAGCCCTTGATGTCGATGGCCTGAGTGGCGTCGAGGGTGCGGGTCAGTTCGCGGCTCTCGGCCGTGCGCGAGTTGTCAACCACCACGGTGGGAATCTCGGTTACTACCTCGGGGTTGTATATGAGGGTGTAGACGATGGGATAGGCCAGCGGAAGGGCGAAGAAGAAGAGCATCACCCCAACGTCGGTGAAGACCAGCCGGGTCTCCCTGCGCCATACACGGAATAGACTTCTGAACCAATTCATTTCTTGGAATTTAAAATTTAGAATTTAAAATGTAAAATGGGAAGACTGGCGGCTGACCAATTTTAAATCTTACATTTTAAATTTTACATTTTTACGGTACGTAAATCGGATGCAGGCAGCGGGCGCGCAGACGGCGAAGGCCGAGGGCAGGGGGCAGGAGCATCACGAGCAACGCTATGTAATAGAATCGCGAGTAGTAGAGCGGCAAGCCGTTGAGTGCCTGGTCGATGTAGATGAGGAAATAGTAGCGGATAGGCATGATGTAGGAGAATATGCCGATGGCTCCGTACATCTTCTCGACCGGGAATGAGAATCCGGCTACCGAGAAACACAGTATGCCTACGAGGCTGCATATGCTCATGGAGAAACGCAGGTTGGGCAGAATCTCCACCACCACCGTGGCAAACGCCTGACAGGCAAACACCAGCAGTATCATGGCCAGTATCATGTGCCACGGGCTGCAGTTGAGCGGGAAGTGAAGGAAGCGGAACATCACCGTCTGCATGGCTATGCCGATGGCTATGAACACCACGCTCTGGGGCAGGAGTTTGCCAAGTAGTGCCTTGAGCATGCTGCCTCCGGCCGTGGCGAGCCACTGCGGCGAGGTGCCGTCCTTGAACTCCTTGCATATGCTGAACGATGTCATGAGCATCACGAGGAGTGCCAGCACGCCCGAGAGAAACGACTGCGAGAGATAGATGGAATAGTTGGTCCACGGATTGCCGATGGGGTGGATGTCGGTGCGCAGCGGCATGATGAGGTTGCCGGCTGTGCCCTCGTCGACACCTGCGCCGGTAAGGGTGGTCTGCACGATGCCGCCCGAGGTGGTCACAGCTATGGTCTTGAACCCCTTGAACGTGAGCGTTCCGGGCACGAAGATGGTCATGTTGGAGTAGAAGGAGAGGGTGGGGGTGCGCCCGCTCAGAGCCTTCTCCTGAAAGTCGGTAGGGATGTAGAAGAATCCGAATATCTCTCCGCCCCTCACTTGGCGCATGGCTGCGTTGAAGCTCTCGCAGTCGGTGGAGATGTCGATGAGTTCGCTGGCGTTGAGCGAGCGTCCGATGCGGCGCGAGAGGGTGGAATGGTCCATGTCAACCATCCCCACAGGCACCTTGAGCGGAAGCCCTTCGTGCATGAGGCTGAGAAAGAAGAATGTGCATCCCAGCGGCACGATTACCATCATGAAGATGTAAATCCTGCGTGAGCAGAGGGTCAATATGCCGCGACGAAGTGAGGGAAGCATTTTGGGGAAATTTAAAATTTAAAATTTAAAATGGAAAATTGGACTCATGGGAGAGATTTAAATTCTTGGCGAGTCAAGCGGCAAGCCGATGATAAAATTTAAAATGGAAAATTTAAAATTCGTTGGGATTGTGTCGGGGGTGAATTCTTAATTTTTAATTTTTCATTCTCCATTTTAAATTTTCCATTTTCCATTTCACTTGAAATATACCACTGTCATGCCGGGGCGGAGTTCGGGGATGGACTCGAGGGGGCGGGCCTTGATTTCAAAGGTCTTGCTGTCCCACTGGCCTGTGGCCTTGGTGGCCTGCCATGTGGCATAGCTGCCGAGGTCGCGCGAGTAGTATATCTTGGCCTTGACCTTCTTTTTGTCGAGTGCGGGTATCATCACCTCGATTTCGCCGCCGAGGGGCATGTCGTTAAGCAGCTCTTCGCGCACGTTGAAGGTAATCCACTTGTCGTCGGTCTTCAGGAGGTTCATTATCGGTGCGCCGAGCATCACAAGCTCACTCACTTCGGGATAAATCTGGTCGACCTGTCCGTCGCAGGGTGCGAGCAGATACTGGTCCTCGAGCAGACTCTCCACCTCGGCCACGCCGCCCTTGGCCACGTCGACCATCGCGGCGGCACTCTCCTTGTCCTCCTTCTGTGCGCCGGCCTTGGCCAGTTCGAGCTGACTGCGGGCGGCGTCGCGTCCGGCCACGGCTGCGTCATATGCGGCCTTGGCCTCGTCGCGTTTCTGCTCGGAGATTACCCCTTCGTTGAAGAGGTTCTGCATGCGGTCATAAGTCTTTTTGGTGATTGTGACGGCGGCCTCGGCCTGTGCTACGAGGTCAGCGGCGGCATTGATTATCTGCACGCGTGTGCCGGCATCGACTTTGCGGTCCTGTGTGCGGGCCACGGTCTCCATGCCCTGTGCGCGCATGAGCTGGGCTTCGGCCAGCGAGGAGTGGATGTGCACGAGGGTGTCGCCGGTCTTGACCATGTCACCTTCGCTCACAAAGATTTCGGCTACGCGTCCGGGGAGCTTGCCCGATATGCGCACTGATGTTGCATCGGCTTGCCCTTCTACGATGTCGGCGGGCTTGTCGAGAAATACGAATCCTATGATAGCCAGTACGATGCAGGCTATTACTACTATGCCGAGCGCGAACAGCAGTGCTTTGTTCTCTTTCTGCTCGGGAGTAGGGGTGGTTGAAACGTTGGAGGTTGACATGGAGTATGGTTAATTAGTAATTAGCAATTAGTAATTAGTAATTCTTGGCAAGCTAAGCGGCTGAGGCCGATGGCTCAGTAGTTGAGTGTGCCGAGCACTTTGGAGAGGTAGACGTCGCAGAGATATACGTCGATGCGGGCGTCGATGTTTTCGCTGTGGGCTTTGAGCCACGCGGTCTGCGCCTCCATCACGTTGTCGACGGTCATCACGCCGTCGCGGAATCCGAGGTCGGCGCAACGCAGGTTCTCGTCGGCCTTGGCGAGGTTGACTTCGGTCATGCGGCGGGTCTTGACGGCCTCGTCGGCCTTGAACGATGCCTGACGCACCTGCAGGTCTATGAGTTCGCGGGCGTTGGCCAGCTCCATGCGCATGGCTTCGGTCTGGGCCTTGGCCGAGCGGTATTTGTTATAGTTGCCGCCCCAGTGCCAGATGGGTATGGTGAGCATGGCCCCGACGGAGAATTGGCCGTTGAAACGCTTCTTGAATCCGTCAAACAGGTTGGGGTTGGAGAATGAGTATGCTCCGACGAGTGCGAGGTTGGGCATCATGTCAGAGCGTGCCACCTTGGCCTTTTGCTCGTAGATTTTCACGCCTAATTCCAGCGCGCGCAGGTCGTAGCGGCGGTCATAGACCTCCTGCATGTCAATCGGCGCGTCGGTCTGCACGCTCTCGGGTGCGGTGATGTCGGCGGCATTCTCGTCGGCGAGGGTGAACTGCGTGTTGATAGGCATGCCGCATACCTGGGCCAGTGCCATGCGCGAGAGCACGAGGCCGTTGTTGACCTTGGTGAGGTCCACGCGGGCCGAGTTGAGCTTGACGTCGACCGTGAGCTGGTCACTGCGAGTAGCCACACCCTGCTCAATCATCAGCGACACGTTGTGGCTGAGTGTGTCGAGCAGATTGACATAGCTCTCGGCCAGCTCCTGCTTGGCCTTGAGCGACACCACCTGCCAGTAGGCGGCGTCGACGGCATAGATGACGTCGCGCGAGGCGTTGTTGAGTTTGCTCTTGGCCAGCTCCTCGGCATAGCCGGTGATTTTGTTCATCGCCACAATCTTGCCGCCCATGAATATGGGCTGGGTGAGTGTGACGGCTCCGAAAAACACGTTGTGGATGTCATATGTCAGTGCCTCCTTGGGCAGATAGGCCACCTGCTCGGGTATATACTGGCCGTTGACCTGAAGCGGCTCGCCGGTCATGGGGTTTTTGACGAGGTTGAACTCGTAGCCCTGCTTCTCGAGGCTGAATGTCTTGACGGGAAGCATCTGGTCGGAGTCAAACATCGACAGCTGTTTCTGATTATACATGTAGCCGCCGGCAAAGTCGATTGACGGCAGGTAGGCGGCAAAGGCTTCATCCTTCTGATAGCCTGCGGCCTTGACCTCCTGGGCTCCTCGGCGCAGGTTCTTATTGTTTGACAGCGCGAGCTCGCGACACTGTGCGAGAGTGAGTGTCGAGCCGTCGGCCACGACCGGCTGCGGGTTCTGAGCCGCGAGCGTAAGTGCCGCTGACAGTATGGCGGAAATTACCGTGAAACGCAATTTCATGGGTAGGCTGGATATAAATAGTTGAATAATGCGTGATGGTCTCTGCAAATTTAACCTCTTTTTGCGATAAAAAGTTTATCGCGGCATGAGATTAATTGGCGAGGTTTGGCCTTCTTTTTGGTCAATTTGTCTTTAGCGCGGCAAATTACTGAAAATCCGTGGCCAAAATTGCAGGATTGGGTGAAAAATTGGCGTCCCGATTTTGAAAACTGATAGGTTAGTTGTATATTTGCATCATACCCTTGTCAACAGGGTGTTTTCACGATTCTAAAAAATTATACAACGTTATGAAACCTGGAAGAAAGCCCAATCCTCTGCTCACCGAGAAAGAAATGATGATTATGAAGATGCTGTGGGAGCACGGTCCGCTTTTCGTGCGTGAGATGCTCACCTTCTATCCCGACCCCAAGCCTCATTTCAATACCGTCTCGACCCTCGTGCGCATACTCGAGGAGAAGGGTCGTGTGGCTCATGAGTCTTTTGGCCCCACATATCGCTACTATGCCGTAACCAAGCAGGAGGATATGCGCGACCGCACGCTCAAACAGGTGATATCCAACTATTTCAACGATTCCTACAAGAGTGCGGTGTCGGCCCTCGTCGAGGAGGAGAAGGTTTCAATCGACGAGCTGAAGGAAATAATCCGCATGGTTGAGGAGAAGAATCAGAATCCTGACAATCAATAGGATTCCCCTGCGGCGGTCAGCATGACTGCCGCAGATACATGTGGGGCCGATTTAGAGGTTGTTATTTTACACCCTCTTAATGCCGGTGGCTATTGCCGTCGGGCATGAGCTTTATCCTAACCTTAAAAAACAACCTCAAAAAGAACACATTTTTTATTAAACAACCTCTTGTATAATGGGTTCTCTCTTTGCATATTCCCTCAACAGTTCCATACTGCTTGCCGCGATGTATCTGGCCTATAAATGGGCTATGGCGTCGGAGCGTCAGCATGCTTTCAACCGTTTGGCACTGTGGAGCATCTATATCGTATCGCTCATCGCACCCGCCGTGGGGCTGGTGCATATTGTCCCCGAGCCGGTGCAGCCGGTGGGCACTGTGGTGGTCGATGTCAGCTACTTTGAGCCTGTGGTGGCGGTTGATGAATCCGTGGTCAGTCTGCCGTCTCAGCCGTGGTGGCTCACGGCTATGCTGTGGACCTATCTTGCCGGTATGCTGGCGGTTGTGGCCCATACGCTCATGGTGGCCGTCAGGCTGGCTATGGTGGTCAGGGGCGGCGAACGGGTGCTGGTGGCCGACCGCACGGTTATACTCATTGATGATGACCGCATCGCGCCGTTTAGTGTGATGAACTCTATCGTGATGTCGCGACGCGACTTCCGCGAGGCCGGTGAGATGATATTCGTGCATGAGCGTTGCCATGTGCGTCTGCGCCATTGGGCCGACCTGCTGATGGCCCAGGCGGTTGCGGTGGTCCAGTGGTATAATCCCGCATCTTGGCTCATGCGCGAGGAGTTGCGTGCCGTGCATGAGTATCAGGCTGATGCCGGAGTGATGAGCTCGGGGGTCAATGTCAAGGAATATCAGATGCTGTTAATCAAAAAGGCTGTGGGCTCGCGTTTCCCCTCGCTTGCCAACAGTCTGAATCACAGCAAACTCAAGAAGCGCATCACCATGATGTGCTGTCAACCCGCGTCGCGTGCGCGCCGTGCCCGTGCGTTCGCCCTGCTTCCGGCTCTCGGCGTGGCACTCTTTGTCACCGGACTTCCTGCCGTTGCCGATGTGCTTGATGATACAGCCGAGGCCTCATTGACGGTTGAGGATGAGACTACTGAGGCCGTGACTGTAGATTCGGGATATGATGACGGTTCGGATGTCGGCATTGCTGACGGAGAGATTGCGGTTGAGCCAACTGTTGCTGCTGTGCCAACCGTTACGGAAGAGCCCGTAGCTGACGTGGCAGATGAGCCGGAGATGGCAGAAGGATGGAGTGCCGATGACCCTGACACAGCCGATGCGGATGTGGTGGTAATCGGGGCTATCGGGCGTAAGCCTGCGCGGAACGATGACAAGCCTGCCGAACCGATGAACACTATTGTCAATACATCCAATACGTCTTTTCCTGCCGCTGATGGCAGAGTTCAGAATGATGATGAGAATGCTTTGGTAAATGAGGAACTGAGTGATGTATTCGTAATTGGAGCGATAAACAAGGATATAGAGGAGGAACGTGTACCGAAACAGGTTGTCGGAGAGAATAAAAGCAATAATAAGGTAGAGCTGGATTCCTATCCCAAGTACCCCGGTGGGGAGGCGGACTTGACTCGATTTATAGCTGAACATGTGCGTTATCCTCAGGATGCCATGAGGGAAGGCAAGCACGGGCGTGTGGTCGTGAGATTCGTAGTCGGAAAAAATGGAAAGTTGAGCAGTCCCAAAGTGGTGAATAGTGTTTCGCCATCGCTTGATGCCGAGGCTCTGCGTGTTGTGTCGCTGCTTGAGGATTTTGAACCGGCTATGGCCAACGGCAAGCCTGTCAGCGTCCATTACACGCTGCCGATACAGTTTAATCTAAAAAAATATGAAGTCAATAAGGAGGCACTAAAGCATGTCACCGTCAAGCAAATGTCTATAAGCACGCACCAATATTACGGTAACAGTAAGGCGGATGATACCGGCAAGGTCAGGACGTTTGTCGACGGCGTTGAGGTGCAGTCCATAAGAGATGTTGATTCAGAGCGAATCAAGGACATCAAGACAGTTAATGACGCCCCTCGCTATCCCAACGGCGCAGTCTACATCACGCTGAAGTCCGCTGAGTGACGGTGACGTAAGGTCGGGGCGTAAGATAAAAACATAAGAGATACAAAAGCGACATAGGTTTTTTATTCTCGGATAGCCGATGGCTGTCCTGAAAATAAAAAACCTATGTCGCTTTTATATCTTGCTATATCTTTTCCCGTGGGTGGGGAAGTGATTAGCCGATTTTGATGCCTGAGAATCCCATGAACGCCATGGCAAGGAGTCCGGCGCAGATGAGTGCGATGGGCACTCCGCGCATGGCCTTGGGGGTGTCGGCGAGGGCGAGCTGCTCACGTATGCCGGCAAAGATGGAGATGGCCATTGTGAAGCCGATGGCGGTGGCTACGGCATAGACGAGGCTCTGACCCATGTTCATGTTTTTCTGCACCACGGTGATGGCCACGCCGAGCACGGCGCAGTTGGTGGTGATGAGGGGCAGGAACACGCCGAGGGCACTGTAGAGCACGGGGGCAATCTTCTTGAGGATAATCTCGAGCATCTGCACGAGGGCGGCGATGACGAGGATGAAGACGATTGTCTGCATGAAGCCCAGCCCGAAGGGGGTGAGCACAAGGTCCTGAAGCAGCCAGGTGATGGCGGTGGCAAGCACCATGACAAAGGTCACGGCTGCGCCCATGCCCACCGCGCTCGAGAGCTTGCGCGATACGCCGATGAAGGGGCATATGCCGAGAAACTGGGCAAATACGATGTTGTTGACAAAGATTGCCGTGATGATGATTGAAATATATTCGAGCATCTTGATAGTCTTTTAGAGGGGTGGATTACTGCTTACTTGGCTGTGCGGAGCTTGGTGAAGAGTGCGATGAGCAGACCCAGGGCGATGAATGCGCCGGGGGCGAGGACAAACACCAGCGAGCCGTACTGCTCGGGATAGATGGCGGCGTCGAAAATCTTGCCTGTGCCCAGCAACTCGCGCACTGCGCCGAGGAGGGTGAGGGCTATGGTGAATCCGAGGCCGATGCCTATGCCGTCAAGACAGCTGTCGAGCACTCCGTGGCGCGAGGCAAACGCTTCGGCGCGGCCGAGCACGATACAGTTTACTACGATAAGGGGGATGAAGATGCCCAGTGTGGCGTAGAGCGAGGGCACGTAGGCTTCCATGACGAGCTGAAGCACTGACACGAAGGCTGCGATGACCACGATGTAGGCGGGGATGCGCACCTTGGAGGGCACGAAGTTCTTGATGAGCGAAATTACCACGTTTGAGCAGATGAGCACAGCCATTGTGGCCAGACCCATGCTCATGCCGTTGATTGCGCTGCCGGTGGTGCCCAGCGTGGGACACATACCCAGCATCAGCACGAATGTGGGGTTTTCGGCGATGATGCCGTTGAAGAGTATTCTGAGTTTATCGTTCATGGCTTGGACTATTGCTGGGCGGAGAATTGGTCAAATGCTTGGTTGGCGAGGGTGAGCGCGCGCAGGAATGCGCGTGACGAGATGGTGGCGGCGGTGATGGCGTCGACGTCGCCTCCGTCCTTGCTCACGGTGAGGTTAGAGCTGTCGGCGTTGAGGCCCACGATGCTGTGGGCGGGGTCGCAGAACCATTCGCCCATCTTTGAGCCGAGGCCGGGGGTCTCGGCGTGCTGCATCACGGCATAGCCGGTGATGTCGCCGTCGGGGTTGAAGCCGTACATTACGGTGATGAGGCCCGAGAAGCCGTTGTTGTCATGACTCTCGACGGCCGAGCCTACGAGCTGACCGTCCTGACGGGCGGGGAAGAGGGTCACGGTCTCGCCGTCGATGGTCACTTCCACGGCCTCGTCGGCGGGATTGTTGTTGAACTCAATGCCGGGGAGCACCTGGCCGATGGCATCCTTCTGCTTCTGGGCCTTGGCCTGAGCGATAGGCTCCTCGGTGAGGGTGTAGACGCCGGCGAGCGCGGCGGCTGCGATAACGGTGATGATGCCGAGTGACAGCACCATGTTTACGAGTGTCGATTTCATGCTATTGCCCTCCCTTCGCCAAATTTACGGGGTTTCATATATCGGTTGATGAGGGGTGTCACGCCGTTCATGATGAGGATGGCGAATGACATGCCTTCGGGGTAGGCTCCCCACTGGCGTATAATCAGTGTGATGATGCCTATCATGACTCCGTATAGGAGCATGCCTGAGCGGCTCATGGGCGAGGTAACGTAGTCGGTGGCCATGAAGATGGCTCCGAGCAGCAGACCGCCCGAGAGAATCTCGACTCCGACGGGTGCGCCGATGCAGAGCGAGAAGAGTGCCACGGTGCCCACGATGGCCACGGGGATGTGCCATGTGATGACGCGGAAGCAGAGCAGGTAGATGAAGCCCAGGATGAGCGCGATGGCTCCGACCTCGCCGAGCGAACCGCCGATGTTGCCCATCGCGGCGTCGAGCAGGTTGATGTCGGAGGGCTGCACGAGACCCATCTTGAGCTGGCCGAGGATGGTCGCGCCGGTGGTGGCGTCAGTGTAGGCCATGCGGTTGACGATAGGCTCGGGCCATGTGGTCATGGCCACGGGGAACGACAGCAGCAGGAACACGCGGCCCACGAGGGCGGGGTTGAAGATGTTGCATCCGAGTCCGCCGAATGTGAGCTTGCCGATGCCGATGGCTACGACACAGCCGATGAGAATCATCCACACGGGGATGTTTGACGGGAGGTTGAGGGCCAGGAGCAGTCCGGTGAGGACGGCCGAGAGGTTGCCTATCGAAGGCTTGCGGCCCATCATGTAGCGTGTGATTAGATACTCGGCGGCTACGCATCCCACAATCGATGTGGCGATTACAATGGCCGCTCCTATCCCGAAGTAGTAGAGTGCCACGAGCACTGCGGGCACCAGCGCGATGATCACATGGAGCATCAGCCTCGTCACAGTGGTCGGCGTCTGCGCGTGGGGGGACGGTGAAATGGTGATTAAATTGTCCATTACTGTAATAAGAAACCGTGATGAATGATGGGCTGATTGATGATTGACGTGTCAGCCCAATGGTTTAGACTAAAGGATTTTGTGCAAAATTACACATTTTTTACGGTAATTTTGTAACCTTTGTCTATAATTTTTTATTACAGGATGGGATAAGGGTTGAAATTCAGCGATTTCTGACGGCTCAGGAGGGGAGGTTGACATAGAGCCAAGTGATGTAACCGACGTAGCACACGAGCATGAGCGCGCCTTCGCTGCGGGCTATGGTGCGTTTCTTGTAGAACCATCCGGCCTCCCAGAACAGCAGGCTCGCGCCCGTGAGCACGGCCAGGTCGACTATGCCTATGCCGCCGAAGGTGAGCGGGGTGATGGTGGCTGTGCAGCCGAGCACAAGGAAGATGTTGAAGATGTTTGAGCCTATGACGTTGCCCAGGCACATACCTGAGTATCCTTTGGTGGCGGCTACGATGGATGTGGCCAGCTCGGGGAGCGAGGTGCCGGCGGCGAGTATGGTGAGGCCGATGAGCCCTTCCGACCATCCGAGTCCGCGGGCCACGCCCGAGGCTCCGTCGACAAACCACTGTCCGCCCAGTATGAGGCATGCGAGTCCGCCGAGGGTGAGGAGTATGGCCTTCCACAGCGGTGCCGGGGCCTTGGCTTTGCCGTCGCTGTCGTCATTGCCCTGCTGTGCCGCGGCTTCGGGCGACTTCTTGGCCGAGGCAAAGGTGTAGCGCATGAATATTATAAAGAATATTAGCAGCAGCAGACCGTCGACGCGTGTTATCAGCATCGGGCCGTTGTCAAGCCACGGCGAACTGCCCATTATCAGCACTACGACCGACGAGAGTATGACGAGAGGTATCTCGTTGACGAGCACCCCTTCGGTCACGGCAATAGGTTTGATGAGTGCGGTGAGGCCGATGATTACGAGGATGTTGAATATGTTGCTGCCCACGATGTTGCCTATGGCCATTGCGGGCGAAGCGTTGATGGCACTTGTGATTGAGACCACGAGTTCGGGCGCGCTGGTCATCATCGCCACTATGGTCAGGCCTATGAGGAAGTCTGACATGCCGAAGCGTTTGGCTATGGCCACCGAGCCGTCGGTCATAAAATTGGCTCCGCCGAGTATCAGGCCCAGTCCGAGCACGAGAAGCGCGATATCAATAAACATGGGAAATTATTTTATCACAAGAGTTCGTTGCTTATGAGTGACTTGAATTGAATAAGGAGGTTGTAGGTCTTGTCAATCAGTGGCTCTATCTCATCTCTTTCATAATCAAACACATCGCAGTAATCTCCCTGCTGTCTCATGGAGAAGAGTGTGTTGAGCAGTTTGGACGCCTGTCGCTCCAGTAATCCTTCCTTTATGAAATGTTGGTTAATCATTCGAAGCACACCGGCATGTGTCATTGTTGTGTGGCCATGGCTTATAAGCAAAGCTGATGCCATATGGAATGCCGAGTAGTACAGCCGGTTGGCGCACAGGCTCAAGTGGCCGAGTGTGAGAACATCCTGAGCCTCCTTGAATGTGGCGAATGATTTTTCAATACGATAGGCCACAATGGCTTGGCGGTCGTCGTCGGTTATTCCCATAATGTTATGCCTTCGTTTTGAATGTTACTGTATAGGGGGATAGAGTGGAGTCTGGTGTCAAGTTCCTTGTAGGTTGCAACGATGGGATTGATTTCCTGATTGATGTCCCATCCGAGTTCGCGGAACGGGTAGACGTAGTTGTCGAGGTCGCTGACTGTGCGGCGGTCCTTGTCAAGCAGGATTAGGAGGTCCCAGTCGGAGTCAACGCGGGCCGAGCCTCGTGCCCGGGAGCCGAACAGTATGAGCTTGGCTCCCTTGGGAAGGAGAGCTGATGCTCGTGAGGTTATAAGCTCGATGACTTTCTTTGGCTCCATAGCGCAAATTTAAGTAATCTTCGTCAAATCAGCAAATTTCTTTCAGATGATGCCTGCGGCGTGGAGGAGGGTGGCGTAGTAGGCGGCTTTCTGCTCGAGGGGGAGGGGATAGGCGCGTGAGGTCGACGGCATGCGCCATATTTCGAGCGGCAATTGGAGTGACTGATGCTGCGATGGCTGAGGCGATTGTTGCGGAACTGATGGCGGGGTGGTCGGGGGCCAGGCGGTCATTGTGACGTGCTCGCCCATGCGGGGCGGCTCGGTGGCGGTGAGCTGCGCTATTACGCCTGCGGCCTTCTCGCCGGTGGTGGCTATGGTGTGGCACTCGGGGATGCGGGCGAGGAGGTCGAAGAGCGGGACGGGGGTGACTATCTCGAGAAATTTGTCGGATGCGTTGTCCTTGAGGCGGCGTATCTCGCGGCCTGTGTCGTGAAGGGCTATGCCGCAGCGGTCGAGGGTCTGCCTTATGAGGGGGAGGTCAAACGTGCGGGTCGAGGGGTTGTAGAGATAGTCCTTGTCGCCATAGATTATCAGCCCTATGATACGCCAGAAGTCATTGGTGCGGTTGGGGTAGTAGAACTCCATCGCCCAGCGTTTGGGCTGGGGCGGGAATGTGCCCATTATAAGGACTCTCGCCCCTTCCGGCAGATAGGGCGGGAAGGGGTGAGTCTCGACGGGTATACGGGTGTCGGTCATGTCACATGCGGTGGATTGCTCACATGGCTACTTTCTTTCCGTTGATGATGTAGATGCCATGTGACGGGTTGGTTACTCTGCGGCCCATAAGGTCGTAGATGGGTGCATCGGGGTCAGACGTGTCATACTCGGATATTTCTGCGATGCCGGTGGTGGGGTCGTAGCGTTCGATGAAGTTGAACAGCCATTCGTTGGTCTCGTCAGAACTGGTGGCATACGATAGGTTGATGGCATAGTCCTGCTTGGCGTCACCGCAGTTCATATAATAACGTTTTTCTAATGTCGCATCGGTAGCAATGGCGCAGTAGGATGCACCGGTGTCGGAGTCGGTGCCGCTAAGGGAGGTCACGAAGGTGAAGCCATATTTGCTTTCGGCCGAAGCGTCGGCTGCCGGAGTGGTGACGTAATGCCAGCGGGCATCGGCACTGAGCGGCGAGGGCACGGGGTTGACATAACCGTCAGGAGCTGCCTTGCATATCATTGCGTAACGGTCAGGATTGTCGGGTGAAGGCTCGAACCGCCAGTACTGGTAGTCGCTGTCGGGGTTTGTGGTGTCGAGTTGGTCGGCTGACCACAGGAGGTCGGGGTGAGCTGAGCCTTCGGGGAAATACTCGATACAGCGGCCCTGACGTATGTCGGTGCCGTTATAGCGGGTCTCGAGCCTGTACCACTTGTCGGGGTCGGGCTTCTGAAAACCTTGTGCCGAGGATACTGAGGGGAGGGCGGCGATTGCCACTGCCGCGAGGAGAGTTGCGGGTAGAATGTGTGTCATGTCGGAATAGTTGAAACGTTCTTTTTTCTATGAACGTTATTCGGGCATGATAGGTTCACGATGCACCGCAAATATCGCTTGAGGTATGAAAGCCGACGGCCCGGGGCAGGTGCGCCGGGCCGTCGTGAGATTTTGACGGGCAGTGTCGTCGCTGCTGTCTGACTGCGACTGTGCCGTGACGGGGGTGGGGAGGGGGATTATTCCTTCACGCGCTCCTTGTATGAGCCGTCGCGGGTGTCGATGACCACCTTGTCGCCTATGTTGCAGAAGAGGGGCACGCGTACCTCTGCGCCGGTCTCTACGGTTGCGGGCTTGAGGGTGTTGGTGGCGGTGTCGCCCTTGATGCCGGGCTCGGTGTAGGTGATTTCGAGCACTACCGATGTGGGCATCTCGCAGGTGAGGATGGTGTCGCTCTCGGCGTGTACCATAGCTTCGCAGATGTCACCGTCCTTGAGGAACTGTACGCCCTCGATGCTCTCGCCGGGGATGATGACCTCTTCCCATGTCTCGGTGTGGAGGAAGTGATAGCCCATGTCGTCCTTGTAGCTGTACTGGTAGGGGCGACGCTCGATGCGCACTTCGTTGACCTTTACGCCCGAGTTCCAGGTCTTGTCGAGGACGCGGCCTGTCTGCACGTTCTTGAGCTTGGTGCGGACGAAAGCGGGGCCTTTGCCGGGCTTAACGTGGAGGAATTCTACGATGAAGAAGTACTGGCCGTCGATGTCGAGGCACATACCGTTTTTAAAGTCTGCAGTTGTTGCCATATATGAATTTTTTTAATTTTTGAATGTTGTCGGTCAGTTGCAGCCGCCGCAGCATGAGCCGCCGTCGCCGCAAGAGCTGTCAGAGCCGCATCCGCCTCCGCAGCCTCCGCATCCGCCTCCGCAACGCGAGGGGTGGAGCTCTTCGGGGGTGGCGTCACGCACGGTGATGATGCGTCCGTTGGCAAAGTGGAGTGCCTGGCCTACGAGGGGGTGGTTGAAGTCCATCTTCACCTTCTCGGGAGTTACTTCGAGGACGGTGCCTGTAATCTGGTAGCCGTCGGCGGTGAACATGGGCACCTTGGCTCCGGGCTTGATGCGCTGGTCGAGCTTGCCGTTGTCGTCAAGGAAGAGGTCGCGGTCGAGGAGGGCGATGTCGTCGGGGTTGAAGGGGATGGCGTCGGCGGGTGCAATCTTCACGTCGAAGGGCGCGCCCTGCTCCAGACCGTCGATGGCGGCGGCGAGGGCGGGGATGAGTCCGGGGGTGACGCCGAAGATGAAGCGTTCGGGTTCGTCGGCCTCGACGGTGTGTACCTGTGTCTCAGGCTGGCCGGGGAGCGAGGCGTAGAGGTCGTAGGCAATCTCTACGTATTTGCCGGGTTGTATCTTTTCCATTAATCGTTGGCGGGCTGGTCGGTGGTGACTCCGGCGAGTTCGGGGTCAATCATGATGCGGCCGCAGTATTCGCACACGATGATTTTTTTGTGCATCTTGATTTCCATCTGCTTCTGGGGCGGGATGCGGTTGAAGCAGCCGCCGCAGGCGTTGCGCTGGATGTATACTACGCCGAGACCGTTGCGTGCGTTCTTGCGGATGCGCTTGAACGCGGTGAGTGTGCGGGGGTCGTCGATGCGTGCCTCGAGGTCCTTGGCCTTGGCGCGGAGCACTTCCTCGTCCTTCTTGGTCTCGGAGATGATTTCCTCGAGCTGCTGACGCTTGTCGGCGAGGATGTGGTTGCGGTCGGTGAGGTTGTCCTGGGCGGTGGCGATGTCGGCGGTCTTGTTTTCAATCTCGCGGGCATACTGGCCTATGCGCTTCTCCGAGAGCTGAATCTCGAGGGTCTGATATTCAATCTCCTTGGAGAGGAGGTCAAACTCGCGGTTGTTGCGCACGTTGTCGAGCTGAGTCTTGTAGGTGGCTATCTGCTCCTGGGCTACCTGAATCTTGTTCTGCTCCTGAGCGGTCATGGAGCGGAGCTCTTCAATCTCGTGGTTGTATTTGTCGATGCGTGTGTGGAGGCCGGCTATGATGTCCTCGAGGTCGCGGACCTCTTCGGGGAGCTCGCCGCGGATAGTGCGGATGCGGTCGATTTCCGAGAGGATGGTCTGAAGCTCGTAGAGTGAGCGGAGGCGGTGTTCTACCGAATTAGCCTGGTCGATTTTTGATTGCTCTTTGGCCATATGTTGAGTTATTATTTTTGATTCATTTGTGTCGGTATTTCCTGCTTGTTGCGGTCACACGTAGCGCACGGGCGGGTGCTCGCATGCGGCCATATGGACTGCAAAGTTAGGAAATTTTTGGGAAATAATGCGCGAAAAAATTGATTTAGTGCATATTTCGCTCTCGAAGTGGCCGGTGTCGATGATGAGTATGTCGCGGCCGTGGTCGAGGAAGTCGTGATAGCGGACGTCGGAGGTCACGTAGGCGTCGGCCCCGCGGCTGATGGCGGTGGTTATGAACTCGCCTCCCGAGCCGCTGCATAGTGCCACGGTGCGGATGTCGCGACGGCCGTCACGGCCGGGGGTGACGCGGACCGTGGGGGCGTTGTAGACGCTCTTGACGAGGTCGACGAGCCGGTCGGGGCTGACGGCTCCGCCGGGTGCCGTGCCGATTACGCCCAGCCCGGCGCAGGGGTCGAGCGGCGAGGGGGCAAGGGGGCTCATGCCGGTGAGGCCGAGGAGGGTGCCAAGCTCGTGGCTCACGCCGAGTGGCGCGCTGTCGAGGGCGGTGTGGCAGGAGTAGACGGCTATGCCGTGGCGGACGGCGTCGATGAGCGCGCGCTGCACGGGCGACGTGCCTGTGAGTGAGCGTATGCCCTTGAAGATGAGGGGGTGGTGCGAGATGATGAGGTTGCACCCCAGGGCACGGGCCTCGTCGACCACGGCGGGGGTGACGTCAAGACACACCAATACCCCCGAGCATTGGCCCGAGGTGACGGCCTCCGGGGCTATCTGCCACCCCGTGTTGTCCCAGGATTCCTGGAGAGCGCGGGGGGCATATGCCTCGACAGCCTCAATAATGGCTGATATGGTCATTCTTTCAGGTCGAGTCGAATCTGGAGTTCGTCAAGCTGGGTGTCGTCGATGGCCGAGGGGGCGTCAATCATCATGTCGCGGCCCGAGTTGTTCTTGGGGAATGCGATGACGTCGCGGATGGAGTCGAGACCGGCAAGGATGGAGACGAAGCGGTCGAAGCCGAAGGCGAGTCCGCCGTGAGGGGGCGCGCCATACTTGAAGGCGTTCATGAGGAAGCCGAACTTGTACTGTGCGTCCTCTTCGGTCAGGCCCAGGAGGCGGAACATCTTGTCCTGCAGCTCGGCCTCGTGGATACGTATCGAGCCGCCGCCCAGCTCGTTGCCGTTGACCACCATGTCATAGGCGGTGGCGCGCACTGCGCCGGTGTCGGAGTCGAGCAGATGGATGTCGTCGGGGTTGGGCGAGGTGAAGGGGTGGTGCATAGCGTAGTAACGCTGTGTCTCGTCGTCCCACTCGAAGAGGGGGAAGTCGATGACCCATAGGCATGAGAACTTCTGCGGGTCGCGCAGACCGAGGCGTGAGCCCATCTCGAGACGGAGTTCGCAGAGCTGCTTGCGGGTCTTCATAGTGGGGCCGGCGAGTATGAGCATGAGGTCGCCGGGTTTGGCTCCGGCGCGGTCGGCCCATGCGCGCAGGTCGTCTTCGGTATAGAACTTTGATACTGACGATTTGATTGAGCCGTCCTCCTCGACCTTGACCCACATCATGCCTTTGGCACCCACCTGGGGACGCTTCACGAAGTCGGTGAGCTGGTCGAGCTGCTTGCGGGTGTAGCCTGCGCAGCCGGGGGCCACGATGGCTCCGACATATTCGGCGTCGTCGAGCACGGCGAAGCCTTTGCCGCCGGTGAGGTCTTTAATCTCTACAAACTCCATGCCGAAACGGGTGTCGGGCTTGTCGGAGCCGTAGAGACGCATGGCGTCGGCCCATGTCATGCGGGGGAAGGGCTCGGCGAAGTCGATGTCCTTGACATATTTGAATATATGCTTTACGAGTCCTTCGAACATCTGAAGCACATCCTCCTGTGTCACGAACGACATCTCGCAGTCAATCTGGGTGAACTCGGGCTGGCGGTCGGCGCGGAGGTCTTCGTCGCGGAAGCACTTCACAATCTGGAAGTAGCGGTCAAAGCCGCTGACCATGAGGAGCTGCTTGAAGGTCTGGGGCGACTGGGGGAGTGCGTAGAACTGTCCGGGGTTCATGCGCGAGGGCACTACGAAGTCGCGTGCACCCTCGGGGGTCGACTTGATGAGTACGGGGGTCTCGACTTCGAGGAATCCCTTCGAGTCGAGATAGCGGCGTATCTCGAAGGCCATGCGGTGGCGCAGCTCGAGGTTGGAGCGCACGCAGTTGCGGCGCAGGTCGAGATAGCGGTATTTCATGCGCAGGTCGTCGCCGCCGTCGGTGTCGTCCTCGATGGTGAACGGGGGCACTTCGCTGCGGTTGAGCACCTTGAGCTCCTTGGCGATGATTTCGATGTCGCCGGTGGGGAGGTTGGGGTTTTTGCTGGTGCGCTCGGCTACTGTGCCGGTGACCTGTATTACCCACTCGCGGCCGAGATGGTTGGCGGCCTCGCAGAGCGATGCGTCGGCGTCGCTCTCAAACACTACCTGGGTGATGCCGTAGCGGTCACGGACGTCGACGAATGTCATACCGCCCATCTTGCGTGCGCGCTGCACCCAGCCTGCCAGCGTGACTTCACGGCCGGCGTCGCTGATGCGGAGTTCTCCGCATGTATTTGTCCTGTACATAGATTTTTCGGTTATAATGCGCAAAATTACAAAGAATTGGCGAAACCCGTGTGGATTTCGCCAAAAATCTTAAAAGTTGTTGTTTAAAAACGAACCCGAAACACCCTCGCAGGACAGTGCTGATTCAATTATTAGATTGTTAATTTCTAACCCAATTGCTAATTACTAATTACTAATTGCTAATTGCTAATTACTAATTCTCAAAGAGCGGTGTCGAGAGATAGCGGTCGCCGGTGTCGGGGAGGATGGCAACGATTATGCGGCCCTCGTTCTCGGGGAGACGGGCCAGGCTCATGGCTGCCCCGAGTGCCGCGCCTGACGAGATTCCGGCCAGGAGTCCCTCGTGGCGGGCGAGGAGTCGGGCACAGGCAAAGGCTTCGCCCGCGCTTACCTGTAGTATGCCGTCGACCACGGCGGGGTCGTAGTTGTCGGGTACGAATCCCGCGCCGATGCCCTGGATAGCGTGTGGACCGGGCTTGCCGCCTGAGAGTACGGGCGACTCTGCCGGCTCTACGCCATAGGCTTTGATGGCAGGGTTGCGCCACTTGAGGCCGCGGGCGGTGCCGGTGAGTGTGCCGCCTGTGCCCACTCCGGCTACGATGATGTCCACACGTCCGTCGGTATCGTCCCATATCTCGCGGGCCGTGGTTGACTCGTGTATGGCAGGGTTGGCGGGATTGGAGAACTGTGAGGGTATGAACGAGCCGGGAGTTGCGCGGTGCAGCTCCTCGGCGCGGGCTATGGCCCCTTTCATCCCTTCGGCGGCGGGGGTGAGGATGAGGGTCGCGCCGAGTGCCTGGAGGAGCTTGCGGCGTTCGATGCTCATGCTCTCGGGCATGGTGAGGATGAGGTGATAGCCTTTGACTGACGAAATCCATGCGAGGCCGATGCCGGTGTTGCCGCTTGTGGGTTCGATAATGGTGGCTCCGGGCTTGATGATACCGGCCTTTTCGGCGGTGTCAATCATGGAGAGCGCGGCGCGGTCTTTGATGCTCCCTCCGGGGTTGAAGGATTCAATCTTTGCGAGTACGCGCCCCTTGAGGGCCTCGGCCTGCTCGATGTTGCGCACTTCGAGCAGCGGGGTGTGGCCGATGAGTTCGGTGAGAGAGTAGGCTATCTTCATATTGTCAATATTTGATTTGTGCCGTTTGGAAGAGTGAAAGAACGTGTGCCTTAATCACGAAAAAGATACATAAGGACAAACTCTGCAAAAGAAACGTATGCTTTTTATAGAATAACACTTAAGTAGCTGTTCAGATTAAAACGATAAAATTATACAATAGATGTTTCTTGAAAATCTCGCATATCCCCGGCTACTGTTTTGGGCCATATTGGTCTTGTCGTTCAGTCGCATAGCTCGCTATGCTCCTTCGCTCCGCGACCAATATGTCGCCAAAACAGCTACGCCGTTGTTATGCGTTTAATCTGAACAGCTACTTGACTATAAGAAAAATATATTTCTTGTGTTTCTTTTGAGACTTTTGTCTTTATGTATCCCTTTCCGTGGTCAGTTGGGATGGTGCCGGGCGTCAGGCCTTGTCGAGAGCCTGGGCGAGGTCGGCGATGAGGTCGTCAATGTGCTCGGTGCCGATGGAGAGACGTATGGTCGAGGGGGTGATGTGGCATTCGGCCAGCTCCTCGGCGGTCATCTGAGAGTGCGTCGTGGTGGCGGGATGTATCACGAGGCTCTTCACGTCGGCAACGTTGGCAAGGAGCGAGAAGATTTCGAGCGAGTCGATGAATCGCCATGCAGCATCTTTGCCCCCTTCAATCTCAAATGTGAAGATTGAGCCGCCCCCCTGCGGGAAGTATTTGCCGTAGAGGGCGTGGTCGGGGTGGTCGGGGAGCGAGGGGTGGTTGACCTTCTTGACCTTGGGGTGCGAGGCGAGGAAGTCGACCACCTTGAGGGCGTTCTGCACATGGCGTTCCACTCTGAGCGAGAGGGTCTCGAGTCCCTGCAAGAGTATAAACGCGCTGATGGGCGAGATGGTTGCGCCGGTGTCGCGCAGGAGGACGGCGCGGATGCGGGTGACGAAGGCGGCCGGGCCGGCAACGTCGGCAAATATCGCTCCGTGATAGTTGGGGTCGGGCTTGGCGATGGTGGGGAAGGCGTCGGGGCGTGCTTTCCAGTCAAATGTGCCACCGTCTACGATGACACCGCCGAGGGTGGTGCCGTGTCCGCCTATGAATTTTGTGGCCGAGTGCACCACGATGTCTGCGCCGTGCTCGATAGGGCGGAGCAGATAGGGGGTGGCGAAGGTGTTGTCGATGATGAGGGGGAGGCCGTGGCGGTGGGCGATGGCGGCAACGGTGTCGATGTCGAGGACTTCGCTGTTAGGGTTTCCGAATGTCTCGCCGTAGATTACGCGTGTGGTGGGGGTGATGGCGCGCTCGAGGGCCTCGGGGTCGTTGAGGTTGACGATGGTGTGGGTGACGCCGATGGCGGCGAGGGTGTGGGTGATGAGGTTGAACGAGCCTCCGTAGAGGTTGTCGGCGGCTACGATATGGTCGCCGGGCTGGAGTATGTTCTGCAGTGCGTAGGTGACGGCTGCTGCTCCCGAGGCTACGGCGAGCGCGGCCACACCACCCTCGAGGGCGGCTATGCGACGCTCTAATACATCCTGGGTGGGGTTGCCGAGGCGGCCATAGATATTGCCCGGCTCGGAGAGGTCAAAGCGGGCGGCGGCGTGGGCCGAGTTGCTGAACACGTAGCTTGTGGTCTGGTATATCGGTGTGGCGCGGGCGTCGGTTACGGGGTCGGGCGTCTCTTGCCCTACATGCAGCTGGAGGGTCTCGAAATGGAGTCGTTTTTCGTTTGCCATGATGAGTGTGGTTTTGTTATTTTGTTTTTGTCTTTTTCTGATGCAAAGTTACAATTAAAGAAAATACTTCTGCAAATATTTAGGTGATAATAGAAATAATTGCTAAATTTGTGGCGGGATTTTTTAGGAATGTCCCAAATCAACGCATTATACTAATCGGTAATCAGAAAAAATCCTTATGGCATCATCTCCCGAACGTCTTGATGACACTGATGTGAAGATACTGCGTCTGCTGCAGCAGAATGCGCGCCTGACCCTGAAAGAGATTGGGGCGAGGGTCAACCTCTCGTCCACCCCGGTGTATGAGCGGTTCAAGAGGCTCGAGCGCGAGGGGTATATACGCAAGTATGTGGCTGTGCTCGATGTCGAGAAGCTCAACATGGGTTTTACGGTCTACTGCAGCGTTAAGCTCAAGCAGCAGAATCTCGAGAAGGCCGAGGTGTTTGCCGCCACCATCAAGGAGCTGCGCGAGGTGACGGAATGCTACAACATTTCGGGCCGCTATGACTATCTGATGAAGATTCAGGCGTCGAGCATGAGGGATTACAGGGAATTTATCCTGAATGTGCTCGGGCAGATGGACGAAGTGGCGTCGTTTGAGTCGACCTTTGTCATGGATGAGCTGAAGCATGACTACGGCATTTCTATCTGATGTCAATGGGTGCGGTGGCCGTCGCGCCTATTATATATAATAAGGTGGTAGGGCCGTGGTGTCGCGCCGTTGACACGGCTAATTGTTAATAGAGCCAAAAATGGTGCGAAATTTTTGCGAAAATATTTGCACGGTAAAAATATTCATTGTAATTTTGCATCGCATTTGAGGGAAACACCTTCTCCTCCACTGCAAGAGAACATCAATTTGTTGCCTCTTTAGCTCAGTTGGCCAGAGCACGTGATTTGTAATCTCGGGGTCGTTGGTTCGAATCCGACAAGAGGCTCAACTAAACTATAATGATTAAGGGCGAATACCAGAGTGGCCAAATGGGGCAGACTGTAAATCTGCTGGTTTTTA